>NZ_CM000776.2:668027-1269106 GCF_000162575.1 Helicobacter canadensis MIT 98-5491
ATATAATTTGAATTAAGGAATATAAATTATGATTACATTTTCTTTTGGTAGAAATTGGAAAAGGTTTATAGAATATGTTGCAAATGAACAGATTCTTAATAGAGCTATTAATTCTTTAAGAAAATATTTTGGTGAAGATTTTGATTTTTCAGATAAAGTTTTTTTGGATATCGGTTGCGGAAGCGGTTTATTTTCTGTAGCGGCTTTGCAATTAGGTTGCAAAAGAGTTATTAGTTTGGATGTTGATATTAATTCTATAGAGGCAACTAAAATGGCAGGGGAGAAATTCAAACCACAAAATAAAGAAAATTGGCAAATTTTTGAGGGTAGTATTTTAGATTCATGGTTAGTGGATAAGCTTAAAAAGGAATTAGACAATCAAAATGTTATTTTATATAGTTGGGGAGTTTTACATCACACTGGCAATCTAAAATTAGCTATGCAAAATGCAATGAACATTTTGTCTAGTGGGGGGGGGGGCGATAAATATGCATATATTGCCCTTTATAATAAGACAGAAGCAAGTTCTTGGTGGTTAAATAAGAAAATGTATTACAACCAGACAAATATTGTTATGAAAATTTTCATGGTTTGTTTCTATACTCTTTTTTTAACATTTGAGGATATTCGTAAAGGTAGAGGATGGAATATGTATGATAAGGATCGCGGTATGTATAAAATTACAGATGTGATTGATTGGTTAGGAGGGTTGCCTTATGAGCCTATTGCCAATGATGAAGTGATAGAGATTTGGGAGAAAGATGGTTTTTTATGCTTGAAAAATACTTCAACAAGATACTATAAACCTATTTATCCCAAGAGTAAGATTTATAGGTTATTTGTGTATTTGAAGGTTGTAGGGCTTGGCTGTAATGAATTTTTATTTAAGAAAAAATAATAAATAAAATAAGGAGTTTATTATGAAATATTATATTTATCCAAATGGAGGTAACGCAAAATATCTCGCAAATGCAATTAGCATTTTAGATGGGGGGGGGGGGAAATATCTTTTATTGATGATAGTTTAAAAACTCATTCTTTGGAAGTTGTAATACCTAAAATTAGAAATGAATTATCAAATGGAGAGGCAAAAATTTTATTAAGTTCTCAAAAATATATGCACCAATGCCTTCAAAAGTTACAAGAAAAAGGGATTCAAGTTGCCTATAATGGAATAAAATATTTAGGGGAAAGATTAAATCTAATGCTTAAGGAAAAATATAAGGGACAAAAAATATGTGGGATTTTCTGCGATACTGGTGGAAATCCATTGCATAAATATTTGGGTAATATTAGAGAGATATTGAACAATAATGGCATTAAACTAATTTATTTTTTATATTATGAGAGTGAATATTATAAGGAATTTTTGGAATATCATACAAAAAATAATGATGAAATCGTAATGGCAAATTATGAATTCCTTAGTCAATTTGACTTTGTGCCTTTTGTAATTACTCATTACAATGTATTGCATTTTCATCCAAATGTTGTAACTTTAAGAATTCATTCAAGTTTTGATGAAGTGTCTAATTATGTATGGCTTGTAGATTTATATCAAGATAGAGGAATAGAGAGAGCAGACACGATAGCAAATTATTTAAGCACTTATTTAAATATTCATTCTCAAACTCATTATAGATATTTTGAGAAAAATCAGCAGATTGGTGGAGTAGATCCTAATCCTATACCGAGATTTTTAAAAGGTGGGTATCCAAGCATTGATAGAGAGACAAAGGAATCTCAAGGGATTGATTTTTCTATGAAAAGAGATACTGTGATTTTTATTTCTGCATTGATTAATTTTTATTATGAAGACTACTATTCAGATATTTTAGAAGTAGTTTTAAAAGAAGGGTATCGTGTGGTTTTTAAATCAAATCCTAGTCATATCAGCTTTAAAGAAAGAGAGGATAGTTTTGCATTAAAGTTTAAACATTATTCTAATTTCATCTATCAGTGCAATGATGAACCACAATTGAGTTTGGAAAATAAAAATAGAAGCATCACAATTGTTGGGGCTTGTTCTTCCTTGATGTATTCTTATCCCGCTCTTACAAAGAGGCCAGCCATTCTTCTTTATCCAGAAAAAAATACCATTCCAAAAGATCTTTTAGATGAAGACTGCTTCTATAATCCTAAATTACATATTAGATTATTTAAAGAAGAAGCTAAAGAAGGTATTATAAAATATTTAAAAAAATTATCTAAAGATTTAGAATATCAAAAGCAGTGGCAAAAGCAAATAGAGGATTATTGCAAAAATGACTTATATAATTTTGGTGATGCATCAAGGTATATTGCAAATTTTATTTTAGAGTGGTATCAAGCAAGAAGTATTTTAAAGGAGTGATTATGCATTATTATATTTATCCAAATGGAGGTAACGCAAAATATATTGCTTGGATTATCGATTTTATGAATGGTGTTTTCAAAGAAAGAAAAGATAATGATACTTATTTTTTTATTGATGATAATTCTCCAGAACAAAGTTTAGAGAGATTATCCGCTGCTGTGAAAGAGGAAATTTTTCAAAGTAAAGCTAAACTTCTATTGTCTTCTCCTAAAAATTATGATAAATTGTTGGATAATTGCTTGAAATATGGTATTTGCGAGTGTTATGATGGAGTTAAAATTAGTGCAAATTGGTTAAATTCATATTACAGGGAAAAATTTGACTGTTCTAATATTATTGCTGTGCAATTGAGTGGCTTTAGTTCTTTTCAAAAACATTTAGGGAGTATTTGTCAGAGATTGCAAGAAGGTGGTTTGCAGATAGTGTATGTTGTTTCTTTGGGGCATTATTGGTTTAGCGAGATTAAAAATGATTTGGATAAAAGAGGCGAAAAATACCTGTGTGCCGATGCTGAAATATTGGAGAATTTAAATTTTTTCCCATTTATTATAGAACAGACTAATATTGCTCGGTTTTATACGGGTGTTTATAGTCTTAAGATAGTAACTAGTATGGAGCAAATCTCTAATAGAATTTGTTCAACTAAAGAATTGTTAGAAGTCTTAAATATTTCTTTTTTGTTGTCTTCTTATGTAAATATTCATTCTAAAAGTATTTATAAGGAGATTTTTAAATTGCAGAGCTTTAATGGGATTTTGCCATCACCTGAGCCGCGTTTGATACGGGGTGGATATCCGAGTATTGAAAAAGAAGTTGATGAGTTTGGAGATACTATAGATTATACCATTAAACGGGATACAGTGATCTTTATATCCACTTTTTTGAATTTTAATCAACCGCAAAAATTATCAAGATATATTTTAAAAGCCCTAGACTTTGGATTTAGGGTAATTTTTAAATCATGTCCTCCATTGGAGCAAACTCACAAATCAAGAGAAGATGATTTCGCGGAAGCTTTTAAATCATATCCGAATTTTATTTATTGGCAAAATGAAACCCCAAGACTTTCTAAAGAAGAACTGCAAAGAAGTATTACAGCCATTGAAATTTATTCTTCAATGATGTATTCTTATCCTGTTATTACGAAGAGGCCAGCAATATTGCTCTATCCTAATAGAAATGATACAAATCAAGAAATTTTAGAGAATGATTGTTTTTATCAGGAAAATTTACATATACGAATTTTTGAAGAAGATGAATCATCTTTTATTGAAGTGTTTGTAAAATTATCGGAAGATTTAAGTTATCAGAGAGAATGGGAAAAGAAAATTCTAGATTATTGCCAGAACGATTTATTTAATTTTAAAAATGCAAGTATTTATCTTTCAAATTGGATTTTAAAATGGTATAAAAAGAGAAGATTATTAAAAAATAGTCTATAATTTTATTTTTTAAAAGGAAGTTTTTATGCAGATATTTATTTTGAATTTTTGGAGAACAAGAGTTGACAATGTAATTAAAACATTAGGATTGGAGAATTTTGATAAAACAAATATATTGCAAGAGCGGAAGATACAAGATTTTTTTGATGATGAGCTTTATAAACTTTCTAAAGAAGTAGAATTTATCAATAATAATGGGGGGGGGGGCAATAATAATTGCTTTTAATTATCCCTTGCTTGAAGAAAAAGATAGAAATTTTGCTACGATTTTTTTTAAAACAGCAATAAAACTTGAGGAAAATTTATATTACTATCCAAAACCAAATCATTATATGGAGATAGATGATTTCGCATTATTTGCATTGAAAAATAAATTAACTCCAGAAAACTTAAAAGTTGAATCGCTTTATAGAAAAAATTTGATACAGAGAGATTTGAGGGGAAAGTTGCATGGTATTTTGAGAAGAGAGAAGCATATAGAAGAGAAATATATCAACAAAAAGTTTTTTTATGAAAGTAGAAAGCTGTTTAATCTTTCGTGGCAGTGGCAAGAATATCGAGTTGCAAAAGAGCAACTTGAATATGATCTAATTGAGAGGATGCAAGAATGGTATCCTTATCCATTAGGATTTAATATATCAATACATAATGTATGTAATCTTACTTGTGTTATGTGTCCATTTTTTTCAGAAGAATTTAAAGTTAACCATCAAACAGATTTTTTTAAAACAAAAACATTTTTAGAGGATAAGTTTGTTTATGAAGCGATTGATTATTGTGCTGAAGCTAGTGTAAGCAATCCTCAATTAACGGTAGGATTTACAGCAGCTGGTGAAGCGACTTTAGATCAGAGATTGCCAGATTTTATACATTATGCTAGAAATAAAGGAATCCCATGGACTTACATAGTAACCAATGGAACGCTCTTACATAAAATAGGTAAAGAACTTTTGGATTCTGGTTTAAATCGTATGACTATAAGTATTGATGGAGCAACTCCTGAAACTTATAGAAAAATCAGGGGTGCTGATTTAAATAAAGTTGAAAAAGGTGTGAGAGAATGTGTAGAGTATGCAAGAGAGTTAAATGCTAAGGGGCATAAAATAGAATTTGATTTAAATTGTGTTCTTACAGATACATTCTGTGAAGCACAAGAAAAGGAATTATACTTATCTAAGTGGGAAGATTGTAGGGATATTATTGTGAGAATATTTTTTACACGTCTTGTTATTTACGATAAGCAAGGAAATGATATTAATAAGGATAAAACTTTTTCTCAAAGAGATATGGTTTGTAGTTTTCCTTGGAGTAATTATGCTATAGATTGTTATGGCAATGTTACTGTGTGCTGCACTATGGATGCAAGCTCAATGTATCAACCCATTTCGATTGGGAATGTCAAAGAATTAGGTGTGAGAGGTGTATGGAATTCTGAAATGGCAAAAAAATTAAGAAAAGAGCAGTTGCAGCAGCAATTTAAAAGATTTAGTCTTTGTGCTGGTTGTGCAGAGAAATTTAAATCATGTTTTGATGAAGATAATTGCGTCACCACAAAGCATAATTTGGATATAAAATGAAGAAAGTCTTGATTTATGGATTTGGATGGGCGGGGAAAAGTTGTCTCTTGTTGTGTGAACATTTGAATGTTGATGTTAACATAGTGGATGATAATGAAGAATTCTCAGAATTTGATATGCGTTTTAAAAGGATAGAAGCAGTATCTGCCGAAGATTATAGTATTGTTTTTATTGCGGTTATTGACAATCAAAAGGCTTTAAAAATTAAAAGTCGACTTTTAGAATTGGGTTTTCTAGAAGAAAAGATTAAGCATTTTTATGAAATGCGATATTCAAGGAATATGTTTTATTTATTGCAAGAAAGATATCAAAATCAAGATCAATTATTAATGGAATGTCTAGGGGATGATTATGAAATGCCTATACTTCATCGGTTTTTGAAAAATCTTATTTTAAAACATTATAATAATAAAAAAAATGATAAAATTAAACTAAAGCTAAGAAAAGAAATAGATGCTAAATATCCACTTTATAATGTTTTTGCCAAAATGCATGAAGTTTCTATGAATTGGTGGGAAATTTCCACAATTAATTACCCTGGATTTAATGTTTGGAGTTCTATTTATCGCAAAGAAGATAAAAATTTTTATTTTATTGATAAAATAGATTTTAAACAAATAAAAAATAGAGAAAATAAAAAATTAATTGTTGTATTTGGTAATAGTGCCTTACGAGTTGAATATCTCGTTGGACAAAGTATTACAGATTTTTTAAGAAAAGATTATGATTTAAGGGAATATATTGTTATTAATGCTGGAGTGTCTGGTTATACCATTTATGAGCAACTTTTATTATTTAATGCACTTTTTTATTGTTTAAAGCCGGATGTTGTACTTTCTTTTTTTGGTGGTACCGATTTAATGTTGGGATTTTCAGCTTGTGATAAGCTTTTAAAGGATCATAAAATGATATATTATCCTAATATGTGGGAGAGTGGATATAAAACAAAAAGTGGGAGCGTATTGCCAATATATAATGAATTAAAAGGGCTTGTAAATGGTGATGTGTTTGGGACAATTAATGGTAAAGTTGCACTTCAGGATATTTGCGAGGCTATTCATGTTCGTTTGGTTCAATTTATGCAAATTGCTACTTTAGAAAAAGCAAAATTTTACGCGTTTATTCAACCTTTGTTGCCTTGTAAGTTAAAATGGAGTGATAAAGAAGTAGAGATGAGATTAAAAGAAAAGAAAAGATTATCTCAAGTAGATCCTTATCAAAATGAACTTATAGAAAAAATACCCATTTTTATTGATGCTTTAAAAATGGAATTATCTTCTGAAAATTTTGTTTATGATTTAAACGAAAAAATAAAGGAGCAAAAGGGAACTTTTTTTGAAAGTAATTGGATACATTGTAATGCAAAGGGTAATAAATTTTGTGCATCAGAGGTTTTAAAAATTTTAAAAACTAATGGTTTGTGATATAATTTAGATGATCGTAAGTTAAATTTTTAAACTAAAAAATATTATTTTTTTTAATCTAAGATGTTGGTAATTCTAGTCAAAAGATTGCTGAGTTTGTTTTGCAGTATTATCAAAAACATTCATTATTTTTTAAAAAGGTGTATGAGGGTATAGATGAGTAAAGTATATATTTATCCTAAAGGGGTGACTGGAGAGCAACTTGGTTGGTGTATGGAGTATGTTGATGGAGTGTGTCCCGAATATATCGATGATGATATAAAGGGGAGAAACTTTAATGATTTAAAAGAAAGAATTGCTTTAGAAAAAGGCATTATTTATATTGCGCTTAGTAGGCTTTCTCCAAAATATAAGCTTAATCTTGAAACAATTGTAGAAAAAATCAAGAGAGAAAAGATTGATTATATATTAGGCGGTATGGAAGAATATGCACAAAA
Organism: Helicobacter canadensis MIT 98-5491; assembly: GCF_000162575.1. Taxonomy (NCBI): domain Bacteria; kingdom Pseudomonadati; phylum Campylobacterota; class Epsilonproteobacteria; order Campylobacterales; family Helicobacteraceae; genus Helicobacter; species Helicobacter canadensis. The sequence continues at coordinate 675,264 of NZ_CM000776.2, forward strand.
AGCAATTTATAAACTTGGAAATGAATGTGCAAGAAAAGGTTGGAATGCTATATGTGCATTAATTTTGCCTGATTTTGTCAAAGATAAACATTTTGGATTCTTGGAAGAGGAATTAAAAAAGAGGAGAGTTAAAGTTTTATTATTTTGCTCACAAAGAGGTTCTTATGAGAGAGCTTTGGAAAGGCTGGATGAAGAGAATCAATGTTTATTGTATCTCTCCTATGAGTTTTTGCCCTTATTGGACTTTCCTAAAGTTATTTGTGTTACTGGCACTTATCAATACCATAAAAATGTTAAAGTTATCTATGTGGGACATGGAATTGTAGATTGGAATGTGAATGGTAGGATTCAAGCTGTTTTGGGTAATGATGTTTGTGTTGTGGGTAGGGAATTTATGCCTAAAAAAGCCGATAGCATAACTCGATTTTTGCCCATTGGATATTTAGGGTATGATAAGATTGCAAAAGATTTTAGTAGCACTAAAATGTTAGTTAAAGAAAGTGTTTTATTTACTCCTTATGATTTAGGAGAATTGGAGAGAATGATTCCTAGTATAAAAGAAGTTTTGGAACGATTTTCGGTTATTTTAAGATATCGTTATGAATGGGAAGATTCTCATTTACAATACCTAGAGCAATTTTTAGATCATCAAAAATTTACTATAGATAACTCTAATCCTATGTCTTTAGAGTCTTATCAAAAATCTTTTTGTTTAGTGTGTTCTAAAACAACTTCCAAATTTTCTTTTCCGTTGGTTACTCTTTGCCCTTCGGTTGTCGTGGAACACAATCAAGAAGGCTATGATCAAGATATTGGTGAGTTAGGTGTGAATGTTTCTTTGATTGGGGGGGGGGGGCTTTTAGCTATTGTTAGCAAAATATACCAAAATTTAAACAAATGGAATAAAAAGATTTTAGAATATAGAAAAAGAGAAATTTATAATTATGGAAAGGCAAGTGAATATCTTGCTTCGTATCTTACTAGTGAATATGGACTAAATGAGGAATAATGTGTCGCATAGTTGGTGGGTTTGAGATTGAGGAGAATGGCTTAAAAAATAATATAGAAAAAATGAGGGACACTATGATTAATGGTGGTCCTGATGATTGTGGAATAATCATTAAAGATGAAATTGTTTTGGCTCACCGCAGACTTTCTATTATTGATTTGAGTTGTTATTCTCATCAGCCTTTTTGTGATGATCGGTATATTTTAGTTTTTAATGGAGAGATTTATAATTATAAAGAAGTAGCAAAAACACTTCAAAACAAGGGTGTTAATTGTGTAGCTAGGAGTGATACAGAGGTGTTGCTATCTAGTTTTAGACATTGGGGTGCAACTTGCGTAGAGTATTTTGAGGGTATGTTTGCCTTTGTTATTTATGATTCTTTAGAGAGGAAACTTTATCTTTTTCGCGATAGATTTGGGGTTAAGCCACTTTATTATTACTATGATTCCCATTGCTTTTTGTTTGCCTCTGAGTTAAAGGCGTTAATGGCTTATCCAAAATTGCAAAAAAAGATTGATGAAGTCGCCCTAAGCTATTTTTTGGAGTTAGGATATATTCCTGCCCCTTTTAGTATTTTGAAAAATGCTTATAAGCTGGAGCAAGGGCATTATTTGCAAATAGATTTAGAAAATATCAAGAAGCAAGGTTTAGAGAAAGCTATCAAAAAAGTGCGATATTATGATGTTAAATCTTATTATAGAATAAATAATTGTTTTGATTCTGTTTGTTTTCAAGAAAAGTTGCACAGAAGTGTATCCTTAAGAATGGTTAGTGATGTGAATGTGGGAGTGTGCCTAAGTGGTGGCGTTGATTCAAGTCTTGTGTGTGCGGTGTTAAAAGAATCGGGATATGATTTTGAGACTTTTTCTATTTCGTTTATGGAATCTAGTTTTAATGAAGGAAATTATGCAAAAAAAATAGCTAATATCTTGGGGGTTAAAAATCATCAATTTCTTTGTAGCTTAGAAGAAGCACAAAATATTATTCCAAGTCTCCCATGGATTTATGATGAGCCCTTTGGTGATTCTTCTGCAATTCCAACTTTGCTTTTAGTGCAAAATATTAAAAAGACACATAAAGTTGCTTTAAGTGCAGATGGTGGTGATGAACTTGGATTGGGTTATGACAGATATTTTTGGGCTTTTTATCGTTATAGAAAATATCAAAAATATAAAAATTTAAGTTTTTTATTAAAGATATTGAATCCTGAAATTATGGTGAAACTTTTGCAACAATGCGGTTTAAAAGTTGGTATAGATAAATTTTTGCGTATTAAAGGGCAATTGGATTCTAAAAGTTTCTTGGAGCATTATTTGGTGGAAATCACACATTTAAGGAGAGAAGGCTTGAGAGCCAATGGGTTGCCAATTTTAAATAAATGGCAGATTTTTGATAGTGATGGATTGGATTATTTTAAACAGATGAGTTATTTTGATTTGCAAAATTACTTAAGTGAAGATATTTTGACTAAAACTGATAGAGCAAGTATGAATGTTGGTTTGGAAATGAGAGAACCACTTTTAGGAAAGGAATTGGTAGAATTTATGGTTTCTTTAAATCCTCTAGAAAATTTAATAAAACAAGAGGATGGACAAGTTATTTCTGGGAAGAGAATTTTTAAAAAATATTTAGAGAGATTTTTGCCTAGAGAGCTTATTTATCGACCTAAAATGGGATTTGGGATTCCATTGGAGCAGTGGATGCGTGGAAACCTTAGGCATCTATTAGATGAAATATTGCCTTATGCGCATGGGTATTTAGATGGACGATTTTTAGAGAAATTAATTGGTGATTTTGATCGTGGAGAACGCGTTGATTTTGCTAAAATTTGGTATATTTATATATTTTGTGCTTGGAGGAAAGAATGGAATATTTGAGTAAATATGAAAAGATTCAATTACAAGAGTATTGTTATATTTATCCAAATGGGGGTTGTGCAGAAAGACTCTTAAAGATTCTAAGAGAGATTTATAGAGAAGTTCAATTTGTAGGTATAGATGATAAAGAGGAAGCAAGTAGTCTTGAAAGATATGCAAAGGAGATAAGACAAAGTGAAAAATATGTTTTGCTAATGGGTGGAGATGTTTATGAAGAATTGGAAGAAAAATGTCGCAAGGCTGGAATTCAAAGATTGATTGATGGTAGGGAATTTGTAGCCTATCTTTTGTGCAAGAATATTTTAGAATTGTCAGTGGGGGGGGGGGCTAAATTTGAGCTATTAGATAATAGAATCTTGCATATTTATGAAGATGAGTGGATTAAGCATTATTATTACTTTTATGATCTTTTTACTTATTATTGTTCTAAAATTGCTTTAGAAGAATTGAGGCAATGTGTCTTGCAGTATTGTCAAGTAACACAAAATAATTTAGAAAAAAGTGGCTATTCTCTTGAGTTGCAAAAAGGGATTATGTTTGATTTTGCTCCTCATACTTTTGAAATCACCTCCTTTATTTTAGATGATGTAAAAGTTGCTTGGTATTTTGGGAGTATGGAATATTATTCAAAATATAAAGATAAAGTGGCAAAGCAATCAGTCTTGATTGCGCCTTGGGTGATCGCGGATTATTTTATTAATTATGAGGTTACTTTGAGGCTCTCAGGTGGAATGCCATCTTTAAATCAAGCAAGGCGGAAAGTGGTTGGTATTGGGCATTCTTTGGCGGAGGCATTTGCTCTTGCACCAAGAAATATTAAAGAGAAAAATTTAAGGCAATATGTTTATTATTATTTCTCTCCCTTTAGTCATTACTGCGCTATGGATAGGGAATCATATAATGCTTTTATGAAAATTTTTAAAGAGAATTCATTGGAGATTGAAGTTTGCAAAAGTGGTTCTCCAAGATTGGATCATAAAATTCAGCTTCAAAGTCCTCCTCGATCTCTAGTTAAGCAATTTTTGTTTATTCCAAGATTAATGAAAGCAGAAGAGTTAAAAGAAGCTATTTTGTTTTTATTAAATAACAATAAAAAAGTAATGTTTCGCCCACATCCAGCTTTGAGGAATTATGTGGAATATATGGAAAGTGGAGATCCTTACAAGATTTTAGATGAATTTAAAGAATATTCTAATTTTTCTTTTGATTTGAGTGAAAATTTAAGCTATGAATTGCTTATGGAAAGTATTGTTATTGCTGACAATTCTTCCGTTTCCTATAGCACTCCACTTAGCGTTTGTAAGCCCGTTATTTTATATGCTTTACCTAAAAAGGAATTTGATTTAAGAATTGAAAATTTTGGTGTATCATTTACTAATCCAAAATTGCATAGAGTAGCATTAGATTTAGAAACTTTCAAAAAAGTAGCTTTGCAGTTGGAATTAGATTTAAAAACCAAAGGCAAGCAAATTTTAGAGGAATTGAAGCAGTATCAAAAGGAAGAAGTTTATCATTTAGGAGAATCTTCAAAATGGATTGCTAGTTTTTTAGAGAATCTTTAAAAGAAGCTTAAAGTCTATTTTGATAGAATTTAAGTATTTATTAAAGAAGGCTAGTAATGAATGTTGTCTTTGTGATTGATGTGATGCGTCAAGGAGGTGGTGCTCAAAAGGTGCTTTCAATCCTGCTTCCCATCTTGCAAAAAAATCAATTTGAAGTCGAATTGATTGTTTTAAAAAAAACTGATCAATTATTAGAGATTCCAGAAGTTAAAACCCATTATTTATTAGAACAAGAAACGCAAGGGTTGATGGTTAATGCTTTTTTAATACTTGATAGAATCTCGCAAATAGCAGAAAAAGCAGATATTATTTGTTCTTTTATGGATTTTATAACGAGTTATTTTGTGGCAATGAGTGCAAAAATATTGAATAAGCCTTATTGTATTTTTGTGCGTTGTGAGCCTTCTTTTGTGGCAAAAACATTTCCCCAATCAAAAATTAATGAGAAACTTTATTCTTTATGTATGCAGAATGCAGTTAGAGTGATTTGTAATTCTAAAAGTTCCAGTCAAGACATTATAGAAAATTTTGGTGTTGCAAAGCAAAAAATAGGTATTTTATATAATCCTATTGATTTTAAGGGAATTGAAGCTATGGCAAGTGTTGGCGAGAAATTCAAGAGAGAGAATAATGAGATCATTTGTGTAAGCATAGGAAGATTGCACCAGCAAAAAAACTATCAAATTTTACTTGAGGCTTGTAAGGTATTGCAAGAACGCAAGATAAATATTCGTTTTTTTGTGTTTGGAGAGGGTGAATTAAGAGAAGAATTGGAAGCTAAAAAACAAAAATATAAATTGAAAAATATTGAATTTTTAGGTTACCAAACCAATATGTATGGATTTTTAAAGACGGCTGATATTTTTGTGCATTTATCGATTACTGAAGGGTTTCCTAATGCGGTTTTGGAGGCGGCAAGTGTTTCAAAACCACTTGTGTTGTCTAATATCAAGCCGCATAAAGAAATTTTTAAAAAAAATGCATTATTCTTTGATACTAATGATGTGAATGGATTGTGTGATTGTATAGAGATATTACAAGATGAACAAAAAAGGAAAGACTTTGCAAGACTTGCTAGAGCTTGTGTGGAGAATTTTTCATATGAGCATTTTGAATTGCAGTTATTAAAGGAATTTCAACAAATAAAAACTTGTTGTTTATAAATAGATAGAATTTGCCGATATAGCAAAATAAAAATATTGAAAATTAGGATAGTGGCAAAGCAAATGTATAGAGAATATCAATGTGTGCGATAGTTGGAATTTATGGGGAAAGCAATATTGCTTCACTAGAATCAATATTAAGTTTAATGCAAAAAAGAGGTCCTGATGGCAGCTATTTATTTTTTGAAGAAAATTTTGTCGCAGGAATGAATCGACTAAGCATTAATGATTTGTATTTTGGAGAACAACCTTTTGTGAATATCGATTCTTCAATTGTAGTGCTTTTTAATGGTGAAATTTATAATTATAGAGAATTAAAAAAGGGGTTAGAGCAAAAAGGGTATATTTTCAAAGGGCATTGCGATGGGGAGATTCTGCCTTTTATGTATGAAGAATATGGAGTAGAATGTTTTAGCTTTCTTGATGGAATGTTTGGGATAATGGTGTATGATAAAAGGCGTGGCAAGATTATTTTAACGCGCGATGGTGTTGGTGAAAAGCCGCTTTATTATGCAAAGTGCGGCAGAAAGTTTGCATTTTCCACGCTTATAAAACCTTTGAAAGAATATTTTGGAAGTTTCTCGCTGAATCCTCAAGCTCTATGGGATTTTTTTACTTTTGGCTTCATCCCAGAACCGCAAAGTATTTACAATGAAGTAAAAGCATTGAAAAAAGGACATTATTTGGTCTTTGATTGTCAAAGTTTGGAATATAATGAGTTTGAATTTTGGCAAAAAACCTTGCAACGATTTTCGCCTATTCGCCAAGATCAAAATGTAGATTTAGTGGGCATAACAAAAGAGATTGTTACTAAGAGTATTCAAGGGAGATTAATGAGTGATGTTCCTATTGGAGCATTTTTGAGCGGTGGGCTTGATAGTAGTATTGTAGCAACTTTAGCACAGCAATCATTGGGTAATTTGACAACTTTTAATATTGCTTTTTTGGATAATTATGATCCTTATTGTGGGTTTGCTGATGAAAGTGAATTTGCTATGCTTGTTGCCAAAAATATTAATTCTCAACACTTTACACTTAAAGTGAATGCAAAAAATTATCAAAACTTCCTAAAATCATTTATTCAAGATATTGATCAGCCCTTTGGTGCAATTTCTGGCATTGGTGTTAAGATGATTGCAAGAAAAGCGAGAGAATTGGGAATTAAAGTCTTATTGAGTGGTGATGGAGCAGATGAGTATTTTGGCGGCTATACTTGGTATCCAAAACTAGCCTTCAATGATCCAAAATTTATCACAAAAGAAAAACCAAAAGGTTGGCATTATTATGCTTTTGAAAGCGAGAAAAAAGAATTTTTAAATTTGGATTTTTTTGGAGACTTGGATTCTAGGGGTTATTTTCCTAGGGGTGATTCTAGCCCCATTGCTTTTATTGACTTTGATAGAGAATTTTATTTGCCTAATGAAATGATGACAAAACTTGATAGAATGTGTATGAGTGAAAGTATAGAGGGTAGGGCAATTTTTGTTTCTCCTAGTATTGCCAGTTTTACTCAACAGCTTGACTATGAAACACTTTTGAGAAATGGGGAGAAATGGCTACTTAAAGAGGCTTTTAAAAGTATTTTGCCACAAGAAATTTTGCAAAGAGAGAAGCATGGCTTTAATGTGCCTATTGATTATTGGATAAAGAATGATTGGTTTAATCTTTTAAGAGAGATTTTAAGCAAGGATAGCGCACTTTTTCATTATGGAATCATTAGGGAAGATTCTTGTGAGAAGTTTATAAAAATACTCTACAGCAATGAGAGAAGGGTAGGAAATGTCGGTTTTTATTTGATTGTGCTTGGAATGTGGTTGGAGATTTAAAAAATGAAAAAAGTAAGGGAGAATATTTTAATTTTAGCAGATTTAAGTAGTCCATTAATGAAGCCAAGAATTATGATGTTAAAAGATCTACCTTATGATAAATATATTTTACATAATGCCAATAACATAAGACTTGATGAGGCTACTTTATCTGATTATACTGGATTTAATGTTCTCCAACACCCTAGAATAATATCGCTTAGAATGCGTTATTTATATAGTTTTTTTTATACATTGTTTTTGCTTTTGAGATTAAAGCCTAAACTTATTGTTGTTCATTGGGCAAGTCGATTATATCAGAATTTGCTCTTAGCATTATGGGGAAAACGCGTGATAGTGCATACAATGGGAGGAGATATTAATAAAGAAGAAGATTGCTATGGGAAAAAGAAATTTTTTACTGGAATTTTATTGAAAAATGCAAGGATTATTACAGGAAAAACATATGTTATGAAAGAAATTTCTATGAGCAGTTTTCCTTTTTTAAATCAAGATAAAATAAAAATTTTAAGTTGGGGTGTTGAGGATAGATTCTTTGAGAAGTTAGACTCAAGTCAAAAAAAGAGTGAAAAAATGCGATTGTTAGGTAAGAATTATCAAAATGTATTTTTTTCGATTCGGACTTTTAAGAGAATTCACTTTCAAAAAGAAATTATCAAAGTATTTTTAGAAAATTACAAAAATGATAATGATACTTGTTTAATTGTAAGTTTATTGGCTCAAGAAAAAAAATATTATGATGAATGTGATAGAGAAATTAACTTCAAAGAGAATAGTAATATTATTTTTGTTGAGATTAATCATAAAGATATGCACAAATATTTACAAATAAGTAATGCCATCATATCTTTGAAGTTATTTGATGGCATTTCGCAGTCCATTATGGAAGCATTATGTGCTGAAGTGTTTGTTATAGCAAGTGATATTAAAAATCACGCTATGATTTTGTCTCATCAAAAAAATGCTTATTTAATTAATGATTTTAGTGAATTAAGAGAGGCTTTTTTATATTGTTTGATGCATAAATTTAAAAAGATAGAATCGCCGATGTTAAATGCCAATTCGCAAAAGCAGTATTATTTACAAATTTTAAAGGAGAATTTTGATGTATAAGGGGCATTTGGAATTTTTGGTTTGTCCTAAATGCAAAGGGCAATTAGAGGTAGAAAATGCAAAGGGTAATGAAGAATTTATTTATGAAGGAAAATTGTTATGTAGAAAGTGTGGGGGGGGGTATGAGATTATTCAAGGAATTCCGCGATTTGTCCCACAAAATAATTATGCAGATAGTTTTGGTTTTGAATGGAATAAACATAAAAAGACGCAATATGATAGTCAAAGTGGAGTGGAATCAAGCAAAAAGAGGTTTTATGAAGAGACTCGTTGGGTTGTTAATAAGAATGGAGAACATTGCGTGATTTTGGAGGCTGGTTGTGGTAGTGGTCGTTTTACTCCTTATGCATTAGAAATTGCACAGAAAGATGGAGTTGTGATTAGTTTTGATTATTCAAGTGCGGTGGAGGCAAATGCTTTAAGTAATCCTCCAAGTAAAAACCTTTTGCTTATTCAGGCTAATATCTTTGAATTACCCATTAAAGAGGGTATAGTTGATAAATGCTTTTGCTTTGGAGTGTTGCAGCATACTCCAAGTGCCAAAAATGCGATTAAATCTTTAGTTGAGGTTTTGAAGCAAGGTGGGGAATTTGTCTGTGATCATTATCCTTTTAATAAAAATACTTGGTTTAATACAAAATATTATTTTCGCCCAATTGCCAAGAGATTGCCTCATAAAATGCTATATAATTTTGGAAAAAAATATATCGATTTTATGTGGCCCGTTTTTAAATTCAATCGCAGAATGTTTTCACCAAAAAGAGCAAATCGTCTTAATTGGAGGTTGTTAATCCCAGATTATACTTCACAAGGATTAAGCGAAGAAAAACTAAAAGAATGGGCATATTTGGATTTTTTTGATATGCTTTCGCCTTGGTATGATAGACCCATAAGAATGAAAACATTGCATCGTTATTTGCAAGAAGCTGGGCTAAGTGAAGTGGAAACTAATTCTGGATATAATGGTTGGGAAGGCAGAGGAAAAAAGATAAGGAATAAACAATGATGAAAAAAATTTTAATTTATGGATATGGTTGGGTAGGGGAAAGTGCTTTGGAATTTTTCTTGAGTTTTGATTTTTATGTAAGAGTCTATGATGATAAGCTAGATTTTTCAAGAAAAAGCATTTTTGATGAAAATTTTATTAGTGGAGAATTGGATTTATTAGAGTTTGATTTAGTTATTATAGCGGTATTTGAAAACCATAAAGCTTGTAGATTAAAAGATAAACTCTTAAGAGTGGGTGTCCGAGAAGATAAAATAAAAAATTTTAGATCCCAAAATTATACTAAAAATATGAAATATTTAAACTTTGAATACTTTGGTAGTGCGACAGAACTTTTTTTATTTATACAAAAAGATAATTTTGTATTAGATAATTTTCATCAAAAATTACAAAATCTTATTCACAAACATTATGCTAATAAAGTAAATAGAGGGGTATTGGAAACTAGAATAGCATTTGATGCTTTAGAAGAAAGAAGTGTTTATGCTAAGATGTATGAGACTGCACCAAAAATATGGGATAGCACCTATTTAAATTATCCTGGATTTTATATCGCAAATTCCAAATCTCATGATGGTGATCAAGATTTTTATTTTGTTAAAAAAATTGATTTTGAGGCATTGGCTAGTAGAGACAGAAAGATTAAATTAGTTGCTTGTATGGGTAATAGTGCATTAAGAGTAGATTATTTATCTTATGAAGATACGATTACGGGGATTTTGCAAAAAGAGCTGGGAAGAGAATTTATAGTTGTGAATTTTGGAGTAACAGGTTCCACTCTTTATGAGCAATTTTTGCTTTATAATGCTTTGGTGTATCCTTTAAAGCCTGATATCGTATTGACATTTTTTGGTGGAACCGAAATGCGTTGTGCTGTATCTTCATGTGATGTTCTGATTAAAAGGCATAAAATGGTTTATGTGCCACAGGCATGGGAGGAATCGTGTAAGATGGCTATCCAAAGTAAGTTGCCTCTCTATAGTGAAATGGCAAAGATATCTAACGCAATTAATCATAAAGTTTGCGTTTCTGATGTTGTTGAAGCAGTTAATGAAAGGTTGAGACAATTTGAGAGAGCAGTAGTGGTCGGGGGGGGGGGGGCAAATTTTATGCCTTTATTCAACCCCTATTGCCTTGCAAGTTAAAATGGACAAAGGAAGAGCAAGAGATGCGGCATAAAGAAGAGAAGTTGTTTAATGAAATATTCTCTTATTATAATAAAATTATAGAGCAAACCCCAGAATTTTTAACAAAATTAAAGAAAAAAGCTATTGATTGTGCGTATTTATTTGATTTAAATGAAGTAATTAAAGAAAATAGCGAGTCATTATTTACGAATTTTTGGATTCATTGCAATAAAAGAGGTAATGAGATTGTAGCTCAAGAGGTTTTTAAAATATTATCAAACAAAGAGTAGCAAAAATGGAAAGTTTTGATGTGTAGCATTTGTGGGGGGAATTATCCATTAGAATTGGTTAAAAAAGCATCAGAGGCTATGAAGCATAGGGGACCTGATTTTAGTGGAGAATTTAGTGATGGAATCATTTCTTTAGCACACAATCGCTTGAGTATTATTGACTTAGATAGTGAGGCAAATCAACCCTTTACTTCGCCATTTTGTCCGCATTTGGTGTTAGTTTTTAATGGTGAGATTTATAATTATAAAGAACTAAGACAAGAATTAAAAAAGCAGGGAATCCCCTTTTTTACACAGAGTGATACGGAAGTTTTGCTTCATGCTTATGTGTTTTTGGGTGAAGAATGTATTCAAAGATTAAATGGGGATTTTGCCTTTTGTATTCTCGATAAACGCGATGACAGTTTATTTTTAGCGCGTGATAGAATGGGGAATAAACCGCTTTTTTATGCCTTAAATCAAGGAAAATTCTTTTTTGCTTCTGAGATTAAAGCGATTTTGGAGATTGGGAAGTTTAGTTTTGATTTAGAAGAAGTTTCAAAATGGATTTTATTTGGCAATGGGAGTGAGAATAAGACTATTTATCAAGGTATTTTTAGCTTTCCACCTGCTTCATTTGGGCGATTTTCTAATGGAGAGCTTAAGATAAAAAAATATTGGGAATGTGTGCCTTGTGTGGATAGTACTTTGGGGCAGAAAGAAGCATTGGATAGACTAGAGGAGATTCTAAGTGATGCGGTGAAAATACGGCTGCGATCAGATGTGCCTATGGCGCTTTGCATTTCAGGTGGAGTGGATAGTTCGATTTTAGCACATTTAGCTAAGAGAATCGGGGTGGAGTGCTTATATTTTGGGATAAATTTCAAAGAAACAAAGCAAAATGAAATACAACATATGAAGCAATTACAGAAAGATTTGGGAATTGATGTTTCTTATATCACGCCAAATTTAGAGTGTGTCAAAGAGGATTTTAGGAATTTGGTGCAGAATCAAGATGAGATTTTTCGCAGTTTTTCTATTTATTCGCAATATTTGCTTTTTAAAAATATCGCACCTTTTTGCAAGGTTGTTTTAGGCGGGCAGGGAGCAGATGAGCTTTTTGGTGGATATTATCATCATGTTGGGAGATATATTTTTGCTCATTATAAAGAATTTGAAAATCGTATTAGAATCTATGGCAATGAAGCTTTGAGGGAATATGGATTTGGCTTAAAGTGTTCTTTGGATGATTCTTTAAAATTAAAGCTTTTTAGAGAAGATAATCAAGAGGGAATGAGAATCTTGCAAGAAAATGAATTGCCACTTCCTTCTATGGAAAATCTTTTGGGGAGATTTTTGCTAGATTTTACTCAAGGGTTGTGGCTGGATACTTTTCAATATAATTTGCCTAATCTTTTGCGTTATGAGGATAGAAATGCAATGCGATTTGGGATTGAAAATCGCACACCTTTTACGGATTATCGCTTGGTTGAATTTGCTTTTTCTTTGGAGTCTTCTTTGAAATTTGCTAAAGGATATAGCAAATATCTTTTGAGGCTTTTGCTAGAGAGATTAGGAAGCAAGGAGCTTGCTTGGAGAGCGGATAAAGTTGGCTTTAGTGCTCCTGAATTTGTTTTAGCCCAGACTTTAGGCTATAATGTTAGCTCACTTTTTGGGATACGCTTAGCGTTTTTTGAAGTATTAAAAATGCGTTTAAAGGGAGAGATATGATTTGGATTGATGTCGCAACTCCTAAATATGCGATGTTTTTTGCGGGGATGATTAGGGAGCTAGAGAAAAGGGGATTTGAGGTGCTTGTAACAACGCGTTATGCTCCAAATTACACCGAAGCAAAAGAAATTTTAGAATTGCATCAGATTCCACATATTGTGCTTGGAGAATATGGGGGTGCAACACTTTTGGAAAAATTTGAAGCAAGGATTTTTAGGCAAAAAGAAATTTTGGATTTATTTAAAGCAAGAGGGGTTCCAAAAGTGCTAATTTGTGGGGCTGTAGTTGATAGTGTGCAGGTAGCCTATGGGATTGGGATCCCAGTGGTGAATATTTATGATACTCCTGCTTTTACTAAGCCAAAAGATAGCGAATGTCCAAAGGAATTAACTGCGGTAGCTAGGCTCACTTTGCCTTTTTCAAAAATATTTTTTTATCCTTTTATTTTTCCTAAAGAATTAATGTTGCGTTTTGCGCTCGATGAAAATCAAATCCAATCGTATCCCTTTATTGATGTGGCATTGTGGATAAATGCTATCCAAAAAGATTCTAAAAATGATTTCCGAACACGCTATGGATTAGATACGCAAAAACCTACAATTCTAATTCGCGAAGAAGAGTATAAAGCCCATTATGTCAAAGAGCAAATTCCGACTATTTATGAAGTGATTCCGTTGCTAAAAAAAGAAATGGATGTGAATTTAGTGATTATGCCTCGCTATGAAAAAGAGAGACTAAAAAAGGATTTTGGAGAGATTGCTACTATTTTAGAAGAGAAGCTAAAGCCAGAAGAATTTTATCCTTTTATTGATTTGTTTATTGGTGGAGGTGGGACAATGAATCTTGAATCAGTTTGTTATGGAATCCCTACTATTTCCACGCGTTCAATTTGGCTAGTTCATGATCAGTATTTGATTAAAAACAAACTAATGTTTTGGAGTCAAGATTGCAATGAGATTGTGCAAATTGCAAAGTCTATGTTAGGTAAAAGAATTGATTCGCAAAGCTATTTTGTGCGTGGAGAATGCAGTTTTGATTCTATGATTGAGAGAATTACAAAGGAGATTTTATGTTAGGTGTGGCATTGCTTGGTTGTGGGAGAATCGCCCTTCGTCACGCAGAGCTTTTAAGTAGGGGTGAGATTGAAGGTGCTAAATTAGTTTGTGTGTGCGATATAGATGAAAGTCGTTCCAAGCAATTTGGAGAGAAATATCAAGTCCCCTATTTTACAAGCTTAGATTCGATGATGGAATCTTGCAAAAAGGAAATTAATATTGTTTCTATTCTTACTCCAAGTGGCTTGCATGCTAAAAATACTTTGGAAGTTGCACCTTATAAAAAACATATTATTGTTGAAAAGCCTATGGCATTGACTTTAGAAGATGCTGATAAAATGATTGAAGCTTGTGATAGAAATGGAATTAGGCTTTTTGTAGTTAAGCAAAACCGCTATAATTTGCCCGTTCAAAAATTAAGAGAGGCTTTGGAAGCGGGGAGATTTGGTAAGCTTGTAATGGGCAGCGTGCGAGTGCGATGGTGTCGAGACAATGCATATTATCGTCAAGATTCTTGGCGTGGGACTTGGGCGATGGATGGAGGTGTTTTTACTAATCAAGCTAGTCATCATATTGATTTATTAGAATGGATGATGGGTGATGTGGAGAGCGTGTTTGCTAAAAGCATAACGGCATTAAGTGAAATTGAAACTGAAGACACTGGAGTAGCGGTTTTGAAGTTTAAAAACGGAGCTTTGGGGGTGATTGAAGCAACCACTGCTACACGCCCTAAAGATTTAGAAGGCAGTATTTCGATTCTAGGAGAGTTTGGAAGTGTCGAGATTGGTGGATTTGCAGTAAATGAAATCAAAACTTGGAATTTTGTGGAATCTTTAGAAAGCGATAAAGAAGTGAGAGAAAAATACTCGACTAATCCGCCTAATGTTTATGGATTTGGTCATAAAGAATATTATTTGCATGTGATTGATTCGATTGTGCATAATAAAAAAGCACTTGTTGATGGTTTGGAGGGGCGAAAGAGTTTGGAACTAATTATTGCAATGTATGAATCAATTGAAACAGGTAAAGAAGTTTTTTTGCGATTCCAGCCTAAGCAGTGTAAATTAGGACATTTATGAAAAAAATTGTATTTTTGGGAGCAAAAAAGATAGGGTTTGAGTGCTTAGCTCAATTATTTGCTAGGCAAAAAGAATTGGATTATGAGATTATTGCGGTGGGAACTTCGCATAGGGGTGTGGAAATTAAAGAGTTTTGTAAGGCACATAATATTAAAGAAATTCAAAATTTAGACGATTTATTGAAGTTGGACTTTGATTTACTCTTTAGTGTGCAGTATCATTTGATTTTACAACAAGAACACATTAATTGTGCTAGGGAAATTGCATTCAACTTGCATTTAGCACCACTTCCGGAATATCGTGGGTGTAATCAATTTAGCTTTGCTATTTTAAACGAAGATAGCGAGTTTGGAGTAACCTTGCATAAAATGGATTGTGGAATAGATAGTGGGGATATTATATTTGAGAGGCGGTTTGCGATTCCAAAGGATTGTTTTGTAGGTGAGTTAGTGGAGTTAGCTAATCAAGAGGGGTTACAATTGTTTTGTGAGAAATTACCTTATTTAATCAATGGAGAGTATGAATTCACTCCTCAAAGCGATTGTGTAGTGTTAAAAAGAGAGTTTCATTATCGCAGAGAGATTGAAGCATTAAAGTGTGTTGATTTGTATGGGGGGGGGGCGTTAATTGAAAAAGTCATTAGAGCAACTGCAATGCCGGGATTTGAGCCACCCTATTGCATCATTGGAGGGAGGAAGTTTTGCTTTATATCAAAGTCAGATTCGTGAGGTTAAAATGGGAGTTAATGTTAAAATTGTAGAGCCTTGCAATCTCTATGAATGCGAACTCTGTGATGAGGTTTTTGTGGGACCTTTTGTAGAAATTCAAAGGGGTGTGAAAGTGGGAGCTAAGAGCAGAATCCAAAGTCATAGCTTTATTTGTGAATTGGTCAGCATTGGAGAATCTTGTTTTATTGGGCATGGTGTAATGTTTATTAATGATTTGTTTCAAAAAGGCGGACCGGCTTGTGATTCTGCATTGTGGAGAGAAACAAAAATTGGGAATAATGTGAGCATTGGTAGTAATGCTACGATTTTACCTGTGGATATTTGTGATGGCGTGGTGATTGGTGCTGGGAGTGTGGTAACTAAGAATATCACTAAAAAAGGCATTTACGCGGGAAATCCCGCAAGATTAATAAGGGAGATATAAGTGCTAGAAAAAGCTGTCTTAGAAATAGAGAAAAGAAGGGAAGTATTAAGAGGGGAAAATAGCCTTATAGAAGTGGTGGATTTTGGAGCAGGGGCATCTCATGATAAGCGAAGTAAAGAACAGATGGAAGCAGGGGTTTGTGTAAAAATTCCATTGTCTAATTTAGCAAAGATTGGAGTTAAAAAGGAAAAGGCTGAATGTATTTATAAAATTTTTTCTAATTTGTTTCCTAAAACTATTTTAGAACTTGGAACTTGTTGTGGGTTTTCAAGTAGCTATATGAGTTTTTTTGCTCCAGATTCTAAGATTTATACCATTGAAGGAAGCCCAAATATTGCAACTATTGCAAGAGATAATCATCAATTTTTTGGTTTGAAAAATATCTTTGTATTTGAGGGAAGATTTGAAGTAGTATTGCCAAAACTCTTAAATGAAATTTCTCCTATTGATTTTGCTTTCATTGATGGGCATCATGATAAGGAAGCAACTTTGAGATATTTTAGGCAAATTTTACCCTTTATGAGTAAGGGTGGTGTTATGCTTTTTGATGATATTGCATGGAGTGATGGTATGAAAGAGGCTTGGAGGGAAATTGTAGTTTCTAAACAATATATGAAATTTGAAGAATTGGGTGAGGAAAATTGGAAAATGGGTGTGCTATGGTTGTGAAATTTTTAGATTTGCATAAGCAATATTTGGGGATTAAAGAGGAAGTTGATAAAGCAATCTTTGAAGTGATAGAAAAAAGTGCTTTTATTGGAGGGGATGCGGTTGAATCTTTTGAAGAAGAGTTTTCAGAATTTATTGGTGGCGGAGTTAAGACACTTGGAGTTGGTAATGGAAGTGATGCTTTAGAAATTGCAATTGAGGCTTTGAATCTTCCAAAGGATAGTGAAGTGCTAGTTCCTGCAAATACCTTTGCAGCAAGTGCAGAAGCAGTGGTAAGAAATGGATTGAAAATCGTTTTTGTAGATTGTGGAGCGGATTATACTTTAGATATTGAGGATTTAGAGAGCAAGATTACACCAAAAACTAGTGCGATTATGGCGGTGCATTTGTATGGGCAAAGTGCAAGAATGAAAGAGATTTTGGAGTTAGCTAAAAAGCATTCTTTAAGAGTGATTGAAGATTGTGCGCAAGCTCATGGGGCGAGATATAATGGGCAATGTGTTGGGAGTTTGGGTGATATTGCAGCTTTTAGTTTTTATCCTGGCAAGAATCTTGGGGCTTATGGTGATGGCGGAGCGATTGTTAGCAGAGATGAAGCGTTAATCAAAAAGTGTAAATGCATTGCACGCCATGGAGGGTTAAGGAAATATGAACATGAGATTGTTGGTAGGAATTCTAGGCTTGATGGGATTCAAGCTGCAATTTTAAGGGTAAAGTTGAAACATTTGGATTCTTGGAATGGGAGGCGTAGAGAAATTGCAAAGCTTTATATGGATGGATTAAGCGGGATTGTAGGGCTTCCTGAAGTTAAAAAAGAATGTGAATGTGTGTGGCATTTGTTTGTTATCCGCACTCAAAAACGAAATGAATTGTCACAAAAGCTAAACCAAATGGGAATTGAAACAGGATTGCATTATCCTATTTGTTTGCCTAATACTCAAGCATTTTCTAATAAACCTTATGTGGTAGAATCAAAAACCCCTAAGGCTAAGGCTTGGGAGAGTGAGATTCTTTCACTTCCTATGGGAGAGCATTTGAGTGATGTGGAAGTAGGGAGTGTGATAAAGGCAATCAATGAAGCTATTGGTTAAAGATGGCAAAGGGCTTGTGATATGGCTTTGTGGTTTAGCAGGGAGTGGTAAAAGCACGATTGGGTTTGGGGTTTATGAAGAGTTAAAGAAAAAAAATCCTAATATAGTTTATCTTGATGGTGATGAATTGCGCGTTTTACTTGGTCATTACGATTATGATAGGAATGGGCGTATTGAAGTTGCTTTGAAGCGTTCAAAATTTGCACATTTTCTAAGTGAGCAGGGATTAATCGTGGTTGTTACAACTATTTCAATGTTTAAAGAGATTTATGACTATAATCGTAAGACTTTGGAGAATTATTTGGAAGTTTATATTCAGTGTGATTTAGAAGAATTAAAAAAAAGAGATCAAAAAGGTCTTTATAGTGCTGCATTAAAAGGGCAAATTAAAAATGTAGTAGGAGTGGATTTGTCTTTTGATGAGCCAAATGCTGAATTGGTGATTGAAAATGGAGTGAGAAATAATTTACAGCAAAAAATTAAAAAAATTGTGGAATTTTTGAATTAATATGAAAAGAAAGAGATTTTATGTTTATCCAACCGGTATTTCTGGAGTTTTGCTTGGAGAAATGATCTTAGAGATAGAAGATGATTGTGAGATTATTTACATTGATGATAGGGGGGGGGGGTATTACATTAGAAGACTATAAAGATGATATTTTGCAAGGTGGATTTGTTGTTAATTTGGCTAATAATAAGGCAAATGGCGGCAATAAAAAAACTATTGATATTTTAAAGAAAAAGCTAGAAAAGTATGGCATTTCCTATAATGAAGAAGCTTTTTGTGAATACACTTTAAAGATGGTTTCAAAAATAACAAATGATATGAAACAATTTACAGGTGATATTGTAGGGATAGAGCTTTGTGGTATTGCTAGTGATAAGCATATAGGATATTTGGATGACTATTTGTTAGAGCATTCTAGAGTAAATTTATTATATATTTGTGCCACTAAAAATTCTTTGGAGAATGTTTTAAGAAAATTTAAAAAGAGTTCTTTTAGAAATAGGGTTTATGCGATTTGTTTTCCTTTGGAGCATACAGAAAAACTTTCTTTTTTGAAGGTTTTATGTAAGACTTCTATTTTGAATTCCAAAAATAATAATGTGCCAACGATTTATTTGGGTCATGCATTAAGCGATTGGTCAAAAGTGGATATGGAAAAATTTTATGGAGATAAGATAGATTACTTAAGTATTGGATTGAAAGAATTTGCCCCAAGTAATCTTAAACATATCAAGATTGTAGAGAGTGGATATTTAGGGTTTGATTTGGTTTTTAAAGAGATTAATTTTGATTGTCAAAAAGATTCAATATTGTTTGCTCCTTATGATGAAGAAGAATTTTTTAAATTTTTGCCTTTTATGAAGCAGAGCTTGAAAAAATATAGAGTAATTTATAGGCATAGAGGGTTTTTTGAGGGGAAACATTTATGGTGCAAAACAAGTGAAATTCTAAAGGAATTAAGAAAAAATCCTAATTTTTCTATTGATGATTCTTGGAGTATCAATCCTTGGAGTTATAGTAGGAGTTTTGCTTTTGTTGGAGGTATTACTACAGCAGTTAATACTTTTCCAG
Organism: Helicobacter canadensis MIT 98-5491; assembly: GCF_000162575.1. NCBI lineage: Bacteria > Pseudomonadati > Campylobacterota > Epsilonproteobacteria > Campylobacterales > Helicobacteraceae > Helicobacter > Helicobacter canadensis. The sequence goes on from NZ_CM000776.2 coordinate 694,572, forward strand.
TTTTAGCTTTGTGTCCAAGTGTGAGTGATAATAGGCAGTTGAATTTAAATTTGGGCGTGAGAGCGAATTTTGATAAAGATGATTTTTTTGAGATAATAGAAAAGATTTTTTGTAATCAACAGCAATGGAGAAAAAGATTGTTGGAATATAGAGAGTTACATTTTTATCATTTTGGTTATGCAAGTAAGATAATGGGGGATTTTATTATTTCTAAATTTCTGTAAGTTTTATAAAATAGTGATTGATTGAAAGAGTTTAATAAGGTAAATATGTCGTGATTTATGGAAATCAAGTGATGATATTTGTTAAAATAGCAAGAATAATCTTAAACAAGGAAAAATAATGAAACAAGGTGATTTTACAGAAGTAGCTAAGCATTATCATAATCGTCCTGCTTATAGCGAAATGTTGCTAGAAAAATTAATTAGATGCATTAATGATGAAAATAAAAAGATGCAAGATTTGAGAGTTGTTGAGGTGGGTGCTGGGACTGGAAAGCTAACAAAGATGCTAGATGATTTTGGAATGCAAGTCTTAGCAGTAGAGCCTAATGATAATATGAGAGAAGAAGGTATTAAATATACACAAAACACAAGAATTAAATGGCAAAAAGGAAGTGGAGAAGCAACTGGTGTGGAATCTAATTTTGCAGATTGGGTGATTATGGCAAGTTCATTTCATTGGACAGATCCAAGTAAATCTTTGCCTGAGTTTGCAAGAATCCTAAAAAATAGTGCGGGGGGGGGGGGGCTATTTTACTGCCATTTGGAACCCTAGAAATATTATAGAAGGTTCAGTGTTTGATGAGATTGAAAAAGAGATTAAGCATATTATTCCAGAGCTTACTCGTGTAAGTAGTGGAAGTCAAAATGCTAAAAAATGGGAAGAAGTTCTTATCTCTACAGGTCATTTTAAGGATTGCTTTTTTATGGAGTGTGATTATGTAGAGATAATGGATAAATCTCGTTATATTGGAGCTTGGAAGTCTGTGAATGATATTCAAGCTCAAGCAGGAGAGAAGCGTTGGAAACAAATTTTATCGATGATTGAGTCAAAAATTGAGTCATTGGAAAAAATTGAAATTCCTTATAAAATCAGAGCTTGGAGTGTGAAGAGAGCGTAGAAAATCCTTCCATTCTAGGCTTTTTAGAATGGAAGGATTGAGAAATGAAAAAAATTGTCGAACAAGTATGGGATTATACTAAACATGCAAAATTTTATGAATATAGACCAAACTATGCTCCTGCAACAATTGATATGCTTGTAGCACTAATGCAAAAAAATCAAAAAAAAGAAATTATAAAGGTAGCAGATATTGGGGCTGGAACTGGAAATCTAAGTATAATGCTTTTGGAGAGAGGTTGTGAGGTTGTTTCAGTAGAGCCTAATGATGCAATGCGCGAGATTGGAGTTCAAAGAACAAAAGATCAAAAGATTGAATGGGTTAGAGCAACTGGGATTGATTCTACTTTGCAAAGCGGTGTATTTGATTGGGTAGCTTTTGGGAGTAGTTTTAATGTGATGGATAGGGTTGAAGCATTAAAAGAATCTTATCGCCTATTGAAGCCTAAAAGTTATTTTTCTTGTATGTGGAATCATAGAGACTTAAATGATCCTATTCAGAAAATAGCAGAAGAGAGTATTATAGAATTTGTGCCAAATTACACACGCGGAGTAAGGAGAGAGGATCAAAGACCGATTATTGAATCTCATAAGGAGCTTTTTGATAATATTATTTATATTGAAGAGGATTTCTATTTTCATCAAAGCTTGGAGAATTATATCAATGCATGGAGAAGTGTGAAAAATCCATATTGGGATTTAGAAACAAAGGAGGGTGAAGAGTTGTTTGGCAGGATTGCTCAAGTTTTAGAACAGAGATTGCCAAAGGAATTTGATATAAAATATACAACAAGGTGCTGGAGTGCAAAGAAAGTTTAAAAATATCTACTTTTACCCAAATGGAGAGGATACGCAAGCGGCATTGGTGATTTTGAAAAATCTCCAAAAAAAATTGGGCTTAGAGCAGAATTTTTTAATTCTTGATGATGCCAAGGTAGAATCTTCTCTTGTTAAAAATAAAGAGAAGATTCTACAAAATGGAGTATTGTGGATTATTCATCAGGATAAAAATATTTATGAGATTTTAGAAAAAAAAGCAAAGATTCTTCCTAGAGAATTTGTTTTTAATGGGATTGAAGAAATTGACAGAATTTTGTTTGAATGTTTTAAAAAAGTTGAATTTTCTGAAATTAAGAAAAATACAACCAATGAAACTTTTCTCTTTTTGAGTTTAACTAGTTACTTTGTATTGCAGTTTTATCTGACTTTAAAAGAAAAGAGTTTTTTATTGCAAGAATTAGAAGTTTTAAGTAAGAAAATAAGCGCTTATTTTAGAGATTTATTTAAGATTCCTTCAAAGTGCATTGGGGTTGCCGTTACGACTTTTGCTAACAATAAACATTTGGGTGATATTGCTAAAAAGCTGGAAGAAAAAGGTGCAAAAGTTATTTATGTCTATTATGATCAAGAAAGCTATGGGAAAATACCGCAATCGCAGAAACACAAGTGCATTTTACTACCTTTGCAAATGAGTTATATGGGGAATTTTTTCACTATTTTTGAAGTTTTTATTACTTGCCTTATGCCTTTAACTTCACCTAGTTGGGGGAATAAGATAATTTATGTTCCACACGCTTTTATTGATCCTATTGCAGCTTTAATTCAGAGAAAAAGACCTCTTGATGATTTTTGGTTTCAAAAGAAAATGGGTATTAATGGATATCGAATTGTCCCTAGTCTTTCTAATTATAGAATTTATCAAAATAAATTTAAAGAATATGGTTTTGAAGAAGAACTTGTTTGTGGAGGTTATCCAAGTTTAGATGCAAATATTTTTGAATATGACAAGTTAAAAGAACAATCAGGAATGAGTATTTTGATTGCCATTAATCATTATGCAAGTCTTAAAATGATTAAAGATTTTTTATTAGAATATCAAAGTTTCCATAATCAACAAAAGGTATATTTTCGTCCTTATCCTGGTAATATTTTGCGAAAAGAAAGCGATGAGATTGCTAAGGAGTATGCGAAATTTCCTTGGTTTATTTATGATACGACTAGCAAATTAGAAGCACAGATTATGCGAGAATGTTGTTGTATGATTGGAGATTATTCAAGCTTGGTTTATACCTTTCCTTTGACAACTTTGAAGCCTGCTATTTTATTGTGTCAAGACAAAAGCATTTTAGAAAATAATTATTTGGGGATTAAGTTTTATAATTCTATTTTGCATAAAAGTGCTTTTAGCGGAAAAGAGTGTTTGAAAAAGGTGCAAGAAATTTTAACAGAGGATAAAGAAGTGAGAGCAAATCAAATTAGAGAATATCGCGAAAAAGAAGTATTTAATTTGGGAAATTCTAGCGAATTTATTGCCAATTTTGTTTTAGAGAAAACTTTAAAAGGGTGAGATATGTTGCAATTTGTATCTAAAGCTCAAAATTTAAAACTTTTGCAAGGGAAGTTGAAAACCGCTAAAATCCTCCCTATGGTAATTTTAACTTTAGAAGATTTTCAAAGGAATAAGAAAGAGATTTTAGGACAAATATTAAGGCTAGATTCTCCAAAAATTATTGTGAGAAGCTCTTCTAAAAAAGAAGATAGTAAAGAAAATTCCAATGCAGGAGCTTTTTTAAGTCTAGCTAATGTTTCTAAAGATGAAAAAGAAATTATAGAAGCAATTTATAAAGTTGCAGATTCTATGCCAGATATTAATGATGAGATTTTGATTCAACCAATGTTGGAGAATGTGCGTTTATGTGGTGTGGCAACAAGTGCAGACAAAGATACATTGGCTCCGTATTATTGTATTGAATATGATGAGAGTGGAGCGACTGATACAATTACTGATGGAAGTGCAAAGGAAAAGGTGAGTTTTTTTAGCCATAGGGATGCGCCTTTGTTGCAAGATACAACCTTGCAATCAATTATTAACTTATTAAAAGAACTAGAACTTTTATTTGGTTATGATTTTTTGGATGTGGAGTTTGCAGTGGATAAGCAGGGAGAACTCTATTGTTTGCAAGTGCGCCCTTTAGTCATACAAAATAAGATTAATTTTAGTCATTCTTTGCCCATAGAAGCTCTTAAAAGATTACAGAAGCGATTTTTATCCCTGCAAAGAACAATTGCTAATGTATATGGGAAAAAGGCTATTTTTGGAGTGATGCCAGATTGGAATCCAGCTGAAATGATAGGTTTAAAACCTAAGCGTTTAGCTCTAAGTCTTTATAAAGAAATTATCACAGATGGTATTTGGGCATACCAAAGGGATAATTATGGTTATCTTAATTTGCGTTCTCACCCCCTTATGCATTCTTTTTTAGGAATCCCATATATTGATGTGCGTCTTTCTTTTAATTCTTTTATTCCTAAAACTTTAGATTCTGCCATTGCTTCAAAATTGGTTGATTTTTATTTAGATACACTTAAAAATAAGCCTTATTTGCATGATAAAATTGAATTTGATATTGTGTATTCTTGCTATGATTTAAATACGCCAAAAAAATTAAAAAAATTGCTTAACAATGGATTTAATGATAATGAAACAAAGCGTATTGAATTCTCATTGCTTGAATTGACAAATAAAATTATCAATCCAAAAAAAGGTTTATATCTTAAAGATTTAAAGAAAATTAAAAAGCTAAAGAAAATCTATCAAAATTTAGAAAAAGCGGATTTGTCTATAATTGATAAGATTTATTGGTTAATTGAATCGTGCAAGCGATATGGAACACTTCCATTTGCTGGGATTGCTAGGGCTGGATTTGTGGCAATGCAAATGCTAAATTCTTTGGTGGAAATTGGTTTTTTTACTCAAGAAGAAAGAGAAGCTTTTTTGAATTCATTAAAAACAATTAGCAAACAATTAAGCCATAAAGTTACTAATTTAACCTTGGCAAATAAAGAAGAATTTTTAAAAGATTTTGGGCATTTGAGAGCAGGGACTTATAGTATTTTATCGCCGCGTTATGATGAAGCATTTGAAATGTATTTTGAAATACAAAATACAAATTCCTTATCCAAGAGCTACGATTCTACTTTTGAGTTGTCTGAAGTTAGAATGCAAGAGTTAAATAAACTTTTGTGCGAACACGGGTTAAAGATCAACGCCAAAGATTTTTTAAGTTTTTTAAAATGCGCAATTGAGGGTAGAGAGTATGCAAAATTTGAATTTACACGATTGCTTTCACAGGCTTTAGTTTTAATCGGACAGCTTGGCGATTATTATGAAATTACAAGGGAAGATATGGCTTATTTAGATATTAAGAGCATTTTAAACTTATATGCTTCCTTGTATTCCAAAAAACCTAGAGATCGCTTTTTAGATGAGATTAGGTATCATAAAGAAGAGTATGAATTGACTTTGGCATTGAAGCTACCGCCTTTAATTTCAGAATCTACAGAAATTTCTAGCTTTTTTGGGGCTAGAGTAATGCCAAACTTTATTACTCAAAAGGAAGTGAATGCGCAAATAGCAACACAAGAAGATGCTGAAGTTGAGGGTAAAATTATTTTGATTAAATCCGCAGATCCCGGTTATGATTATTTATTTGCAAAAAAGATTGCAGGATTGATTACTTGTTATGGTGGGGCAAACTCACATATGGCTATTCGTGCTTCAGAGCTTGGGCTGCCTGCGGCTATTGGAGTTGGAGAGGACGCGTTTAATCAATATTTGAGAGCTAAGAGAATTAAGCTTGATTGTCAAAGTGAGCAGATTATATGTCTTTAGGGTTTATTGGAATCTCCCAAAGAATAGTAGAAAATACAGATTATTTTGAGATAAGAGAAGCATTGAGTTTGGAATGGGGGGAATTTTTTAAACAAAAATTGCAAAATTATATACCTTTGCCTTTGAGTTATGCTATTTCTTTCCAAGAATATGCACAAAAACTAGGTGGTCATTTAAAAGGGGTGATTTTGAGTGGAGGAAATGATTTGTCTTGTTTTAATAATGATAAAATCTCCCAAATACGCGATGACTATGAGGGCAAGATTATTGATTATTGCTTAAGAGAATCGTTACCCTTGCTTGGAATCTGTCGAGGTGCTCAAAGAATTGCAAGTTATTTTGGTGCGACACTCAAATTATGCAATGGGCATATTGGAGTGCATTTAGTGGAGAGTGGTGATAAAAGTTATAAAGTCAATTCTTTTCATAATTATTGCATAGAATCTTTGGGGGATTATTTGATTAAATTGGCTATTTCAAAGGATTTTAGCATTGAAGCTTTTAAGCATATAGAACAAAATATTTTTGGTATAATGTGGCATATTGAAAGAAAAGAAGGAATGATTGATTCTTCTATTTTTAAAGAATGGAAAAAAAGTCTAAAGGAGTGATGGTGAAGGTTTTATATGCACCAAGCAAAAGGGAATTTAGTGATGATTTGCACAATAATGTAGCCTGTAGTTTTGATGTGATGGTGTTAGAGACTTTGCTTGAGAACAATGATTTAGAAGTGTTTTATTTACCGCATGCTCAAAGTTCCAAGAAAGTTTTAGAAGCGATTAAAAGTATTTTTGGGGATTCGATACGATGGGTAAAAAAGTTACCAAAAAATATTGATGTGTTGGTGAGTGATACCTCAAATAGAGTCTTTGAGCATGCATTATCAACGCATAATCCAAGTATTTTATGTTTATTTGGATTTAATGGAATACAATATCCACCAAATGACAAATATTATTCTATGGTGGAGAATTTTTCATATGGAGTGAGTTCTGTGCGTGAGCTTAGAGAAGTATTCTTAAAGTATGATGCAATAAAACAGGCAAAGAAAGAAAAAATTCAAGAATTTTTTAATGGAGTGCTTTTATGATTGAAGAAACTATTAAGCAATTTATTCAAACAACAAAACGCACTATAGAATCATATTTAAGTAAAGATCGTAAAAATATTTGTGTGGTATCTTATTACCCTACTTATCGTAAGCAGTATGGAGATTTAATCGCTTGTTTAAAGGAAAAATATAATGTTATTACGATTGTAGAGAGAATTTTGAATGATGAATTTGAGAGTAGTGGGCATCACAATGTTTTATTTCCATGGCGTATTATTGAAAATGGACAAACTTATTATTTAAATGTTGATATTGAAGGGATTGATTTGGTTTTGACTGCCGATCAGGTAGGATATGAGAATGGTAAAATTGATAGGACTTTCCTTAGCACATCAGCAAAGCGAATCTACTTTCCTCATAGTTTAGTTGAGGCAACAGGGGTGAGCGAAGTGGTTGATTATATTTTGGTGCCCTCTAAAATTGCTATGGAATCTTTTAGAAAATCTTTTAAAAAAACCAAAGTAAAATTATTGGAGAGCGGTTATCCAAAGCTAGATAAGGCAATACAAACTTATACTTATCAAGACACCAATACTATAACTTATGCTCCAAGTTTGCGCTATGTTGGGGGTGATTATGCGAGTTTAAATCTTTTTGCGGGAGTTGAAAATAATCTTATTGAAACTCTTTTAGATTCTAGTGATTATAATATTTCTTACCGCGCACATCCTATGAATTTTCAAAACAATCATTCTTTTTATAATTTGATTAAATCAAAATGGAATAGTGAGCCACGCGTGAGCTTTGATGAAAAATTGGGCAATGATTTTGGTAATATTAGCGACTTTTTAGTGACAGATTTTTCTACAACGGCTTTTACATTCTCTTTGAGCACTTTGCGTTCAAGTTTATTTTTTGCTCCCTTACAATTAACAACACATTTAGCAGATTTTATCCCAGCTATTAGTGTGGAGGGACAAATTCGTAGCTTAAAAGAGTTAAGAGAAAAAATTGCCAATAAAAAAGGTACCGAAGATTCTCAAAGAATTAAAGAGTTTAGAGATGAAAATGTTTATAATATTGGTAGCAGCGTGGATGCAATTTTAGAACAGATTGATGAAATTTTGCAGGGAAAATTGTGAAAGCAATTATTTTGGCAGCAGGGTTTGGCTCAAGATTGATGCCTTTAACGGCACATAATCCAAAATGTATGGTGGAATATCAAGGTAAGAAAATTATTGATTATGAAATTCAAGCTTTAAGACAGGCAGGAATTATTGAAATTGCAGTTGTTGGTGGGTATTTACAAGAAGTTTTGAGAGATTATTTGTCTAAAACATATGCCCTAAAAGAATTTTTTAAAAATCCTAATTTTGATTCTACTAATATGGTTGCAACATTGTTTTGTGCAAGACAATGGATAGAATCTTGCATTCAACACAAGGAAGATTTGTTGATTTCTTATGCAGATATTATTTATTCTAAAGAAATCGTAGAAAAGCTAAAAAATACTGATGTGCCTTTTGGAATTATTGTGGATAAAAATTGGAGAGAGCTTTGGGAGAAGCGATTTGATAATCCACTAGAAGATGTAGAAACTCTAAAAATAAAAGAAAATAGAGTTGTTGAGCTTGGCAAAAAACCAAAAGATTATAGTGAAATTGAGGGTCAATATATTGGGCTTTTTAAGTTTTCTTATGATTTTTTACCTAAAGTGTTGGAATTTTATGATGAACTTGATAGAAATTTGTTGTATGATGGTAAAGATTTTGCAAATATGTATATGACAAGTTTTTTACAAGGCTTGATTGATAAATATCAAAATGCAGTAACCATAGAGATTTTTGGAGGATGGTGTGAAATTGACTTTAAAAGAGATTTGGAGATAAAAATCTAAATGAAAAATTTATTGTTTCAAGTTGCTTTAATTGCCATAGAAGCTGGTAAAATAGCCTTAAGATATTATGGCAAAGAAGAGTTTTTTTTAAAAGAGGATTCATCCCCCATCACTCAAGCAGATTTAGAATCAAATGCTTATATTACACAGGCTTTGCAGAAGATTTCTCCCTATGCAGTTTGTTCTGAAGAAGCGGTTTTAGAATATGCAAAACGCAAAGATTTGGAGTATTATTGGCTTATTGATCCACTTGATGGAACAAAAGATTTTTTGGCAAAAAATGGAGGTTGGACTATCAATATTGCTTTAATTCATAAAAATCATCCGATTCTAGGTGTGGTGTATGCACCTTGTTTTGATGGGTTGTATATGGGGTTAGAGGGTTTTGGAAGCTATACAATAGAATCCCAAAAGCTAAAAAATGCGATAGAATCACATTGCGTGGATGAGGTGTTTTTAGATTTAAATAAAATTCGCTTAAATGGAGAGAGAAATATAGCAGATAAGGAGTTAGTGGCGTGTGATTCAAATTTTCATAGCACAGAATCTACGCAAGAATTTCTCAAAAAATATCATTTAAAAGTCCAAAAATATGGATCTTCTTTAAAAGTTTGTGCATTGGCTAAAGGTGAGGCGGATTTATACCCTAGATTTAATGGCACGAGTGAATGGGATATGGCAGCTTGTGATATTGTGTTAAGAGAAGCAGGGGGTGTGATTTTAGATTGCATAACCAAAAAGCCTTTGCTTTATAATAAAGAAAGTTTTAGAAATAATCATTTTATTGCGTTTTCAAAGAGTCAAATAGGGGGTCAAATTTATCGCGATCTTTTGGAGCAAGAGTAGGGTGCTTGATATTTTTTGTAAAATTTTTGTATGATTAGAAAAAAATTCTTTGAATAGGGAATGAGTTTGAAAGATTTGATTATTGTGGAATCCCCAACTAAAGCCAAGACAATTAAAAATTTTGTGGGAAGCAATTATGAAGTGATTGCTTCAAAAGGGCATATTAGGGATTTACCTAAGCATAGTTTTGGCATTAAGATTGATAACCAAGAATTTATACCAGAATACAAGATTGATGAATCGCATAAAAATATTGTGAGTGAGTTAAAAAAGCTTGCTAAAGATTCTAAGACAATTTATATCGCAACCGATGAGGATCGAGAGGGTGAGGCAATAGGATTTCATATTGCAACGGCTATTGGCAAGGATCCGCAGAAATTACCTCGAATCGTATTTCACGAAATTACCAAAAAGGCGATTTTAGATTCGCTGAAAAATCCGCGTCATATTGATATGGATAAAGTCAATGCACAACAAGCAAGAAGATTGCTTGATCGAATCGTGGGTTATCGTTTAAGCCCTTTGATTGCTTCTAAGATTCAAAGGGGTTTGAGTGCAGGTAGAGTGCAAAGTAGCGCTTTGAAAATTATTGTGGATAGGGAAAAAGAAATTTTAAATTTCAAACCCATTACTTATTATAGTATTGATATTGCTTTTAAAGAGCAATTAGAATCGGAGCTTTTGGAGTTTAAAGGGAAGAAGATTCAAAAGCTTAGTTTGCAAGATAAAGCAGAAGCATTAGAAATGATTCAACAGCTCAAACAAGAGAGTTTTAAGGTTAAAGAAATTGAAAATAAAAAACGAAAAACAGCCACTCCACCGCCTTTTATGACTTCTACACTGCAGCAAAGTGCTAGTTCAATTCTTGGCTTTTCCCCTTCACGCACAATGCAAACAGCTCAAAAGCTTTATGAGGGAGTGATGACACATAAAGGTTCTATGGGTGTGATTACTTATATGAGGACTGATAGCTTAAATATTGCAAAAATTGCACAGGATGAGGCAAGAGAGTTTATTACTAAAACTTATGGTAAGGAGTATGCACCAAGTAAGCCTAAAAACTACGCAACTAAAGCTAAGGGCGCACAAGAAGCACACGAAGCTATTCGCCCTACCTTGGTTGATTTTACACCCCAGATTGCCGCACAATACCTTAAAGGCGATGAGCTAAAGTTATATACTTTAATTTATAATCGTTTTTTAGCTTCACAAATGAGTGATGCAGAATTTGAATTGCAAAATATTTTTATTGATTCGAATTCTTCTCTTTTGAAAATTAGCGGTAGAAAATTGATTTTTGATGGATTTTATCGGATTTTAGGTAATGAGGATAAGGATAAATTATTACCTCATTTAAAAGTTGGTGAAGTTTTGAAACTAGAAAAATGCGACTTGAGTGAGCATCAAACTGAACCTCCAGCAAGGTTTTCTGAAGCAAGTCTTATTAAAACTTTAGAATCACTTGGCATAGGGCGTCCAAGCACTTATGCACCGACGATTTCCTTGCTTAATTCTCGTGAATATATCAGCATAGAAAAAAAGCAGATTAAGCCTCAAGAAATCGCCTTTAAGGTGGTTGAGCTTTTAGAAAAGCACTTTTTGGAGATTGTGGATTCTAAATTTACAGCAAATTTAGAGGAAAAATTAGATGAGATTGCAGAAAATAAACAAGATTGGCAAAAGCTTCTGTGGGAGTTTTATGAGCCATTTATTCAAAAAGTGAATGAGGGAAAAACTTCTATACAAAGCCAAAAAATAGCGTTGCCAACAGGTGAAAATTGCCCTCTTTGTGGAAAGGAATTGATTAAGCGAAGTGGGAGATTTGGAGAGTTTGTGGGTTGTAGTGGGTATCCTAAATGCAAATATATCAAAAAAGAAGTAGAGGAAAATGCCCAAGAAGAAAGCTATGGCGTGTGTGAGAAATGTGGCAAACCAATGGTTAAAAAACGCAGCAGAAGCGGTGAATTCTTAGCTTGTAGTGGTTATCCAGAATGCAAAAATACTAAATCGCTTAATAATTCTGCTCCAAGTGCTAAAAAGGCTGTAGAGGGCGTGAAATGTCCAAAGTGCAGTGGAGAGATTTTGGAGAGAATGAGTAGAAGAGGGAAGTTTTATGGTTGTGCTAATTATCCTAAATGTGATTTTATCTCCACTTATGAGCCAACTAATGTGCATTGCCCTAAATGCAATTCTTTAATGGCAAAGAGAACTTATCGCAAAAAAGCTGTTTTAGAATGTATTGCTTGTAAAGAGCGAATCGAAGAAATTCAAACCACAATAAAGGAATAAAATGACACAAGAAATTTTAGATTTTTTAGATAAGAATGTTACTTTTTTGGCAACTAAAGGAACTTGCGGGAATCCTAGGGTGAGACCTATAAAATCTGCATTGTATAAAGATGAAAAATTGTATTTTTGCACTTCTAATAAAAAAGGAATGTATAAGCATATGCAAAATTTTTCAGGAGTGGAGTTGAGTGCATTTGATGGGGAGAATATGTGGATTAGAATCCGTGGAGAAGTAAAGTTTGATTCAAATCTTGCCATTAAAGAAGCAATGTTTGAAAAATATCCAAGTCTTGAAAGGATTTATCAAACTCCGCAGAATCCTGATTTTGTTGTGTTTTATTTAGAAAAAGTTAGCATTAAGATTCAAGATTTTAAAGGCAGAGATGAAGTTTTAACATTAGCTTAAGTTAAAAGGTTAAAAATGAAGGAAATTTTTTTATGCACAATTTCTAATGTTTCTAGTGGGAGTTGTGCGGAAGATTGTGCTTATTGCACACAAAGTGCAAAATATAATGCGGATATTGATCGTTATAAATTTAAATCCATAGAGCAGATTGTTTTTGAAGCAAAAGAAGCAGCAAAAAATGGTGCTTTGGGGTTTTGCTTGGTAACAAGTGGAAGAAACCTTGATGATAAAAGAGTGGAATACATTTCAAGGGCTGCTAGAGCTATTGTTAATGAGGGTTTGCATTTGCATTTGATTGGTTGTAGCGGGATTGCGGATAAGGATTCTTTGAAAGAGTTAAAAGAAGCAGGGATTGCTAGTTATAATCATAATTTAGAAACTTCTAAAAATTTCTTTCCTCAAATTTGCACAACTCATAGCTTTCAAGAGCGTTATGAGACTTGCGAAAATGCTTTGGAAGTTGGACTTGGATTGTGTAGTGGTGGAATCTTTGGAATGGGAGAATCTTGGCAAGATAGATTAGATTTGCTTCACGCACTTCAAACGCTGAAGCCTCATAGCACTCCTATTAATTTTTTCATTCCAAACAAAGCTTTACCTTTAAAACAAGAAGTTTTAAGTCAAGAAGAGGCATTAGAGTGCGTGAGATTGGCAAGGGAGTATTTGCCCGATGTTCGATTGATGATTGCTGGAGGAAGAGAGCGAGTTTTTGGAGAGAATCAAAAAGAGTTGTTTGAATGTGGCATTAATGCCGTGGTTTTGGGAGATTATTTAACCACAAAAGGCAATACACCCAAAGAAGAAGTCTTAAGAATTAAATCATATGGATATGGAATTGCCACAAGTTGTGAGTAATTAAAATGTATTTGAAACTTCTATCAAGAATTAAGGTTGAATCTATTCCATCGCTAAAGATCTTATATGGGTTTTTAAAGGGGGATTTGCTTTATTTTGCGGCAAGTCTTAGCTTTTATACCATTTTTGCTCTCTTGCCGATGCTTTTGATTGTTTTTTCTCTAGTGGCAGCCTTGCCGGATTTTAAGGATTATTTGGAGAGTTTTAAGAATCTAGTTATTACAAATTTTTTACCGACTTATTCTGATGTGTTTTTGGATTATATGGATAGCTTTTTAGCAAACTCTGCAAAGCTTGGTGGAATGGGTTTATTGTATGCTTTTGTTACTTCCATTTTATTTTTCAAAAATTATCAATTCATTGCGGGTAAAATTTTTCATACAAAACCACGAGGATTTTGGGATTCTCTAGCGGTTTATTGGACTTGTATGACACTTTTTCCGGTGGGAATTTTGTTTTCTATTTATTTGAGTGCCAAGGCTTATGCTTATTTAGATGTTTTGGGATATAAGGATTTTATGCTTTGGCTCTTTAGGCTTAGCCCTTATTTGATTACTTGGGCGATTTTTTTTATTTTTTTTAAGATTTCTGCGAATACGCAAATTGATTTTAAAAATACTTTGATAAGCTCACTTATTACGGCTTTGCTTTGGTCTTTTTGTAAATGGGGATTTGTGTATTATGTTTTTTATAATAAGGCTTATTTGACGCTTTATGGGTCTTTAAGTATTTTATTGTTTTTGTTTATTTGGGTGTATCTTTCGTGGGCAATTTTACTTTTTGGAATGAAGCTTAGTTATGTGATTGGCGAAGTCTTTTGTGGGGAGAGGCAAAAAGAAGTTAAATGAAAGTTAGTTATGCTATAATAATTGGGTAATTTTTAAAATTTTAAAGGAGAGTTTTTGGAAGTGGATTCGATTTTGCTGTCTATTCTTGCTTTGTTTCTTGTTTTATTGAATGGTTTTTTTGTTCTCTCTGAATTTGCTATTGTTAAAATCCGCCGCTCCCGTTTAGAAGAGTTAGTTAAACGCGAAGTTTCTGGAGCAAAACTTGCACTCAAAATTACAGGGAAACTTGATTCTTATCTTTCTGCGACACAACTTGGAATCACTCTTTCATCTTTAGGGCTTGGTTGGATAGGAGAACCAGCAGTTGCACGACTTTTAGAAGTCCCCTTTAAATATTTTATTGGAGATAACCCTGTTTTATTGCATTCTGTAAGCTTTGTGATTGCTTTTAGTTTTATTACGCTTTTGCATGTGGTTGTAGGAGAAATTGTTCCAAAATCTATTGCAATTGCTAAAGCAGAAAAATCTGTGCTATTAGTTGCAAGACCTTTGCATATTTTTTGGGTAGTGTTTTATCCCGTGATTAAAATTTTTGATTTTATTGCTGCTGTCATTTTGCATGCAATAAAAATTAAACCTGCTAGTGAGGGTGAAGAAAGTGCGCATTCTGAAGAAGAACTCAAAATTATTGTGGGAGAAAGCTTAAAAGGTGGATATTTAGATACGATTGAGAATGAAATTATTCAAAATGCTGTGAGCTTCTCTGATACGATGGCAAAGGAGATTATGACTCCTAGAAAAGATATGATTTGTTTGTATGATGATAATAGCTATGAAGAAAATATGCAAATTGTTACAACCACTAAACATACACGCTACCCTTATTGCAAGGAAGGTAAAGATAATATTATTGGAATGGTGCATTTAAGGGATTTATTAGAGACAATGTTATCTGATAATCCCTCTAAGGAATTAGAAAAACTTGTAAGAGAAATGATTATTGTGCCAGAGAGTGCTTCAATTTCTAATATTCTCATTCAAATGAATCGTAGGCAGATTCACACGGCTTTAGTGGTTGATGAATACGGAGGAACTGCCGGATTACTTACAATGGAAGATATTTTAGAGGAAGTTATTGGGGATATTTCTGATGAACACGACAAAAAAAGCGAGGATTATCATAAAATTGATGAAGACACCTATTCTTTTGATGGAATGTTAGACTTAGAGCGTGTAGCGGATGTGCTTGGAATCACTTTTGAAGAAGACACAGAACAAGTTACTATTGGCGGATATGTCTTTAATTTGTTGGAGCGTATGCCAGTAGTGGGTGATGTTATTAGTGATGAATTTTGCGAATATGAAGTTTTAGCGACACAAGGAGCTAGAATCGTCCGTTTAAAAGCTAAAAAGAAACCTTTTGAAATGCAAGAAGAATAAATGATAGATTTCTTTTTTGTTGGACTACAACTTTTGTTTATTGGATTGAAATTAGCAGGGAAGATTGAATGGTCTTGGTGGCTAGTGCTTTTACCTGCAATTTTATATTTATTTTTTTATCTTTTTTTAATGGTGCTAATTGGCGGATTTTTAATAGGGCTTGGTGCTGCACTTTCAACAATATAAAGGAGAAATAGATGGAATTTATAGCAATTTTAATGGGAAGTAAAAGCGATTATGAAGTGATGAATGAATGTATTTTAGTGTTAAAGAAATTTGATGTGCCTTATGAAGTGATTATTAGTTCAGCTCACAGAAGTCCTAATCGAACTAAGGATTATGTGAAACAAGCAGAACAAAAGGGTGCAAAAGTTTTTATTGCAGCAGCGGGAATGGCAGCGCATTTGGCAGGAGCAGTTGCATCAATGACAACAAAACCTGTTATCGGAGTGCCTCTTAAAGGGGGAGCTTTAGATGGTTTAGATTCTTTACTTTCCACGGTGCAAATGCCCTCTGGAATGCCTGTAGCAACTGTGGCTTTAGGGAAAACTGGAGCAGTCAATAGTGCTTATTTGGCAATGCAGATTTTGGCATTAAATAATGCAGAATTAGAAGGAAAATTACGAGAAGATCGTGTGATGAAAGCCAAAAATGTTGAATTGGATTCCCAAGATATTGAAGTGATTTTATAGGGGCTATGTAATGGAAACTTGGGTTAAGATTGATGAGTTTGCCTCTTTGGCTAATCTAACAAGAGAAAGGGTGTTAGAGATGGTTGCTAGTGGCGAATTAAAAAGCAAACAAGAAAATGGGGTTTTTCTCATTGATGCAGGGAGTGGCACAAAGGCTGTAGTGCATACAGGAAGCAATGCAGTGATGATAGATAACTCAAATGTTGGCGTAGATAATGAATTTGTTGAAAAGACAATTGGCACAATTCTTAGTTTGCACGAAAAAGTGATTAGTGCTAAAGAAGAAACAATTACAAGCGTTAAAAGTGAGAATCAATTCTTAAAAGATGCTCTTTTTAATACACAAGAAGTCTATGAAGATGATAAAAAAACAATCGCTATTTTGCGAGAGCAACTCAAAGCAGCCCAAGAAGAAATTGAGTTTTTAAAACGGAAATATAAAATGATGTGGGGCAAAGTGATTAATACAAAACCAAAAGAAGGAATGGACGATTAATTTAGAACAAAGATGCTTGGCTTGTTTGCAAAAACAAGCAATGAGAACAGCAGAAGTCATTAATTTTTTTCAAAAAGAAGCAATCAATCAAATAGAGCAAGAAATTTTAGTTAATTATCAAGAGAGCGTTTTAGGTTTTTTTGAAAAAAAGGGAATTATTTTAGAAAAAAATAGAGAGATTCCACCTACACTTTTGGCGGTAGTTTTATACGATAGGATTTCAAAGCTAACAAAAAATCCTACACCTTATTGGCGTATAAAACAACAAAGCATTCAAAAAGCAAGATTACTTAAAGAATCTCTCAAAGAAAAGCTAAAAACAATTTCTAAAGAGAATCAATTAGAGTTTGGTATTTATTGTGCAGTGCTTGGAAATGTGATTGATTATGGTGCTGAATATGCGTTTAATTTAGAAGAAGAGTGTCAAAAAATTTTTGATACACGCTTTGCTTATTTTCATATAAACGCTTTAAAGCAGCAGTTACAAAAGGCTAAAAAAATAATTTATATTGGTGATAATGCTGGAGAAAATGAACTTGATGAAATTTTGATTCAAATTTTTAAAGCCCATTATCCACAATTGCAAATTTTTTATTTTGTAAGGGGTGCAGAGATTATTAATGATATTACTTTAGATGATTTGCATCAAAGTGATTCGGAGCTTTTTAAGATTTGTGAAGTAAGGGATAGTGGTGTGCCAAGCCCTGGATTTATTTATGAATTAGCTAATATTGAATCCCAAAGGCTTTTTAGGGAAGCAGATTTGGTTTTTGCTAAGGGAATGGGGAATTTTGAATCACTAGAAAAACAAGCACAAGATGATTCTAGAATCTTCTTTTTATTTAAAATAAAATGCAATGTTGTAGCGGATTATTTAAATCAAAAATTAGGGGAATTTGTTTTGTTGCATTCCCATTCTTTAAAAAAAGGATTAGTATGCTAACCAATCCGGTTGTTGTTTCAATTTTTGTAATGAGTGTGCTTTGTTTGGCACGATTAAATGTTTTGTTGGCGATTCTTGTTTCAGCCTTAGTAGCTGGGATTGTTGCAGGGATCGGATTTGAAGAGAGCATTAAGATTTTGATTTCTGGAATGGCAGGTAATTTAGAAATTGCTTTGAGTTATATTTTGCTTGGTGCTTTAGCAAGTGCGATAGCAAGGACAAATCTCACGCCTATTTTTGTGTATTATATTGCAAATTTCATTCAGAATCGTCGCTTAATGTTTTGCCTTTTTATTGCATTTTTTGCCTGTTTTTCACAAAATCTTATTCCAGTGCATATCGCCTTTATTCCTATTTTAATACCTCCGCTTCTGCCTTTGATGAATCGTTTAAAAATTGATAGAAGGGCGGTTGCTTGTGCTTTAACTTTTGGATTAAAAGCACCTTATGTGAGTTTTAGTGTGGGATATGGATTGTTATTTCATACTATTTTGCAAAAGCAATTAGAGCAAAATGGAATCAATGTTACTTTAGAGCAGATTTCAAGTGTGATGTGGATTGGCGGTGCAAGTATGCTTGTGGGACTGCTTTTAGCGATTTTTGTTTTCTATCGAAAGCCAAGAGAATATCAAAATACCTTTTTAGAAGAAAATGTTTTAAAACATTTAGAGAATCCTAAAATGAGTAGGCAGGATTTTGGAGTTTTGCTAGGAGCTATTGTAGCTTTTGTTGTGCAGATTTTGGAGGGTTCTTTACCATTAGGTGGGATTGCTGGACTTTTTGTGATGATTGTTTTTGGAGCTATTAAGTGGGATAATATTGATAATGTGATTGAAGATGGCTTTAAAATGATGGCTTTTATTGCTTTTGTAATGTTAATTGCAGCGGGGTATGGCAATATTTTAAAAGAAACAGGTGCAATTGAGTCGCTTATAGAGACTGCTTCTTCTCTTTCAGGTGGGCAGCTTGGCGGTGCAATGATGATGCTACTTGTTGGCTTATTGGTAACAATGGGGATTGGGACTTCTTTTGGGACACTTCCTATCATTGCGACGATTTATTGTCCTTTAGCATTGAAGCTTGGTTTTAGCTATGAAGCCATTATTTTATTAGTAGGAATTGCTGGGGCATTAGGTGATGCCGGAAGTCCTGCTTCAGATAGCACACTTGGTCCAACTTCTGGGCTAAATGCAGATGGACAGCACAATCATATTTGGGATACTTGTGTGCCAACTTTTTTGGTTTATAATATTCCTTTAATGGTTGGTGGAGTTATTGGGGCAATGTTATTGTGATTTTTAAGGAGTTTATATGCAAGATTTTACTCAAGTAGCAAAAGAAGTTTTTGATATTGAATCAGAAGCAATTTTAGGCTTAAAAGAACATTTAAATCAAGATTTTAATGGCGTGATTGAATGTATTTTGAAGCTTAAAGGACATTGTGTAATTACGGGAATGGGGAAATCAGGGCATATTGCAGCAAAAATTGCTGCCACTCTAGCAAGCACAGGGACTCCTAGCTTCTTCTTGCATCCTGGAGAAGCATTGCACGGAGATTTGGGAATGCTTACAAAAGAAGATGCAGTTATTGCGATTTCAAATTCAGGAGAAAGTGAAGAGGTTTTAAGAATTATTCCTCTTATCAAAAAACGCGCAATTCCATTAATTGTTATGAGTGGGAATCCACAATCGACTTTAGCTAAAGAAGGGCAATATTTTTTAAATATTGCTGTTAAAAGAGAAGCTTGTCCTTTGCAGCTTGCTCCCACTTCTTCAACAACGGCAAACTTGGCTATGGGTGATGCGATTGCAGTGGCATTAATGAAGGCTAGGGGATTTAAACCAGAGAATTTTGCAATGTTTCATCCTGGTGGGAGTTTGGGGAGAAAGCTTTTAACGCAAGTTAAAGATATTATGGTTACTCAAGATTTGCCTATTGTTTCGCCTCAAACTAGTTTTAAAGATTTGATTGCAGAGATGACAAGTAAAAGACTTGGTGTGTGTTTAGTGTTAGAAAATCATCGATTGCAAGGAATTATTACTGATGGGGATTTAAGGCGAACTTTAATGGAGAATAAATTTGAAGTTTGTGCTGAAGAAATTATGACCAAACAGCCTAAAGTAATTCAAAGTAATGCTATGGCAACACAAGCAGAAGCCATAATGATGGAATCAAAGATTAAAGAATTGGTAGTAATGGATGGCAATGAAGTAGTTGGAATTGTGCAGCTTTATGAAGTTGGCAGAATTTAATCTTCATTGATAAAATATGTTTCAAGTTTCATTTACCATTTGTTTGTTTTTTTAAGCTTTAAGTTAAGTTGTTTTTTATAAAATTACAAATTCTCTAAATATTTAATTAGTCTAGGGAAATCTTAGAGGAAGGAGTCTATATGCAATCAAATTCTGCATTAGAGTATGATTATTCCATTGCCAAATTATTTCTTTTTGCAACGATTGTATTTGGTATTGTGGGATTATTGTTAGGTGTCATTGTCGCTTTTCAAATGGCGTTTCCAAATCTCAATTATCTTGCTGGAGAGTTTGGGACTTTTGGGAGACTTAGACCATTACATACTAATGGAATTATTTATGGTTTTACATTAAGCGGTATTTGGGCAGCTTGGTATTATTTAGGGCAAAGAGTTTTGAAAATCTCATACAATGAGCATCCATTTTTAAAATTCATTGGACATTTACATTTTTGGCTTTATATTCTTTTGATGGTATTAGCGGTTGTGAGTCTATTTGCCGGATTAACACAATCTAAAGAATATGCCGAATTAGTTTGGCCTTTGGATCTTTTGGTGGTAGTTGTTTGGGTTTTGTGGGGAGTTAGTCTCTTTGGCTCGATGGGTGTTAGAAGAGAGCAGACAATTTATATTAGCTTGTGGTATTTTATTGCAACTTTTGTAGCGATTTCTGCTCTTTATATTTTTAACAATTTATCTGTCCCTACTTATCTTATATCAGGAGTTGGTTCTTTTTGGAATTCTATTTCTTTGTATGCTGGGACTAATGATGCGATGGTGCAATGGTGGTTTGGACACAATGCAGTTGCGTTTGTATTTACTTCTGGAATCATTGGAGTGATTTATTACTTCTTGCCTAAAGAATCAGGGCAACCTATCTTTTCTTATAAGCTTACATTGTTCTCTTTTTGGGGCTTAATGTTTGTTTATATTTGGGCAGGTAGCCACCATCTTATTTATTCTACCGTTCCTGATTGGATGCAAACGATGGGTTCTATTTTTTCTATAGTGCTTATTTTGCCTTCTTGGGGGACAGCAGTGAATATGCTTTTAACTATGAAAGGGCAATGGCATCAATTAAAAGAATCACCTTTGATTAAGTTTTTAATTCTTGCATCTACATTTTATATGTTATCAACACTTGAAGGACCAATTCAATCTATTAAATCTGTTAATGCTTTAGCACACTTTACAGACTGGATTATAGGGCATGTTCATGATGGTGTTTTGGGATGGGTTGGTTTTACGCTTATTGCGGCTTGTTACCATATGACACCAAGATTGTTTAAGCGTGAGATTTATTCTAAAAAACTTATGGATATACAATTTTGGATTCAAACAATTGCAATTATCCTTTATTTTTCAAGCATGTGGATTGCTGGGATTACTCAAGGTATGATGTGGAGAGCAACAGATGAGTTTGGAAACTTAGCTTATTCATTCATTGATACAGTAACTGTATTGTTCCCTTATTATACAATTAGAGCAATTGGTGGAGCAATGTATTTGATTGGATTTATTATCTTTGCTTATAATATTATTATGACCATTGTTGCAAGTAAAGAGCTTGAAAAAGAGCCTAACTATGCAACTCCAATGGCAGCGTAAAGGGGGGTTGAATGTTTCATTGGTTGGAAAAAAATCCGTTTTTCTTTACGGTAGTTTTTTTGTTGGTATTTTCTATTGCTGGATTGGTTGAAATACTTCCTGATTTTGCAAAAGCGTCTCGTCCTACAGAGAATCTTAAGCCTTATACTTTATTAGAAACTGCTGGGCGTCAAATTTATATTGCAGAAGGTTGCAATGTTTGCCATTCGCAATTAATCCGTCCTTTTAAGGCAGAAACAGATAGATATGGAGCTTATAGTTTGAGTGGTGAATATGCATATGATAGACCATTTTTGTGGGGTTCTAAAAGAACAGGTCCTGATTTGCATCGTGTAGGAGATTATAGGACAACAGATTGGCATGAAGAGCATATGTTAAATCCACCTTCCATTGTTCCTGGATCTATTATGCCTGCTTATCCGCATTTGTATCAAAAAAATGTTGATATAGACACTGCTTATGCTGAAGCTTATACCCAAAAAGTAGTTTTTGCGGTTCCTTATGACACAGAAGGAAATCCAAAACTTGGAGACTTGGAATCGGCTAGAGCAGAGATCTTAGCTGAAGCAAAAATCTTAGCTGAAGATATGAAAGATCCCGAAGTAAAAGCAGCATTAGAAAGAGGTGAGATTAAGCAAATTGTCGCTTTGATTGCTTATCTTAATAGTTTGGGACAAAAAAGAAGGGCAAATTAATCGTGGATTATGAAACTATAAAAATTATCCAAGGTTATGCATATTGGTTTATCACACTTCTATTGGTTGTTTTATTGTATGGTTATATTTATCATCTTTATAAAAGCCAAAGAAGTGGAAAAATAGACTATGAAAAATATGCTAGGTTGGCACTTGATGATGGTTTAAATGATAAATTAATCGAAGAGAGAAGCAATAAAGATAAAAAGAAGGAGAGCTAAATGGAATGGTTGAACTTAGGTGATAGTGTAAATCAACTTGCATTGCTTGGCGCCATAGTAATTCTAGCTTTAACTATTTTCGTTGTTGGTAGTTATATCAAAAAAATGAAAAGCAGTAAAGCAGAAGGTGAGCTATCAAGTGAAGAATGGGATGGAATCAAAGAATTTGTAAATGATATTCCAATTGGTTGGGGTGTAACTTATTTAGTGCTTATTATTTGGGCATTATGGTATTGGTTTATTGGATATCCTCTTAATTCTTATTCTCAAATTGGGCAATACAATGAAGAGGTAAAGGCATATAATGCCAAGTTTGAAGAACAATGGCAAAACATTGATGAAGCTACTTTGGTTAAAATGGGACAAAATCTCTTTTTAGTGCAATGTTCTCAATGCCATGGAATCACAACTGAAGGTATGAATGGCACAGCAGCTAATCTAGCAGAATGGGGTAGAGAAGAAGGGATTATTACAACCATTAAACAAGGAAGTAAAGGTTTAGGTTATTTACTTGGAGATATGTTGCCAATTAGTGAGGTAGCACCAGGAGTTTTGGATACTGAAGAAGCACAAAAGGCGGTGGCGGCTTATGTTATGGCTGAAATTTCTGAAGCTAAAAAAACAAAATATCCAGAATTGATAGCTAAAGGTAAGGAGCTCTATACCGCTGCAACTTGTAATGCCTGCCATGGGGATGATGGAAAAGGTATGGGAGGAATGGCTCCTGACTTGAGCAAATATGGAACAACCACATTTGTGGCAGAAGTTTTAGATAAAGGTAAAAAAGGACATATCGGTATTATGCCTTCGTTTAAAACTCAAATGCTGACAGATATTCAAAAAGAAGCTTTAGGGCATTTCATCTATTCGGATAAAAACTAAGGACACATTATGAATGGTTTATTTGGAATTAATGGATTAGGTGGTTATATAGTCGCGGTAGCATTGTTACTTGCTATCGTCTTTGGTTTGGGGTATGCAGCAGTGGTAACGCAAAAAGCAGAGGCAAACAATCCTTATGTGATTGAGAATCCAAATAGCATACAAATGAAAAGTGTTGAAAATGCAGAGCATTTCCAAAATGCAGAGGAGTAAAAAATGGTAAAGTATAGTAGTTTAGAAAAAATTCTTTTTATTGCACATATTGTTATCATTATTGTTTCTATTGCCGTGGTGTTTATCCCAGATATGCTTCTTTTTGTTGGTTAAGATGCTGCAAGTCTTTAAAATAGGGGTTTTATCCCTATTTTGTTTTGTTTTTTCTTTTGCAAAGCCTTTTGTGCTAGAAAATGAAAATCAATTGGTTGAAAAAACTATTGGCTTTATTGAGATTTTATCCAGTGAAGTTTATGAAAAAACAGGTGTAAGAATGTATATTGTTGCTCTTGAGGATTTAGGAGAGATGAATCTTCAAGAGAAAGAATCTTTTTACATTGATAATCTACAAAATCCCTATGTGCTACTCTTTTTTAGCAAAAAAGATCAGAAAATTGACATTATTACCAGCCAAGAAGTAAAAAAAATGTTTGATAAAAATGATGTTTATTGGGATTATATTGTGCCTTTAATCCCAAATTCAACTAAAGAGCTAACAAGCGAGAGAATTTCTGCTTTTTTATTAAATGGTTTTGTGGATATGGCAGATAGAATCGCAGAATTTCATAATGTCAAGTTAGAACATAGTTTTCCAACGCAAAACAAAGGCATTCAAATTGCGGTAAGAACAGCGCTTTATGGTATGCTTTTTGTCTTGCTTGTTTTATTTGTTTTTGTTTATTTAAGGAGAAAATAATGAATAAAAATTATTGGCCTATTGGAATTTTTTTGTTAGTGATGGTTGTGATTGGCTTAATTGTTTTGACTATTAAAACAGCATTAAATAATCCTGTTGAAATGAAAGCAATGTGTGGAATGGATTCGCAATATGTGGATGAAAATATTAATGAAATCACACAAAAAAGACAAGCATTTTTAAAGCAATATGCCGTTAGGTTTGAAGGACCCAAAGAGCAGAGTTTAAAAGACTTTAAAATGGCTTTTATTAAAATCAAAGATTTAAAGAGTCAAAAATTACCAACAAATGCTAAGATTTCCTTTTTTTTAACGCGTCCTAATACTATTCAAGAAGATAAAGCCTTAGGAGAGGGTGAATTTGTTGAGGGGATTTATCAAAGTCCATTTTTTGCAGTTGATAAGCAAGGGCGTTGGCAAGTGGAAGCTTATGTGGAAATAGGGGAAGATTCAATTTGTTTAATGCAAGAATACTTAGTTAAGTAAGAAACTTATTTTTAAAATTAATATTTTCAAAAAAGGCAAGAAATGAAAAATTTTAGTTATGCCGTGTGGCTATTATTTAGTGTTGTAATGATTGTAAGTGGTGTTTTTGGTTGTTTTATGCCCCTTGAAACTTTTATGGGATTGGCTGTGTTATTGCCTGTATTCTTGCTCGTTGGTGGATTAAGCAATGTGATTTATTATTTCTATGCTAGAAGGGTAAGTGGGGCAGAATTTATCTTGATTGATGGGCTTTTAAATTTATTGTTTGCTTGGATTTTCTTTTATAATGGAATCGACTTTACTTCGCAAGTAATTGTGATTTTTGTGGCGTTTATGATTCTATTTAAAGGGATTTTGGGAATCGGATATGCATTAAAGCTAAAGAAATTAGGGCTTGAATGGTTAATAGTTTTTATTTTTGCGTTTTTAAATATCATTGTAGCGATGATTTTTATTGTTAATCCAACTATTGGCAGTGTTACTATAGGTTTTATGATTGCTTTAATGGTGCTATTTTTTGGGATTATTTCATTTTGGTTTGGCTTAAGTAGCAAGAAATTGTTTGATTTGTAACAGTGAATTTAGAATATTATAAAGGAAAAAGTGTATGAAATTTAAGGCAATATGTGTGGATATGCAAGGAGAAAATCTCATACACGCAATAAAAGACATCACTATAGATGATCTATCAGATGGCGATGTGATTATAAAGGTCAAATACTCTAGTATCAACTATAAAGATATGCTTGCATTTAAGAAAAATGGTGGTGTGATCCGCAAATACCCTATGATACCGGGTATAGATCTCTGTGGCGAGATTGTAGAATCTAAAAACCCAAGCTATAGCATAGGGCAAAAAGTCTTAGCAACAGGCTTTGGTATGGGGGTTTCTCACACTGGCGGCTATGCACAATACGCAAGATTGCAGTCATCGTGGATTATGCCCTTGCCAAATGGATTATCACTCAAAGATAGTATGATAGTGGGCACGGCAGGTTTTACAGCAGCTTTAAGCATACAATCTCTACAACAAGCAGGAATGCATAAAGACACACAACCTACCATAGCAGTAACTGGTGCAACTGGTGGTGTGGGCACTATGGCAATAGCACTCCTTAAAGCAAAAGGGTATGACAACATCATCGCTATCACTTCTAAAAATGATCAATCACCAATGCTAAAAAGTCTTGGTGCAAGTGAGATTGTATCGCCAAAAGACATCATAAAAGACGATAATAAGCCCCTACAATCACAATGCTTTCATTATGTGATTGATTGTGTGGGTGGTGCATTAGCTGCAAGTTTATTGACACAAATATCCTATGGCGGAGCGATGAGTGTATGTGGCAATGCAAGTGGGATAGCTCTAAACACAAATATTTTGCCCTTTATCTTGCGTGGGATACAGCTTGTGGGCATAGATTCTGTAGCATATCCAAGCCAAAAGCGATCAAAAATTTGGTATGAAATTTCACAAGCAATGGCATTCATACGGAAAATACCTATCACAGAAGTTACGCTTGAAACACTAGCGCACAAGCTAGATTCTATACAACACGCAACCAACATAGGAAGAAACATAGTATCAATTAACAATCAATAACTAAATGCTATAATACAGCCTTAAATTACTTAGTATTATATATTTCATTGTAAGGATGTATTATGGCTTGTGTTTTACAAATTGGTGCAGGTGGTGTAGGTGGCGTGGTAGCGCACAAAATGGCGATGAATAGAGAGGTTTTTTCACGCATTATCTTGGCGTCTCGCACACTAGATAAATGCAAAGTGATAGCAGATTCTATCAAGCAAAAAGGCTTGGGCGAGATTGAGATAGATTGCGTCGATGCTGATAGTGTCGAATCTATGGTGGCTTTGATAGAAAAATACAAGCCAAAGCTCGTGGTAAATGTCGCTTTGCCCTATCAAGATTTGAGCATTATGGAAGCGTGTCTAAGGACAAAAACACATTATTTAGATACTGCAAACTATGAGCACCCAGATTCTGCGCATTTTGAGTATAAAGAACAATGGGCATACGACACACGCTACAAAGAAGCAGGGATTTTTGGGCTTTTGGGAAGTGGATTTGATCCGGGCGTTACGAATGTCTTTTGTGCGTATGCGCAAAAACATTATTTTGATGAGATTCACAGCATAGACATACTTGATTGCAACGCAGGAGATCACGGCTATGCGTTTGCGACAAACTTTAATCCTGAAATTAATTTGCGCGAAGTTAGTTCTAAAGCAAGATTTTGGAGCAAAGACAACGATTTATCTAAAAACACAGACCTAAAAAAAGACACCATTTATCGCAAGTTTGAGCGAGAAGAAAAGCATTTTAGCCTAGAGGCAAATACACAAGATTTAAAAAATGAAGATTACTTTGGCGGACAATGGCAAGATATAGCGCCGCTTGATTTAATGAAAGAATGGGAATATCCAGAAGTAGGCGTAAAAAATAGCTATCTACTCTATCATGAAGAGCTTGAATCTCTTGTGCGCAATATCAAAGGGCTAAAGCGGATTAGGTTTTTTATGACATTTGGAGAATCGTATCTCACACATATGAAATGCCTAGAAAATGTAGGGCTTTTGCGTGTCGATGAAATAGAGCATAATGGGCAAAAAATCGTGCCAATACAAGCGCTAAAGACGCTTTTACCAGATCCAGTCTCTCTAGCGCCTCGCACCAAAGGGCAAACACACATCGGTTGCTACATCAAAGGTATAAAAGATGGCAAAGAGCGGACAATTTATATCTATAATATTTGCGATCACGAGGCGTGTTATAAAGAAGTCAATGCCCAAGGCGTGAGCTATACCACAGGTGTGCCAGCAATGATTGGTGCAAAACTGATTTTGGAGGGCAAATGGGGCATAGGAGCGGCAAAAATACCAAATAACGCAGATAATAGCGATATGCCAAAAGGTGGAGAATATCAAGGGGTAGATTCTAATAATGGTAGCGGTGTGTGGAATATGGAGCAAAACGACCCAGATCCCTTTATGGCAGAACTAAACAAGCAAGGACTTCCATATGTCGTGTGCGAGATAGATTCTAAAGGCGAGAGAAAAGTGCTAGAGGATGGGAGAAAGTAAATATACCCATTCTTTAAATTTAGTCAAGATTTTTTATAATAGAATCCAACTTTAGGGATAATAGTTTTAAGGGAAAGCCATGGATTACAAACAAGCCTTTTTTTCACAATTAGAATCTATGTATCTTGGAGTGCAAATAGAGAACACTCAAAACCTATTTAATACAGACAAGATACAAAAAAGTGGCTTTATCAATCTACTCAAAATAAAATCACAATACTTCAAAACCATCAAAGAAAAACTAGAAAAAGAGGAAGTAAAATAT
Organism: Helicobacter canadensis MIT 98-5491; assembly: GCF_000162575.1. Taxonomy (NCBI): domain Bacteria; kingdom Pseudomonadati; phylum Campylobacterota; class Epsilonproteobacteria; order Campylobacterales; family Helicobacteraceae; genus Helicobacter; species Helicobacter canadensis. The sequence continues at coordinate 722,492 of NZ_CM000776.2, forward strand.
CCTATTTATAATAAACTTTATAATTTTTTTGGAAGCTATCTCAATGAAACAGGCACACCATTTTTCTATGATACGCCCTTGCACAAAAACATTTACGCTAGAGTGTATACTAATTCTAAAGATACCAGCCTTTTTTATAAAACACAAAATCTCTACTATGTCAAATCTGATGTCATCTATCATAATGCCGAGATTAAGAGCGAAGATTCTAACTATACCTTTATCTTTGATACAAGTTACTTTACTCCAAATAGTGATAATGCCAAAAATAAGGCTATTTTTAAGTTTAAAATAGATGAAGAGATTAGAATCTATGTGCTAAACAACAAAGAAGAGCTACAAGATCTCCCCAATGTCTTTAAGCAAAATAGTAGTGATTTAAGCGATGAATTTATCAAAGCCCTAAAAGACAAGCAAATACGGCTACAAGAAGAAGAAATAAAAAAGATTCTATACGCTTACAAAAAGCAAAATGAAATCGACTTTTTTATCCACAAAAACGCAAGAGCCTTTCTACAAGAGCAGTTTAATCTATGGATGTTTAAATATGTAGTAGATGATATTACAGATTGGAGTAAAGAAAAGATTGATGAGCTAAATCAACTCAAAAAAATAGCCTTTAGAATCATTGACTTGATAGCGGATTTTGAAGATGAGCTAAAAGCAATTTGGTGTAAGCCAAAGTTTGCTAAAAATGTGCATTATGTCTTTAGCCTTGATATTATCTCTAATCACGCTAGAGATTCAGAGCAAATACTAGAATCTATCTTTCAAGACACGGGCTTTAAACAGCAAATCAAAGAATGGCAAGAGCTAAAACTCATAGATGAGCATTTTGAAATCAAAAATATCAATGATGAGCAATATAAATTTTTACCTCTTGATACGAAATATTTGAGCGAAGAGAATTATTATAAGCTTTTGGGTGCATTTGATAATTTAGATGAGATTCTAAGTGGGGAGCTAATCAAAAGTGATAATTTTCAAGCCCTTAATTCTCTCATGCCAAAATATCAAGATAAGATTGATTTAATCTATATTGATCCGCCTTATAATACAGGGGGCGATGGCTTTGTCTATACAGATAAATTTAACCATAGCTCATGGCTTACGATGATGAATAATCGCCTAGATCTAGCAAAAGAATTTCTAAAAAATAGCGGAAGTATTTTTATAAGCATTGATGATAATGAACAAGCAAGACTTAAGATTCTATGTGATGAAATGTTTGGAGAAGAAAATTTTGTGGCGAATATTGTTTGGAAAAGAAAAAGAGGTAGAGATAATTCTGCGAAATATTTTAGTAAAACGCATGAATATTGCATTGTTTATGGCAAGGATACTTGTAATTTAAACTTCAATTTGCTGGAAATTGACAATAAAACAAAAAAACAATACAAAAATCCAGATTCAGACAAAAGGGGTGAATATCGATTGCTTGCTTGTTGGGCGAGAGGAACTCAAGGTGGTGTTGAGTATGATTTTGTAAGTAAATGCGGAAAATATTTTTCAAAAAGATTATGGCTATTCTCTAAAGACAATCTTATAAAGATGGATAATGATGATAAATTGGTTATTAAGGGTGATAATATTTATAGAAAGTTATTTTTATCGGAACATAGTGGGCAAGTATTAGAAACAATATGGGATGATGTTTCAAATGCGGCAAATGCTGCTGATGAAATGAAATCATTATTCAATTCTATTGTATTTGATACTCCAAAACCAGAACCTTATCTAAAAAGGATTTTAGAGATTGCAAGTAATGCATCTTTTTGTTATTCTGAAAGATCGGTAGCAATTGAAGAATTTAAAAATATAGATTCTAAAATAGATGTTTCACTTACGCTTAACACGATAAGCAATGGGAATATAGTGCTTGATTTTTTTGCAGGTAGTGGCACGACCTTAGCTACAGCTCATAAATTAGGGCGTAAATGGCTTGGTGTAGAAATGGGAGAGCATTTTTATCAAGTGGTAATTCCACGAATGAAAAAAGTTATCGGTGGTTTTGCAAGTGGGATTAGTAAGGAAGTAGAGTTTAAAGGTGGCGGGGCTTTTAGATACTATGAGCTTGAAAGCTATGAAGAATCCCTAGAGCAATGCGAATATGTGCTAGATAAAGATTCTTTGATTGATTATAGAAAATCACGCAAACTTATCAAAGGGCTTAAAAAAGGAGAGAAAATCTGCCTTGATATGAGCAAATACAATAAAAGCTTTGATATTTTTACTACAATGTCAAATCTTTTAGGGCTTAAAATTAAAAATATTTTTCTTGATGAAAATGGCATACAATCATGCAAGTTTGAAAATGATGATATTGTGAATCTAGAAACTATCGACTTAATCAAATACCCGAAACTAAGAAATCTCATTTGGTGGGGGGAATGAAGTGAAAAATATAGCAATCCTAGTAGGAAATTCTGAATATCAAAATTTAGGTAAATTAGATTTTTGTAAAAAAGATATCAATTCAATACAAAAAATATTAGACTTAAATAAAAAATTTGAAATTCATATTTTTGAAAATTACCAAAGCGAACAACTAAAAAGTGAATTATCAAAAATTATTAGAGAACTTGAAAAATCCAAAATCAATGAGTTGCTATTTTATTACACTGGACACGGGGTATTTAAAGAGCAATTTTATTATTTACCAATTAATTTTACTGATAAGCAATTTGAAACAACGAGTTTATCTAATAATGAACTGGATGATATGCTTAAAAGTTTAGATACGGAAATGGTAATTAAAATAATTGATGCTTGTCAATCAGGGCAACAATATATCAAAGAATCTGACCAAATGTCTGTCAAAAAAAGTTTAACTCAACATTCTTTTAAAAAATGTTATTTTTTCTTTTCTTCTATGAATAATCAATCTTCGATGGGCGATGATAGGGGTAGTTATTTTACAAATGCTATTATAGAATCAATCTTAACGCATAAAACAGATTCTATTCGATACACAGATGTTCAATCCTATATTGTTGATTATTTTAGTAGCAGAAGTGAATCGCAAACACCATTTTTTGTGAATCAATCCAATGCAACTGAAATTTTTCTTGACAAACTTAGATCTATACAAAGTTTTTTTGAAAATAATAATCCCATAATAAATGATGACGAAGGTGTTAATCAAGAAATAGAAAATGACAAGATTGATATAATAGAGAAGCTTAAAGCTTTGTCTAAAAAGTATATATCTAAAGATATGGCGCAAGAAAATATTGAATATATTTTTGATGAAAATAAGCTTAATGATATATTTAACGATGATATAAGATTAATTTATGATATTAAAATTGATAAATGTAATGATTATAATATTATTAGCAATATCAATGAGTTGTATAATGAAATAGAAAAAAATAAAAAAAATCTCTTTATTAATCTTGGATACAAGCAAGAGTCTTATACTACTACGGAATGGGTTCCAAAAAAGAAAAAACCTCAAAATGCTTATGAGGCAATGTTTGGACAACTTCGTATGTCAGAATTATCAGGACATATTAGTTTGTTTAAAAAAGAAGAATATGAAGAAAAAGAGGTTGAGAAATACAGAGATATAGTCAATTCTATTAATGTGACAGATGATATTTTGCCAATAGGTGTTGCTATATCTCTTAATCCCAAAGAAGATATTAGAAACATCAATAAATATGTAATAACTATCATTAATTTTCATAATGATCTTGATATTATTTTTTATAGTAACATAACTAAATATTATAAAAATAATTGGTGTAATTGGGAAAAAATAAATGTTGAAGATTGGATAAAAAGCAAGGTAAGTTTTTGCGATAAAGATAAGATTTTAGAGAAAATACAAATAATTGTAGAAAATTATAATCAAAAAATTAGTGATGATATTTTGAATATTTTAAAACAAGATGATTTAAGAATTAGAGAGTGAATAATAATGCAAAATAACATCATCCTCTACACCACGCAAGATAAAAAGATTAAAGTCGAGCTTTATGAGCTTGGTGATAGTGTGTATTTAAATCAAGAAAGTTTAGCAAAGCTTTTTGACACCTCAAAATCTAGTATAAGTGAGCATATAACAAATATCTTAAAAGATGGGGAATTACAAGAAGATTCAGTTGTTCGGATTTTCCGAATAACTGCAAGTGATAACAAACAATACAATGTAAAATTTTATTCCTTAGAGATGATTTTAGCCATTGGCTTTCGTGTCAGAAGTAAAAGGGGTGTGCAGTTTAGAATCTGGGCTAATGAGCATTTAAAAAACTATTTGCAAAAAGGCTTTTTAATAGATAGTGATAGGCTTAAAAATCCAAATGGAAGAACAGATTATTTCGATGAGCTTTTAGAGCAAATCAGAGATATAAGAGCGAGTGAAAAAAGATTTTATCAAAAGCTAAAAGATTTGTTTGCTTTGTGTGTGGATTATGACTCTAGCGATAAAGCTACGCAAATGTTTTTTGCAAACACACAAAATAAGCTTTTATATGCGGTTACCAAACAAACTGCGGCTGAAATCATAGCTAAAAGAGCAGATTCTAGTAAGCCAAATATGGGGCTTACTAGCTGGAAGGGAAGTGTAGTAAGAAAAGAGGATATTCTTATTGCTAAAAATTATTTGAGCAAAGATGAACTTGATAGCTTAAATCGCTTAGTAAATGTTTTTTTAGAATCAGCAGAACTTAGAGTAAAGGATAATAAAACTCTGACTATGGATTTTTGGAGGGAAAATGTAGATGCTTTGCTTAGCTTTCAAGGTAAGGAAATTTTAAAAGATAATGGATCTATTGCAAAAAAAGCAATGCAAAAAATTGTCTATAAACAATATGAAATTTTTAATGAAAAAAGAAAAGAGGAAGCACGCATAAAAGCTGATCTAGAAGATGAAAAGAATCTAGAAGAAACCTATAAAGCCCTAAAGGAAAGGTAATGGCAAAGGCAAAGCAAACAGCAGACATCAAACAACATTTGCTCTTAAGTGAAATATGCAATGATAAGAGAATGCAACATAAAGGGATATATGAACGCTATGATTTACAAAGCTTTAGTGCAGATATGAGTTTGCAAGAGTATCAAATCGCGAGTGTGCAAAATGCAATGATTGCACTTGATTGTTATATGTGCTACAAAGATTCTGAATATAGACAAAATAGAGGGGCAAAGCTTTATAGAATCTATCAAGAAAAATATAAAGATTTTAGACTAAAAGAATCAGAAATTAATCGTGCATCTTTTTGGATGGCAACAGGTAGTGGCAAAACTATCGTGATGATAAAACTCCTCTCACTTTTGGGTAAAGCTATGCGAGACAAAATAATTTCAAATAAGCCTATCATGCTTTTAGCTCCAAATGATACGATTTTAAAACAATTTAAACACAATATCACAAAATACAATAATTACAATGGGGATTCCCTAAGTGTGAGGGAGCTAAAAGAATATGAGAGCGTGGGTAATACGAGTTTATTGGAAGAAACTATCGTATTTATTGCTAGAAGCGATTTGCTAGATTGCAAAGAAAATGTGGGAAAAGATAAAAATGCAAAAAGACTGGATTACAAAAATTATTGCAATGATTGTGGCTGGTATATTTTGCTTGATGAAGCACACAAAGGGGACAGCAAGGATTCTATAAGAAAATCCTATATTAATGAACTAGCTTGTGGAGACAAACAAAAAGATTATGAGGGATTTTCTAAAGGGTTTATTTTTAATTTTTCTGCAACTTTTAGTGATGAGATTGATTTTTTAACTTGTGCATTTAACTACAATCTAGAAAAGTTTAATCGTGATGGTTATGGCAAAAATATCGCCCTGCTAGATTCTAATCTCAAATCTTTTGGCAACGAAAATGATGAAAATGAGAGAATAACAAGAATCATAGAAGGATTTATACTTTTTAGTGCCATGAAGCAAAGCAAAGAAAAACTATTAGAAAAAGCCAAAAGTCTTGGTGTCGCGGATATAAAATACCACAACCCCCTAATCATTGCCGTATCAGATAAAGTAAACACACAAGATGCAGGAATAAAGCTCTATTTTGAAGCTATATTGCAAATACTCAAAGAAGATAGAGATATACAAGAAATCGCAAACAATCTCTATGAGAAACTACAATATCAAGAACTCTATTTTGCAAAAAATGCTTTAAGTGATGAGTTTAAAGAATGTGTAAAAAATGTAGATTCTAAAAGTGTGAGAAAATACATCTTTTACGCAAGTGAGCCTTCAAGCCTGGAATGCCTTAGAGCAAATGATAAAGAACTAGCCTTTAAGAGTAAAAATGCCAATGAGCCTTTTATGCTCTTAAATATTGGTGAAACCAAAAAGTGGGAAAAAGAGCATTTATTAGAGCTTGGTGTAGAGAGCTTTAAAGATTTGCAAAAGAGTTACTTTAAGGATATTAACAGCACAGATTCAAGTATTAATATTATGCTTGGAAGCAAAGTCTTTAGTGAAGGTTGGGATAGCAATCGTGTGAATCTCATCTATTTTATTAATATTGGTAGCAAAAATGCCAACAAATATGTTTTACAAACTATAGGCAGAGGTGTGAGAATTGAGCCTTTTGCTCATGTGCGAAAAAGAATGCAATATAACCAATTAGAATACGCGACAAAAGAAGCTTTGTCTTCTCTATCTTGTGGTATAGAAACTTTATTTGTTTTAGCAAGTGATACTGAAGCGATCAAATTTATTTTAGGAAAAATTGAAAGCTTTATCACTCAATATCCTATAAAAGGCTTTAAAAAAACAAATATCTTAAGCCCACTCCCTACACCAAAATACAAAGAAATACAATCTAAAGATAAAAACTACAGGATCGACAAAACAGAAGCAAAAAATCTAAGAGCATATATAGAAAGTTTTGATGAAGATGTTTTGGTGCTTAGTAAATGTGTCATTCATAAAGAATGTAGCTATGAAACATTGCAAGAAATACAAAAATTTTTGCACAACAACAGCACAAGGATTCAATCTAGTAATGGGGATATGCAAAAATTTGATAAAAACACAACAATTAGTCGCATTGATAGAATCTTGCATGCAACAAACAGAGAATTACAAGAATTTGTAGATTTGAGTGATGAAATCAATCATTATCAAAAATTTCAAACGACTTTGGGGCAAGACTTCGCAAATGAGATAAGTGAGATTATAAAAAATATACTTAATGCAAAAAGCGAGGAAGAATTAAAAGCTGATTTTGAAAGTGGAAAAATAAATATAGATGAATTTGCAAAAAACCTAAAAAGCAATGCAAAAAAATGCAATATTAAAGACTACGCAATTAGTGCGGAGCTAAAAGAGCATTATTGTAATCCATTAATTTTCTCTAATAAAGATGATAGAAATACAGAAATCAATTTTGCTATTAGCCAAAAGAGTGAAAGAGAATTTTTAAAAGATTTAGAGAAATTTTTACAAACAGATTCCAAAAGACTAGATAAATATGAGTGGTGCTTTAGCAAGATTGTAGAGAATATAGATGATATCTACATCCCATATTTTGATAGTCAGGCACAAAGCAATCGAAAATTTTATCCGGATTTTATTTTTTGGTTTAGAGATAAAGCGACACAAGAATACAAGATTGTTTTTATAGATCCAAAAGGACTTAGTCGAGAAACAAACCCGATAGATAAAATCAAAGGCTTTGAATCTGTGTATGTAAATCAAAAATTCTCTTATAAAAATAAGGAAATTAAAGTATATCTATACTACTACAATAAAACGAATTCTGAATTTAGGGACTATGAAAGTTATAAGAAACCTAGTATTGAAGATATAATGAAAGAAATTTGTGAATAGAATAAAAATAATACTGATTTATTGATTCTGTATTTGTATAAAACAAAAATTAAAAAACAAAAGGAGTTTATAATGTTGCGAGTTATATCAAAGCAATTTAGTATTGTATTAGTTTTTTTGATTGCATTATCTGTGAATGTCTTTGGCAAAGATGTTTATATTATCCACGGCTATAAAAGCACTAGCAATTATGGGTGGTTTAATGCTGTAGCACAAAAACTAAGCAAAGAGGGATATAAAGTCAATATCTTAAATCTGCCTAATGCAGATAAACCTGTGTTAAAAGAATGGCTTGGTGCTATGCAAAAAGAGATTCAAAAGATTGATAGGGATACTTATTTTATCACGCATTCACTAGGTGGCATAGCAACTTTGCATTTTTTAAGTGAAACACTTAAATCACAAGATAAAGGCTTTCAAGTCGGTGGCGTGGTTTTGGTTTCTCCTTTTGATGAAGAGTTAAAAAAATTGCCTATTTTTGGAAGTTTCACGGACAAAAAGCCAAACTACCAAATCCTAAAAAATGTGATTAAAAATCGTGTGGTGATTTCTGCCAAAGATGATGCAATCGTGCCTACTGATTTAAGCTACAAACTTGCCAAATCTTTAGACGCGGATTTTATCCAAACGCAAAAAGGCGGTCATTTTATGGAATCTGAAGGCTACACAGACTTACCACTTGTGATAGAAGTTTTTCAAAATTTCCCTGCAGAATCTAAAAAATAGAGAATCCTTAAGAGCATTTATATTTGCTATAGATTGTGCTACAATACACAAAAGATTTGCAAATTAAAATGACTTATAAAGGAAGAAAAATGAAAAATTTTCTTAAGATATTTTCAATTATTTTGGCATTGATAGCTTTCTTTGGTTGTGAAAAAAAGGAAGAAAAATCTAAAGTTTATGTAGGTATGAATGCGGATTTTGCACCTTTTGAGTATAGAGAAGGGAAGAATATTGTCGGATTTGATGTGGATTTAATGCGAGAAATTGCTAAGATTTCTGGGATTGAAGTTGAGTTTATGGATATTCAATTTGATGGGTTATTGCCTGCATTAGAATTAGGAAAAATTGATATGATTATCTCTGGTATGACAGTAACAGAAAATCGCAAAAAGTTTGTTAATTTTTCTGATTCTTATTTTAATTCTACTCAAGTTATTTTAGTTAATAGCGAAAATCAAAATATTGGAAATTTTTCGGATTTATCAGGAAAAGTAGTTGGAGTTGCACTAGGATTTACAGGAGATTTGGTAGTGAGTAAATTGCCTAATGTATCTGTGCAAAAATTTAATACCGCATCAGATTTGATTTTGGCTTTGAAATCGCACAAGGTGGAAGCGGTTGTTTTGGATTATGAAACTGCAAAAAATTATGCTGCTCATAATCAAGACTTAAAATTAATCCAAAGTGATGCGGCAAATGAGGAATATGCTATTGCGATGAGAAAAGATGAGGTAGAGCTATTACAAAAAGTCAATGAGGCTTTAAAAAAGATCAAAGAAAATGGAACTTATGATGCTTTGATAGCTAAATATTTTGATTAAGGGCTTTGAGAAAATATGCTAGAGTATTTGGAGATATTAAAAGAAGTCTTTATTAATGAAAACCGATATTGGTATTTAGTAGAAGGATTAGGGTTTTCCATTGCCACTACCGCGCTTTCAGCATTAATTGGAATCGCATTGGGTATTTTAATAGCATTAATGCAGCTTTCTACTTGGAAGGTTTTATCTAAACTAGCTTTTGCTTATGTGTATATTATACGCGGAACTCCTGTTGTGGTGCAATTGATGATATGGGCAAATATTGTCTTTGTGGGAGCATTGCGTGATATGCCTATTTTGTTAATTGCTGCCATTGCTTTTGGGATTAATTCTGGGGCTTATGTTGCCGAGATTATTCGTGCAGGAATTGCTGGGCTTGATAAAGGACAAATGGAAGCAGCAAGGGCTTTGGGAATGGGTTATGCCCTATCAATGAAAGAAATTATTATTCCTCAAGCTATTAAGAGAATTTTACCGCCTTTAGTGAGTGAATTTATTGCTTTATTAAAGGAAACTTCAATTGTGGGTTTTATTGGTGGTGTGGATTTACTAAGGGCTGCAAATATTATAACAAGTCAAACTTATCGGGCTATTGAGCCTTTACTTGCAGTGGGAATTATTTATTTAATTTTAACTTCTATTTTTGCGATGTTAATGCGAAAAGTTGAGAAAAGGCTAAAAGAAAGTGATTAAAATAGAGAATTTGCATAAAAAATTTGGAGAAATAGAAGTTTTAAAAGGGATTAATGTAGAAGTTTCTAAAGGGGAAGTAATTGCTATTATTGGACCTTCTGGAAGTGGTAAATCTACCTTTTTGCGATGTATTAATAGAATGGAAGATCCAAGTTGCGGTCAGATCATTATTGATGGGCAAAATATTATGGATAAGTCAGTGGATATTAATCTTGTTCGCCAAAAATTGGGAATGGTTTTTCAGCATTTTAATTTATTCCCCCATAAAAAAGTGATAGAAAATATCACTTTAGCACCAATGAAACTTAAGAAAATTCCAAAAGAAATGGCTTATAAAAAAGCAATAGATTTACTAAACAAGGTTGGCTTGGTTTCCAAAAAAGATGTATATCCAAATAAGCTTTCAGGTGGGCAGAAACAAAGAATCGCTATTGCTAGGGCTTTGGCTATGGAGCCAGAGATTATGCTTTTTGATGAGCCCACTTCTTCTTTAGATCCAGAAATGATTAAAGAAGTGCTAGATGTAATGAAAGATTTGGCAAAAGAGGGTATGACAATGATGATTGTAACTCACGAAATGGGATTTGCCAAAAATGTGGCGAGTCGGATTCTTTTTATGAGCGAGGGTAAAATCATCGAAGATGAATCGCCCAATAAGTTTTTTACTAATCCAAAAAACCAAAGAGTGAAAGATTTCTTGCATAAAGTTTTGGATAAATAATTTATCCTTAGAAACTAACACTAGCTTGACCGCAAGAATCTTATCAATATTTTTGTGTTATTTTTTGGTTTCTTGAATAAGATTCCAAAAATCCTCTTCGCTAATAACTTTTACTCCAAGTTCTTGAGCCTTAGTGAGCTTGGATCCTGCCTCTTCTCCACAGAGTAGAAAATTTGTCTTTTTTGAGACACTACTAGAGACTTTTGCGCCTAGTGATTCTAGAATCTCTTGATACACTTCTCTTTTTTGTGAGAGTGTGCCAGTGATGACAAAGGTTTGATTGCTAAGATTTGCATTGGTGGTGCTTTGATTGCATTTGGGTTGTAGAATCGCTAGGAGATGATTGATTCTTTCTTGATTGACATGGCAAAATTCTACAAGTGAGTTTGCCATTTCTTCCCCAAAGCCATCAAGCACCACAAAATCTTCAAAACTCTTATGATAAAAGTCATTGCCAAAGGTATTTGCAAGTTTTTTACTCGCACCCTCGCCAATATGTTCGATTCCTAAAGCATTAATAAAACGCCATAAATCAATCCCTTTAGCCTGTTTGATAGCATTTAAAAGGTTGTGAATCTTTTTGTCTTTAAATCCTTCTAAGCCTTCTAAATCTTCATATTGAAGTGAAAAAATATCTTCAATTTTGGTAATCTTTCCAAGCTCAAAGAGTAAATCGATAATTCTTTTGCCAAGCCCATCAATATTAAGTGCCTTTTTGCTTATAAAGTGAATAAGCGAGTTTTTTACCCTTGCTTTACAATTTAAATTTTGGCATTTGATGAGTTTTTCTTCAATAAGTAGCTCACTATTGCAAATAGGGCAGTGCGTTGGCATTTTACATTGTTTTTGCGTGCCATCGCGTAAGGTAGGCAGTGATTTAATGATTTTTGGTATCACATCTCCACTGCGAATAAGAATAACAGAATCATTAATTAAAATATCTTTTTTTTTGATTTCATCAAAGTTATGCAAGGTTGCACGGCTAACTTTTGCTCCCTCAATCATCACAGGTTCTAGGATAGCCACAGGGGTAATAACTCCCGTTCTACCAACTTGTAAAACAATGTCTAAAATTTTTGCCTTTTTTTCAATAGCGGGAAATTTGTATGCACAGGCAAAGCGTGGAGCTTTTATGGTAAAGCCTAGAGATTTTTGCAGTGGAATATTATCCACTCTAATCACCATTCCATCAAGTGTAATGGGATAAGAATCACGCTTAGAAATGAGATTTTGATAAGAATCTTCTATTGCTTGTAAGTTTGAGCAGAGCTTAGAGAAAGGTGAAGCTATGAATCCAAAGGAGCGAATTTTCTCCATTAGTGCAAAAAAGCTCTCTTCATTGATTTGACAAAACCCCACACCCCAAGGGATAAATTGTAGTTTGCGTTTTGAAGTGATTTTAGAATCTAATTGCCTTAAGCTTCCAGCGGCTGCATTACGCGGATTTGCAAAAAGTGCTTCCCCATTTTCTAGCCTCTCTTGATTGATAGCTTCAAAATCATCTTTGGCAATCACGCATTCCCCACGGATTTCTATTTTATCAGTATAAGGAATGCTAAGGGGAATGCTAGGAATGGTTTTGGCATTTTGAGTAACTTCTTCTCCGATGAATCCATCCCCTCTTGTGGTAGCTTTTTGCAATATTCCATTTTCATAAAGCAAATTGAGACTAGCACCATCAAATTTGGGATCAATAGTAAAATTTAGATTTTCGTCCTTGCTAACTCTGTTAATCCAATCTTGTAATTCTTGAGTATTAAAAATATCATCCAAGCTCCACATACGCTCTATGTGTTCGGATTTGTTAAAAGATTCTAAAATGCGATCCCCAACTCTTTGGGTTGGAGAATCTTTGGAAATTTGTGTGGGATTGTTTGCTTCAAATTCTTTGATTTGATGATAGAGTGCATCATACTCTTCATCGCTAGCTATGGGATCATCTAAAATATAATAGTGTTTAGCCCATAAATTCAGTGTTTTAATGGCTTCTAAATAAGAATCATAGCTCATAAATTAAGCTTTAATGATTCATTATCCATAATTCCAATTCCCTTATTTAGCGTATCTCTTGCAATTTCTTTGGCAGCATCTAAAGAGTGCATTTTGTAAGTGCCGCATTGCAGTTCATTGGCTTCTGGAATCTCATTAACCTCTAAAATATCTTTCATACTTGCTTCCCAAGCATTTTTCACAGCTTCAGGGCTTGGTTTGCCAATTAAGCTCATATAAAATCCTGTGCGACAACCCATAGGTGAAATATCGATAATTTCAACTTTATCGCTATTTAAATGTTCGCGCATAAACCCCGCAAAAAGATGCTCTAGAGTGTGGATTCCTTCTTGGCTTAGAATCTCCACATTGGGTTTGCAAAAGCGTAAATCAAAGACGCAAATTTCATCACCTTTTGGAGTGTGCATAACTTTGCCTAGTCGCACTGCTGGAGCAGGCATTTTTTTGTGATCAACTTTGAAGCTATCTAAGAGTGGCATAAGTATCCTTTAGAATAAAAATAAATGGCAGAATCTTACAAAAAAAATATTCATAAAAAGTTTAATTAATAGTGCTTTTCTTTAAAAAGTCTAAAATTTTTAAAGTCATACTTGAAATAGGGAGATTTTTGAGTTCTTCTTGGGTAAAAAATTCAATTTTTTGCTGGGTTTGCTGGAGTAGTTCTTGAGATTGCAGTGAGTAGAGATGAAGTGTTAAATTGTATTTGGTATAAGCGTGTTTGAGGATTCCTAGCTTGTTAGTTTGGTGGGATTTGGGAGGTGAGATAAGGGGGAAATTATAAAGGTTATAATAAAGCTTAGTTTGGCTTTTGGTTAAAGCAAATTTGGAATCTTGAATAAAGATTCCAATCTCTAAAGTTTGTTTTAGTAAAGCAGTTTTTTTAGTGGGTGTGTAGAATGTAGGATTTTCTTTGCCTTGGCAAAAGGGCTGGAGTGGGCATTGTGTGCATTTGGGATTTTTAGGAGTGCAGAGAGTAGCGCCAATGTCTAAAAGGGCTTGATTATGATTAAAAGGTTCTTGTGTGTTAAGGATTGTCTTTGCCTTTGATTCAAGGAGTTTTGGGCTAGGGGATTGCAAGGCAAAGAAACGCGTTAAGATTCGTTTGATATTAGAATCAACAAAACTCACTGCTCTATCATAACCAAAACAAGCAATCGCCCCTGCAGTGTAGCGACCAATCCCTGGAAGCTTTTGGAGAGATTCTATATCTTTGGGTAGGATACCTTTATGAGATTCACAACAAATCTTAGCGCATTTTAAGAGATTTCTTGCGCGAGTATAATACCCAAGTCCGCGCCATTGCAATAAAACTTCTTCTTCCTTAGCCTTAGAGAGAGTTTCTAGGGTGGGAAATTTTTCTAAAAAAGGAAAATAAAATCGTTCTAGAATCGTTTTAACTTGGGTTTGTTGTAGCATAATTTCACTTACCAAAACTCTATAAGCACGATTTTTTGAGGTTTTATCACGCCAAGGGAGAGATTTACGCCCTTTTTTTTCATACCATAAAAGAATGCTAGAATGCAAAAGGGGTAAATTCATCGTTAGTTAGAGATTTGGAAGGATTGTTTCTTTGTAGGTTTTTAAAATATTTTTAGAATCTTCAAGGCTAGGCGAGAGAAGTTTGAGAGCTAGAGAATCAGGCATATATTGTTTTTTAATCTCTAAAATTTGCTCGATACAATCGCTGGGAGTTCCAACAATCATTGTTTCAAGTATTTTGTCTTTATTGAAAAATTCAGCCCTAAATTCTTCATAATCGCTTGTTTTGATAATGGATTCAAAGGTTGGATTACTTTCATTAGCCCTAAGCATACATTGTGTGAAAATATCCACGCCCATTTGTGCCTTTTCTTCAGCGACTTCACGATTGTCATCTACATAAAATGCTCTTGTGAGTGTGAATTCGTATTTTTTAGGATGGTTGTTTTTGAAAATTTGATGAATCTGTTGTGCGCGATTTTCTTTCAGTGTTAAGGAGCCAAGGAAATTATACCCTAAAGTGGCTACTTTTTGGAGCGTTTCATCATTATCGCTGGCAACATAAAAAGGAATTAAACCGCGTGGATGAGGGCGGATACTTACATTATTGATTTCAAAAAAATTCCCACTAAAATTAACTTGTTCTTTAAAAAGCAATTGATGCACAATTTGTGCATTTTCTAACATAATTTCGCGGTTATTTTCTGGATTATTTCCTCTATCAATATTAAAGATAGGAAATGCACCTCTTGCAAATCCAAAGAGAAAACGCCCTTTAGAGAGTAGATCAAGTGTTGCAATTTTTTCTGCAATTTGAATGGGATGATAATGTGGGAGTAAAATAGCTGCACTTCCTATTTTGATGTTTTGAGTTTGTGCGAGTGCTGCACTAATTAGAGTTGTAGTGGCTGAACAGAGAGTAAAATTGTTGAAATGATGTTCTCCAATCCAAGCTTCATCTAAACCTAATGAATCGCAATATTTAATTATTTCTAAAGAATTTAAAATGGCTTCTGCTTCATTATTATGCCAATTTTCCATAAGTGTAAAGATTCCACTTCTCAAAAGATGACTCCTTTTTGAATGTATTTTGTTATTTTAACAAAAATATTTGGAATCTTTAGAGAAAAAAGAAATGATTTTTGTTTGAAAGATTGTAGAATCCTTAAGGGTTATTAAGAATTCTACTTTTTTTTTAATTGTCTTCAAGCGTTTTCATATCGATGACATAGCGGAATTTTGCCTTGCCTGTTGTGAGATTTTCATATGCTTCATTGATTTGATTTGCTGCAATAATTTCTGTCTCTGGATAGATTTTGTGTTTTAGCGAAAAATCTAGCATTTCTTGAGTTTCTTTCATACCGCCAATGAGTGAGCCATACACTTTTTTGTGTGCATTAAAAATAAGTCCTTGCGCTCCAATTTTTGGATCCACTTCAGAAGGTGGAAGCCCAACAATTCCCATTTCTCCACCAAGCTTAAGGAGCTTGAGATATGCGGTAATGTCATAAGGCGTAGGAATAGTGGAAATAATAAGATCAAATCGTTCTGTAACAACTTTAGGATCTGTCGTGTCATATAGCTTTGTAGCGCCGAGTTTGAGGGCATCTTGTTCTTTGTTTTTGTTTCTTGCAAAAATAAACACTTCAGCACCCATTTGCTTAGCATATTTAAGTGCCATCATACCAAGCCCACCAAACCCTGCTACAGCGACTTTATCTCCAGCCTTTACCTTGCTAAATTTCAGTGGTGCATACGTAGTAATCCCTGCGCAAAGCAATGGTGCGACCTTTTCAAGTGGGGCATCTTGTGGCACCGTTACAGCAAACTTTTCGCTTACTACAATGTTGTTAGAATATCCACCATAAGTAGGCTCATCATTATGGCAATAATCTTTGCAATCATAAGTAGCGACCATACCGCGTTCGCAATACTGCTCGTTACTTGCCTTACACGCTTCGCATTCCCCACAAGAATTGACCATACAACCAACCCCTGCATAATCTCCGACTTTAAATTTGCTTACCTTGCTACCAACTGCCACAACACGCCCTGCTATTTCGTGTCCTGGCACCATAGGATAGATTCCCTTATGCCACTCACTGCGTGCAGAGTGGATATCGCTATGGCAGATTCCAGCATATAAAATCTCGATTAAAATGTCGCTTTCCCCCAAAGCGTGGCGAGAAAATTCAAAAGGCTTGAAGGTATCATCTTTGTGTTGCACCGCATAACCTTTGGCGGTGATTCTTTTGCCTTCTTTGATTTCATTGAGGTTTGAATCTAATAACATCTCATCTCCTTAGATAAAAAATAAAAATGTAATTATAAAAGATGAGAGTTACTCTAAGTCAAGAGAATCGATTAAAAAATGAATAAAAAACCACTAAACTTTAATGCTATATAGCACTTAGTAGTAAATAAGATTTAAAGGTTTTGATTTTAAAATAGAAATCAATCTTGCGTGACTTATCAAAAACTACTTATTTAAGCTTTTAATGCCTTTTTCCATATAAGTAAGCTCAATAGGTTTTATCTTTATAAATCGTGTTTTGTATTAACCAGCGGAGTTATCCCTAGCCTAAGCTAGAGATAAAAATGAAATTTTAAATTAATTCTACATAGAAGGAATGAAGTTTTTTTTAATTCTTCTTTTATTGCGTTGCATTAACTATATGTTTAAAACTATTTAGATTTTTTGGAGAAGCTTAAGTAGCTATCTCCAAACTAAAACTTACTTGGTAGTTGATTAGAATCTATATTTTACTCCAATGTTACCATTGAGATAAGTTTCATTTTTAGAATCTACTTTACCTGCTAAGATTTGTTTAGCACCAATTCCTGCATTTAAAGATAAAGAATCATTGATAGCGATGTTACCACCAACGATAAGTTGTCCATAAGTTTTCTTTTTCTCAGCAGAAGCGATTCTAAAGCTTGTAGTTGAACCAGCAAATCTACCTACATAATCATCTCCATTATTGATTACATATTGTTCAATTTTTGGAGTGATAAACAAGTAAGATGATTCACTGAAGTATTTTCTACTTTCTAAACCTACTTCTAAGCTTACAGAGTTGTTAGTATTAGATCGAACATGTTGAGCTAAAATACTTCCTTTCTCTGTATAATCAGGTGTATAAGAATAATAGTAATTTGCTCCTGCAAATGGTTTTAAGAACCAGCTATTGCTAAGATCAAATACTTTACCTACATTTGCACTTAATCCAAAGAATTTTTGATCAAAGTCTGAAGTGTTGATACCAGCAATGCTTGTAACATCTTGATCAGTTTTACCTAGTTGTCCATAAGCTTTTAAGTTTAATTCCCAAGTTGGAGCAATTTTAATTTGAGAGTAAATACCCAATTGGAAGTTATCAGAATCTTGTTTTAAGAGTTTGTCTTGTAATTCTGCATTTGCATAAGTGAAATAAACACCCACTAAAATATCATCAGTGATATTTTTATCAGCACCTACGCTAATTCCATATACGCCACCTGATTCTCCATCAATGATATTAGCACCACCAAAAGCATTTGCCCATACTGCTGCATTGTAAGTTTCATAGTATTTATAAGGTGCATCGCTTTGGATAGAAGCAAATCTTTCTTTAGAAAGTGATTGGAAAGGATTGTTAGCTCTTGCGATTCTAGAACCAATTGCCATATCATTAGAAACATTAACCGCAGTCATTGCTGATGAAGAAGCATCTGCAAAGCTTGTAGCACTTCTAGCAGCATCTCTTGTGTCTTTAAAGAATCTTTGGTTAGTAATTACTTGCATTACTTGTTGATTATGAATGTTAGAGCCTGCAATACTAGATAAGATTCCAAGTGATTCACCTGTATTTCCTGAAGCTTTTGCTGCAGAAACGATTGAAGTTAGTTTATTATTCATATCAAATAAAATTCCACCAAAGAGGATATTGTCAGTTCTTATTTTGGTTATTTTTAGAATTTCATCAGCCAATGAATAATCCCCTTGATTAATTTTTGGTGCAAGAGTTTGCAACATAAGGTCTTTAATGTTAGTTTCTGTAGCAGTATTAATTTTCCCAGCATTTTCTGTAAGGTTAGTGTATCTGTAGGTTAAATCTGTCATAGCATCTGCAATGGCTTTAAGTTCAGTAGTAGTAGCATTAAGTTCATTTGTTGCTTCATTAAGAAGTTTTCGATTTGTAGCAATCTTGTCATTTTCGGTATCGATTTGTTTTTGAATTTCTTCTTTTTTTGCCACATCTGTTGCCGCTACAAGTTGATCATTAAGTTTTTTGACTTGTTCTTCTGCTACTTTGATTGTATTTTCTAAACCAACTTTTTGAGAATCTAGCATTCCTTTTTTAGTTTCTAAATTCCATTGTATTGTATTTAATTGTTCTTTTGCTTTTGTGATATAGCCTTGTTCTGTCTTAATGAGACTTGTGGTAATATTTTTAAGGCTTGTTAAATCATCTTTGGCAAAATCTTCACTAAGTTGCCCATTAATATAAAGGGTTTTGCCATCCTCTGAAAGATTGAGTGTATAAGTTACGCCATCTAAAGAGTTGGTGTTTGTAATTTCAACAACAAATGTATAAGGTTTTAAGATAGTTGGTTTAGTAAGCAATGAAGAAATATATTTAAAGTAATAGATTGTTCCTATTTCGTTACTTGTTAGGACATCATTGTTGAATTTATCCGCATGGATAATATTCATTTGTCCAAGTGGTAAGTCAGCACTAAAAAATCCAAATTTACTATTTGTAATATTTGCTTCTTGATTTACATAGATCCCCCAATCTGTAAAATTCCAAGTAGATAATATAGAGTTATAGTAGTCAGGTTGGTTTGAATCAACGCTTGGTAATGTTCCATTTTGGGTAGCAGTTTGTGCCCCCGCATTAAATTGAAAATGACTATTTGCCATAGTTAGATTTTTTTCAACATTAACCTTTCCGAGTTGCAACAAATGAACATCGCTATCATTGCCTAGAAAATTTGCATTACCTTTGATATTTAAATCATGCCCTATGACACTCAATAAAGCATTATTCTGAAATGTGGCATCACCTACAATATTAGAATCTTTATAAATTCCAACTAATGATCCATCAAATATAACTTGCTTAGCATTAATATTAAAAGAAAAAGCTTGACCAGATGGGGATATTCCACCTATGTCTGGGACTGCATTGGAAATTTCATCTGGATAGTATCCGCCAATAGGTTCTGTAATTGTAACTTTGTTAGCAGTTATATCAAGATTCTGAAGGGTGTTTGTTTCTGATCTAATCTGTGTCGCATCAAATCCTAAAGTTAAATCCGCATTAACATTATTAAATTGCCAATTTCCTTTTACATTCTCTTTAAAATTATTTTTAAAAGTTGTGCTATCTATAACAGAAGCAGTAGTGATTGTTTGTATGCTGCTTCCTGTGTTATTTTGATTGCCACTCGCTGCCATAGCACTGCTTGATAAGGCAGCAACTACACCTAAGCTTGTCAAAACTCGACTTGCTGCGATTGAAATTTTCATTCATTCTCCTTAAAATAATAAAATGAGATATTATTATGTCCCCCCCCCCCCCTTATTTTTTGCTTAAAATGAGAAATATTTATGATTTATATTAATTTTAGCTATTGGGATTATAAAAATAGTGTTGGGAGTTTTTTATATTAACTATAGAGTTGTTTGTTTGGGTTTGAGAGAGTTAGATTTATAAGCAGATATTTGTAGGTTTCAGCCCTTTTGAATCGAAAGCCTAATTTAAATTCTTTTTTAATCATTTTAATAAAATAAATAAAAATAGAATCAGCAAAAATAGTGGAGTGGTAGGAAGTCTTATAGGAGTAAGACTTCAATTGATTCGCCTTTTTTGGTTTGATTTTCTAGGATTGCTAAGCCAACCCTTGAATCATCTAAAGGGCAGAAATTATTTAAAATAGCACTTTGAAAGTCTTTTTTGCCAAGAAAATCAATGCTAAAAATCCCTGCTTGATTCCTTACATTGCACACTCTAAATTCTAATCTTGAATCATTTTTTTGTAAATCTTCATCTAAGGTTACTTGAATGGATTCTTGGTGAGGTTTGCTGCCACAAAGTTTTACTAAAATGATTTTTGCAAAAAGTTCAAAAGTTACCAAGGTGGAGTTTGGAAAACCTGGTAATCCAAAAAACTGCTTCCCTCCAAAATGCGCATAAAGTATATGCTGACCTGGTTTAATGCGCACTCCTCTAAAAACTACTTGTTCTTCTTGCTGTTGTGAAATTTGTCTAATAAAATCATAATCTCCAACACTTGCACCCCCTGTAGAGAGAATCAAATCGCATTCGCTTAGTGCAGTTTGGAGGCAAGATTGGATTTGCTCTTTATTATCTTTTAAGATGGGATATAACTTTGGGATTCCGCCGTTTTCTAGAATCTTTGCATAAAGCAAATGCCCATTTGTATTGTAAATGGAGTTTGGCAAATCACTATTTTCTCCAAGCTCTACAATTTCATTTCCATTGACTAAAATCCCTACTTTTGGTCTTTCATAGACTTCGACAAAGACTTGATTAAGACTTGCTAAAAGTCCGATATGATGAGAGTTTATTTTCGTGCCTTTTGAGAGAAGTTTTTCGCCTTTTTTATAGTTGTCGCCTTTTTTGCGGATGAATTCTCCTATTTTTGGAATCTGCTTGATAATAAGACGATTATCCTTGACTTCTACCCATTCTATTGGCACGAGCATATCGGCGTTTTTTGGGATTGCTGCACCAGTGAAAGTTTTTATCGCACAAGGTTTGTTGGTTGGAAGTTCTAAGATTTCTTTATTTCCTGCGGGGTTTTCTTGCAAGATTTCAAAACTTTCATTAGCATTTTTTGCCATAACAGAATAAATCGCATATCCATCCATATTGGAGAGATTAAGTGCTGGCATATCGCTAGGAGCAAAAATATCTTGTGAGAGAATTCTATTTAAAGATTCATGTAAAAAAACTCTCTCTATACCTTTGGGGAAGATGTTTTGTAAGTTTAGGATTTCTTTGGCTTGTGTGTATGAGATTTTTTCTTGCATAGTTTGCCCTTAGAGGAGATGTCCCATTTTTTCTTTTTTGACTTCAAGGTAATGTGCATTATGTTCATTGCAAGGAATGATAATGGGTGTGCGTTCCACTTCTATAAAATTTGAGAAATAATTAATTTTTGCAGGATTGTTGGTTAGCAGACGGATTTTTTTGAGATTGTAATATTCTAAAATAGTTTTTACAATCGCATAATCTCTCTCATCACCTTTAAATCCTAATTTTAAATTAGCCTCTAGAGTATCTAGCCCTTCATCTTGTAGTGCATAGGCATTAACTTTGTTAAAAAGTCCTATTCCACGACCTTCTTGGCGTAGATAGATTACCATTCCTTGTTCTTTGGAGATGAGCTTTAGGGCTTCTTGTAATTCTCCACCACAATCGCATTTTAAACTCCCTAGTGCATCTCCAGTTAGGCACTCTGAATGCACTCTAACTAAAGGATTTTGTGGAATTTCTTTTGTTTTAATAACAAGATGTTCAAGAAGATAAGTTTCATTAGAGATTGTTTTAGTTTCTCTAAAGGAGCGTATTTTAAAATTTCCAAATCTTGTTGGAAGATTGGCTTCATTTGAAATTTGTATATTCATTATTTTATCCTAATAAGTAAAATGATAATTGCTTTTAAAAAGTGATAATTTAGCCAATTTGCGATAAAAAAGCAAGAAGTTATTTTATTTTTGATAGAATCGTTATGAAAATTTCTTAGAATCTAAGGTGTTTTATGGATAATCCTAGTAAAAAAAATATTGAAGTGAGTATGCGGATTCTTTCAAAAAACGATGAAGAAGCAATCAAATTAAGGCAGTTTTATCAAAATAATGATTTATTTGTGGTGAATCTTATGAGTTCTCCTGGAAGTGGTAAAACAACTTTGTTAGAAAACATTGCTAAGAATCATTTACTAGATTTTAGTGTTATAGAAGGGGATTTGCAAACCAATCGCGATGCAGAAAGATTGGCAAAGTATGGAGTGAATGCGTATCAAATTACAACAGGTGAAGCTTGTCATTTAGAGGCATTAATGGTTAAAGATGCCTTGGAGAAGCTAAATCAACAAGGGGATTTAAAGAACTTTTTATTTATTGAGAATGTGGGTAATTTGGTTTGTCCTGCAAGTTATGATTTGGGGGCAAATATGAATATTGTTTTGCTTTCTACTTCAGAAGGTGATGATAAGGTTTTAAAGTATCCTACAATCTTTTTATGTGCAGATGCGGTGGTGATTTCTAAGAGTGATTTAATAGAAGTTTTTGAATTTCAAATTTCACGAGTTAAAGAGGATTTAGCAAAGCTTAAAAAAGAGATTCCATTGTTTTTAATCTCAAAAAACAACCTTGATTCAATGAAAGAATTTTGCAACTTTTTAAAATTAAATAAGGAGAAAAATTATGTGTCTAGCCATACCTTCTAAAGTGATTGCTATTGATTCTAATACCAATACTGCTACATTAGATACGCTTGGAGTGACGCGAGAAGCAAGTTTGGATTTAATGAATGAAGAAGTGAATATTGGAGACTATGTGCTTTTGCATATTGGTTATGTGATGGGAAAAATTGATGAAGAACAAGCTAAGCTTTCACTAGAGACTTATGAAGAGATTATTAAGTCTATTGAAGAAGAAGAGAGGGAATTGCAAAACGCGAATGCAAAGTGATTTAAGGGAATAATCCCTTAAATTTTAAGCTTTAGGTCCAATCATTTTGCTAGGATCAATATATTGATTAAAATCTTCTTCGCTAACTAATCCTAATTCTTTAGCACTTTCTTTAAGTGAGATTCCTTTTTTGTGAGCATTTTTAGCTACTTTGGCGGCATTTTCATATCCAATGTGTGGATTTAAGGCAGTTACTAACATTAATGAATTGTGTAAATTATAATCAATTTTTTCTTTATTAGCAGTGATTCCAGTAGCGCAATGAACATTAAAAGAAAGGATTGAATTGGCTAGTAAATCAAGGCTTTGAAGGAAGTTGTAGATAATAACAGGCTTAAAGACATTAAGTTCAAAATTACCTTGACTTGCTGCAAAACCAATGGTTGCATCATTACCCATAACTTGCACGGCTACCATTGTAATAGCTTCACATTGCGTAGGATTAACTTTGCCGGGCATTATAGAGCTTCCAGGTTCATTTTCGGGGATATTAATTTCTCCAAGACCGCATCTAGGACCACTTGCAAGCCAACGAATATCATTGGCAATTTTCATTAAATTAGCAGCTAAGCCTTTCATTGCGCCATGAGTGAAGTTAATAGCATCGTGGCTTGTTAGGGCGTGAAATTTGTTGGGACTAGAAACAAATTTTGTGCCTAATAGTTGGCTTAATTCTTCACTTACCATTTCGCTTAATTGTGGATGTGCATTAAGACCTGTTCCAACGGCTGTTCCACCAATGGCTAATTCCCTTAAGGTAGGTAAAGAAGAAAGAATTTGGGCTTTAGAATGCTCTAGCATAGAGAGATAACCACTAAATTCTTGACCTAAAGTTAGTGGAGTTGCATCTTGTAAATGTGTCCTACCAATTTTAATAATGTCTTTAAAATCTTCCACTTTTTGTTTAAAGGTATTTATAAGTGTATCAATTGCAGGAATCAATTTTTTCTCTACTTGTGTAACAGCGACTATGCTCATTGCAGTTGGAAAAGTGTCATTAGAGCTTTGAGACATATTAACATGATCATTTGGGTGGATAAGTTTTTCTTTTCTAAAATCACCCCCTAAAATTTCTGTGGCACGATTGGCAATAACTTCATTAAGATTCATGTTACTTTGTGTTCCAGAGCCAGTTTGCCAAATTGCTAGTGGGAAATTATCATCAAATTTACCCGCGATAATTTCATCACACGCTTGAGTAATGGCATTTTTTTTGTCTTCTGGTAATTTTTTAAGTTTGCAATTAACAATTGCAAGAGACTTTTTGAGATTAGCAAAAGCACAAATAAGCTCTTTTGGCATTTTTTCAATCCCAATTTTAAAATTTTCAAAACTTCGTTGTGTTTGTGCACCCCAGTATTTATCATTAGGAACTTTAACTTCACCCATTGTGTCATGTTCGATTCTGTAATCCATATTAAACTCCAAAATTTAAAATAGTGCTAATATTAAATCCAAAAAATCTATAAAATTTGCTTAGAAATTTTGTTAAAAATTATTTAACTTATTAAATTTGGAACTTAATGAGTGATTAAAACTATTTTAATTAAACATTAGTTAAAATCTATAAATCCAAGCGTATTTGGTGGTATCTTTAAAGATTTTTTAAGGGTGCAAAGTATTTTTATTTAAGGAGAATTGTTAATGTTTGATGGGAAATGTAAAGCGGAATTACAAAAAGCATTGGAGGAAAATAGGCTTTTAAAAGCTGAAATTCAAAGATTACAAGAGGAAAAAAGAAGTTTGCAGGAGCAAATTGAGACAAGCACTAAAAGTGAAGAGCATAGCAACGATGACATTAAAATTTTTAAAGATATGACTTTAGGGTTAGCAAAAAGCTGTAGCACAAATCTTAAAACTTTACAAGATGATTTTGCTAAATCTGTGGATTTACTCTATAGTGCTAAAGATTTTGCGACTGAGAATATTAAACATACAACTCAAACTCAAAGTGTTATGATTGAAGGTCTTTCAAATATGACAGCCAAACTTTCTGATTTTAATAACATGATTACACAAGTGCAAAATGACTTTACAGCTATCTCTAGTGTTATTTCTCTTATTACCGATATTTCTGATCAAACCAATCTCCTTGCATTAAATGCCGCTATTGAAGCAGCAAGGGCAGGGGAACACGGAAGAGGTTTTGCGGTTGTTGCTGATGAGGTTAGAAAATTGGCAGAACGCACACAAAAAGCAACCAAAGAAATTGAGATGAATATTCAAGTGGTGCAACAAAACTTCTCAGAAGTGCAAACTTCTACCGATGAAATTATTAAAGAAATGGAAGTTTTGGGGACACAAAATGAAACTTTAGAAAAAATTCAAAGTTCAGCAGCTCAAATTAGTCAAGGAACACAACAAATTTTAACTACAACTTTTATAGGGCTTGTTAAGCTTGATCACTTGCTTTTTAAGATTAATGGTTATAGTGCTATCTTTACTGAAGATATGGAAGTTAAGTTTGTTGGTCATCATGATTGTCGTTTGGGTAAATGGTATGATAGTGGAAATGGAAAAGAAAATTATTCTACATTGCCTAGTTATCCACTTATTGAAGCACCACATCAAGGTGTTCATGATAATATTATTGCGGGTTATGAAGTTATGAAAAGCCATGGTGGAACTAAAGATTGTATGGAAGAAATTAGTAAATATTTCAAACAGGCAGAAATTGAAAGTAACAATGTAGTGAAATACCTTGATAATCTTGCTGCAGAAAAGAGTGCAACTCTTTAATTTAGATTAATCTTTAAATCTCTCGATTAAAGAGAGATTTAAAATTAGACTTCAAAAAATTCTCGATACCATTTTACAAAGTTTTTAATTCCTGTTTGAATGGAAGTGTTAGGTTTATAGTTTAGTTCACTAACTAGATCATCAACATTAGCATAAGTCGCAGGGACATCCCCAGGCTGCAAAGGAAGCATATTTTTCTTAGCAACTTTCCCAACTTCTTTCTCAATGGCTTCAATAAAATCCATCAGTTTGATGGGATTATTATTACCAATATTATAGATTTTGTAAGGAGCTTTTGAGCTATGGGGATCAGGATTTTTTCCATTCCATTGTGGATTTGGAGTAGGGATATTATCAATCACTCTTACAACTCCCTCTACAATATCATCAATATAAGTAAAATCTCTTAGCATTTCTCCATGATTAAAAACATCAATAGCCTTGCCTTCCAAAATAGCCTTAGTAAAGAGAAATAATGCCATATCAGGACGACCCCAAGGACCATAAACGGTAAAAAATCGTAATCCAGTTGTAGGAAGATTAAAAAGATAGGAGTAAGTGTGAGCCATTAGCTCATTACTTTTTTTGCTTGCTGCATAAAGACTAATAGGGTGATCTACATTGTCGCTTGTGCTAAAGGGCATTGATTCATTAAGTCCATAGACTGAAGAGCTTGAAGCATAGGCTAAATGTTTGATATTATGATGTCTGCAAGCTTCTAAAATATTCACAAAACCTACGATATTACTATCAATATAAGCATATGGATTAACTAAAGAGTAACGCACTCCAGCTTGTGCAGCAAGATTGCAAACCTTATCAAACTTCTCATTTTTAAAAAGTGAAAAAAGATTTTCTCTATCTTCTAATTTTAAATTAATAAAGCGATAATTGGGGTATTTTTCACTTTGGATAAGAGTATTGTATGAAATTTTTTCTTGAGAGATTCCGGCATTTTTAAGCCTACCATATTTGATTCTAACATCATAATAATCATTAATGCAGTCAAGCCCAATTACTTCATCTCCTCTTTGAAGGAGTCTTAATGCAAGAAATGAACCAATAAATCCTGCTGTTCCTGTAACTAAGATTTTCATTTTTTACCCTTGATTTTTGATTTTATAATATTGTTCTAAGAAAATTTGATTGGCAAAGCCATTGAATTTGCGTCGCCCAAGTTTTTCAAGACTAAGTTCGATTGCATTAATAACCCAAGAAATTTCACTTAAAGGCACCATTCCCATATGGTTAATTCTAAAGATCTTGCCTTTTAGATGATCTTGTCCTCCCGCGACATTAACAGAAAATTCATTTTTAAGAATCTTTCTAATTTCATCGCTTTGCTCATCTGCAATTGTAGTCATTGCAAGGGCTGGTATTGTAGGGTAGATTTTTAGATTAATTCCTTCTAATGCCATATCACACGCAAGAGATCTTGCTTTGGTATCTTGGTAGATATTCTCAAAGCCAATTTTTTTTGCTTCTTGTAAAAATGCACAAAGCCCTATAATAATAGTTGTTGGTGCTGTCCAAGCCGTGGTATTTTTGATTTGATTTTTAAGTTCTGTTTTAAGATTAAAATAAAATCCCACATTGCGTCTTTCTATTTTTTCGATGGCTTTTTGACTAAGTCCTATAATACTCATACCAGGAGGAAGCATAAAAGCTTTTTGTGAACCGCCAATGAGTGCATCAACACAACTAACATCAAGGGGTTCTACTCCCATAGCTGTTATTCCATCAACAATAACCATAATTTCAGGGTTAAAGTCTTTAATAGCTTTAGCAATAATCTCATAAGGATGTCTCAATCCACCTGCACTCTCACACGCTTGAATGCAAAAAGCATCAATTTCAGGATTATTGTTTAAGGCTTCCATTACCGAATCTAGACTTGCAGGAATATCCCATGGATTTTTGATTTCAACGCAAGGGATACCAAAGCTATTGGCGATTTTTCCAAATCTTTCTCCAAATTTTCCACTATTGATACTAAGAAGTTTGTTTTCGCAAAGTGAAGTTACACACGCTTCCATTGCACCACTTCCCGAGCTTGCAAGCATTAAAACTTCTTGTGTTTTTAGCATTTCTTTAAGAAGATTCCTTGTGGTAGCAAAAATTTCTTCAAATTCTTGTGTGCGATGATGAATGGTTGGAGCACTCATTGCAAGACGCACAAATTCTGGAGTAGGAGTAGGTCCTGGGGTAAAAAGTAACATGCTTTATGTCCTTAGAAAATAGAGTATAAAATGCAAAATTATACCAATAAATTTTAAAGAGAGTTTTAAAGAAATAACAATGAAACTCTAGAATTTATATAAAGCTTAAAAATTATTGCAAATGAAAAAAATTAAGCAAAAATATCATAGAATTGCGACTTTTTAAATAAAATAAGCTTAACTTTATATTTTTTAAAGAATATTTTAAAGTAAGGCTTTTTACAATAAGAACTTTTAAAAATATTTTGGGAGTTGTTTAAATGAAAAAGATTTTTTTATCAATGGCTTTAGTAGGTAGCTTTATGTTTGCAGAAGAAGTTAAAATTGGTGTTGTATTGCCTGTTAGTGGTGCTGTTGGCGGGTTTGGTGAGCTTGGTAAGCGTGGAATTGATCTTGCCTATAAAGCACAAAATAAAACCAAAAATGGTGATACTATCACTATTGTTTTTGTGGATAATAAAAGCGATAAAATTGAATCGGCTAATGCGATGCAAAAGTTAGTTTCTAGCGATAAAGTGAGCGTTGTTATTGGTCCTATGATTTCAACCAATGCACTTGCTATGACAAAGATTGCTGATGATAATCAAACTCCACTTATTGCGCCAGTTGCAACTAATGATAGAGTAACAAAGGGCAAAAAATTTGTTTCAAGAATCTCTTTTGCGGATAGTTTTCAAGGAATCATAGCAGCAAACTTAGCCTTTAAAGATTTGGGTGCAAAGAAAGCAGCAATTTTATTTGACAATAGTAGTGATTACTCTATAGGGCTAACAAAAGCTTTTAGAAATCAATTTAAAAAACTCGGCGGACAAATTGTAATTGAAACCAATGCTCAAGCAGGAACTAAAGATTTTAAAGCGCAACTTTCAAGCATTAAGGCGGCTAATCCTGATGTTTTATATTTGCCAATTTATTACAATGAAGGTGCTTTGATTGCTTTACAAGCCAAACAACTTGGAATTTCAATTCCTACAATTGGTGGTGATGGGTTAGTTTCTAATCAAATCTTTTTTGATGTAGCAAAGGAAGCAGGTGAAGGTTATATGGTAACAGATTATTATTCTACAAGTTCTAAACAGACACCCAAAGGCGAGGCGTTTATCAAAGAATATGAAGCCACTTACAATGAACCTGTAAGCACTTTTAGTGCTATGCTTGCAGATGCTTATGGAATAGCAGTGGCGGCTATTGAAGAATGTGGAGCTCAAGATAGAGTGTGCATTAATGATAAGATTCGTAATGTAAAAGATTATGAAGGAATTAGCGGTAAATTTTCACTTCAAAATGGTGAGGCAATCCGCAGTGCTGTTATCAATCAAATCCAAAATGGTAAATTAGTTTATAAAACAACAATTGAACCATAAGGCAATATTTTGGATATTTTGACTTTTGTGCAGCAATGTATTAATGGGCTTAGCCTAGGGAGTATGTATGCGCTCATAGCCATTGGTTATACTATGGTTTATGGGTGTTTGCGTTTGATTAACTTTGCTCACGCTGATATTATTATGGTTGGGGCATTTTTAAGCTTTTTTGCTGTAAGCTCACTTGGGTTACCCTTTTATGCTTCAGTTATTTTTGCAGTCGTAATTTGTATGATTTTAGGAGTGGGGATTGATAGAGTGGCTTATTTGCCTTTGCGTTCTGCACCTAGAATCTCTATGCTAATTACTGCCATTGGTGTTAGTTTCTTTTTAGAGAATCTTTTTAATGTGTTATTTGGATCAACTCCGCGTTTTTTTAGTTCCCCTGAGTTTTTTGCAAAAACCTTTAATTTTTCTAATATTAGCATCACTTATATTACAATCATTGTTCCAATAGTAACCTTGATTTTGTTGGTTGCATTATTGCAGTTTTTGTATCGGACAAAGCAGGGAATGGCTATTAGAGCTACTGCATTTGATATTAATACGGTGCGATTAATGGGTATTAATGTAAATAATATTATTGGACTTGTTTTTGTTATTGGAAGTGCTTTAGCGGGGATTGGTGGAATCTTTTATGCTATTTCTTATCCTACTATCGATCCATTAATGGGAATTATGATTGGTTTAAAAGCTTTTGCGGCGGCGGTTTTAGGTGGAATTGGAAGTGTGGGCGGTGCGGTGCTTGGTGGATTTATTTTAGGTTTTACTGAAGTAATGGCAGTGGCTGTATTTCCGGAACTTGGAGGATACAAAGATGCTTTTGCGTTTTTGTTTTTAATTCTTGTCTTGCTTTTTCGACCGGTTGGAATTATGGGCGATTGGCGTTTAGAAAAAAGTCGTTTTTAATAGGGGATTTAAGGTAATGAGTAAATGGCAAAGATTTTATGATTCTAACCCTACAAGTGCGACTTTAGGTGGGCATTTTTTGCTTTATATTGGCGTAATTATAGTTTTATTTTTAGCACAATGTTTTTTGAATGATTATGTTTTAAGAATCTTTAATAACATTTTGATTTTTATCATTCTTGCTGTGAGTTATAACTTGATTAATGGAGTAACTGGGCAGCTTTCTTTGGAACCTAATGGATTTGTGGCGATTGGAGCTTATATTACAGCTTTAATGCTTTTAGATGAGGATTCAAAGCTTGGAATGTTTGATTTAGCTGATCCGCATCCTTTCATTTTAAGTATGAATAGTGAATTGCTTCCTGCCTTGCTTTGTAGCGGATTGGTAGCGGCTTTTATTGCTATTTTACTTGCTTTTCCTGTCTTTAGAGTAAGAGGCGATTATTTGGCTATTGTAACTTTAGGTTTTGGATTTATTATTAAAATTTTGGCAATCAATAATCCTGAATGGACTAATGGCGCTATTGGATTAAATGAGATTCCTAATAATGCTGATTCTGTAGTGGGTGGATTGCGAAATTTAATGCAAGGTTGGATAGCTTCTCCAAGTCTTCCAGAATTCCTTAAAGAGTCTTTAGCATTCATCTATAAACATTCTTTTGAAAATGGTGCGGATATTACCGTGCTTTTTTGGAGTGGCATTTTAGCAGCGGCGGCAGTTATTTTAATTTTGCAGGTTGTGTCTTCTAAATATGGTAGAGCAATGAAGGCAGTCAGAGATGATGAAGATGCAGCAATTGCAATGGGCATTAATACTTTTAAAATCAAGACTTTTGCTTTTTCTACTAGTGCATTTTTAGAAGGGGTTGGTGGTGGATTAATGGCAGTTTTATTAACCACTATTGATCCTAAAATTTTTGGTTTTGAATTAACTTTCCAGCTTTTAATTATCATTGTGCTTGGCGGACTTGGTAGCACAAGTGGTGCAATTTTAGGTGCAATTTTGGTTATTGGTGGAGGAGAGTGGCTTAGGTTTTTAGATCAGCCTTTAGTATTTTTTGGGACAGATTTTGGAACTTATCCGGGATTAAGAATGGTCTTTTTCTCCCTTATTTTACTTATTATTATGCTTTTTGCAAGAGAAGGAATTATGGGTAAAAAAGAAATATGGGATTTGAAACCTAGATTTTTTGGAATCTTTGGCAGGAGAGCGTGATGGCATTACTAGAATTAGAGAATGTAAGCATTGCTTTTGGCGGATTAAAGGCGATTGATAATGTAAGCTTTGAAGTAAAAGAAAACACGATTTTTGGGCTAATTGGTCCAAATGGTGCAGGTAAAACCACAATGTTTAATATCATCACTGCTAATTATAAACCCACAAGTGGTAAAGTATCCTTTTGTGGGCGAAATATTTCTCAATTTAAACCTAATGCCATTGTAAATCTTGGTATAGCAAGAACTTTTCAAAATATTCGGCTTTTTGCTTCAATGAGTGTGTTAGAAAATGTTTTAATTGGATTGCACAATGAGGCAAAATATAGTTTTTTTGAAGCGATGTTTAGAGTGGGTAGATATTTTAAAGAAGAAAAGAGAATCAAAAATAAAGCGATTGAATTGCTAGAATATTTAGGGCTTGGAGATAAAATTAATTTACCAGCTAATTCCTTAAGTTATGGAAATAGCCGTAAGGTTGAGATTGCAAGAGCACTAGCTACTAATCCTAAAATGCTTTTGCTAGATGAGCCTGCTGCAGGGATGAATCCAAAAGAAACTGAAGAATTGTGTGAGCTAATCTTAAAAATGAAAAAAGATTTTAATTTGAGTGTGTTGCTAATTGAACACGATATGCCTTTTGTTAATAAACTATGTTCTGAAGTATTAGTATTGGATTATGGTAAAAAGCTTTTTAGCGGAACACCCCAAGAAGCGATTAATGATAAGCAAGTGATTGCTGCATATTTAGGGGATTATTATGCTAAAAATTGAGAATCTAGAAGTTTATTATGGCTTGATTGCCGGATTAAAAGGGATTAATTTTCATATTGAAGAGCACGAAATTATTACGCTTATTGGAAGTAATGGTGCAGGAAAAACTTCCACTTTAAATGGCATTGTCCATAGTGTTAAAACCAAAGGAAAAGTTTATTTTTTTGGAGCAGATATTTCAAATATTCCTACTCACAAAATTATTCAGCGAGGAATTGCACTTGTCCCAGAAGGAAGGCATATTTTTGTCAATCTTAGTGTGGATGAAAATTTAAGAATGGGTGCTTATAATAATGATGAAAATTTTCTAGCAATGAAAGAGAAAATGTATTCTCTCTTTCCC
This sequence comes from Helicobacter canadensis MIT 98-5491, assembly GCF_000162575.1. Taxonomy (NCBI): domain Bacteria; kingdom Pseudomonadati; phylum Campylobacterota; class Epsilonproteobacteria; order Campylobacterales; family Helicobacteraceae; genus Helicobacter; species Helicobacter canadensis. The sequence goes on from NZ_CM000776.2 coordinate 755,015, forward strand.
CGCTTAAAAGAGCGTTATAAACAAATGGCGGGCACAATGAGTGGTGGAGAGCAGCAAATGCTTGCCATTGCTAGAGCATTAATGAGTGAGCCAAAGCTTCTAATGCTTGATGAACCAAGCCTTGGATTAGCGCCTAAAGTAGTGGGAGAACTTTTTGAAATTATTAGTAATTTAAGGGAGAATGGAATTACAATTTTGTTAGTAGAACAAAATGCCTTTGCTGCTTTGAAAGTCGCCAATAGAGCTTATGTGCTTGAAAATGGTAAGATTACAATGGGCGGTGATGCAAAAGAGATTTTGCAAAATCCAGAGATTAAAAAGCTCTATTTGGGCGGTTAATAAAAAGAAATAATAATTTAATTAAATAAAACTTAATTTAAGTAAAAATTAATATTTTTTGATTATAATTTCAAGCTTTAATCAATGAATTTTATATAAAAGGTAACGCAATGAATATTACCAAAATGGCAAAAGCCAATGAAATCAAACGCGAGTGGATTGTGCTTGATGCAGAAGGAAAGACTTTTGGACGACTTATTACAGAGGTTGCGACATTATTAAGAGGGAAGCATAAGCCTTGCTATACTCCAAATGTAGATTGTGGCGATTTTGTCGTTGTTATTAATGCACCTAAAGCAAAATTTAGCGGTATGAAGCTAGATGATAAAGAATACTTTACACATTCTGGTTATTTTGGAAGCACAAAATCTAAAACACTTAAAGAAATGCTAGAAAAACACCCAGAAAAACTTTATAAATTAGCCGTTCGCGGTATGCTCCCTAAAACAAAATTGGGTCGAGCAATGATTAAGAAGCTTAAAGTTTATTGTGATTCAAATCACCCTCACACTGCACAAGTATCAAAGTAAGGATAGAAAATGGCAAAGATTTATGCAACAGGAAAAAGAAAAACAGCAATTGCTAAAGTATGGCTAACTTCAGGAAGTGGAAAACTTAGTATTAATGGAATGAATTTGAATGATTGGTTAGGTGGTCATGAGGCTATTAAAATGAAAGTAATGCAGCCATTACTTCTTACTAAACAAGAAAAGAGTGTGGATATTGTAGCAACAACAATGGGAAGTGGTTATTCTGCACAAGCAGAAGCATTGCGACATGGAATTTCAAAAGCATTGGTTACTTATGATACAAATTTCCGTGCTATTCTTAAGCCAAAAGGTTTGCTTACACGAGATTCAAGAGTTGTTGAACGCAAAAAATATGGAAAAAGAAAAGCAAGAAGAAGTCCTCAATTTTCAAAAAGATAATCAACTTCCAAGCTTTGGCTTGGATTTTATCTCCTTTTCTTTTAGAAATTTGAAAAATCAGCTTTTTATCAGATTAACTTCTCATTCATTTTTTTGGCACTTCGTTTTACTTTTTATTATTTTTTTATTACCGCTTTTATTTCATTATTTTGATTATTTAGCTTTTTTAAAAGATTCTCAAAATTTTTTTGAAAATACCTTGATACTTACTTCTTATGATTCTTATTTTTATGCCAAGGGTGCAAAAGAATTCTTGGAAACTTTCAATTTTAATTTGCCTTATTTATCAGTTTTGGGTGGAATATTGGCAAAAATTTTTGGGCTTGATAATGTGCTAGTATGGAGTAGTGTTTTTTTGAGTGCTAGTTTTGGCGTGGTGTTGTATTTTGTGATTTTTGAAGTTTTGGAATATTTAGCGATTCTCACGCAAAAGGCTAATCAAATTTTTGCTTTTTTGGGGGCATTTTTTGGGGTATTGTCTCCACATTTTTATCAACGCAATGGTGTGGGATATTTTGATACGGATATGTTGATACTCTCTTTACCACTTTTAGCGATTTTTTGTCTCTGGCAATATCTTATAAAAAGACAATTTTACTTTTTGTTTTTTTTTAGTATCGTTGCTTTTTTATCGGTTGGTTGGCATAGTGGAATCCAAAATCTCTTGTTGGCTGGGTTTTTGCTATATGTGGGTTATGAAATCTTTAATATTCTTGTTTTTAAGCACACTAAAAGTCCAATTTTACTAATTTCTAGCCTTTTTTTAATTATTTTAACCCCTTCTTCTTATGGTTTTTTTGTTTTATTGTTAGCATTAGTGGTTTTTTATTTTGAAAAATCAAAAATATCTTGGGTGGTTTTTTGTATTGCTTGTGTTTATGCGTATTTTTTTGGGCTTTTTAATCCGATGATTGCACAACTAAAGGCTTATTTATTTGGTGAGATTCAATATTCTAAAACTTTTATTTATGCTTCTGTGGTGGAAAGTATCTTAGAGACAAGCAAAGCGAATTTTACAACTTTGATGCAAAGAAGCGGAGGGGTAGGGTTATTTTTCTTAGGGTTAATTGGATTTGTTGGGTTTGGATTTTATTACTCTCTTGTGAGAAAGAATTTTATTTATTTGTGTATTTTTTTATTTCCTTTTTTGTTGCTAGGTTTTGCTGCTTTGAAGCTTGGGGTGCGGTTTAGTTTTTTCTTATCGCCTATTTTGGCTTTAGGGTGCGTGTTGTTGGTGGTTGGATTTTTGGAGATTATTCGGAGATTTTTAAAAATTACTCTCCTTATTTTTGCAGGAATATTAGCTATTTGGGTGGCAAATTTGGAATATATTATTCCAAAACCTATTTTAAAAGCTCAAGAAATAGAGGGATTGAGGGCGTTGTCTTTTAACTCACAAGATGTTGCTTTTGTATGGTGGGATTATGGTTATGCCTTAGAATATTTTACACAAGCACAAACGCTGCTTCACGGAGGGCGTCATTCTGGGATTGTGAATTATCCAATTGCAGAAATTTTGCTCAGTCATTCAGCTATTTTAGCTAAGAATCTTTCCTTGCTTTTAGCACAAAAAATGCAAGAGATTCCAAAAAGTCAGTGGAATCAGATTTTTGAAATTGTTTTAAAAGAATCAAATCAGACACCACAGAATTTTTTGAGACAGTTAACTTTAGATCGCTTTAGACTTAGTGATTACCCTAAAGGAGAAGTTTATTGGATCTTGCCTAAGAAAATGTTGTATTTGATAGCCAATATTAATGGCTTTAGAAATGTAGATTTAGAAAGTGGAGAGAGAATCAAAGAAGGGATTTTTTTGTATGAGAAAACAAGCTTAAAAACAAAAGAAGAAGATATATTTTTTAAAGATTTTTATTTAAAAAAGATTCAAAATGGGGCTTTAGCAGCTAAGCTTATTTTTGAAGATAGGCAATTTGTTATGGATTTTGATTATTTACAAAGTAATTTGATACAATGGCTAGTTTTTAAAAATAATCCTGTTATGAATTTAGTTTTTGAAAATGAGAGTGTTTTAATTTATCAAATACCAAAGGAATAAAATGTGTGGAATTGCTGGAAGTCTTAATATGCCTAAAATGTCTTTAGACAAAGTTTATTCTCTAATGTCTCATAGAGGACCTAATGCAAAAGGGATGCTAGAGGAAATGACAAAGGGCGGATTTTTGCAGTTTTTTCACGCAAGATTAAGCATTCAAGATTTAAGCGAAGAATCTAATCAGCCTATGAATCTAGAGCATTTGAGTATTGTTTTTAATGGTGAGATTTATAATCATATGGAGTTAAGAAAAGAGCTTTCTTGTGCTTTTAAAACTCATAGTGATACCGAGACAATTTTGGCTTTGTATTTGCATTATGGCATAGATTTTTTGGATAAATTAGATGGAATGTTTGCATTTGTGATCTTTGATAGGAAAGCGCAAAAGTTAATTTTAGCACGCGATAGAATGGGAAAAAAGCCACTTTTTTGTTATAAAAAAGCAGAATCATTTGGCTTTGCAAGTGAATTAAACACTTTGCTTGGAATAAAAAAAATGGAGTTAGATAGAGATTCTTTAGCCTTTTTTTTGCAAAGTGGGTTTTTTTATCAAGATGGCACTCCTTATAGAGATGCTTTTTCTTTGCCTAATGGACATTATGGAATTTATGATTTAGCAAGTCATCATTTAGAGATTTGGAGTTATTTTGATTTAAAAGCAATTTATGAAAAACCTAAACAAAAAAATTTGCAAGAATCTTTAGAAGCTTGTGAAGTGTTATTAAAACAAAGTATAAAAAATAGACTTTTGTCTTCTGATTTAGAAGTAGGAGCATTTTTAAGTGGTGGGATTGATAGTTCATTAATTGTGGCTTTAGCTAGTGAGATAAATCCTAATTTACGCACCTTTACTATTGCGTTTGAAGGAGCTTATGATGAGAGTAGCTTAGCAGAAATGACAGCAAAGAGATACCATACTCATCATACGACTTTAAAGATTAGCACGGATTTGAAGCATGATATTTTTAAGATTTTGCAAAATTATGGGAGACCTTTTGCGGATAGCTCGGCGATTCCTAGCTATTATGTCGCAAGAGAGGCAAAAAAATATTTAAGTGTAATTTTAAATGGCGATGGAGCAGATGAGCTTTTTGGAGGTTATCGGCGTTATGTTGGGCATTTACTTATCCCAAAAATCAAAGCTTTAGGTGGGGCTTTAGGGTTATTCCCTAAACCTAGAGAAAAAAAATCGCTTTATAATTATTTCTATCGTCTTTTGCAAATGGCACGAAATTACCAAAAAGATTTTAAATCGTATTATTTAAGTGCAACAACGGATATTTTTGAAGGATATTTTAGTTTTGAAACTCGTTTAAATGATTCTTTTAATCGAGATTTAGAATCAGTTTTTTGCTCTAAAATTTCTCCGCTTTCACAAATGCTTTTATTAGATTCGCAATCTCTTTTATTAAGTGATTTATTGCCTAAGATGGATATTGCTACAATGGCAAATTCACTTGAGGGTCGCTCCCCTTTTCTTTCTAAAATGCTAGTAGAATTTGCTCCTACTTTGGATGATTCTTTAAAAATTAAAGGCAAAAAAACCAAATACCTTTTGCGGCTTTTGGCAAAAAAATATTTAGATGCAGAAGTCTATAATGCCCCAAAAAGAGGCTTTGAAGTGCCACTAAAACAATGGGTTAATGGAGAATTAAAAGAAATTATTCTACAGGTTTTGCAAAAATCAAGAATTAGTGATCAATTTCTCTCTAAAAAAGAGATGGATGAGATTTGCTTTGGTTCTAAAATCCCTAGTGAGAAGCGGGCTAAAATGCTGTGGAGTTTATTTGCATTGGAAGTGTGGTATCAAAAATATTTAGAATATTAGGCTGTTTTTGTAATATGTGGTGGAAGTTAAGTTTTGAAGCTTGATTTTTTTTAATTCTCATTTTTAAGGGATTATTGTGTATAAAATTTTAGCAGAGGTTAAAATTACTTTTTTTATGTTAGAATCTTAAAAAAACAAAGGAGTTATTTGGATGAAAAAGATTTTATTTGCGGTTGATGACACTAAGGCTTGTCAAAAAGCAGCAGAATTTGTTGTAGATTTTTTTGGAGATAGAGAAGATTGCACGATCACTATCATTCATGTTAAAACGCCTATTATGCTTTATGGTGAAGCCGCATTGGCAGCGTATGAGGATATTGAAAAAAAAGAAAATGAGGAAAGCGATCGATTGTTAGAAGATTTTAGTGCAATTTTTACTAATAAAGGCATTAATATTAAACAGGAGTTGTTAGAAGGTGAAGCAGTTTCAGAAGTATTGAATTATGCTAAAGACTTTGATTTGCTTGTTATTGGTCAAAGTGAAGAGAGTTTTTGGAATAAAATCTTTTCTACCAATCAAAATGACTTTTCACAAAAATCACCCATTCCAATTCTTATTGTTAAATAATTTTTAGATTATACCATTATTAATTTCCAAGAATCTTTGATTCTTGGTGCATTTTTCCCCCTAACTTTTTGTTTATTTCTCATATTTTATTTATTTTGTATTAGTTCATTGGGTTATATTGTGTATTAAAAAATATTTTAAGAATTATAATGTTACTAAAATATACATATAATTATTAAATGTTACTTTTAGTAAAAATAAATGTTCCATTTTTATTGAAATATTTAAAATTGTTTTAATATTTTTGAGTTTTTTTGTAACATTTATATGAACTTTGTAATAAAGGATAATAAATGGAACAAAAATATTTAGAATCAATCCAGAGATTCAAAAACTTTGTGGCTTTTAGAAATAAAGTGAGCTTAATATTGTCTTTGATTGTTTTGGTTTGCTACTATGCTTTTTTGCTAAGCATTGGGATTTTTCCAGAAGTTTTGGGTTACCGAGTTGGTCCTAGTGCCATTACTTTGGGGATTATTCTTGGAATTTTTTTAATTGTTTTGTGTGTTGTTGCTACAGGACTTTATACTTTTTTTGCAAATTGGTATTTTGACAAAATACAAAAAGAAGTAATAGAGGATTTAGAAAAAAGCGGAGCATTAGAAGATTTAAAAAACGGGAAGATAAAGGAGTGAAAATGAAAAAATTTTTTGGAATCTTTTTTGTGTTAATGGGTGTAAGTTTTGGCGCAGGATTTGATATGGATAATGTTGTGTTATCAGAATTTAATCCTATTGCAGTAACATTGTTTTTAATTTTTGTATTAGCTACGCTTGGGATTACATATTATTCTAACAAAAAAAGTCAAAGTGCGAGTGGCTTTTATACCGCTGGTGGAAATATTACGGGAATGCAAAATGGGACAGCGATTGCTGGTGATTTTATGAGTGCGGCTAGTTTTTTAGGGATTACAGCATTAGTTTTTACTAATGGATTTGATGGCTTGATTTATTCTATAGGATTTTTAGCAGGTTGGCCCATTATTCTTTTTTTGATAGCAGAAAAGTTTAGAAATTTGGGTAAATTTACTTTTGCAGATATTACTGCCTATCGCTTAGAATCAAAACCCATTCGGATTATTTCAGCGGTTTCTGCTTTGAGTGTTATTGTTTTCTATCTCATTGCACAGATGGTTGGTGCAGGACAACTTATTCAGATTCTTTTTGGGCTTCCTTATGGAGCTGCAGTGATTATTGTAGGAATCTTGATGATTTGTTATGTTACCTTTGGGGGAATGCATGCTACCACTTGGGTTCAAATTATAAAAGCGATTTTATTGCTAGGTGGTGCGACTTTTATGGCGATTATGATTTTATACCTTACTAAGTTTGATTTGAGCTATTATTTTAATCAAGCTATACAGAATCATTTGCAGGGAGAAAAAATAATGTTGCCTGGCGGATTCTTGCCTGATACTATTTCGGCTGTTTCTTTAGGACTTGCTTTAATGTTTGGGACAGCTGGATTGCCTCATATTTTGATGAGATTTTTCACGGTAAAAGATGCCAAAGAAGCAAGAAAATCAGTTTTTTATGCCACTGGATTAATGGGGTATTTTTATATTTTAACTTTTATTATTGGTTTTGGGGCAATCGCACTTTTGCTTGGAAATCCACAATTTATCAATGCAGATGGTAGTTTTAATGGAATTACTAATATGGTTGCAATTACTTTGGCAAAAGTATTGGGTGGAGATATTTTTTATGGTTTTATTTCTGCAGTTGCTTTTGCTACTATTTTAGCAGTAGTAGCTGGATTGGCTATTTCTGGAGCGGGAGCTATTAGCCATGATTTGTTTGTGAATGTTTGCAAAAATGGCGTGTGTGATCCTAAGTTAGAAATGAAAGTTACTAAAATTTCTACTATTGGAATTGGAATTTTTGCGATTTTGCTTGGAATTATTTTTGAGAAGCAAAATGTTGCCTTTACGGTTGGACTTGCTTTTGCAATTGCAGCAAGTGTGAATTTTCCAATTTTGCTTTTAAGTATTTATTGGAAGAATCTTACAACTAAGGGTGCTTTTTGGGGAGGATTGATTGGGCTAGTTTCAGTGTTAGTGATGGTGATTTTAAGTCCTAGTATTTGGATTAAAAGCTTTGGGTTTAGTGAAGCGATTTTTCCTTATGATCATCCTGCTATTTTTTCAATGCCGATTACTTTTATTTTAATTTATATTATTTCTAAGCTTGATAATTCTCAAAGAGCTAAGATTGACAAAGAAGGATTTGCAGCACAAGATTTTAGAGCACAAAGTGGAGTTGGGATTAGTGAGGCGGTTGCACATTAAGAGCTAAGCAAGGTTTCCTTGCTCGAATCTTTCTTGTGCGGTTTTAAGGCATTATTTTTTTAGATTTTTATTTTATATGCGAGATGATTGATAAAAGTTTTGGTGATTTTGTCTCATTTGTTTAAAGTAAATTGGAATATACTTCCATAATTTCTTTAAAAGGTTAATTATGGAAGAAAATAAAGAGTTTGTAGAGGAAAATTTTTGGTTACTTCATTTTCCTATTATGTTTTTTGCCTCTGTAATGGGCGTTGGTGGTTTATCTTTGGTGGTAAATAAAAGCATTGATATTTTTGAATTGCAAGAATCCTTTGGTTGGCTTTCTATTCTGTGTGTAATTGTGAGTGTAATTCTATTTATTGTGATAGTTATTTTGTATGGGCTAAAAATGGTTAAATATCCAAAAGCTTTTTTTGAGGAATTAAAGCATCCTGTTAAGATTAATTTTTTTGCAGCAGTATCAGTATCAACATTGATAATTTTGACACTAATTTTACCCTTTGTTTCGGATTGGTTTGCTTTAGCGTTATTTTATGTTGGAGCTTTATTGCAACTTGTTTTTAGTCTTTATGTGGTGAAATATTGGTTTATTAATGAAATGAAACAAAAAATGGCAAGTCCTGCTTGGTTTATTCCTATAGTGGGTAATCTTATTGTTCCTTTGGCGGGAATGAAATTAAATCTAGCCTTGGGGGATATGGTTATAGGACACGAAGTTTTAATTTTTTATTTTGGAATGGGAACTTTCTTTTGGATTCTTTTGGGGGCTGGGTTGCTTTTTAGGCTTATTTTTGGTGAGAATCTTCCGCAAAAATTTCTTCCCACCCTTTTTATTTTTATTGCCCCTCCTAGCATTTTTGGGCTTGATGTTTTATTGATGTTTAATGATTTTATTCCGATTGGAAATTTATATATCATTGCGAGTGCTAGTTTTAGTGTGGCTTTATTTTTTATTCTTTTAATGGCGAGTATTTTTAAAGTGTTTCTAAATATAAAATTTGCTCTTTCGTGGTGGGCTTTTACCTTTCCAATCGCTGCCTTTTCGCTTTGTGCTTTAGAGCTTTATAATATAAGTGGATCTGCTATTTATAAGATGTTTGGAATTTTGGGTGGAATTTTGTGTGTTACGATTGTGCTAATTGTTGGCTTTAGGACTTTGATTGCGATTAAAAATAGAGAAGTTTGTGTAATGGAAGAGTGAGTTAATCTTGTTAAATTAAGCCCTTAATTAAACTCTATGGGATCAATGTCAATTTCACAAGGAATATTTTTGATTTTTAAGAGCATTTGGTGTAGGGCTTTTGTTTCTTTGGAACGCAATAAAATGACATAGCGCCACTTGTTAGCGATTTTTTCAATAGGTGCTATCCCGTATCCAACAATTTCAATTTTATCAGTTTTATTTTGTTTGAGGATTGTTAGAATGTCATTTATAATAATAATAGCAGTTTCTTGCTTTTTGTGTGAAACTTTAATGAGGGCTAAACGCATAAAGGGAGGATAGAGATGTTCCCTAAAAGTTAATTCTTCTTGTAAAAAAAGCTCATAATCATCAAGATAGTTTCTAAAAAAATCTTCTTGAAGGGTTTGGATGATTACTTTTCCATTTTCCTTACGACCACTTCTGCCTGATAGTTGAAACATTAAAGCTAGAGCTTTTTCTCTGGAACGATAATCGCTGCCTTTTAGAATGTAATCAAGCCCTAGAGCTACACTTAAGGCAACATTGTGATAATCGTGTCCTTTGGAGAGCATTTGTGTGCCAATAAGAATATCAATTTTGTGATGATTGAAGTTTTTTAGTGTTTCTGTAAGTTTTTTTTGTGTAGTGATAGAATCTCTATCAAAACAAGCTATATTTGCATTGGGGAGTTCTTTTGAAAGATGGTTAGCAAATTCTTGTGTTCCAATTCTTAAAGAGCTTAAAGTGCCACCACAAATGGGGCAAGATTCTGGAATAGGGCTTGTGTAGTGGCAATAATGACACTTTAGGGAGGATTCTTTGCTATGCAAACTCATAGAAACGCTACAATTTGGGCATTGGATATTGTTTCCGCAAGTATTGCAAAGGAGATGTTTAAAATTCGCTCTTGTGGGTAAAAAGACAATAGATTGTTTATGGGCTTGGAGATTTTCTTTGAGATTTTGCAAAACAAAGGGGTGTAATTCATCGCTGCTATGACAAAAGAGAAATTCTTTTTTACTTTGATAGTAAGTGCCTTTTAATCTAAAAACACTTTGGGTTTGTTTGAATTTATAATAGGTGTTAGCAAGTGGTGTGGCACTACCAAGGAGAATTTTGATATTAGTTTTTTTGGCTAGATAAAGGGCGACATCTCGAGTATGGTAGCGTGGAGCAGAAGTAGATTTATAAGCATCATCGTGTTCTTCATCAATAATAATTAGCCCCAAATGATCTAGGGGGAGAAAGAGACTAGATCGCGCACCTGCTAAGATTCTAATTTCTCCATTATGGAGCCTTTTTAAGATCTCTTTTCGCTTTTTACTGCTTAGTTTAGAATGCCAAAAAGCTAAAATATCTCCAAAAACCGCGTAAAGACGTTTTTCCATTTGAGGGGTTAAGGAGATTTCTGGCATTAATAAAAGTGCATTTTTGGATTGTTTGAGTGTTTGATTAATAAGATGAATATAGATTTCTGTTTTTCCACTTCCTGTATCCCCAAAGAGTAGGGAGCTTTGGTGGGAATTAATAAAGTCTAGTGCTTGGATTTGTTTGGGGCTTAGATTTGGGAGTGTGAAGTCTAGGCTTGTCTGCTTAATAGGAGTAGAATTTTTGACAAAAGGGGTAAAGATTCCATAAGCAATAGAGCGTGAAGTGCAATAATAGCTAGTAATAAATTCGGCTAAATCTAATTGATTTTGAGAAAAGTATTCTTGTGTGGATTCTAAGGATTTACATTGAAAATTTGGTTGGTTGCAAGATTGAAGCACAACAGCATTTTTCACACTTTTTAGCAGGGGAACTTTGATAATATCACCAATATTCATAGGGGTTGTAGAAACATAGGTTAGCAAAGGAGAATTTTGCTTTAAAATGGCAACTAGATAATAAAACAAGATTTAGGGATTTTTGTTGGATTCTAAGATTTGGTTGGCTTTTTGGATTGTTGTTTTGAGAGTATTTGAAATTTCTGAGGCTTCCAAAAAAGCCTGAAGTAAGTCTTTTGGATTGATATTTTGATTTTCATCAATGAGATGATTTAAGGATATTAAGGTTTCTTGTGAGATCTCTTGAGTTGGAATATCATAATGTCTCCCAACAATACAAACACGAAGAATGTTATCCATTAGCGACCAAGAACATTTTGAATTTTATTTAAAACACTCTCTAACTCTCTCTCTTTTGAGCTAATTTCATCATAAAGTGAGCTAATTTCTGTATTTTTGGCTTCATTTTCAGCTTTTAAAAGCACGATTTGTTGTCGTAATTGTTGATTCTCATCGCGTGTTCTTTGTAATTCTGTAACTAAATCATCAACACCTTTTAAGAGTTTGCTTGAAATATTTTGTGCTTCTTCCATTGTGTAAAACCTTTTGCTTGTGAGTAAAAAATATATTTTAACATTATTTTTTAAAAATATGGAAGTTTATAGGATAGAAAGTAAAAAATTCAGTAATTTTAATTAAAATGCTTTGTAAGTGAGCGATAGGAGAAACCATAAAGAGCAAAAGCTCTTTAGTTGATTTTTCGAATTTCTTTAAATTTAACCCAAGCTACAATTTGAACAATGTAAGAAATGATAGCAAGTAAAATACCTAGGAATGGGATAAATATTGTTAAAGTTGCAATTACACTGATAATAAAGGCATAGAAAAACAATCTTTCATTAGTGACTTCTGAAAGTAATGAGTAGTATTTATAAGAGAAATACAACGCACTAATTGCAATAATAAAGCCAATAATACCGACAAAACCAATACCTGCAACTATACCCGAACCTGCATTTGAAAGAGATCCAACCACGGCAGAAACCGTTGAAAAAGAAATGATAATAGTTGAGGCGAATGATAAAACCGCTGAAACAACGAAATTGAAAATTATCGACTTACAACCTGATTCTTTTGAGATTCCAATGAGTGCGAAAATATAAACAATCACTCCAGCAATGGCAAAAAACCAGCCAATAAATGGAATAAAGGAGAGTGCAGAAAAAATTATCCCAATATATGCCTTAAGTTTAATGGAGTTAATGCTGTTATCATTTAACGAATTAGTAATAGAATCCGCAACACTTGTAGAAGATTTAGTAATAAAAATAGCTTTTGCAATAGCTTTTTCTCCAGATTCATCAACTTCAAAATCAACTTCGCATTTTTCCAAATTTTGTTCGCTTCTACCTTCAAGATTTTGAATATCTTGTAAGCTAAAGTGATACCTTTTGCCATCATCACCGCTGATGATTCCGCCGCCTAATATTATTCCGCGCATTTTATTTCCTTTAGATAAATTAGAATTTAAAATAAAATAATAAAGGTAAAATTAATAAAAGTCAAGTATTTTAAGTTTTAAGCAAAATTAAAGTTTTTGCTAAAAATAGAATCTAGAAATTTTGACTATAATTGCAATAATACTTCATAAAACTCCATATAAGGATTCTCGTTTATTATGCAAAAGTTTATTTTAAATTCATCCTATAAACCTGCAGGAGATCAACCTCAAGCTATAAAAAAATTAAGCGATTTTATTAAAAGTGGTTCTCAATACCAAACTTTAATTGGTGTAACAGGTAGCGGAAAGACTTTTTCAATGGCACACATTATAGAAGAGTTGCAAATGCCAACGCTTATAATGACACATAATAAAACTTTAGCAGCACAGCTTTTTAGTGAATTTAAAGGTTTTTTCCCAAAAAATCATGTGGAATACTTCATTTCTCACTTTGATTATTATCAACCAGAGGCGTATATTCCAAGGCAAGATTTATTTATTGAAAAAGATTCAAGTATTAATGAAGAATTAGAGAGATTGCGGCTATCAGCGACCACTTCGCTTTTAGCCTATGATGATACGATTGTGGTGGCTTCTGTGTCGGCAAACTATGGATTGGGGAATCCAAAGGAATATTTGGAGATGATAGAAAAGTTTGAAATAGGCAGTAGCTATAATCAAAGAAATATATTGCTTAGACTTGTGGAGATGGGTTATAAACGCAATGATTCCTTTTTTGATAGAGGAGATTTTAGGGTTAATGGCGAAGTGATTGATATTTATCCAGCTTATAGTGAAGATGAAGCGGTGCGGTTGGAGTTTTTTGGAGATGAGTTAGAGAAAATTGTGATTTTAGATAGTGTGGATAAAAAGCCCTTAAAATCTCTAGAATCATTTGTGCTTTATGCAGCAAATCCTTTTATTGTTGGGGCAGATAGATTGAAAGTGGCGATTAAAAATATTGAAAAAGAACTTGCAGAGAGATTGAATTTTTTTAAAAAAGAAAATAAAATGGTGGAATATGAGAGACTAAAATCACGCACCGAGTTTGATTTGGAGATGATAGAATCAACAGGGATTTGCAAGGGGATAGAGAATTATGCACGACATTTGACGGGTAAAGCACCAGGAGAGACACCTTATTCTTTGCTAGATTATTTTGCTCAAAAAAATAAGCCTTATTTATTGATTGTGGATGAATCACATGTGAGTTTGCCGCAATTTGGCGGAATGTATGCAGGGGATAGAAGTCGCAAGGAAGTGCTTGTGGAATATGGATTCCGTTTGCCGAGTGCTTTAGATAATCGTCCTTTAAAATATGAGGAATTCATTCATAAAGCTCCCCATTTCCTTTTTGTCTCTGCAACCCCCGCACAAAAGGAATTAGAACTAAGCGGGAATCACACAGCAGAACAGCTTATTCGCCCAACAGGATTGCTTGATCCCCTTTATGAAGTTTTGAGTGTAGAAAATCAAGTTGAAGTGCTCTATGATGAAGCAAAAAAAGTCATTGCAAGGGGTGAGAGGGTGCTTGTAACGGCACTAACTAAAAAAATGGCAGAAGAGCTAACGCGCTATTATAATGATTTGGGGCTAAAGGTGCGTTATATGCATTCTGAAATTGATGCGATTGAGCGGAATCAAATCATTAGAGGGCTTAGAGTTGGGGAGTTTGATATTTTAGTAGGGATTAATCTTTTAAGAGAGGGATTGGATTTGCCTGAAGTTTCTTTGGTGGCGATTTTAGATGCAGATAAAGAAGGTTTTTTGCGTAGTGAGACTAGTCTTATACAAACTATGGGAAGGGCAGCTAGAAATGTTAATGGAAAAGTTTTGCTTTTTGCTGACAAAATTACCCCTTCACTCAAAAAAGCAATGGAAGTTACAGATTATCGCCGCAGTAAGCAAGAAGCCTTCAATAAAGCTCATAATATTAAGCCTCAAAGCGTTTCAAGGAAGCTAGATGAGAATCTTAAAAATCAAGATTTGGGAATGCTTTATGAAAAGGCTAAAAAGAAAGAAAAAATGCCAAGGCAAGAGCGAGAAAAATTGGTTAAAGAATTGACTAAAAAAATGCACGAAGCAGCTAAAAGACTTGATTTTGAAGAAGCAGCAAGACTAAGAGATGAGATAATAAAAATGCGGAATCTATAATTGATAAAATATTAAATACTATATGTATTTATAAATATTTGTATTTTTTGATAAAGATATGCTATACTTCAAATTTTAAATTAAAATCTCATCTAAACAAGGAGTCCAAAATTATTTCATTAAAAAATATTAATAAAACTTATCCTAATGGTTTTTGTGCATTAAAAAATATTAATTTAGAGATTAAACGCAATGATATTGCAGGAATCATTGGATATTCTGGAGCTGGAAAAAGCACCTTAATTAGAATACTCAATCGATTAGAAGAGCCAACTAGCGGAGAAGTTTTGATTGATGGTGTGGATATTTTAGCACTTAATTCAAAGCAATTACAAAAAAAGCGACAACAAATTGGGATGATATTTCAACATTTTAATTTGCTTAATTCAAGAGATGTTTTTGGAAATATTGCTTTTGCGCTAGAAATTGCCAAATGGGATAAAAGTGCGATTGAAAAAAGAGTGTATGAGCTTTTAGAACTTGTTGGATTAGAATCAAAAGCACATTTTTATCCTAGTCAATTAAGCGGTGGGCAAAAACAAAGAGTAGCGATTGCTAGAGCATTAGCTAATAATCCTAAACTTTTGCTTTGTGATGAGGCAACAAGTGCGCTAGATGCTAAAACTACAAAATCAATCTTGGCTTTGTTAAAGGAGTTACAAAGTAAGCTTTCTTTAACCATTGTGTTAATTACGCATCAAATTGAGGTGGTGCAACAAATTTGCAACAAAGTATTTGTGATTGAGAATGGTGAGATTGTTGAGAGCGGTGCAGTTATTGATGTTTTTTCAAATCCTACAAAGCATATTACAAAAGAGCTTGTTGGATTTATTTCTGAACGAGAAGAAAATGTAATAGCACATTTAAAGGATTTTAGAGATATTTATCGCGTTATTTTCACGGGACCTAATGCACATAATCCGCTTATTAGTCAAGTGATTAAGGAGTTTGGTATTGATATTAATATCTTAGGTGGTAATATTCAAGAGTTTAATAGCAATGAAATTGGGTATCTTGTGTTGCGATTCTTAGGAGAGAAAACAAAAATTATCCAAAGCCTAGAGTGGCTTAAAGAAAAGGGTGTGCTTTTGCAGCAGGTTTCTTTGGAGAAATATGATTCCTTAAATAAGGAGAAAAAATGAAAGAGTTTTTGAAAATATCTGATAGAATCTTTGAAGATCTTTTGTTGCAGATTTTTGGAGGCAGTGGCATTCCATTTTTGATTGCAAAAGCCACATTAGAAACCCTTTATATGGTTGGCTTTTCTGTGCTTTTTGCGATTATTTTTGGATTGCCTTTGGGAATCTTTTTGGCTTTGACAAGAAAAGATGGAATCAAGCCCTTACCGGCTGTTAATCATTTTTTGAGTGTGCTTGTGAATCTTATTCGCTCGTTTCCATTTATTATCTTGATTTTGGTGATTTTGCCTTTTTCAAATTTTCTTATTGGGATTAGCACAGGTAGCACAGCAGCGATTATACCCCTTAGCATTGCGGCAATACCATTTATTGCGCGTTTATTTGAAGGGGCTTTTTTGGAAATCAAAAAAGATTTGATTGAAGCAACGCAGAGTATGGGAGCAAATCTTTATACCATTATTAAAATGATGATTGCAGAAGCAAAACCAGCACTTATTAATTGTGTAATTATTACTTTGGTGAGTTTAGTTGGTTATTCTGCGATGGCAGGGGTTGTTGGTGCTGGTGGATTGGGGGATTTGGCTTATCGTTTAGGATTTCAATCCTTTAAAGTAGATATTTTGCTTTATTCTGTGCTTGTTATTATTATTTTGGTGCAGATTATCCAAAGTATCGGCGATATGATTGTAAAAATGGCAAGAAAATATTATTAAGGAGTAAAAATGAAAAAAATTTTATTAATGGTAGTTAGTCTTTATTTTTTATGTGGTTGTGGAGATCAAACACAAGCAAAAGGAGAATCTGATTCTAAATATTCAAATCATATTATTGTAGGGGCTACGCCTGTTCCAGCTGCGGAGATTTTAGAGTTTGCAAAGCCACTTTTGGAAAAAGAGGGTTTTTCTATGCAGGTGCAAGTTTTTACAGATTATGTGATGCCAGATATTGCACTCAATGATAAAAGTAATGATGCGAATTTGTATCAACATAAGCCTTATTTGGAAGCACAAAATTCTCAAAGAGGTTTTAATCTTGTTTCTTTAGCTCCTATTTATGTTGTTCCATTAGCACTTTATTCTAAAAATTATAAAAGTGTGGCTGAGATTCCAGAAGGCGCTGATGTAGCATTACCTGGAGATAGTTCTAATCTTGCAAGGGCTTTGATACTTTTGCATAACAATGGAGTAATTAAGCTAAAAGATCCAAATAATTTGGCAAGCACAATAGAATATGACATTTTAGAAAACCCAAAAAAATTGCGTTTTAAACCTGTTGAAGCAAGTTCGCTTCCTAGTATTTATCCTAGTGTTGATGCGGCTGTGATTAATGCTAATTATGCACTTCAAGCAAAAATGAGCGTTAAAGATTCGTTATTTTATGAAGATGATACTTCAATTTATGTGAATGTTCTAGCAGCAAGGGAAGACAATCAAGATAATCCTGCAATTTTAAAGCTCCAAGAGATTTTATTGAGCAAAGAAGTTTCCGAATTTATTTTAGAAAAATATAAGGGAGAGATTATTCCTGTTAAAAAGAAATAGTATAATTTTAATTTAATAAATTTAAGGATTTTTGTATGGTTCAAATTACTGGACTTTCAATGCATTATGCAACTAAAAAATTATTTGAAAATGTTAATTTAAAATTAGATAAAGGGAAGCACTATGGGCTTATAGGTGCTAATGGTGCTGGTAAATCTACTTTTTTGAAGATTCTAAGTGGCGAAATTGAGCCTAGTAGCGGAGATATTGCCTTTAATACTGGTGCTAGACTTGGAGTTTTGGGGCAAAATCAGTTTGCTTTTGAAGATTTTAGCATTAAAGATTGTGTGCTTTATGGAAATAAACGCCTTTATGATGCTATCAAAGAAAAAGAAAAACTCTATGAGGCAGGGGATTTTAGCGATGAGGTTAATGAGCGTTTAGGTGAATTAGAGATTATCTGTGCTGAAGAAGATCCTACTTATGAATATGATGTGCAGATTGAAAAGATTTTAGAAGACTTGGGATTTCCTGCTAAGATTCACAATGATCTTATGAAGACACTCACAGGAGGGGATAAATTTAAAGTGCTTTTGGCACAAGTTTTATTTCCTAAGCCTGATATTTTATTTTTAGATGAGCCAACTAACAATCTTGATTTAAGAGCTATTAGTTATCTTGAAGAGCAGCTAAAACGCCACGAGGGAACTTTAGTGGTTATTAGCCACGATAGGCATTTTTTAAATAGTGTTTGCACTCATATTTTGGATTTGGATTTTAGAAATGTAAGAGAGTTTAGTGGGAATTATGATGATTGGTATATTGCTTCAACTTTGATTGCCAAACAGCAAGAAATCGAGCGAAATAAAAAACTCAAAGAAAAAGAAGAATTGGAATCTTTTATTGCAAGATTCTCGGCTAATGCCTCTAAAGCCAAACAAGCTACAAGCCGACAAAAACAGCTAGAAAAGTTAGATATTCAAGCTTTAGAAGTTTCTAGTCGCAGAGATCCAAGCATTGTCTTTAGAGTGAATCGCCAAATTGGTAATGAAGCTTTAAATATAGAAAAACTTCAATTTAGCTATGGTGATTTGTGTGTGCTAAAAGATTTATCGCTTGATATTTTGCCGGGCGATAAAATTGCTTTGATTGGGAGAAATGGGATTGGAAAAACGACTTTTTGTGATCTCATTTGTGAAAAACTTAAACCTCAAAGCGGTGTGATTAAATGGGGGGCGACAATTGAGAGGGGGTATTTTCCTCAAAATACCACCGAAGTGATTGGAGGAGAAGAAACGCTTTATGAATATTTGCGTGGATTTGACAAAAAAAGAGAAGCTACAGAGATTCGTAATGCTTTGGGGCGAATGTTATTTAGCGGTGAAGAGCAAGAAAAAAGCGTGGGATCACTCAGTGGTGGTGAGAAACATCGTATTATGCTTAGTAAGTTAATGCTTGAGGGAGGAAATTTTTTAGTCCTTGATGAACCAACAAATCATTTAGATTTAGAGGCGATTATTGCTTTGGGCGAAGCACTTTATAAGTATAGTGGCAATGTGATTTGCGTTAGCCACGATAGAGAGCTTATTGATGCGTTTGCAAATCGCATTATTGAATTTAAAGAAAATAATGAGGTGGTAGATTTCCGTGGAAGTTATGAAGAATATCTCGCTTCACAAGGCTTAGCGTAAGGGAAATTTATGGATAATTTATCTCAAGCCCTAAAGGAATCATTTGATAAAAACTCAGATAATATTGCCCTAGAAAATGTGTAAAGTGTAAAAGGAATATTATTAGCCAAAATGAGGTGAAGCGATGGAGAGCTAAATTATTTTAAGCTCTCTACATAAGCACCGACATCTTCCATATCTTTTTTGGTGTATCTTTGGGCAATTTGATTTTTGACAAAGCGGGATTGTCCTTGAAAACTTTGATCTTGATAGCTTTTGATTTCATCAGCTATATTTTGTGCGCTCCAAGTGTTAATAGGTGCTTTTTTAGCAACCGCAATTTCTCCTTTTTCTCCGTGGCAACTAGCACAATCACGATTATAGAGTTTTTTGCCATTTTCAAGATTGTATTTTTGACTAGAAGAAGCGACTTCACCTGTTCCAATGAGACTTTGCAAAAAGCTTTTTTCTTGGACGGTTAAATCGGCATCTTCTCTGACGACTTGAATGTCTTTAGAACCTAAATTTTTAGAATATTTTTTTAAAATCGCTTTAATTTCTTCTCCAAATTCTCCTTTTAATTCAAAGCACACACACTCATTGGCATTAAGTAGGCTAAGACTTAAAAGGGTAGAAGCAAAAATTTTTTTTATCATAATGGTCTCCTAAGATTTTAGTTAAGGTATTGTGCCAAAAAAATACTAATTTTGTAGTTAATTGTTAAAAATTAAAAGCTACTTTTAGCTAGGATATTTTATAATTTTATCGCCTGAGTGGAACGCGATTTTATTTTTTGGAGTCCAACACATCAAATATTGCTAGTTGTATAGATTTTTTTGTGTGATGGTGTTTTCGCTATTAGTCTCTTAAGTTGAGACGAGAATCTGCCGCCTAATAAAAAACTTATGGCTAGAATCCTTAAATTTTTAGGGCTTACACAATTATAAGCGCCCACTTGGGTTTTTGGTTTTTATAATTCCTAAGATTTTAGGCATTGTAAAAATCAAATTCTAAGGGTTGTAAAAGATGGAAATTGTTATTGTTGGAAGTGGTGGTAGAGAATATTCTATTGGTTTAGCATTGCAGAGAGAATGTCGAATCGATGGGATTTATTTTTATCCAGGGAATGGTGCGACAAGCAAGCTTGGAAAAAATATCAATTTTAAAGATGATAATGAATTTATCGACTTTGCTATTACGCAAAAAATTGGTTTGGTGATTATTGGTCCTGAAGCACCTTTGGTGGAGGGTTTAGCAGATAAATTGCGAGAGAATGGAATCTTAACCTTTGGTCCAAGCCAAGCAGCTGCTAGATTAGAAGGTTCTAAAGCTTATATGAAAGAATTTGCAAAGAAATATGGAATTCCAACAGCACAATTTATTCAAACACAAGATTATAAGGAAGCGTGTGATTTTATTGATTCTTTAAATTTACCTATCGTTGTAAAAGCAGATGGTTTGTGTGCGGGAAAAGGTGTGGTGATCGCACAAAGCTATGAAGAAGCCAAAAGTGTAGTGCGAGATATGCTTGAGGGCAAAAGTTTTGGAGATTCGGGCAAAAAGGTGGTGATTGAAGAGTTTTTAGATGGTTTTGAATTGTCCGTCTTTGCAATGTGTGATGGTAAGGATTTTATTGTTTTACCTGCTGCACAAGATCACAAAAGATTACTTGATGGAGATAAGGGTCCAAATACCGGTGGAATGGGAGCTTATGCGCCTTCTCCATTGGCTAGTTCTGCATTAATTGAATCAATAAAAGAAAGCATTATTTTGCCAACTTTGGCAGGAATGGAAAAAGAGGGGAATCCTTTTAGCGGTGCTTTATTTTGCGGGATTATGGTAGTTAAGGGTAAGCCTTATTTGTTGGAATTTAATGTTCGTTTTGGTGATCCTGAATGTGAAGTGTTAATGCCACTTTTTAAAAATGGTTTGTTGGATTGTTTCTTGGGCTGTGCGAGTGGAAATTTAAAATCTGTCCATTATGAATTAGAAGAGAGTGTTTGTGTGGGGGTTGTTGTGGCTTCTAGGGATTATCCTTATAAAAATTCCAAAAAAGCAAAAATTGTGATTTCAGAAAGTCAATCTCAAAATTCTCTTATTTCTTTTGCAGGAGTGAGTAGCGAGGGTGGAGAGCTTGTTGCTAGTGGTGGAAGAGTTTTGGTTTGTGTTGGCAAGGGTAGAAATGTCCAAGAAGCAGTGAAGTATGCTTATGCTAAAGTGGATGAAGTTCATTTTGAGGGTATGCAATATCGCAAAGATATTGCTTATCAAGCGTTAGGAAAATAATGGATATTGAAAAAATTGAAGAAACACTTGCAAGAGAAGAGATAAAGCTTGCACCTTTATGGAAGAGATTTGTTGCTTTTATGGTTGATGATTTACTAGTTTCTATGATTCTTATAGGGATTAATTGGGATCGAATCGCACAAAATACACAAGATACCGAGGCAATGTTAAGCATTGTTTCAAGTTCTTGGATGGCTTTGTATCTTATTAAACTTCTCTATCAATGGCTTTTTGTGCATTTTTATGGGGCTACTATAGGAAAAATAGTGGTGAGAATCCGCGTTATAGAAGTTGAATTGCTGGATAATCCTAAGATGGGACAGGCGTTTGTGCGATCTTGTTTTAGGCTTTTGAGTGAAATTTTAATGTATTTGCCCTTTTTATTAGTCTTTGAAAATAGAATCAAACAGGCTTTACACGATAAAGTTGCAAAAACTATTGTGGTTAATCTTTAAAGTATGTCTGTGATGATAAAAAAGGAAATTTTTGCGTTTAGTGTGATTGCGGCTTTAGCTTTGATTCCAAGTCATATGGAGGCAAGAGCGGCTATTAAGCAATTTAATAATAAGCAAGAATCGATTTTTGAGTTTTTAGCCGATGATATGGAATATAGCAAAACACAGATTATTGGCAAAGGTCATGTAACTATTATTAATCTTGATTATTTTGTTACTGCAAATAAAGCTATTTATGATACACAGAATCGGGAGATTATTTTAAGTGGAAATGTTAATGCCTATAAAGGAAATTCATTTTATTTAAAATCTAAGGAAGTTAAAATTAAGCTTCAAGAAGATTATTCTTTTTTGGAGCCTTTTTATTTGCAGGATTCTGAAAGCGGTTTGTGGGTGGATTCTCAAAGTGCAGAATTTAAT
The DNA here is from genome assembly GCF_000162575.1 of Helicobacter canadensis MIT 98-5491. NCBI lineage: Bacteria > Pseudomonadati > Campylobacterota > Epsilonproteobacteria > Campylobacterales > Helicobacteraceae > Helicobacter > Helicobacter canadensis. Next base: position 777,074 of record NZ_CM000776.2, read on the forward strand.
AACAATGTTTATCAAATCAAAGAGGCTAATGTTTCTACTTGTAGCGTGAATAATCCTATTTGGAAAATTAAAGCTAAAGAGGGGGAATATGATGCCAATAAAGAATGGCTAACCATTTGGCATCCGCACCTTTGTATTTATGATGTGCCTGTGCTTTATTTTCCTTATTTGTCTTTTTCACTAGGCTATAAGAGAAAATCAGGTTTGCTTTATCCTATTGTTGGGAATTCTGGTGATGATGGATTGATTTATTCGCAACCTATTTTTATAGCACCAGATGATAATTGGGATATGACTTTTACACCACAAATTCGAACTAAAAGGGGTGGTGGATTTTATAATGAATTTCGTATTATTGATGATAAAGATGAGATTTTATGGGCTAATTTAGGCTTTTTTGCTAATAGTAGATCTTATCAACAAACTTATGACTTAGAGAATCGTAATCATTATGGATTCCAATTGAAATATGGTCGAGAGAATCTCTTTGCTAAGGAATCTAATTACTTTTATGAAGATGGATTGTATCTTGATATTTCACAGATTTCAGATATTGATTATTTTAGATTGCAAGATGAGAATGCTCAAAATATTGCAGATTTGCAAGGAAATTTACTCACTTCTAGAATGAATTATTATCTAAAAAGTAGCAAAGATTATTTAGGATTTTCTGCAAGGTATTATTCGGATTTGGAGCAAACAAGTAATGCTCGCACTTTGCAAACTTTACCGCAGATTCAATACCATCGCCAAATTGAAAATATTTTAGTAGATAATTTGTATTATGACTTTGATTATAAGGCAAATCACTTCACGCGTCCTATTGGTTATAGGGCTATTCAACAAGAAGCCAAGTTGCCGATTATTTACACACAGAGTTTATGGAATGATTTTGCGAATTTTTCATTTTCTCCTACTTTTTATGGCACAAGTGTAGATTATTCTAATGTAGAGAGAGGATTGAATTTAAAAAATGGAAGATATTTAAGTCAATATTATCAAATCAAACTCAATACAGATTTGGTTAAAAAATATGATCATTTTGGACACACACTTAGTTTAGAAGCAGAATATATTTTGCCAGGTTTTGAAGATAAAACAGGAGATTTTACAAACTTTTTTACTTTGCCTGGGGATAGGCAAGAATTTAGAGTAAAAGGAACACAAAATTTTTATACTTTAGATAATTCTTTGATTCTCTCTCACAAGATGGAGCAATATTTTTATTTTGAAGATAGTGGAGAAGAGTTAGGAGAATTAGAAAATGAAGTGCAATATTTTTTAAATCATCAATGGAGTTTTTTAAGCGATATTTTTTATTCACACAAAAGAGGAAGAATCTCTGAAGCAACACACCAAATAAATTATGAAAGTGATTATATTAATGCAAGTTTTGGGCATTTTATGCGAGAAAATTTTGCGCACGAAGATTTGCTAAATGGCAGGTTTGGAGAGGCAAATTATATTAATGCGGGTTTTAGAAAAGAATTTGAAAATTTTGATTTATTTGCAAGTGTGGGTTATGATTATAAAGAACGCTATCTTAAGACTTGGCAGGTTGGAATTGATACACAAATTCGATGCTTTTCATTTGGGATAAAATATGTGAGTGAAATTTATCCTATGCTAACTTCAAGGGGAGCTGAAGCAAGAGATGATAAATATGTTCTCTTGACTATCAAATTTATTCCACTTTTAAGTAGTGATGTGAAATTAGGAAATTAGTTGAGAGCGGAGGAATTATGGGTGGTATAACACATTCTTTAATGCGTAAGGCTTTGTTTGAAAATCGTGATGATGCACTTCAGAAATTACTCAATAATATGCCACTTAGTTTTTTTGAAAATCAAGATTGTATTGTGGTTGGGATTTCTTTTAATGGAATCTTGTTAGCAAATTCTTTAGCACAAGCTATCAAAGCGCCTTTGGCATTTCTTTTTACTTCACCGATTCTTGCTCCTAATAATCTAGAATGTGAAATTGCTATGGCAACAGAAACTCACGATGTTGTTATTAGTGATGCGTTGGTGCGTTCTTTTGAGATTAGCTTGGATTATATTTATGGAGAAGTGAAGCGGCAATATGAAGATAAAATGCTTCCATTAATCTATCAATATCGCAAAGGGAATCCTCTTATTTCACTGAAAAATAAGCGTGTTTTGTTGGTAGATGATGGGGTTGATAGTGGTTTAACTGCCCTTTCTGCGATAAAATCTGTTACAACTTTACAAGCAAAAACAATTTATTTTGCCACACCAGTAGCACCCTATGAAGTTACTAAGGTAATGGAAGAAGTAACTGATGGATTATTTTGCCTATATAAAACAAAAACTTTTGTAGATATTGAGTATTACTATAAGGATTATCCGCCTGTTGAATCAAATGTGATAGAAGAAATTTTTTCAAAAATACAATCATAAGCCTAAGGAGTAAAGAATGGGACAAGTAACTTTATCGTTTTTAGAAAAAGAAGAAAAATATATTTTTAATAAGTTTGCAAAGCAATGCAGCGGTAGTGTTTATTTGCAAAGTGGTAATAATGTTGTATTAGCAACTATAGCCATTGACACACAAGAAGTTGTAGAAGAGGATTTTTTGCCCTTAACGGTTCAATACATTGAAAAAGCCTATGCAGCAGGAAAATTTCCTGGTGGTTATATCAAAAGAGAAGCTAAACCTGGAGATTTTGAAACTTTGAGTGCTAGAATTATAGATCGAAGTTTGAGACCCCTTTTCCCAAAAGATTATTGTTATCCTACGCAAATTACCCTTATGGTTTTGAGTGCAGATGAAGATGCTGATTTGCAGCTTTTAGCGTTAAATGCCGCAAGTGCAGCACTTTATGTGAGTGAGATTCCACTAAGTTTTCCTGTGAGCGCAGTAAGGATTGGGAGAATAGAGGGTGAGTTTGTGATAAATCCTAGTTTAAAAGCATTAGAAGAGAGCACCTTGGATTTATTTGTAAGCGGTGTTAAAGAAGATTTATTGATGATTGAAATGAGAAGTTTTGGGGGAGTTGCTATTCATCAAGAAAATACAGAGTTTAGTGCCAATGAATTGAGTGAAGAAGAGATGATCGAGGTTTTAGAGATTGCTAAAAAGGCGATTTCTCAAAGAAGCCAAGCATTTGAAGAATCTTTTAAAGATTGTGTAAAAACTCCATTAGTCCTAGAAAATAAAAGAAAAAATTTTGTTTCAAGCGAGATTGTAGAATACATTAAAGAATCACATTTAGAAGAACTAAAAGACATTATTCAAAGCCTCTCTAAGACAGAGCGAAATAGTCTTTTACACGCTTTTGCAAGAAAAATCCAAAAAGAATGGGAAGAAAAGAATCTAAAAGAGATAGAATCACTTGAAAAGTGTGTGTTAGAGAGTGTATTAAAAATCAAGCGAGAGATAATTAGGACAATGATTCTAGAAGAATCCAAAAGGGCTGATGGGAGAGAATTAAAAGAAGTGCGCCCAATTAGCATTGAGACGAATTTTTTACCTAATGCACATTCTAGTGCGCTTTTTACGCGTGGGCAAACACAGGCTTTGGTGGTGGCTACTTTGGGTGGAGAAATGGATGCACAAAGCTATGAATTACTCACTGATAAAGCACCACTAAAAGAGCGTTTTATGGTGCATTATAATTTTCCACCCTTTAGTGTTGGGGAGGCAAGTAGTATTTCTGCACCCGGTAGAAGAGAGCTAGGACACGGGAATCTTGCTAAAAGAGCCTTGGAAGCAAGTGTGATTAATGGAGATTTAAAAACAATTCGCCTTGTTTCTGAGATTTTAGAATCCAATGGTTCTTCATCTATGGCAACGGTTTGCGGTGGATCTTTGGCATTAGCTGCTGCTGGGATTAAATGCACGAGTTTAATTGCTGGAGTGGCAATGGGACTTGTGTGTGAGAATGATAAATATGCGATTTTAACTGATATTATGGGCTTAGAAGATCACGATGGTGATATGGACTTTAAGATTGCTGGTTCTAGGAGAGGAATTACAGCAATGCAAATGGATATTAAGCTAGGTGGGCTTAAGAGTGAAATTTTGCAAAAGGCGTTAATGCAAGCCAAAGAAGCACGGAATCATATTTTGGATTTAATGGAAGAGGCAAAAGAAAAAATCGTGCTTAATGAATCAGTTTTGCCAAGCTCACAAATTTTTTCAATTGAGCCTAGCAAAATTATTGATGTAATTGGACAAGCAGGGAGAACGATTAAGGAAATTATTGAAAAATTTAGTGTTGCAGTGGATTTGAATCGTGAAAATGGTGAAGTAAAAGTTAGCGGAAGCAATAAAGAAAAAGTGGAAGCGGCTAAAATGCACATTTTAAAAATCATCAAAAATCCTCAAGAGCTTTATAAGATTGGTGATATTTATCAAGGCAAAGTGAAAAAGATTGTAGAGTTTGGTGCATTTGTGGAGTTGCCAAAAGGCTATGATGGGCTATTGCATATTTCAAAGATCACCAATAATCGCGAACAAAAAGTTTCTGATGTCTTAAAAGAGGGCGATAATGTAGAAGTTGAAGTGTTATCGCTTAGCAAAAATAAAGTGGAGTTAAAACTATTGCAGATTCTAGCCTAAATTTTGCTTTTAGGCTTATTTTTTAAATAATATAGTCGCAATCCATCTTGATAAATTTGTTTAAAAATTGTTTAGCCCTTTGTGTTTTGGGTTTTGTAAAAAATTCTTCGGGAGTTGCATCTTCTAGAATCTCCCCATCAGCCATAAAGAGAATTCTATCTGCTATTTTTCTAGCAAAATTAAGCTCATGCGTTACTAGAATCATTGTTTTATTGTGGATCATTTTAATAACATTTAGGACTTCATCTACAAGTTCTGGGTCGAGTGCGGAAGTTGGCTCATCAAAAAGTATAACTTCAGGGTTAAAAGCCAAAGCCCTAGCTATGCCTATTCTTTGTTGTTGTCCCCCACTTAGCATACTAGGATAGCGATTAGCTTTATCTTTTAATCCAACCATTTCTAAATATTCATAAGCAATATTTTCTGCTTCTGCCTTGCTGTATCGATGCACTGTGATTAGGGATTGTGTTATATTTTGGAGTGCTGTTTTGTTGGCAAAAAGATTATAGTTTTGAAAAACCATTCCCGTATTTTTTCTGATTTTAATTAGGTCTTGCTTTTTAATTTTATGGGAGAAATCAATTTTGATATTATTTAAAATCATAGTTCCACTATCGGCACATTCAAGGAGATTAATGCACCTTAAAAGTGTGCTTTTTCCTGATCCGCTTGGTCCTAAAATAGCATAGGTTTTGTTTTTTTGGATATTTAAAGATATATCTTTTAAAACTAAATGATTATGAAAGCTTTTGGATAAATGTTTGATGTCAATCATGATTTCCCCATCATTTTTTTATAGGAGAGTAGTTTGGTTTCAAGTATAGCAAAGCTTTTTTCTAGAAAAATGCTAATTACCCAATAAATGAGTGCAGCTATAATATAAACCTCTAAAAATTTAGAACTTCTATCTGCCTCTAATGTTGCTATTCCCATTATTTCTGGAACTGAAGCAGCAAAAACTAGTGAGGTTTCTTTAATAAGTATAATAAAGAAATTTAAAATATTAGGTAAAGCTAGAAGCATACTTTGCGGTAAAATAATAATAAATAAAGCTTGAGTGGTGTTCATTCCTACACTATAAGCTGCTTCTAGCTGCCCTTTGTCTATGCTTAAAATAGAGCTTCTAAAAATTTCACTAAGGTATGCAGAGCAATATAAAGCATATACGAGATACATAAAGTAGATAGCATCAATACCGGAAATATCAATGTTTAAGCCATATTGATGATTAAAATACCTAAGCACCAAAGGTATGCCATAATAGGCTAAGAAAATCTGAACTAGAACAGGAATTCCTCTAAAAAAAGAAATGTATAAAGTAGCTAATTGAAATAGAATAGGAACTCTATAGATTCTTATTAAACTTAAAATTAATCCCAATATAGCTCCCAAGATAAAACCAACAATGGCAATAGCCAAGGAGATTGGAACTCCCTTTAATAAAGTAGGAAAGGCACTTAAGGCATATTCGAAGTCAAATAATTGCATTTTATTGACTTTGATCTACCCCAAAGTATTTCATAGAAAGATCGCGTAATTTGCCTGTTTCTTTTGCTTTTAATAAAGCCGCATCTATTTTTTGAATAAGATCATTTGATAGATTTTCTTTTCTAAAGACAAAATAAACTGGACTTTGAGAGATACGCTCATCAAGCACTTTTAAATTTAAATTTTGTTCTTTAATAATATCAGCAATAGAAGCAGGATCATTTAAATGAACATCTATTCTTTTATTGACTAAATCTTGCAATAATGGGATTAAGTCTTTATAATAGCGTATCTCTAAAATATTTCCATTTTGATTATTCCAATCTTCAAGGATTTTTGTATGTGCAGATCCTACAACACCACCAGCAATTTTTCCTTTCAAATCAGCAGTCGTGTTAATATCTGCATTATCAGCTCGAGTGACAAATTGCGAAGTGCTTACAAAGTAACTTTCTGCATTAAAGAGATATTTTTCTTCTCTTTCTTGTGTTTTAATGATTTGATTAGCAAGCATATCAAATCTAGCAGAATCTAAGCCCAAAAATAAAGCATTCCAAGGTGCATAATTGAAGCTAAAATTTAAAGATGGATCAATTTCTTGTAAGATTCTAACGACTTCAACATCATAGCCAGTTATTTTTCCATCTTTATCAACATAAGAAAAAGGCTTATAGGCACCCTCACTACCAACTTTTATGCTTTGTGTATTTTCTGTGTTAGAGCAAGCATTAAAAAGAAATGCAATTAATGCTATTAATAATAATTTTATTTTCATAGAATTCCTTTAAATTTTATTTAATGCAAAGTCTAGGGCTGATATTAAGTCTTCTTTCTCTTCTAACCCTACAGAGAATCTTAAGAGATTTTTAGTGATATTCATTTGCTTTTTGATATTTTCATCAACACTGCCATGGCTCATATAATAGGGACAACCAAAAAGACTTTCAACACCGCCTAAACTTTCTGCTAGAATAAATAAATCAAGATTTTGTGCAAAACGCTTCATACCCTCTTCATCTGTATCCAAATAAGCACTTACGACAGCCCCAAATAAACCATTCATTTGCTCTTTAGCTAAATTATGTTGAGGGTGAGAATCTAAGCCTGGATACAAAACTTTTTTAATTTTTTTATGTTTTTCTAGGAATCTAGCCACAGCAAAGGCATTTTCGCATTGCTTTTGGACACGCAATTTTAAAGTTTTAACACCCCTTGCATTAAGATAAGAATCAAAAGGACTTAAAATCATTCCTGTGCTATTTGAAACAAAACGAAGTTTTTCATAAAGTTTTTCATCATTAAGACAAATGGCACCAGCAATACTATCGCTATGCCCATTGATATATTTAGTTAAGCTATGCAAAACAACATCAGCACCAAGCTCCAATGGTTGTTGTAAAAATGGTGTTGCAAAGGTATTATCAACTATGCTTAAGATATTGTGCTCTTTTGCAAGATTGCAAATTGCTTTAATATCACATATTTGCAAAAGAGGATTTGTGGGCGATTCAAGCCAAATGGCTTTAGTGTTTGCATTAATAGCGTTTTTGATATTTTCTATTTTTGTCATATCTACATAAGTTACTTTAATGCCAAAATGATTAAACACAAAACTAAGTAATCTTCTAGTTCCGCCATAAATATCATCAAAGCAAATGACTTCATCGCCACTTTTAAGAAAACTAAGAATAGCTACACTTTCTGCAGCTTGACCACTAGCATAGGCAATACAATGCTTTGCATTTTCTAAAGCCGCCACCTTTTTTTCTAAGACTTCTCTTGTTGGGTTTGTTAGTCTAGAGTAGCTAAAGCCTTTAATATTATTTTCATAATCAGGTTTTGCAAAAGTGCTAGAGAGATGTATAGGGGAAATAACATCGCTTGAAGTGTGTCCGCTTAGATTTGGATTTTCAGCCGTAGTAATGGCTTTAGTATTAAAGTTCATAAAAACCTCTTATTTAAAATTTAGGATATTTTAAGCTATCTTGGAAATTATATTGATAGAAAATAAATATAAACTTAAATTTAAGCAATTCTGCTAAGCCTAAAGTGTGCTATGTGGTAATATCACTCAATTATTTTTTAAATCTTAACAAATCTTTCAATAATAAGAATAAAAAGCTTTTGTTTTAAAAAGGGTGATAATGTGGAAGTTGAAGTGTTATCGCTTAGTAAAAACAAAGTGGAGTTAAAACTATTGCAGATTCTAGCCTAAAATTTTTTGGCTTGTTTTGTGAATCTGTCTAGAAATGTTTTAAAAAGGTATTTTTTCAATACCTCTTGTTTTTGGGATTGTAAAAGCGGAAGTGCAGAATCTAAAAAAGAAATTTGAGATTGGATTGTCTCAATGCTTTGTGCGATTTTGGTTTGAATCTCAAGCGGTGGAAGTGGGATTGTAAATGATTCTAAATCTTCCGTATTGATGCTTGGATAAGATGATTTTGGCATTTTGATTTTCATTTGTTGCATTAAATCATCTGAGAACATAAAGCAATAATAAACAAATTGTGATTTTACAAGATTTTCTTTACCTTGCAAAATGGCAAATCCTGTCGAAAATATAGAATCTTTTATCTCGTTTTTAAGATACGCAAATCCTTTTAAGTAAGGTCGGACAGTCGAGATAATCACACTATCAGCCCTAGCTATCCTTCTTGCTCTTGTTGGTAATTTTCTGCAAGAAATTTTATCATTAAAGTTGATTTTCCCTGTTCCTTTTTCAATGCTATCAATATCAATGTATAACATTTCACCTTCATCATTGCTTGGATTATAGGTTTCCTGATTAATATTGCATATTTTACATAGTTTTGCTTTTTCCCATCCATTGCTTGGTGGAGTTGGGAGAGTGTTTAGGGTATTTGTTAGATTCTGCAAAAATGCCTTAGAATCTTGTTTTGTCTTTCCTAAAAGCTCAAAGTCAAGTTTGGATTCCAACTCTGCTAAAGACATTAGGATAGAATCAAAATCTTTTGTAGATTCTGTAGTAATCCCACAATGCCAAAGAATTGCTTTAATGAGTTCTTGGTATGCCTTGATACTTTGCTCTATTGTGTTGCATTGTGATTCTAAGCTTTCACATTCTGCAACGATTTGTTTTTGAATCTCAAGCGGTGGAAGCGGGATTTTTAAAGTAGCTAAATTATTTCTTGTAATTTGTGGTTGTGCCGAACCTGTAATAACGCTCTTTATGTTTGATAAAGGCAGAATATAAACTAAAAATTTTTTTGAAATTAAGTTCTTTTCTAGTGGGGTTATTATCATTGCATTGCCCGTAATCCAAGAATTTGGCTCTGTATAATTTATCGCTCCACAAGTTGCACCTCTGCAAGTCATCGCTACTTCAGAATCTTTATGATTGTATTGATTGTAAAACCCTATAACTCCATTTGCACCATAAACCTTATAATCTCCCTTTTCTAAAATTTCTTTTGCTGTGATAGTTTTTGGTTGATACATTTTGCAAATAGATTCCAATTTCACCAATTCATATTTAGAATTTGCAAAAGGGTTGGATTGCACACTATTAGAATCGTTAGAATGCGGATTAAGACTAATCGCTTTATTAAACTCCACTTTTTCAAAATCTATCATATCAATTAGTCTTGCAGATTCTAAAAACTCATTATTCTTGTTGTTTTTTTCTTGTCTTAAGAATTGTTGCAAAAAATTTGCATCAATATCTTTAGAATCTAAATATTTTACAAAATGGCTTAGTATCGCAAAACTAATAGAATTGACACAAAAACGATTATTAGGATTAAAGAGCGGTGTATCTATGTAGTTTATGTTGTTTTCTACTACGCCACTTTTCATAAAATAGTGAATACCTTCTTGTCCCTTTTTGCTACTCCAGTAATAGCCTAAAAATTTCTTTTGTTTTTCATTATCTTTTGGAGCTTTTATAATTAAGGGTTCTGAATCTAGTGCGTAGCAAAAATATAAAAATTTCTCTGCTTCTTTTTGCTTGATAAATTCTTGTAGGGTTTGGCTTGGTGTAAAGGGATATTTGTCTTTATACTTTTTGGTTTTGCTATTATATTTCTCCTTTTCTTTTTTTAGTATGTCATTGTAGGTTTGTATGTACTCTTTAAAATTATTGTGGTGTATAGAATCTATATTTTCCAATACACCAAAAAATAATTTTTCTATCATTTTATATTTATACCTCATAAAATTAGCATAAGAGTGCAAAAGCTCATCTAACTCTTCTTTATAAGGATTGTCTGTTTTATCTTCCATAATGAGTTTATAAAAATATTGTGCCCTTGTCTCTTGTGTAGTTATGTTTTTATCTCTTAGCTTTTTTATAGCAAAAAGGATTATAGGCTGTGTGCCGGTTTTAAAGAATGTTTGATTACCAAACTCACAAATGGCAATAATATAAAAGTCTCTTAATAAAATCTCTCTTGTTTGTATGGTTATCGTATCGTTATTTGAAAAGATAGAACTAGGAAGCACAAGAGATAAAAGTCCGTAAGACTCTAGGACTTGTGAGGCTTTCTCTATAAAAAAGCATTCTATTTTGTCAGTATCAAGGCTTATATTTTTATTAAAAAGTGTGTAGGATTCTTTTTCTGTCTTATTTAATGTTCGCAAAAATCCATCTACTGAGTAGGGCGGATTTGAAATAATGGTGTTTATGGAATCATTTTCTATTATTCCATGTTTTAATGCATCATCGTATTTTATATCCATTGTCTTGCCATACATAAAAGACGCTATTGCGGATATTTTTGCTAGGCGTTGGTCTTTATCAATTCCTTTGTATTGCACTTCATAAGTATTGTTTATTTTAGAATATTCGCTTAGAAAATGTCCTGCTCCACAAGCAAAATCTAGCACTCTAGAATCTTTCAATACGGGTAGGGAATAAATGATGAAATTCACCAAAGGCACAGGGGTAAAATACTGCCCTTCATGCTGTGGCATATCATGAATGTAAGATTCAAAAAAATCGCCTAAGAATTGGGAATTATCCTCGCTAAACTTAATATCCTCTAGCATTAGCACAACTTGTAAGAGAATATTGAAATTTTTATTAAAAAGTTCTTTGTTATGCACTTCTAAAAAATTAAAATCACCATTTTGAAAATATTTTAAATCATTAAAAATATTTTCTATATTGTTTCGACTTGGAGTGTCTTTGTATCGATTGCTAAAAGCATTATCTATATCGTTTTTTGAATAATATATAATATTTATGTTTAGATATTTTTGCATTCCTTTTTGATAGAGGTATTGCAATCTATCTACTAGGGAAAAGGCATCATCAGCACTAAAGCCACCCCAACTAAACCTCAAATCTTCCTTATGTTCAGCTTCATCTGTAATTTTGCATAGTAATAAATTCATAATTTTATTTAGTGCAACGCCTCTATCGCCAACTCCTGAATAGCGTAAAATCGTAGCCCATTGATGTTTTTTTCTTTGCATTGAAGAATAGTCTAAGGATTTTAAAGATTCAAAAGTTGGCTTTAATTGTGTGATTTTATAGGCTTGTATTTTATTTTCAAAGATTCCATTTGTTGCATAATCGCTCGAATATGTTTCTTTCCATACTTTAAAAAGTTCTTCATTGTTATGTGCATCTTTATAACCAATTGCCTTTTGCTCATAGTTGCTTTGTTGGTTTAGTGTTGCTTCATTATCGATCACACTAATAATATAATTTTCATAAGTAAGCAAACTTTGATTAAAGTCGCTTGTGTAGAGACATAGATATTTCACACCTCTTTCTTGTTGAAAATAGGAGAAAAGTTGTCCGCCATTTTCTAGCATTTTTGCCCATTCTTTGGCAAACTCGCTATTTTTAGAATCTGTGGTTTTGCACTCGATGAGTAAATAAGGATTGTCTTGACGATCTCGCACCAAAATATCTGCTTTGCCACCTTTTGCATCACGCCCTAGATTCCACTTTGGCTCTAGTTCTAAGTGTTTTGGCTTATAACCCTTTTGTAAGAGCCTATGCACACATTCAAAAACGACGAAATTTTCTGGGTGAGAAAAGTTTGAAGTGGTTTCGTCGTGGATTGTGATTTGCTCTGGGTAGATGATTTTTTGGTTGGCACAATCCACTTCTAGGCTAATAGAATCTCTTAGAATCTTTTTATACTTTTTACCTTCTTTTGTAAATCCTAGAGAATCTAAAAGTAATTCTATATTTTGTTTTGTAATCATTTTAGCACCTTATAGATTATTTGTATTTTATTTTTTATTTTAAAGCACAAATTTAATGCGAGAATCTTTTTGCAAATCTGCAAAGATTTTATCTCTTTCTTCTTTGGTTTCTACATCGATTTCTAAATTAATACTATGGTATTTTCCACCGCTACTTTCTTTGCCTAGCGTGTGAATGAATTCTTTTTCGATGATTTCAAAAGCGGCTTCTATGAGTTCGTTTTTGCTATTGCCGATGATTCGGTAATGCCAAGAGCAAGGGTATTGAATTTCGTTTTTATTTTCCATAAAATTTCCTAGTGTGAGATTTGAAAGATTTCTTTTGCCCATTGTGGAATCTTGGTGATTCTTTGGGTGGTGGATTCAAGACAAACAAGCGTGATAATGGCAGTAAAAATAGGCTTAGAATCTGATTTCTCAAGGCTATTTTTTTGCAAAGAATCTCTTAAGATAGTTTGTTTTAGAGTAATAGAGACGTTTTTTTGCTCTAGAATCTCGGTGTGAATGGTTAGCAAATCTCCAAGTTTAGCTGGAGAGAGAAAGTCTAAAGTCATATTTTTTACTACAAAACCAATATTATTTTGTTGGGGCAAAATGCCTTGAGAAAAAAACCATTCACTCCTTGCTCTCTCGCAATACTTAAGATAATTTGAGTGATAGACGATTCCGCCGCAATCTGTGTCTTCATAGTAGATTCTTGTTTGATACATTTGGCTTCCTTCTATTTTGTAAAGGGTATTTTATCTTTTTGGTAGTTTAAAAGCAAATTACAAAGTTTGAGAATTGTAAAGTTTAAAAATTGAAAGCTTGAGAATAGATTTAAAAATCTGGGATTTAAAATAAAGATGGTGCGGAAAAGAGGACTTGAACCTCCATGCCTTGCGGCGCCAGATCCTAAGTCTGGTGCGTCTGCCAGTTTCGCCATTTCCGCAGGATAAAGACTGAAATTCTATCTAAAATAACTTAATTTAAAATGAAAAGCCAAAAAATTATTGAAATTTTTTGAGTGCTTTATAATTTAGAGTGCTTTTTGGGAATTGCATAGAAATACAATGGAGGCTTCCGTGTTGGCGGATTAAAACAGAGCAATCAATGGGGATAATTTTATGCTTTGGGAGAGCTTTTTGGAGAATCTCGATTGCCTTTTTGTCGTTTTTATCGCGATAAATTGGCAACAAAACAGCACCATTTAAAAATAAGAAATTAGCATAGGTTGCTGGTAGTCGCTCATTATGAAAATACTTAGCCTCACAAAAGGGTAAAGCGACAAGTTTAAAGGGCTTTTGATCAAGATTTTTTAATTTTTTTAGTTCTTTTTCCATTTTGGCTAAGGCTTGGTAATGTTCATCGTTTTTATCTTCGCATTTGAGATAAGCAATGGTGTTTTTATCGATGAATCTAGCTAAAGTATCGATATGGCTATCGGTGTCATCTCCTGCTAAATAGCCGTAGTTAAGCCATAGAATCTTTTTAGCTCCAAAATCTTTTTTGAGGATTTTTTCAATCTTGTTTTGGGAATAGGCTGGATTGCGATTTGATTCTAAGAGGCATTGAGTGTTTGTAAGTATGATTCCCTCGCCATTTGATTCGATGCTTCCGCCCTCTAAAATGATTTTTTTGGTTTTAATTTGTTTAAAAATTCCTAATTTGTAGAGTTTTTGGGTTACATTATTGTCGTAATTGGCTGCAAATTTTAATCCCCAACCATTAAACCCATAATCTAGCACAAGATTTTGCCCTTGATAGTTAATAGTGATTCCCCCAAAATCTCTTGCCCAAGTATCATTAGTTGGTATTTCTATGAGATAGAGATTTTTTAAATATTTGGGATTCCATTGAGAATTTTTGGCGTAACTTTTGATAATTTGTTTTACTTCTTCTTTGTTTTGACATAAAATAAGACAGGATTGGAGTTGAATAATTTCATAAATGATTTGACAATAAACTTCTCTAACTTCGGCTAAATATTCTCTCCAATCAGAATCTTGATGAGGAAAAGCTAGGAGAATACCATCTTGTTTAGCCCATTCGGCATAAAATTTTTTCATTGTTGTTGCTCTTTTTTAAAAAAATGTCGATATTATTATATACAAATTTTTGGTCAAGGAGGACAATATGCCAATACAATCTCTTAAAAGTGGTGTTGATTATACGCAAGAATTGCAATCTGCAATGAGTTCTAGTCCGCTATCAAAGGAGACTTCTAGTGTAGAGGAGAGACAAAAAAAGATTCAAGAAGCCGCTTCAAAGGTTGATGCAAAATCGGTGATGACAGGCTATATTGTGCAATTTCAAATGGAAATAAGCATTGAAGCTAAAAATAATTTTGGTGCACAAGGAGTTGCTGGATTTATGGGGACAAGTGCTTCTGAAGATCCTGCTAAACTTAATAGCATTTTAAGTGGATTAGATTTAGAAAAGATTGGTTATGATGGCAAAGCATTGCAAGATTTAACTACACAGGAAGCGAAAGATTTAATTAGCGAAGAAGGGTTTTTTGGGGTTAGTCAAACTTCAGATAGAATTGCAGATTTTGTTTTAGCGGGTGCAGGTGATGATGTAGAAAAGCTTCAAGCAGGGAGAGAGGGAATCATACGCGGTTATGAACAAGCAGAAAAAACTTGGGGCGGAGAATTGCCAGATATTAGCAAAGAAACCTTGCAAAAAGCTTTAGAAAAAATTGATAAGAAGCTTTCAGAACTTGGCGTAAATGTCTTGGAGCAGGAAGTGTAGAGTTGATTTAGCAAAGACAAGGGATAATTATTTGATTTTAAGTATTGAAAGCAGTTGTGATGATAGCTCTATAGCTATCACGCAAATCAAGGATAAAAAGATTGTTTTTCATCAAAAAATCTCACAAGAAAGGGAGCATTCTAGTTATGGGGGAGTGGTTCCTGAAATTGCAAGTCGTTTGCACGCAGAGATTCTTCCACAAATCTTAGAGCACACTAAACCTTATTTTAAAGACTTAAAAGCTATTGCAGTTACGACAGAACCGGGATTAAATATTACTTTAATGGAAGGTTTAATGATGGCAAAAACCCTAAGTTTTGCACTTGAAATTCCTCTTATTAGCGTGAATCATCTTAAAGGGCATTTGTATTCGCTTTTTTTGGAGCAAGAAGCAATTTTTCCTTTGGGTGCTTTGCTAGTCTCTGGTGGTCATACAATGTTGCTTGAAGCAAGAAGTTTTAATGAAATTAATATTATCGCACAAACTATTGATGATAGTTTTGGAGAGAGCTTTGATAAGGTTTCAAAAATGCTTGGGCTTGGTTATCCTGGGGGTCCTATTGTAGAATTTCAAGCACAAAAAGGCAATGATAGGGCTTTTGAATTGCCCTTGCCCCTAAAAAGCAGAAAGGATTTTGCTTTTAGTTTTTCTGGGTTAAAAAATGCTGTGCGACTAGTCATTCAAAAACAAGAAATACAAAGTAAGGCTTTTGTGGAGGATATTTGTGCGAGTTTTCAGAGGGTAGCGATTGAACATTTGAGCAAAAAAACCCAAATATTTTTTGAGAAAAATTCTAAGAGTATGGATTCTTGGAAGTATTTTGGAGTGATTGGTGGGGCTAGTGCCAATCTTGTATTGCGCAATGAGATTCAAAGAATATGTGATTATTATGGAGTTACATTGCTTTTGGCGCCTTTGGAGTATTGTTCGGATAATGCAGCAATGATAGGCAGGGTTGCTTTAGAATCATACCTTAGAGGCGAGTTTGGTGATTTTAATTTGCAAGTGAAACCTAGAGTGTCAAGCCTCTAAGTTTGCGAGTTTAAATAAAAAACATTGGAATTATTTAAGAATATCAGCAATCTTTTCTAATGAAAGTTGATTTTGTTGTTCCCCATTTTGCATATTTTTTAGTGAAGCACTATGGGTGGCTTGTTCGCTTTCTCCAGTTATGATTACCCATTCATAGCCTTTATTGTTGGCGTATTTAAAAGCCTTTTGTGGTTTGATGACTTCTGGATAAACTTCAATTTTTATTCCAAGTTCTCTTAAGCTTTTTGCGGTGGTGTAGGCGTATTGGAGATTGTTAAGTGGGATTAAAATAGCTTTGGCAGGTGTGCTAGAAGTAATCAGTCCTAATTCTTCTAATCCTGCTAAAAGTCTATCAAGTCCAATACTTGCACCCACTCCACTCATTTTTTCATTGGAAAAATTTTGTGTGAGATTATCATATCTACCTCCAGAACAAACTGAACCCAAAGTAGGTAAATCTCCCAATGTGGTTTCATAAATAATTCCTGTGTAATAGCCTAAGCCCCTTGCAATAGAAAGATTAATTTGATAAAAGCTTTGGGGGATTAGGGGAGCTAGAATCTCACAAAGTGATTCTAATTCTTCTAAACCTTCTTTAAGCGTTTGATTATAAGCTTTATAAGGAGAAAGTAAAGAGAGAAATTTAAGAGAATCACCCTCTTGTTTAAGTGCGATAAAATCAAGCAAAGTTTGGATTTGAGTGAGTGTAAGTGAGGTTTTTTCTTGGAGTTCTTTGCTTACAGAATCTTGTCCGATTTTATCAATTTTGTCAATGATTCTTAGGATTTCAGTAGTGTCTTCTTTGGCATTAAGCGATTCACACAAGCCATTAAAAATTTTGCGATTGTTAATGTGGATTGTGAAGTTTTTTAAGCCTAAATCGCTTAAGCTTTGGAAAATTACTTGTATAATCTCTGCATCACTCCCAATGCTTTGTGTTCCAATGAAATCAAAGTCACATTGTGTAAATTCTCTATAGCGTCCTTTTTGAGCCCTTTCACCACGAAAAACATTTCCTATACAATAGCGTTTAAAAGGCAATCCAAGTTCATTTTTGTATTGAGAAATAAATCGAGCAAGAGGCAAAGTCAAGTCAAATCGTAATGCCACTTCACGACCGCCATGATCAATGAAGTGATACATTTCTTTTTGGATTTCATCACTTCCTTGTTTTTTTAGAATCTCAGCATATTCTAAATGTGGGGTTTCAATGGGGGAGAATCCAAACTTTTCAAAGGAAGTTACAATGCTCTTTAGCATTTGTGATTTAGCATAAGCTTCTTTGGGGAGTCTGTCTTTAAAACCGCTAAGTGTGCGAGGTGTGATAGGCATTTTACACTCCAAATTTAATAATTTAAAATAGAAATTTTAGCAAGAAAAAAAAGAATAAAAAATAAAAAGGGTTAGATTTACATAAAATTTTATAAAAATATGCTATGATTATAGCTTTAATTTTTATTTGAAAACATACTTGAAGAAAGGTTAATTGTAATGAAAAAAGGAATTCACCCAGAATATGTGCCTTGTAAAGTAACTTGTGTTACAAGCGGAAAAGAGATTGAAGTGATGAGTGTTAAGCCAGAGTTGAGAATTGATATTTCTTCTTTTTGTCACCCTTTTTACACAGGTTCTGATAAAGTTGTAGATACTGCAGGTAGGGTAGAGAAGTTTAAACAAAGATATAATCTTAAATAACCATATTAAAATGGTTACTTTTCTTCCTACTCCAATAGGAAATTTACAAGACATTTCATTTCATACTTTAGAAGTTTTAGAGAGATGTGAAGTGCTTTTGTGTGAAGATACAAGAGTTACTAAAAAACTTCTCTCTTTGTTGATAGAACGCCGTTTTTTAAAAAACAAAATTTATCAATATATTCCCTTTCATACACACAATCAATCTGAATTTTTAAAACAAGTTTCTTTGGATTTTTTTTCACAAGACATTGCTTTTTTGAGTGATGCAGGTATGCCTTGTATTAGTGATCCTGGAGTGGAGTTGGTGAGATTTTTACAAACCAATGCTTTAGAGTATGAGGTGGTAGGTGGCATTAGTGCTTTAACTTTGGCGGTAGCTTTTAGTGGAATTGTAGAGAAAGAATTTACTTTTTTGGGATTCCCACCTCATAAGAAAAAAGAGCGTTTAGAAAATTTTGTAGAAAACTTTAAAAGTGCTTATCCTCTTGTTTATTATGAATCCCCTCATCGTTTGTTAGAAACACTAGAGATGATGTGTGAAGTGGATAGTCAAAGAGTAGTTTTTGTGGCAAAAGAACTCACTAAAAAATACCAACAAACTTACAAAGGCACACTTCAAGAAGTGCTAGAGCAATTGCAAAAAACTTCTATTAAGGGAGAATGGGTTGTGGTGCTAGAGAATAAAAAAGAGACAGAAAAAGAAAAGACACTCACTCAAGAAATGATTTATTTATTAGACATACCTCCAAAAATCAAAGCAAAGATATTGTCAAAACTAAACAATAAACCAGCAAGTGAATATTATGATTTGTTGTGTCAAAAATAAATAAGTATAAAAACAATGAAAATAGGATAAAATTAATGGTCGTTTATGGAAAGCGTATTGTTGAGTTAATTTTAGCACAGCATCAAGAAAAAATTATTAATATTTATTTGGCAAAAGAAGTTGATAAAACTTTTTTTAATCGCTTAAAAAAAACGCAAAAACCGATTCTAAGGCTAGATGCTAAAAAAGCACAGGCAATGGCAAAGGGTGGGAATCATCAAGGGTATTTGCTAGAGATTGAAGCCCTAGAACCAGTGGAGTTTCATTTCATTAAATCAATGGACTTTGTGCTTGTTTTGTGCGGGATTAGTGATGTTGGAAATTTGGGTTCTTTATTTCGCAGTGCTTATGGTCTCGGAGTAGATGGTATTGTCATTTGTGGGATTCATAATTTTAAACAAGAAGGTGTTTTGAGGGCGAGTTCTGGAGCAATGCTTGGAATGCCTTTTTGTGTGGTTTATAATCCTTTAGATGTATTTCACGAATTAAAGCAGGCAGACTTTGTATTGCTTGGGACAAGTTTGCAAGGGCAAAATTTACCGATTTCTTTAGAGAGCAAAAAGGCGTTAGTTTTAGGTAATGAGGGCGAGGGGCTTTCAAAAAAAGTTTTAGCAAAAATGGATTATAATCTTACAATCCCTATGAAAAGGGATTTTGATTCACTTAATGTGGGTGTAGCAGGAGCAATTTTAATAGATAGGATAATCAATGGAAGAAATTGAAAGATTAAGACAAATTGGTGTAAAGGAAATTGCCAATAGAACGCATATTGCATTAGATAAAATCAAAAAGATTTTAGAAATGGATTTTGAAGGATTGAGGGATAGGGTAACTACTATTGGTTTAATTCATATTTTGGAGCGTGAGTATCAGATTGATTTACAAAAATGGTGCGAAGAATATGAGAGTTTTTTAAAAGAAAATAAAAAAGAAAAAGAAAAGACAGAAGCCAATATTAATTTCAAAATTATGCATGAAGCCACGCCGCAAAATGATTTTAATAGCGGTTTAATCATCACGCTTATAGTGGTGATTTTACTTGCTATTGGAGCTTATTTTTATTTTAATTCCAATTTTATGGATGATTCTGCTAAAGCTGTAGAAAAGAGTACTCAAGAGTTAAATGCAGATATTAAAGAAACTTATAATGAAGCTACAGATGAGGGAGTAATTGAAGAAAATAAAAAAGAAAAAGAAGAGAATAATGCAACTCAAAGTTTAGAGATAGCACCTAATTTAAATCTTGATTCTTCTGCTTCTACGCCTTTAGAAGAGATTCCTCAAGAGGGCATCCAGCAAGAAGTTGTTGCTCAAGAAAATCTTTCACAAGAGGTTATTCCGCAAGTTGAAACAAAAGTTGAAATTCATCCTTTAACAAATGTATGGGTGGGGATTGTGTATTTAGATACCAAGCAAAGACAATCAATGATTGTGGATAAGACTTATGAAGTGGATTTAAAAAGACCGCAAACCATTATCACAGGACACGGAATGCTAGAGATAAACAATAATCAAAAAGTGGATAGTTATAATCTAGCAAGACGGATGTATTTTATGGTGAATGAAAAGGGAGAATTTATTGAAGTTAATAATGCACAATATCGCCAATATAGCGGAGGCTTGGGGTGGTAAGAAGAATCTTTTTTGTTTTGTTGTTGATTTTTTTTGCTAATTCTAAACTTTTTTGTAATTCTTTAGATTTTCATATTATTTCACTCATTGGGGTGCAAGATTATCGCGTGAATCAAAAATTCATACAAAGACTTTTTAATAATCAAGATGAATTTTTAGATGGAGTTGGACAACCTAATTTATATAAAATTTCTAAAATTCTTAAAGAAAATGGATTATTAAAGCTAACCTTTGGTAGTCCTATGGAGCTTGAATTGTCTTTTGAGATTAGGCAAAATCCAGCAGCTTTTATGAGTGTGCTCTCTGATGTTTTGGGGGCAATGGGATATTATTATTTTTTGGTTAAGCAAAGTATATTTGATAATGAAAAATATCGTTTTGTCTTATCAATGAATACAGAATATGCTATTGATCCTGTATTGTTACAGGAAAAATTACGCGATTATGGGTATAGTGTATCAAGAATTGAAAGGCAAAATATTCGGCAGTGGGTTTATGCGATTGTTCAAGATGTTTTAAAATATCCTAAAGCAATACCATTAGAAAAAAAAGTGCCTCAAAATAGTGCGAATCTTAAAGGTGAATATTGGTATTCTCTAAAAGAAGGAGGAAAGCTGCTTGTAAATAGCTCTGATAATGTTTTGTGGTATCCGAAAATTGTGTTTTTTGATGAAAATTTAGGGATTATTAAAGTGGTTTCTTTGGAGGATTCAGTCCGTGAAACAAGTGTAGTGATTCCAAGTGGGAGTGCTTTTGTTAAAATTAGTGATAATTATTTGCCAATTGTGATTAAAGGTGGTTTAAGCATAACTTTAGAATAAAGGAGTTTGGATGTTTGATGAGATTGAGTTTGAGAAAATAAAAAGATTGCCAAAATATGTGTTTGCTGCTATTAATGAGATTAAATTGCAAATGCGTCAAAATGGTGAAGATGTGATTGATTTTAGTATGGGCAATCCAGATGGTCCTACTCCAAATCATATTGTTGAAAAGCTTTGTGAAGCAGCCCATAAGCCAAAGAATCACGGATACTCTGCGAGTAAAGGAATCTATAAATTGCGATTAGCAATTGCAGATACTTATAAGCGAAAATATGGGGTGGAGTTAAATCCAGATACGCAAGTGTGTGTAGCAATGGGTTCTAAAGAGGGTTATGTGCATTTGGTGCAAGCTATTACTAATCCAGGTGATACGGCTATAGTTGCAGAACCAGCTTATCCTATTCATTATTATGCGTTTATTTTAGCAGGTGCAAATGTTGCAACTTTTGGGTTAAAATGGAATGAAGATTATGAATTGGATATGGAATCATATTTTCAATCGCTCAAAAATGCTCTACACAATACAATGCCTAAGCCAAAATTTGTTGTGACAAACTTTCCCCATAACCCAACAACGATTGTAGTGTATAAGGAATTTTATGAAAGGTTGGTAGCATTAGCCAAGCAAGAGCGATTTTATATAATTAATGATATTGCCTATGCGGATTTAAGTTTTGATGGTTATGTGGCACCTTCTATTTTTGAAGTGGATGGAGCTTTGGATGTTGCTGTTGAGGGTTATACACTCTCAAAAAGTTATAATATGGCAGGTTGGCGTGTGGGTTGTTTTGTGGGGAATGAAAGATTAATTGGCGCATTGCAAAAAATTAAAAGTTGGCTAGATTATGGGATTTATACTCCTATTCAAATTGCTTCTACCATTGCACTTAATGGGAATCAAGATTGTGTAAAAGAGATTGCAAACAAATATGAAAAGCGAATGGAAGTTTTAATAGAGAGTTTTGGAGCAGCTGGATGGAAAATGAAAAAGCCTAAAGCGAGTATGTTTATTTGGGCGGAAATCCCTGAGTGTGTGAAACATTTAGGAAGTATGGAGTTTTCTAAGCGATTATTACAAGAAGCTAAAATCGCCGTAAGCCCTGGTATTGGATTTGGACATGAAGGGGATAATTATGTGCGAATTGCATTGATTGAAAATGAAAATAGAATCCGCCAAGCTGCTAGAAACCTTAAAAAGTTTTTATCACAATTTAAAGCATAAATAAGTAATGGCTAAAAGGTGTTGTGATCACTGTCATTTAGAATTTGATGAAGCAGTTTTGATTCAAACAGAAATTGCCAATCAAAAGAAATATTTTTGTTGTAGGGGTTGTGAGGGAGTTTATAAATTATTGCAAACTCAAGGTTTGGAGGATTTTTACTCCAAACTAGGCGATCAAAAACTAGAACCCATTAAAGACAATAAAAACACAGATTTTACGCAGTATGATTCAGCCTCTTTTTTAGATCATTATGGGGAGAAAAAAGGGGATTTTTTTGAAATCTCTTTGATTTTAGAAAAGATTCATTGTATCGCTTGTGTATGGTTAAATGAAAAGATTCTCTCTCAACAAGAGGGGATTGTTGAAGTTCATATTAACTATACTAATAACAAAGCCACGATTCTTTTTGATCCTAGGCAAATAAAAGTCTCACAAATTATCCAAACAATCCAACAAATCGGTTATGATGCGCATTTTTATGATTCAAGATTGCAAGAAACCTATGCCAAAAAAGAGAAAAAAGATTATTATATAAAAATGGTCGTTGGAATCTTTTGTGTAATGAATATTATGTGGATTGCTGTGGCACAATATGCGGGGTATTTTTCAGGGATTTCACAAGAAATGCGAAATATTTTAAATATTGCTGGATTTGTTTTGGCTACTCCTGTGCTGTTTTTTAGTGGAGCAGTATTTTGGCGTGGGGCTTATATGGCATTTAAATATAAAACTCCTAATATGGATTTGCTTGTTATTAGCGGTACTGCTTTGGCTTATATTTATTCAATTTATGCGAGTTTTAAGGGGGGAGAAACTTACTTTGAATCAGTGGCGATGATTATTACTTTTGTTTTAATTGGGAAGTTTTTGGAGATTCGGGGTAAAAAAAGTGCTATAGATAGCTTAGATAAACTTAATGCACAAATACCATTTAGTGCTATGGTGAAAGTGGGTGAAAATTTTCAAGAAAAATCAATAGAATCAGTGGAAACAGGAGATATTATCCAAGTAAAACCAGGCGAGAGGGTAGCACTTGATGGGATTTTGCTCTCCAAAGAAGCCTTGTGTGATGAGAGTGCTTTGAGTGGGGAATCATTACCACAAGAAAAAATAAAGGGGCAAAATATTTATTCTGGTTCTTTAGTGTTAAACAAAAGTTTTATTTATGAGGTTACAAAGGTTTTTAAAGAATCTTTAATGACAAAAATTGTGAATTTAGTTGAAGATTCTTTAAATGCGCGTCCAAAAATTCAAGAAGTGGCAAATAAGATTTCGCGTTATTTTTCATCCGTGATTCTTTTGTTTGCTTTGATAACTTTTGGGCTATGGCATTTTGTTTGGGAAGTAAGTTTTGATAAAAGTTTAATGGTGATGATTTCTGTGATTATCATTGCTTGTCCTTGCGCTTTGGCTTTGGCTACGCCTATTGCTTCTTTGGTGGGACTTGGAGAGGCTTTTAAACAAAAGGTGCTTTTTAGGGAAGCGAGATTTTTAGAAGTTATTGCTAAGGCAAATGCATTGGTAGTGGATAAAACAGGCACACTAACAGAAGGTAAATTGCGTGTTGTTGGATTAAAGGATTTTGGTGCAAAGACTAGCGATTTTGAGATTTTGTATGGAATGGTTGAAAAAAGTGCTCATCCAATTAGTGTAGCATTGTTAGGGTATTTTGAAAATTTATATAAAAAAGCACAAGTGGAGAGTGTAGAGCAAATTAGCACTAGAGGGATTAAAGCTCAAGTCAATGGTCAAAGTTATGTGGGTGGAAACTTAGAGTTACTTAAAGAAAGTGGGGTGATGATACCAAAAGACTTGCAGGAATCTCACAATAGTGTTTTTTATTTTGCCAGAGAAGATTGCCTTTTAGCAGAATTTTCATTAGAAGATACACTTAAAAAAGATGCTAAAGAATCTATAGAAAAAATTAAAAAAATGGGAATTGATGTCATTTTATTAAGTGGAGACAATGGAAGTGTTTGTCAAAGGGTGGCAGAAACTCTTGGGATTAGCGAATATTATGCCAAGCAAAACCCTATAGATAAAGCAGATTTTATTGATAAGCTTCATCAAAAAGGAAAAATTGTGGTTATGGCAGGAGATGGGATTAATGATTCTATAGCTTTAAGCAGGAGTGATATTGCCATTGCAATGGGTAGTGGGATTGATGTAGCAATTGGGGTGAGCGATATTGTTGTGCTAGATGATAGCGTTAATGGCATTACTGAAGCTTTTAGAATTGGGAAAAGGACTTTTAGATTTATTAAACAAAATCTTTGGATTTCATTGTTGTATAATGCTTTTATGATTCCATTAGCAATGTTGGGTTATGTTATTCCGCTTGTTGCGGCACTCTCTATGTCTTTAAGCTCACTTGTTGTTGTGGGCAATAGTTTGCGGATAAAAAAATAATTTGTTTAAATATTTTTTAACCTTTCTTGTAAGATAATTCCAAAGTTAAAATATATTTTAACTTTTTACAAGGAGATATGAATGACAAAGATTTCTCGTAGAAATTTTTTAAAAACCACTGCCTTAACTGCAGTTTCTCTCTCCAGTTTGAATGCTTCTTATTTAGAAGTTCCTCAAACTTTTAAACAAGTCAAATATTTTATAAAAGATAGTGAAGTTTCTTATCAAGAAGCTTTTGTGAATGTTGATAATGTCTTAGTTGTTGAGAGAGATATTGGCGATATTTATGCAAAGCTTAAGGAAATCTTTGCTGATAAAGCACTTGTGGGAAGCGTGAGTAGTGGGGCAACCTTTTTTGTAATACAAAGAATGGCGGCAGATTATGGTATGCATGTCGCTTATAAAGAAAAGCAGGGCGATATTTATACTTGGATTTTAGCGCCCAAAGGAGTTAGGTTATGATTTTACCAAGAGATGTTACACAAAGTGATTTTACAGCTGCAGTAGCAAAATTTGAAAAAGCTTTAGGAAAAGAATGGGTATTTAGCTCTCAAGAAGATTTAGAGCTTTATAGAGATGCTTATAGTCCGCAATGGGGCGATGATGATGAACCTATTGCTTCTTTGGCACTTGCACCAAAAAATGTGGAAGAAGTGCAAGCAATTGTTAAGATTGCCAATGAATTTAAGATACCACTCTTTCCTATTTCTACAGGTAAGAATTTAGGCTATGGTTCTTGTGCGCCACAACAAAGAGGGCAAGTTGTAGTGGATCTCAAAAGAATGAATAAAATCATTGAAGTAGATGATAAAAGAAATTTCTGTATTGTTGAACCTGGTGTAAGCTATTTTGATTTGTATGAATATGTTGAAAAAAATAATCTCAATGTTTTCTTAGATATTCCTGATCCAGGTTGGGGATCACCATTAGGAAATGCACTTGATCATGGTTGGGGATATAGCTATGGAATGTATCGAGATCATTTTGGATCACATTGTGGTATGGAAGTAGTATTAGCTAATGGAGAAATTTTGCGCACAGGTATGGGAGCATTGCCTAAAGCTAAAACTTTTGCAGAAAATAAATATGGTTATGGACCTTATGTGGATGGATTATTTTCTCAATCAAACTTCGGAATTGTTACTAAAATGGGATTTTGGATGATGCCAAAACCAGAACACTATATGCTAATTTCTATTAAAATGAAAAAACGCGAAGATTTGATTCCAGCGGTTGAAATTTTAAATTACCTTGAAGATAGTTTTATTGTAGGTTGGCCACAATATTTCAGTCCTCTTAATCCACCTTATGGAAAGCCTATGAATGAGGAATTAAAAGGTTACCTTACTAGTAAAAATGGCTTACCTGATATGAATAAAATACAAAATTATGCTTTAAAGAATAAAATTCCTTATTGGAATATTGATGTTTCTATATATGGCTGTAAAGAAGTGTGCTATGCAAATTTAGAATACATTAAGCGACGGTTTAAAGTGATTGATGGTGTGGATATTTCTATTGTTCAGGAATTTGACTTGCCTTTGAAATTGGAACAAAAAAAGCAATTAAAACACAAAGTTGCTCTTGGTATTCCAAATATGGAGATCTTTTGGATTAGCACAAGAGGAGAAGCAAGAGAGCCTAGCGATGGACACGTATGGTTCTCACCAATCATTCCACGCGATGGTAGAGAACTTTTGAAATGCCAAGAAGTGTATATGGAATTATTTAGGGAATTTGGAGTAGAATCTCCTATCACTCCTTTCTCTCATCCTAGAAGCTGGATGTATCGAGCATTCTGTTTTATGTTAGCCTTTAATAATTCTAGAACTGATCAAGCCTATAATTTTAAAGTGCGTCAAATGTATCGTGCAATGGTAAAAACTGCCGCTGAAAATGGTTGGGGAGATTATCGTGCTGCTCCGACTTTCCAAGATGATGTTATGGGAGCATATTCTTATAATAACCATATTTTGAGACGATTTAACGAGCAGCTTAAAGATTGCGTTGATCCAAATGGAATCTTGGCTCCTGGTCGTGGTGGTATTTGGCCTAAAAATTTAAGAGAGGAGCGTTTTGCTAACAATAAACGCGATGCCTTAATGAAAAAAGAAGGGAGAGAAAAATGAAAAAAGCAGGATTAATTTTTCTAGCATTATTGGCTTGTGCCTTAAATGCTAATAGTAAAAATGCTGATTGGTTACCTAAGGGAGAATCTGTTGGTGTATTTGAGTATGTCCCAAATAATCCAATGTCTCCTGCGGCTTTTTCTACTATTGATAGTAAGACTTTAAATGCCAATCAAAAGAAAGGTCAGAAGATCTATAGTCGATGGTGTGAAGCTTGTCATGGTGAGGGAATGCCTGGAACTAATGCACTTGCTGTTGTTTATAAAGGGCAAGATATCCCTGCTCTTTTGGAAGATAGAACAGATTTAAGTGTGGATTTGGTTAAGGTGTTTGTGCGTTATGGTAAGCACTCTATGCCATTTTTTAGAAAAACTGAAATTAGCGATGAAGAATTGCAATATTTGGGAGAATATCTCAGTAGAAATTACAAATAAAATACAAAGCTTTCTAGGAAAGATTATTTTTCCTAGAAACTTTGAGTAAAAAGCGAACAATTTCTCCTACAATAATAACACTAAAACCTACAAATAATATTTTTACCCACATTATCAAATCTAATGGTGTTGTCTTGAAAGCTTCTCCTCCAAATTCTACGATTAAGACTTGCAAAGCAAAAGTAAGAATAAAAACTCCAAGCATAAGGCGATTGTTGGTAAGGTTTTTAAAAATACTTTGATTATGCAATTCCCTTGCATTAAATGCATTGAAGAGTTGAAAAATAACAAAAAGAGTAAAAAGAACAGAGCTTTTTTCTTCAGGAGTTGCACCTAAGAAATTTGTAAAATATTGCAAGAGACATACAAAAGCAATGAATACTCCATTAATTATAATAAGAATTAGCATATCTTTAGTTATAATGTTGGCATTTCGCTTAATAGGTTTTTGAGCTAAAAGGTTTTTTGAAATGGGCTCTAATCCTAAGGTTAGTGCAGGTGGTCCATCCATAATGAGATTTACCCATAAAAGTTGCAAAGCACTAAAGGGTGCTGTTAATCCTGCGATAACTGCGAATAAAACAATCATTACAGAGGAAAGATTAACGGTGAGTTGGAATTGAATGAAGCGTTGGAAATTTTGATAGATACCTCTTCCCCATTCAATAGCTTTAACAATGGTTGCAAAACTATCATTAAGTAAGATAATATCGCTTGCTGCTTTGGAGACTTCTGTCCCGCTAATTCCCATAGCGATTCCAACATCTGCGTTTTTAAGGGCTGGAGCATCGTTAATTCCATCTCCGCTTAAAGCTACAACATTACCTTGAGATTTTAAAATATTAACAATTTGCATCTTGGTATCTGGCGTGGATCGTGCAATGATTTTGATTTTTGGGAGAATTTGAAGTAATTCTTTTTGGTTTAAATTCTCTAGCTCACTAGCTTCAATGGCAATAGAATTATGATCTAGTAAATGCAGTTGATTTCCGATGGCTTTAGCAGTAGAAAGGTTGTCTCCTGTTAGAATCTTAACATCAATTCCTGCTTTTTTGCAATCCATAATGGCTTCATATACTTCAGGACGCAATGGATCAGAAATTGCTACAAAGCCATCAAAAATCATTTGAGATTCAAGTAATTCTCTGTCTTTAACATCTCTATCATCTGTAATTTCTTTGTGCGCAAAGGCAATAACGCGATAGGCAAGATTTTGAAAGTAAAGAATTTGTTTGTTAATCTTTAGTGCATCTTGGCAAGGCATCATCTTACATTGACTTAGGATTTTTTCGGGACTTCCTTTGCTTAGACAAAGAATTTTTCCTTTAAAATCTACTAGGCTTGTCATATTTTTTGTTTGCGAGAAAAAAGGAAAGGAATGTAAGATTTTAAAATTCTTGCGTATTTCTTTGTAATGGAATCCTATTTTCTCTCCAAAAACAAGTAGGGCACATTCGGTTGGGTTGCCAATAAAATCGTATTTTTCTCCTTTTTGGCTGATATCGGCAGTGGAATTTAATGCAGCATTATGAAGCATAAAAAAAGCAGAATCTTTAATGGGGCTTGTTTGGAGATTTTGTAGAGAGTGAGAATGGAATTCAAAGATTCTGTCTTGAATAAAGGAATGTTCCACGCTCATTTGATTTTGAGTAAGTGTTCCAGTTTTGTCGCTACAAATGATATTAACACAGCCAATTGTTTCACAAGCAATAAGTTTTTTAATGAGAGCATTTTGTTTAGACATTTTAATAATATTAAGAGCCAATGATATGGCTACAATGGTAGGCAAACCTTCTGGGACGGAGGCAACAATAAGAACAATGCTTGAGATAAAAGCCTGTGTAATGTTTTCAAAATTAATAGTGTCTCTTAGAATAAAAAAGATGACTTGTATGAGAAAGGCTAAAAATGCAGCACTTGCTCCAAAAATTGTGATTTTTCCACTAAGCTTTTGGAGTTTTTCTTGTAAGGGTGTTGTGGTTTGGATTGTTTGATCAAGGGCTTTTGCTATTTTTCCAAATTCAGTGTGATTCCCAACAGCTACACAAATAGCTTTTGCATTGCCTTGGGTGATAAAGCAACCGCTATAAAGCATATTTTCATAAGTATTATTAGGAGTGTGATTAGAGAGAATAGGATTCTTGATGCTTGGCATACTTTCACCTGTAAGGCTTGATTCGTTGCACATTAGGCTTTGAGAATGTATAATGCGACAATCACAGGGAATCTTATTGCCAGTTTCTAAAAGTAAAATATCGCCATTAACAATCTCTTCTTGCGGGATAAGCTTAACTTCTCCATCACGCAAAGTTTTTATGGTATTGCCTTGAGTGATAGCATTGAGAGCTTCAAAGGCTTTTTGGCTTTTATTTTCCATAATAAGCGTAATAGCCACAGAAAGAAATATGGCAATAAAAATGCCAATACATTCTAAAAAGTTTGATTGATTGTGGTAGAGATATTCATAGATATTAATTCCAAGAGCAAGAAAGGCAGCAAAAATAAGCAATAAAACCATAGGTTCTTTGAGTGCTTCTAGGAGTTGCTTTGTAAGTGTGGGTGGAGGGGATTTTTCAAAGATATTTGCACCAAATTTTTGCTTGTTTTCTAAGGCTTGTTTGGAAGTTAATCCATTTTCTTGATCGCTTTGAAATTTGGTAAAGAGTTCTTGTAATGGAATATCGTGAAACATTTAGCTCCTTTTTGACTATATATGAAGCTAAATTTTAGGAAGTTTTAAGAATCATATATAGCTATATAAGTTATATATGAGTCTCATAATTTAAGGCAAAACCAGATGAAAATCATCAGTATGTTGGTTTGCCACAAGTAAAATAAAAACTTGCTTACTACTCCCTCATAAGTCTAAAATTATAGCAAAAAATTTTTAAGAATACAAAAGAAGCTATGAAAGAATATTGTAAGTAGCCCCTAAAGGCTACTTTTGCTTTAAGATTTTTTAAGCGTGGAGAGAGTTCATATAGAAATTTACAGAGTTTAATCCTTCTTTTTTTGCCCATTCTAGTGATTTAGAAACAAAATCCCAATGAATATGGCTAAAGAATTTCTCTAAATAAGCAGGTCTAGCATTTCTGTAATCTACATAATAAGCGTGTTCCCAAACATCAACCACTAAAACAGGAATCAAACCTTGTGTAACAGGAGTTTGTGCATTGCTTGTTTGAACAATTTCTAGTTTTTTAGAGTTTGGATTATACACAACCCAGCACCAACCAGAACCAAAAAGTGTAGTGGCAGATTGTAAGAAAGTTTCTTTAAATTTATCAAAACTTCCAAAACTCTCATTGATAGCTTCTTGCAATTCGTTGCTTAATGGAGTTTCTTTTGGTGAGAGGCAATCCCAATAAAAATCGTGATTATAAACCTGTGCGGCGTTGTTAAAGATTCCGCCTTGAGCTTTTGTTACAATTTCAAATAAAGAAGCTGATTCAAATTCTGTGCCTTTAATGAGATTGTTAAGGTTATTGATATAAGTTTGGTGATGTTTTCCATAATGGAATTCACAGGTTTCTTTGCTAATAAAGCCTTGGATTTCATTAAAAGGTAGTTTGCGTAAATTAAACATATTTTTCCTTTATTTTTTGATATTTTAGACTTTGAAAGTCAGCTAGAATTTTACAAAATAAAAATAAAAAAATGAATTAAACTGAAATATTTAAATGTTGAATCAATCCCTCTTCATTAGTTTGAATTTCATCTTGAGAATCTTCTTTTTTAGAAGTTTTTTGTGTGGCTTCTTGATTCTCTTGTTCTTGCTTGCCATTGCCTTCTTTATCTTCATTGGTTTTTAGAGTTTCTTCAGTGGGGCGTACTTCTTGGACTTCATTTTGCTTATCTTGCATTTCTTGGAGATTAACCATAGATTGAAAGTCTAATTTAACTTGGGTGTTTGCTTGTTGAATCGAACTAACTTGTGAATTTTGATTAATATAATTTACATTGCTAATTGGAGAGACTGCCATTTTTTCTCCTTTATCTCTTTGTGATTTGGAGTGTTTGCTCCTTTCCATAGATTACATTTGCACCTTGAGTAATTTTTACAAATTTCCTTTTGGTATAATCCACTTCATAATTTCCACTAAAGCTTTTTAAAAAGCCTACTAAAATCTTAGCAGCTTTTTGCAAGATTATATCAGGAATCTTGTTTTTTCCACAATGAATAATGAGATGGGAACTTGGAATATCACGGATATGCATCCAAATATCATCAGCTTTTGCTTCTTTAAGCAAGGCTATATTTTCTTTTTCATTCTTGCCGATAGAGACCTTGAAACCTTCGATAAAAAAGCTTTCAAAGGATTTAGAATTTTTCTTTTGCTTAGCTTCTTTTTGGGAGTTTGAATCTAAAATTTGCAAATCATTAAGATTTGTTACATTTTGAACCATTTCTAAAAGTTTGGTATAAAAAGCTATTTTGTCTTGCAAATTCTCTTCTTGAAGATGGATATTTTGTGCTTTTTTGCTTAGTTTTTTGGAATTTTCAAAGAAAATTTGTGCGGCATGGCTTAGAGAAGTAGCTTTTGGCGGAAGCGTGATTTTGGTATCTTGGAGAATAATTTCTGTGTCTTTGAAATTGGGATAAAGATAGAGATTTTGAAGAATGAGTTTTCCATAATTTGATTTGTTTTGTGCGGTTTTTTCTAACTCTTGTTTATTTTCTAAATTTTTTAAAAAATATTGAAGTTGCTTGATTTTTTGAGTGATGTGGGTGCTTGATTTTTGGATTTTTTGTTTTAATTCATTTTCTTTAATTTTTAAAAAATTATTTTTAAGAGTCTCTAAAAGCTCACCTTCATCTTTTAAAATCGGCTTTTTGTCGGGTTGTGGGAGTGGTAAAAGAGGGCGTGAGATTTTGACTTCGCGGAAAGATTGTTCTTTTGTGATGTGTCGCAAAGCATCAATGACAATGAAGTTTGGAGTAAGCAAAATAAGATTGGTGTAGCAACCTGTAAATTCGGCTTGTAAAAGAGTGATGCTTGTTTTATAGCTGTTTTGCGTTTCTAAGAAAAGCTGTAAAATCCGATTATCACCATCAACTTTGGCATTTTTGATTTGGGCATTGTAGCAGAGTTTTTGGAGACTTTTATCAAAAGGGGCATTATAGAGTTTAGGGGGGATTAATTGATCTTGTGTGAGATAAATGCTGCTTTTGGATTTGCTTAGATCAAAGTAAAAGATTTCTCCGCTAATGTCAAGTTTAAAAAGATTATCCCCAATGCGTTTAATGGAGCGAAGTTTTTTGGGAGAATCATTAAGATAGAGAGCAAATTTTTTAAGGGTGCTTAGATTCATTGTTTATCTTTAGAAATTTTGGAGTCGCTTGGTGGCAAAATCAATGGCTTCTTGTGTGATTTCATTACCACTAATCATTCGTGCAATCTCATAGATTCTACCTTCTTTGTCAAGCAAGGTAATTTGCGATCCTTGGGGTTGTTTTTGGACAAGGAAATGAGAATGTGCCAAGCTTGGCATATGAGATTGGTGAGAAATAGCAAAGATTTGATAGTTTTGTGAGAGTTGATATAAAACTTCCGCAACTCCTTGAGATTCCTCTCCGCTTAAGTTTGCATCAATTTCATCTAAAATGATAATGGATTGATTCTTTGCTTGTGTGTTTTGAGTAAGCAAAAGAGCTAGAGAGAATCGATTAAATTCCCCAGCACTTAAATTTTTTAATTCTGTGTTAAGGGTAATATTAAAATTAACATTCCCTAAAATCCCCCATAAATCAAGTGAAATTTCTTGAAGTGAGATATTAGCAGGGGGCATTTTTAGATTTTTTAAAGTGGCATTGAGTGCTTTAAGGAATGAGGGGAGATTGGAATTTCTTGATTTTAAGAGAATTTCAGCACTTTTTTTAAGTGATTCTTGGCATTGATTGAGAGCATTTTGAGATTCTTTTAAAAGAATGTCTAGATTTTCATACTTAGCAAGTTCTTCTTTTTTGTTCTTTAAGGTTTCTATGGCTTCATCCACACCACCATAGCGATGTTTTAAAGCACTTAAGGCTTCGATTCGATTGAGAATCGTTTCAGGATCAATCGATTCAATCTCGCTTAATCGCTCACTTTCTTGCTGACAAATTGTTTCTAATTCATTGAGTGCATTTAAAATGGAATCGTTTTTACAATCAATAAGGTTGAGAAAGTTTGAGATTTTGTGAGTTTGACTTAAGAAACCTTGAATTTCTTGAAGACTTTGAGCTATTTTTTCTTTTTTGGAAAATTCTTTTTTAAGCAGTAAAAGTTCTTCATATTCCCCTTTTTTAGGATTAAGTGTTTCTAGTTTTTGGATTTCAAATTGCAAAAATTCTTTGAGCTCATTGACTTTAAGCGATTCTTCTTGGAGTTTTTTGAGAGTATTTTTGGCATTTTGGTATGCACTAAAGGCATTTTGATAGTCTTCTAAAAAGTTTTTGTGTTTTGAATCTTGAGTGCTGCAAAATGAATCTAAAGCAAAAAAAAGATTCTCTTCTTTGAAAGAATTGTAAGATTTTGTCCCTAAATGTTTTAAAAATGGGGCAAAGATTTCAGTAATTTTCTTTTTGGGGATATTTTGTGCGTTTAGAAAATAGCGGATTTTGTCTTTTTTGGTAAGTGTTAAGATAACTTCACCCTCATCAATTAAGCCTTGAAATTCTTCTGGGATTCCATAAAGTTCTAGCGTGGCTTCTAGGGTTTGTGCGTTGCTTTCTTTTAGTCCAAAAAGGGCTAGGATCGATTCCATTAAAACAGATTTTCCAGCTCCACTTGCCCCACTAAAGACATTAAAAAAAGGCGAGGGTTCAAAACAAGCGACTTTAAAAGCAGGAGAATCTTTAATAACGATTTTTTTGATTAAGATTTTTTGCATTATTCATAATCTCCCCAATGAAATTTTTCTTTGAGAATCTTAAAGTAATCCCAATGAATATTGTGGATGAGTTTGGCTCCATCTTTTTTGGTTTTTATGGAGATTTTTTGTCCGGATTTAAGAGTTTTGTTTTCTTGTCCATCAATGATAATGTTACAAATTCCTTGTTCTCCAAGCTCTATATCAATGGTAAAATTTGCAGGTAAAATTAAGGGTCTTTGGGTTAAAGAATGCGCACAGATAGGTGTTAAAAGCAAATTATGAGAGAAGGGGTAGACAACTGCACCACCTGCACTAATATTATAAGCTGTAGATCCTGTTGGAGTGGCAAGAATCAAACCATCTCCATAATAGGAATTAAAATAATTCCCATCAATAGAGGCTTTAAGATGAATCATAGAAGCATCATTGGGGCGAGCTAAAATAATATCATTGAGCGCAAAAAAGCTTACTGTATTATCAATTTTCCCTTCAAGCATCATATGGTTAGTAATATTGTAGTTTCCAGTTTTAAGATTTGGCAAAAAAGATTTAACTTCGTGTTTTTGTAAATCTGTAAGGAATCCCAAATGTCCCATATTGATTCCTAAAATTGGCTTTTGGTATGAAAAGGAGCGTCTAGCGGTAGAAATAAGTGTGCCATCACCTCCAATCGAAATTAAAGCATCGCAATATTGGCAGAGTTCTTGGAAGTTTAAACCATTTCGATTAATCATACCGCCACTAATAGAATCTAATAAAACTTCAAAACCAAGTGAATGGGCAAGACTTTGGAATTCTAAAAAATATTCTTTGAGTTCGGGGGTTGATGGGCGTAAAATTACGCCTAGAGTGTGGATTGCTTTCATTCTACAAAATAAGCTTTGATTCTATAGCCTCGTTGGTCTTTTAATTCTAGGCTTGGACCTTCAAAAGCAGTAACATTTGGAAGCTTTTTGTTGATTTCTCTAATCGCATTCCACGCTCTAAAACTAGCCAAACCTTCTTGTTTGAGTTCAGGTGAAAGTCCTTTATAAGGGTTGTTATCAACAATTCCTTGCACTTCAAAAGCGACAACTTTTTTGTCATTTTCTAGTTCTTTGCTAATTTTAGTGGCAAGAGAAAGGAGGCAGCCTTGTGGAATCTCCCATTTTCCAGTTTGCATTGAAAAACATTCTGCTATGATTTGTTTTTTGGGTTTAATAGTGTAGCGTAATTGCAATGTGGTTGGCTTCTGTGTTGTTGAGTTATCAAACGATTGAGAAAGGCTTTGAAGCTCTTTTTCTTTTTGAATAAGCGCATTTTGTAAGCGTTGAATTTCCTCATCTTTAGCATATTCTTGATTGGAGGGTTGAATCTCTTGAGATTCTAGAGAGTTTTGTAGATTATTAATGACATTTTTGCCTACTTCGTTATTGAGTAGATAGTAACCTAAGCCAAAGACAATAATAATGAGCAAGATTAATAATAGTAGATAAGTTAGGAAATGACTTTTTTTGGGTTTTTCTTCAAAGCTTAATTCAACAGATTCGTTTTCTTTTGACATTTTAACTCCTTAAATAGCATTTAAAATTTGATTTAATATTTTCGTAGGCTTCATTAATAATGCGGAATTTTTCAGAGTAGCCTTCGATAATTTTAGAATCTTGTCCATAAACATTGTCAGGATGATAGATTTTTGCGAGTTCAATATAGCGATTTTTCACGCTTTCAAACTCTTCATCTTCTTTGCAACCTAAGATTCTATAGCTTTTTTTAAGCAATCTTTCTTCTTTGGTGGTGTAAGGTTCAAAGCATTCAAAAGTATTATTGGTTTTGAAAGTTTCATAATCAAAATCCAAAACAATATTGTGGATAATTTTTTGAGAAAGCATTGCAATGAGTTTTTCCCAAAAATAAGGACTGCTTGAATCTAGAAAAATTTCTTGTTTAGTATGGCTGATAACAAAATCTTGAAAAAGAGAAGTTAAATAGCGTTTTGCGAGACGATTTGGACGACTTAAACGCAAACAAACTTGTGTTCTTGTTAGGCTACTATGGAGAATTTGCAAAGAAACGATTATGTGTTCTAAGATAGCTTTGCTTTCAATCATTTTAATGCGAATTGGAAGGTGGCTACTATCAATGATAGCTTGGAAGCTTGGGTTATTTTTTTTATTTTCTTCTTGCATAGCAACATGATAAGCCCAGTTTAAAAAATAATCTTTTTTATAACGCTCTCCATCATCTAGAATCAACACTGAACTAGAGAGACGATAAGCTTTAGAAAAGTGTTTATATGCAAAATCAATAGCGCGTTTTAAGAAGCGGGATTCTTTTTCAATGCTAATTTGAATGTATGGCTCTAGGAGCTCTACTTTCATTAAACTTCCTTGTTTTTAGTGTCTTGTTTGCTTATAAGCAACTCTGGTTCCATATTCATAAAATCTTTGATAATTTGTAAATTTTTTATAATTTTATCAATTTCTATCTTAAGATTTGTCATCTTATCATTGATGACTTGATTTTTATTTTGTGTAAGGGTTTCTAAGCCTTTTAAGAATTGAGAGTAGGTTTTTTTTAGCAGATTCATAGGTCCAAATAATTGGGCTTGTAGGGGTTCAAAACAAAAAGATTCATTGAGATAATCGCGGATATTTTCTAGGGTGGGTGAAAAAAGTGCGAAATCTTGATTTTCTTGATGTTTGGCAATGGAATTTTTGAGCTTTAAATCAAGTTTGTTGAGTGCTGATTCGATTGCATTATTATAATTGAGTGTGAGAAAATGGCTTAGGAAGTGAAGTTGGCTTTGGAGATTAGAGATTGCTAGTAAATCATTTTTATCAAAATCAATTATAAGGCATTCATAATATTGCTGTGAAAAATGTTGTAAATCTTTGAAGCTTTGGCTATTGGGTGCAAATTTATAAATCTCTTGTTTTTGAACTTCTTTATCTTGCCATTGCTTAGCTTTGGATTTTAAATCTTTTGAGAATTCTTCCACTAAATCGCGGAATAGATTGCAGAAATTGTGAATTTGTGCGCTTAAGGCTTTGAAGTCTTTTTGAAAAGATGAATCTTGGTTTTGGAGTCGGATTTTAATTTGTTCTAGTGGCAGCAATGTAACTTCTTTGCTTTGTAAAATGATCTTTTCTTTAAAAAGCGATTTTTGTTTAATAGGAAAATCAAGCGCGGTTTTTTCTAAATGATTATAGATGTTTTGTGCAATAGAATCTAAAAGCAAATCCAAGGTTTTATAGAGATTGTCAAAAATTTGCTGTTGTTTTTCTTGGTGAGTTTGGCTTTTTAGAATGGTATCGTGGAGATGATTGGTAAATATTTTAGCTAAAGATTTATAGCAAAGTAAGGTTTTGTGGTATTGGTAATGGAGTAAAATATGCATTTCTTTAAGTTTTTTAAGAGTGCTGTATTCTTTGGAGAGGGTTGCTTTGGGCTTGATTGTATGGGTTATGAAATCAAAGATGGCTTGCATATTGGATTGCTTGATGAGGTTTGTGTAGTCGGTATTGCTTTGGTTTGTGTTTTGAATAGATTTTGAAGTGGCTTTAAAATCAGACTCTAAAGTGCTTAAAAGCGTGTCTTTATCTTCTATATGGGAGAGATTTTGAATCTTTGAAGAGAGATTGGATAGGAGATTTTTTAGGATTTTTTGAGGAGAGTTTAGATTGGCTTGAAGTCCTATTTTTGCAGAAATTGGGATGATTTCTGCAAAGATTCCACTAAAGGCTTCTTTGGCGTATTGAACACTCAAATCAATTTCTTCTTGAGTTTTTAAGCGATCTTTTTGGTTTAAAACACAAAGGCTTTTTTGCGCATAATGTTTAATGAATTCTTTAAGGAGTTGTTTTTCGCTATTTTTTCCAGCATTGTCAATGAGGGTTAGCCAAATGATTCCATCCACATTTTCTAGGATTTTTAAGGTCGTATTGGTGTCTTCTTGATTTTGGGAGTTAAACCCTGGAGTGTCAAGAAAATTAATTTCTTTTAAAAGCAAAATGGGTGCATAAAGGCAGAAATGATCAATGTTTTGGGAGTTTTGTCTTGAGAGTTTGTGGAGAAAATCAATATTTTGTGGAATCTTATGCCCATTTTTGTAAATGACTTCCAAAATATATTCATCCCCATAGCAGATTTTGCAAACCTTTGAGGTGATTGGTGTGATTCCTGTTGGTAAGATATTTTCTCCTAAAAGAGCGTTTAAAAAGGTGCTTTTACCGCTTGAGAATTGCCCAATAATAGCAATTTGCATAGCTTCTTGATTTTTGTTGTAGAGATCACCAAAGAAGTCTAAGGAATAATCATTTGGATTAAGGTTATTTTGACAATCTAAAAGTAGCTTTTGGATTTTGGTGGTTTGTGAGTTTTTTTGTAGAATCTCTTGGCATTCTTTAAGATATTGTTTAAGCATTAGAAGTCCTTGTTGCGTATTCTTGGATATTTTGGAGTTGGTTTAGGTGATTTTTGATTTGTTCTTGAAGTGTGAGAATTTCTTGTTCTTTTTTGGCTTTGTTTTCTGAATTATTTTGTGAATCTTCAAGGCTTTTTTGGAGAATCTTTTCTTTAGTCTGCAAGATAAGTTCTGATTCTTCTAAAATTTCATTGAAGTGATTTTGAAGATTACAAAAAAGCTGCGATTGAAGAGTTTGGCTTTGGCTATAAATTGCTTCTTTAAAAGATTCAAAACCTAAAGAAAAAGCATTTTGTAGTGAATTTAAGAGTTTTGTATCTTTGTGCTTTAGTGAAATATGATTTAGGATTTGCATTTTAACTTTAAGAATTAAAGATTCATTAAGTTTGATTTGTGAGAGTTTTAAGCTGTGATTTAGGGCAAATTGACTGATGAGTTGAGAGATTTTTTGAGAAAAATTGTATTGATAAACTCTTAGAATATCAATTAAAAAATCCTTTAAACCTTGCAAGAGAATTTTTTCTACGCGTTCTTTGCTGGGTGTTTTGTTGTGATTATAATCATACATAATGTCTTCAAAGATTCGTTCAATGAGTATGTTTTGTGCTTCAAGGAGCTTTTGGGAGAGTAGGTTTGTTGCGGTTTTGGCATAATCTTGTAATTGTTGTTGAATGGTTTGTAGTTTTTGTTTGGTGGAGTTTAGCTCATCTCTAGCTTTTTGTGCTTCTTGTTTAGTGCTTTCAATAAGGGAGAGAATGGATTCTCTTGAGCTAAAAAGCAGTGTTTTTTCAAGATTTAGATTTTCTTGCAAAGCAAGGAAAGCTTTTTTAAAGCCTTGTGTGGCTAGATAAATAAGATCTTTTGCTTTGGTGCTATTGCTTCCTATGAGGGTTTTTTGTAAATATTCAATGAGAGCATTAAAATTGGATTCTTGGAGGGTGTATCCTAATTCTTTAGCTTTTTTTGGATTGGTTTGACAAAGGAGTGCAGGATAACTTGCAAGACAAAGAAAATCTAGGCGTTTTATAAGAAGGGCACCCTCTTGGAGTGCTGAGATTCGGCTTTGTATGGTTTCTTTGGTGTAATCTAGGGCTTGGAGTAGATCTTTTTGGGAAAGTAAATCGGCGTGGGTTAAGATAATGAGAATCCTTGAAATATTGGAGTTTTGCAAAGCTTCTAGGATAAAGTTGATATCTAATTGAGTGGCACTTTGTGAAGCATTCATTGCGTGAATGAGTAAATCGCATTGACATAGATAGTTTTTGGTGATTTCTTCCCTTTGGATAATAGGATCATCAAGTCCTGGAGTATCAACAATTTCTACTTGGTTTTGCAAGAATTGCAAGGGCGTAAAGAGTGTGGTTTCTTTGATGAGATTGCAAAGTTTGCTAGGATAATTTGCAGAAGTGAATTTTGGTAATTCTTCAAAGGGAATTTCAAGGCTTTGTTTGGGATTAGAATCTAAAATATATTGAGAAAGAAAGCTTTGGAATTCTTGATTTTCTAGCAGAGATTCAAGATAGCTTGAATCTAGAGTGTTTTTTAAATCTTCCCATTCTTGTTTATTCCAAAAATTTATTTTTGCATAGGAAGTTTCATTGTATTTAAGAGTTGTTAGACTTGCTGTTTCTGGTATAGTGGAGCTACCTAGAATCTCTTTGCCTAAAAGTGCATTTAATAAAGTGCTTTTGCCTGCACTTAACACTCCTGTGATTCCTATAGAGAAATGTTGGGATTTGGTTTTTGTTAAAAGATTTTGCAATGACTTTTGAATATCTACAAACATAGGGATAGAGTGCATTTGGTTTTCTAAGATTGCAAGGCTTTCTTCAAAAAAATTTTCAAAGTGTTGTATGGAGGAAGCGGGGGCGGTGGTTTTGGTTTGTAGGGAATCTAAAGGAATTTTTGAGAGAAATTGTGTGAGATTTTTAAAATGGGATTCTTCAATCATTTGGTTTTGATTTAGAGTTTCAAGTTTATTTAAAGTTTCTTGGAGAATAGTTTTAATTTTGTGGTTGGTGGATTGGCGTTGTAGCTGGAGTAATAGGCTAAGTTGAGCCTGTTTAATCAGTTTAAAGCTTAAATTTTCTTGGAGATAATTTTGAGAGATTTTTTGTAGAGTTTGGGATTGCCAAAAAAGATTAAAAGTTTTTGGGCTAAGACTAAGAAGGATTGCTAAAATATCGCTACAGGAATTTGGTGGTAAGTTAAGAATATTTAGATTCCCTAAAGGGTTTATTTGATTATAATTTTCTTCTAGCCATTCCATAGGTTTATCCTTTGATAAAATATTTTTGAGATTGGTAAAAAATTAAGGCACTTAAAAATAAAATAACACCAAGAGTTAAACAAAGGGCATTCCAGCCAAAAGGGCGATAAATGTAAGTAGGTAATGTTGTCCCAAGTGCGCCACCTGCATAGTATGAAGCAAGATAGAGACCATTGGTGATTCCTTTTTGATTGGCAGAGATAGTATTAATTAAAGAAGAGAGTGTGGAATTAATAATAAACATACCGGCACTTAACACAAAAACTGCGAAAAAGAGTTGCCAAAAATCCCCATAAATCATCATAAAACACGCACAAGCAAAAATTACAAAACCAACACTGATTGCCTTGATTTCTCCACCAAGCAATTTTACGATTCTTTGAGAAAAAAGAGCAGCAAGAATACCAATAATGTATCCAAGATACATAAAGCCAATTTGTGCTGCGGTAGTGTTTGGATCAAGGGAAGAAACATAAAGGGGCATAAAATTAAGGGTGCCTTGAAAACAAAAAAGAATCAAAAATGCACCACAATAGAGTAAAAAGTAGCGTTTATCGGTTAAGAAATCCAAAAAGATTCTAAAGGTGATTTTGGCATTTTTAATTTTTGCGTTGGTATTTGGGAGTTTAATAGCAAGTGTTGCAATAAGGAAACTTGTGATTCCAAGGGCTAAAAAAGTAAATTTCCAAGAAAAAATAGTCGTTAAAAGTCCTCCTCCAACACGCGAGAGAACGCCACCAAAAATTGTGGAAGCAACATAAACACCGATGTATTTGTTGCTAGAATCAATGCGTGTAAGGCAAGTAACGGTTGCTGTAAGTGCTGCAGGAATGGCAAGTGATTCTCCGATTCTAAGAAGCAAAAAGCTACTATATTGTTGGCTTAAGCACAAAAGACATTGGAAGATTCCAAGCAAGGCTAGTGAAATGACTAAAATAAGTCGGGTATCAAATTTTTCTAGTAAATAGCCATAAAAAATAGGTGCGATGGCTAACATAAAAAGGGGAATAGAAGTAAAAAGGGTAACTTGGGTAGTAGAAATAGTGAATTCTTCAATCAATAAAGGCTGTATGGGCTGTGTAATATAAAGTGTTGAAATAGTAACCATTGCACTTAGCATAATAATTAAAAGATGATAGTTTTTTTGCATAGGAAAATCTTTATAGTTTGTCGCATTTTTGGCGTTAAAAAATTCCTAATATCTTATTCTTAGAAACTTTAAAAAAGTATAAAATAATTAAACTATTTTTTTATTTTTGCCAAATAAAAGCAAAAACTAGAATATTCTCTTATTATTTATTTAACAAAAAATGTTAAAATTTCAAAAATTTAAGGAGTATCGATGAAAGTATTATTATTACAAGATGTGAAAGCATTAGGAAAAAAAGGTGAAATTTGCGAAGTAAAAGATGGATATGGAAAAAATTTTTTAATTGCTAAGGGAATGGCAGATTTTGCGACTAATGAAGTGATAAATCGCTACAAAGCAACACAAAAAAAGATGGCACAACAAGCTGCAGAAAATAAGGCATTAATGGAAATGGCAGCTAAGAAAATTGAAGAAATTACTCTAAAGATTTCTCAAAAAGTTGGTGCAAATGGTTCTCTTTATGGTGCAATTACTAAAGAAGATATTGCAGAAGAACTTGCTAAAGCACACCGCTTAGAGATTGATAAAAAAAGCATTGAGCTTAAAAATCCGATTAAATCTACAGGAGTTTATGAAGTAGAAATCAAACTAGGTGGTGGAATACACGCAAATTTAAAAA
Organism: Helicobacter canadensis MIT 98-5491; assembly: GCF_000162575.1. Taxonomy (NCBI): domain Bacteria; kingdom Pseudomonadati; phylum Campylobacterota; class Epsilonproteobacteria; order Campylobacterales; family Helicobacteraceae; genus Helicobacter; species Helicobacter canadensis. Next base: position 819,562 of record NZ_CM000776.2, read on the forward strand.
TTGATGTAGAGGCACTATAATGTTTGAAGCAACAACGATATTAGCCTATAAAACAGAAAATGGAGCAGTTATTGGCGGAGATGGGCAGGTTACTTTTGGAAATTGTGTTTTAAAGGGTAATGCTACTAAGATTCGCACACTTTATCACGGACAGATTCTAAGTGGCTTTGCAGGAAGCACAGCCGATGCTTTTAGTCTTTTTGATATGTTTGAAGGCATTTTGGAGAACAAAAAAGGGGATTTACTTAAATCCGTGATAGAGTTTTCTAAAGAATGGCGAAAAGACAAGTATTTAAGGCGTTTAGAAGCGATGATGATTGTTTTAAATAAAGAGAAAATTTTTATTTTAAGTGGCACAGGTGATGTGGTAGAGCCAGAAGATGGAAGAATTGCTGCTATTGGTAGTGGTGGTAATTATGCACTCTCAGCTGCTAGAGCTTTGGATCGATTTGGTGGTGGGCAAATGCAGCCAAAAGATTTAGTTTTAGAATCCCTTAAAATTGCAGGAGAGCTTTGCATTTATACCAATCAAAATATTAAAATTTTAGAACTTTAAAATAAGGAATAAAAGTAAGAAAAATGGAAAATTATATTGCGATGACACCAAAAGAGATTGTGAGTTATTTGGATGAATATATTATTGGGCAAAATGATGCTAAAAAAATTGTCGCTATTGCATTAAGAAATCGCTATCGGAGATTACAACTTCCTAAAGAGATTCAAGAAGAAGTTATGCCAAAAAATATTTTGATGATTGGTTCAACAGGGGTTGGTAAGACCGAGATTGCAAGACGAATGGCTAAAATGATGGGGTTGCCTTTTGTCAAAGTAGAAGCTAGTAAATACACGGAAGTGGGATTTGTAGGAAGAGATGTTGAATCAATGGTTAGAGATTTGGTGGTGGCTTCTATTAATTTAGTCAAAGAAGAGCATCGCCAAAAAAATGCACAAGGGATTCAAAAATATGTTTTAGATAAAATTGTAGAAAAGTTGATTCCTCCGCTCCCTAAAGGTGCTAGTGAGCAAAAGATAGAGGAATACCAAAAAGCTTCAGAAAAAATGAGACAAAAGGTAGAAAATGGGGAAGTTGATCATCTAAAAATTGAGATTGAAGTCCCAAAACGCGCCTTTGAAATTGAAGATGGAAATATGCCAGCAGAGTTTGCAAAGGTGCAAGAGACTATTGCTAGAGTTTTTATTGCTTCTCCCAAAGAAAATCCAAAGAAAGAAGTGAGTATCAAAGAGGCAAAAGAGATTTTAAAAATTGAAGCAAGTGAAGCTTTATTGGATTTAGAAAGCATTAAGCAAGAAGGATTAAAGAGAGCGGAGAGTAGTGGTATTATTTTTATTGATGAGATTGATAAAGTTGCAGTGAGTTCTAATGCTCAAGGCAGACAAGATCCAAGCAAAGAAGGAGTGCAAAGAGATTTGTTGCCTATTGTAGAGGGCAGTATTGTAAATACCAAATATGGAAGCATTAAAACCGATCATATTTTGTTTATCGCAGCGGGTGCTTTTAGTTTGAGTAAGCCTAGTGATTTGATTGCTGAATTACAAGGAAGATTCCCTTTGCGCGTTGAGCTTAATAGTCTTGATGAAGAAGTGCTTTATAAAATATTAACTCAAACTAAAAATTCAATTTTAAAACAATATGAGGCACTTTTGGCAGTTGAAGAAGTAACTTTGAAATTTAGTGAAGAGGCTATTAGAGCTTTGGCACATTATTCTCAACTTGCCAATGAAAAAACAGAGGATATTGGAGCTAGGAGATTGCATACGGTTGTAGAGCAAGTTATTGAAGAAATTAGCTTTGAAGCAGAAAATTATAAGGGGCAGGAAGTAGAAATCACCGAATCTCTTGTCAAAGAAAAGCTAGATAATCTTGTGGCAAATAGTGATATTGCACGATATATTTTATAAGGTTTTTCTTGGAAAGTAGAGCAGGATTTGTAGCAGTGCTAGGACGACCTAATGCAGGGAAGAGCACTTTTTTAAATGCACTTTTAGGTGAGAGATTAGCACTTGTATCACACAAGGCAAATGCAACAAGAAAGCGAATGAATTTAGTCTTAATGCAAGAAGAAGCGCAGATTGTTTTTGTAGATACCCCTGGGATTCATAAGCAGGAAAAATTACTCAATCAATATATGCTAAAAGAAGCAATGCAGGCAATGCAGGATTGTGATTTATTGCTTTTTTTAGCACCAGTTAGTGATAAAATTGATTTTTATGAGGAATTCTTACAAAGTGCAAAAAATAAGCCCCATCTTTTGCTTTTAACTAAAAGTGATAGTGTTATTAAAGAGGAGCTGTTTTGTAAAATGCAGGAATATCAGAAATATCAAAATTATTATCAGGCTTTGATTCCTATTTCTTATAAAGATTTAAATTCATTAAAAAGTGTCGTAAGAAAAATAGCAGAAATGATGCCACCAAATCCTTATTATTATGATCCAGAGATTTTAAGCCCAAATAGCACTAAAGAGATCGTAAAAGAAATGATTAGAGAATCTTGCTTTGAAAATCTTAGCGATGAGTTGCCTTATGAAAGTGATGTTATGGTGAATCTCTATCAAGAAAAAAGGGATTTAGATTACATTAAAGCAACAATTATTACTCATAAAGAAAGCCAAAAAGCAATGGTGATTGGCAAAGAGGGTAAAACTTTAAAAAGGATTGGAAAAAGTGCAAGAGAAAAAATAGAAAAATTTATTAACAAAAAAGTATATTTAGAGCTTTTAGTTAAGGTTATGCCAGGTTGGAGTAAGCAAAAAGAAAGCTTAAAACAAGTTGGCTATGATTTTGAAGATTAAATGGAGAGAAAAATGAAAATTATTTGGTTACTATTAATAGCAGTTTTTAGTTATGCAAATGAGTATGATTGGATTCAAGTTTATCGAGAAAATGGAGTAGAAGCGTTAGAAAAAAAGATTGATGCTATTTTGCAAACGCAAGATTATTGGAAAGAAGTGATGAAAGATAAAGATACGCGTTTTGGGTATTATGAGGATTTAAAATACCTTTTTATTGCTTCAAAAGATGCACCAAAATTAGAATCTCCAAAATTAAAGCTTTATGCCTTGGAGAATGGTAAATGGGTGGAGAGGTTAAATGCAAATAGTTTGGTTGGTTCTAAAGGCGGAAATAAACAAAAAGAAGGAGATTTAGCGACCCCCATTGGAGTTTATACGCTAGAAAAAAGATTGGTAAATTTAGATCAATATTATGGACCTTTAGCTTTTACCACTTCTTATCCTAATCTCTATGATAGATTGCAAAAGCGAACAGGATATGGAATTTGGATACATGGAATGCCGCTTAATGGAAATAGAGAGGAGCTTAATACGCGTGGTTGTATCGCAATTGAAAATAATCTTTTGACTACGGTGGATCAAATTATTGATTATCGCGATTCTTTGCTAATTACTTTTTCTAATGAGATTAAAGAGGTTAAAAAGCAAGATTTAGAGATTATCTTATCTAATTTGTTTCAGTGGAAAGAGGCGTGGAAAAATAATGTAATTGATACTTGCCTTTCTTTTTATGGTGAGGATTTTATTCGCTATGATGGACAAAAATACAATGCATTTGCTGCAGTGAAGCGACAAATTTTTGGTAAGGGTGAAGAAAAAAATATTCAATTTAATAAAATTAATATTTCACCTTATCCTAATGAAGAGAATAAGAATCTATTTAAAGTTAGTTATCATCAAGATTATAAAGCCTATTTGAATGGAAAGCTTAATTATTCTTCAAATGGGGATAAAGAGCTTTATGTTGAGCTAAGAAATGGGAAAATGCAAATTTTAGCAGAAAAGTAGAGATCTTAAAATATATTCTGCTCTTTTTAATGCAATGGTGCGATGTGAAATCGCATTTTTCTCTTCATTGCTAAGTTCTGCTAGAGTTTGATTGAAACCTTTGGGGATAAACATAGGATCATAGCCAAATCCATTTTTACCCCGTTTGTGTGCAATGACATCGCCATACATAAAACCATGAGTGCTAAAGTCTCCATAAAAGTGGCTAATCCCAATACTTGCACAATAATAAGCACTTGAAGTTTGATTAGGGAGTTTGGCAACTTCTGCTAAAAGCTTTTCTAAATTGGCTTGAGAATCTCCTCCGCTGTATCTAGCGCTATAGATTCCTGGCTTACCATCAAGTGCATCAACACAAATTCCACTATCATCAGAAAGGACTATGTCTTTTGGGGTTAGGAGATTTTTTTCTTTTAGTGTGTTGAAAACGCTTTTAGACTTAATGAGTGCATTTTCTTGGAAAGTTTGTCCATTTTCTTCTATATCAAAAGGTGTAATGAGTGTATCCCAAGCAAGAATCTCTAAAGCATCTTTTAGGTTTTGATAAATCGCTTGAATCTCTTTTATTTTATCTTGATTGGAGGTTGCTAAAATTAGTCGCATTGTATTGCCTTACTTATAGTATTTTAGATAGAATTAGCTTTTTGTTTTTGGAATTTTAGCAAAAATGGAGAATCTATGAAAGAGCATTCTTTAATTAAACAAACTATACCCCTAAGCATTATTTTAGCAGGACGCTTTTTTGGCTTATTTGTTGTTATGCCACTTTTATCTTTGTATGCCCTCTCTTTAGAAGGAATGAATGCGACTTTGGTAGGTATTGCCATAGGTGGTTATGCACTTACTCAAGTCTTATTTCAAATACCTTTTGGTTTTTTGAGTGATAGATTTGGGCGAAAAAGCATTATTGCTCTTGGGCTTGTTATTTTTATCTTGGGTTCCATTGTCTGTGCGATGAGTGATAATATTTATATGCTGATTATAGGGAGATTCTTGCAAGGAGCAGGAGCGATTGGAGGAGTGGTGAGTGCAATGATTGCAGATTTAGTGCGTGAAGAAAAACGCACTAAAGCAATGGCATTAATGGGTGCTACAATTTCACTTAGTTTTACAGCTGCCTTGATTTTAGGACCTATTTTAGGGGCTTATTTTGGCGTAGCAAGTTTGTTTTGGATTACGGCTATTTTGGGAGTTTTAAGCTTGGGAATCTTGATTTTATTTGTGCCAGAAGCCCCTAAGATTCATTATAGTTTTGCTTCAAGCTCAGATAATTATAAAACAATTCTAAAAAATAAAAATTTACAAATTATGAATATTACCAATTTTTTGCAAAAGAGTTTTATGACTTTAGCATTTTTAATTATTCCCATTGCGCTAACTAAAGGCTTTGAAATGCCTAAAGAAGATTTATACCAAGTTTATATTCCAGCTAGTCTTTTGGGGTTTTTTGCAATGATTCCAGCGGCTATCTTTGCAGAAAAAAAGGGTAAGTTTAAAAGTGTTTTGGTGATTGGAATCTTGCTTTTTATGGCGGCATATCTTTTGATGCTTGGTCAAAATGTTTGGGTGTTTGTTGTTGGAGTTTTGATATTCTTTATTGGTTTTTCAGTGCATGAACCCATTATGCAAAGTCTTGCTAGTCGCTATTGCAAGGCGCATCAAAAAGGCAGTGCTTTAGGAATTTTTACTTCTTTTGGATATTTTGGTTCTTTTGTTGGTGCGCTTATTGGTGGGCAATTATATGAGCATTTTGGTATGGTTGCCATTAGTATTTTTGTGGTGTCGGTATCCTTTTTATGGATTTTGCTTTTGATGCTTTTGGCTAGTCCAACTGCCCAAAAAAATTTCTATTTACCTTTGAGGGAAAATGTTAAAAATGAAGATTTGGAGATTTTAGCAGAGCTTAAGGGAGTTTTAGAATGGTTTATTAATCAAAATGAAAAAGTGGCAGTCATTAAATACAATAAAAACTTAATTTTAGAGCAAGAAATTAAAAAGTTTATCGCTACAAATCTTCAAGAAAAAATTAAAGAAAATTAAGAGTGGAAATGGAAAATAATATTGAAATTAGCAAAAAAATTCTTAAAATCGCAGGAAATACAAATGCAGAGTTTGGGCTAATAAAAGAAGGAGATAGAGTTCTTTTGGGCTTAAGTGGGGGGAAAGATTCGATACTTTTAGCAACTTTACTAGCTAGGTTAAAAAAATACGCTCCCTTTAATTTTGAGTTTAAAGCACTCACGGTGGATTATGGAAGAGGAGGAGAATATGAATATATTTTTGAATATTGTGAAAAATTAGGGATTCCCTATGAGCTTTATCGCACAGATATTTATAAAATTTTAGAAGAGAATCGTCGCGAAGGAAGTGTATATTGCAGTTTTTGTTCGCGTATGCGAAGAGGGGCTTTGTATTCTAAAGCTTTGGAGGGAGGATTTAATAAAATTGCTCTAGCACATCATTTGGATGATGCAGCAGAAAGCTTTATGATGAATTTGACTTATAATGGTGCTTTACGCTCTATGCCACCTATTTATAAGGCACAAAATGGATTGTATGTGATTCGTCCATTAATTTTTGTGAGAGAAAGGCAAATTATTGATTTTATTGCTAAAAATAATATCTATATCGCTCCTGATTGCAATTGTCCTATTATGTGGCAAAGCGATGATAAGCGTCCTTATGCAAGAGAAAAAACAAAACAAATGTTAAAAGAAATGGAGGAGGCTAATCCGGATTTTTTCACTTCATTGAAAGTAGCTTTAGGGAATGTGCATCTTAATAGTTTATTTGATAAAAAATATTTAGATAAACAGGATTGAGAGCGGATTCCACCAAAATGGTGGAATAAGATTATTTTATTTTAGATACAAGTGTTTTAGTATCGCGTGCTATCATTAGTTCTTCATTGGTGGGGATTACACATACTCTAACTTTAGAATCGGGAGTGGAAATAATGCCTTCAACTCCAATAGTTGCAAGATTTGCTTTTTCATCAAGAGTGATTCCTAAAAATTGCAAATGAGAGACAATTTTGCCACGAATAAATTTTGCATTTTCACCTACTCCAGCACAAAAAGCTATAGCATCGACTCCAGTTAGTGCAGCTGTATAAGATCCAATGTATTTTGCCACTCGATAAGCAAAAACTTCTCTAGCAAAACGAGCTTTTAAATCTCCTTGTTCATCAGCGGCTAATAAATCTCTAAAATCGCTTGAAAGTCCAGAGATTCCAAGAACACCAGATTTTTTGTTTAAGATATTCATAATTTCTTTTGTGCTTAAATTTTCTTTTTGGGCGATATAATCAATGACTGCAGGATCAATATCTCCGCTTCTTGTTCCCATAACTAAGCCTTCAAGTGGGGTTAATCCCATACTTGTGTCAATGCTTTTGCCATTTTCTACAGCACAGATACTAGATCCATTACCTAAATGACAAGTGATGATTTTGGAATTCTCAAGTGGAATTTTCAAAAACTCTGCGGTGCGTTTGGAAACATAGCTATGGCTAGTGCCGTGGAATCCATAGCGGCGAACTTTATACTTTTCATAGTATTCATAAGGAAGACCATAGATAAAAGCTTTTGGTGGCATTGTTTGATGAAATGCAGTATCAAAGACCGCAACCATTGGAGTGCTAGGCATTAAAGCTTGGCAAGCACGAATGCCTAATAAATGTGCAGGATTGTGCAAAGGTGCAAGATCGGCACATTCTTCAATGTGTGAAATCACTTCATCGGTAATGATGGCTGAATGCGTGAAATGTTCTCCTCCATGCACGATTCTATGCCCAATTGCTTTGATTTCACTTAGGGAATTAATAATGCCAGTTTTTGGATTAGTGAGTGCTTCTAACACAATCTTTATTGCGACTTCATGATCTTTCATTTCAATATTTTGAATAGATTTTTCACCACCTTGTGGTTTGTAAGTGAATTGTCCTCCATTAATTCCAATTCTATCACAGATTCCAGATGCCAAAACAACTTCGGTATCGGTATTGATGAGTTGATATTTAAGAGAAGAGCTTCCACAATTAATAACTAAAATATCCATAATTTCCTCCTATTTTTGTTGTGCTTGGAGTGCTGTAATGGCAACAACTCCAACAATATCATCGCTACTGCAACCTCGTGAGAGATCATTAACTGGTGCGGCAATGCCTTGAGTAATTGGTCCATAAGCTTCAGCTTTCGCTAGTCTTTGTGTGAGTTTATAACCAATATTTCCCGAATCTAAATCAGGGAAAACTAAAACATTGGCGTATCCAGCAATTTTGCTTTCAGGAGCTTTTGATTTACCCACACTTGGAACGATGGCTGCATCAAGTTGAAATTCACCATCAATAGCAATTTGCGGGGCAAGGCTTTGGGCAAGTTTCGTGGCTTCTATGACTTTATCCACATCGGGGTGTTTTGCACTCCCTTTGGTTGAATGAGAAAGCATTGCCACAATAGGATCTTTACCCACAAGAGATTGAAAACTCTTTGCCGAATCAATAGCGATTGAAGCAAGCTCTTGAGCATTTGGATTTTGCACTAAACCACTATCGGCAAAGATAAAAATACCTTTTTCACCATAATCACAATTTGGGACTACCATTAAAAAGAAAGCAGAAACGAGTTTAGAATCTTTTTTTGTCCTAAGAATCTGTAAGCTTGCGCGTAACACATCAGCAGTAGAGTTAATAGCCCCAGCTACCATTCCATCAGCTTTTTGGGATTTGACTAAAGCCACTCCAAAATAAAGTGGATTTTCTAAAAGTAAAGCTCTAGCAGATTTTTCACTCAAGCCTTTATGACCTCTAAGCTTCACAAATAACTCCACATAGCTTTCTAATTCATCACAGGAAGTGGGATTGATAAAAGTTGCACCATCTAGATTTAAATTAGATTTTGCTGCTTCTGCTTTGAGGGTAGCTTCATCTCCTAGTAAAATGAGATTTGCAATTTTTTCTTCTAAAACTTTATGGGCTGCCTCTAGTGTCCTTATATCATTGGTTTCAGGGAGGACAATAGTTTTTAGGTTTGCCTTTGCTTTTTCTTTAATGGTTTCAATAAAACCCATTTATTCTCCTTTATTTTTGTGTATTTAGAAGTATTTTAAATTTTTTTTGTAAAAAAGAGTATAAATGAAAGAAAAAAAGTGAAGAAAAATTTAAATATGTGTAAATTTTTCTCTTAATATTTTTTTACCAAATTCAACACCTGGTTGATTATATGTATCAATTTGTAACAATACTCCTACACAAGAGGTGAGTAACTCATAATAAAAAATAAGCTCACCCACGCTTTCTTCGCATAAAAGATCTAAGGTAATGGAATCGGTGGGGACATTTTCTGCAATGATGCTTTCTTTAGTAGCAATGCATTGTAATTGCAAGAGTTTATTAAAGGAGGTGCCATTCACAAAATCAGTTGATTCTAGTCCTTTTAGATTGATTTTGGGAATATAAAGTGGCTTTTGGGAGAATTTTTCAACACTTAAAAATGTAACACTTTTGTTCTGTGGTCCTTGCATAATAAGTTGCAAAAAGGAATGTTGATCGATACTGCCAATAAGAGCAATGGGGGTTAATCCTCTTTTTTGTCCTGTAGAATCTAGCTTTCCTAAAGATTCACCCCAAAGTTGCACATACCAAGCGTTAAAATGCCTAAAAACGCTACTATAAGAAAAGAGCACATTAATAGGATAGTGTGTCTCACAATGAGCAAGAAAGACTGCTTTTTTTAGAATCTCATTAGTAGGATCTCTAAAAAAATATTGACTCATATTTTGCGCGCCTTTAAGAAGGCTTTGGAGATTGTAGCCTAAGATTCCAAGCGGGAGCAATCCTGCGGTGCTTAATACAGAGAAGCGTCCGCCAATATTTGGTTTTATAGTAAAGTTTTGTATTTTTTGTTCCTTGCTCCAATGGAAAAGAGGGGAATCTTCATCGCTAATAGTTAAGAGATGATTTTTTCTTTTGGGATCTAGGAGATTAAAATGCTTCAAAACATATTTTAAAAGAGAAGTGGTTTCAATGGTTAATCCAGATTTTGAAATGACAATAAATAGTGATTCTTCCCACTTAACGCGTTGAAGTTCTTTGTGAATCATAATAGGGTCAGTATGCTCTAAAAAATGCAACTTAAGTTTTCTTCTATTGTGTTGGTATGAAAGTATGGCATCAATGGCTTTTGTGCCAAGAGAACTACCTCCAATACCTATAATTACAAGATTTTTGAGATTATCTAAAAAGCAGTAATTATCTCTAAGATAGGCAAAAATATCTAAATTTTCTTGAAAGGGCAAGTGATAATATCCGCTTATTCCATTTTCTTTTTCTGCTAGAATTTTTTGAAAACAGGGTTGTAGCAAGTCCTTAGATAAAAAGCTAGAATCATAGTAAGGAGAGCTTTGGTAGGTGTTTTCTAAATGTATCATAGAGATTGCCCAACAAAATGCACCATATCTACTAAACGCGTAGAATAGCCCCATTCATTGTCATACCAAGCAACAATTTTGACTTGATTGTCGTTGACAATAGTGGTGCAATCAGGGATAAAAATCGCACTATAAGGAGAACCTATGAAATCGCTTGAAACAAGTTTTTCTTCATCAATAAAAATTAAATTTTTCATTGATTCTTGAGAAGCTTTTTTGAAAGTCTCATTAACGATTTCTTTGGTAGTAGGTTTTTCTATAACGCATGTTAAATCAACCAAGCTTACATCAGGAGTTGGGACGCGGATTGCAAATCCATTGAGTTTGCCTTTAAGCTCTGGCATTACAAGTCCAATAGCCTTTGCAGCTCCAGTAGAAGTAGGTATCATATTGAGTGCAGCGGATCTTGCGCGACGCAAGTCTTTGTGTTTGGAATCAAGGAGATTTTGATCATTGGTGTAGCTATGGATAGTTGTCATTAAGCCACTTAGAATCTTAAAATTTTCGTGCAAAATCTTGGTAAGTGGAGCTAAAGCATTTGTAGTGCAGCTAGCATTGGAAATAACAGACTCATTGGCATAGCTTAGGTGATTAACTCCATAAACAAAAGTTGGAGTATCCGTTGCTGGCGCTGAAATAACAACGCGTTTAATACCATCATAGAGATGCAGTGAGGCTTTATTAATATCATTAAAAGCGCCTGTGCATTCTATGACGATTTCAGCACCATATTGTCCAAAATGTGTTTCTTGAATATTGCGTGTGCTAATGATTTGAATATTTTTTTGTTTGCCAATACAAATTTGATTTTCGCTAACCTTAGTAATTTCGCTACTTTGATGAACAGAATCGTATTTTAAAAGATGGATTAAAGTATCAATGGGCATAGTGGTGTTAATGGCTACTAATTCCAAATCATCTCGTTGCCCAAGAATTTTGCAAACACACAATCCAATTCTCCCTGTTCCATTCACTGCTACTTTAGTTGCCATAACTCTCCTTTTTAAAATTTAATTTTTAGAGTTTATTCTATTCAAAAAAAGCTTAATAAACCTAAATTTTACAAAGATTTTTGACATGCAGATTTTAGTTTATTTTATGAAAAAAGGATTTTTTGAATGTAAAAGACACATAAAAAGTCTATTTTTTCCGCTAAAAGCCTTGCAAAGCTAATATTTTATGATACAATAATGCCGTTCAAAATAAAAATATGGAGGTTTCCAAAATGAACAAATCTGAATTTGTTGACTTAGTAAAAGAAGTTGGTGAGTATGAAACAAAAAAAGAAGCTGAAAAAGCAATTAGTGCATTCACTGCTGCTATTGAGAAAGCTTTATCCAAAAAAGATGGAAGTGTTGAACTTGTAGGTTTTGGTAAATTTGAAACTGTGCTTCAAAAAGGTAAAGAGGGAACTGTGCCTGGAACAACTAAAAAATATAAAACAAAAGACAAATTTGTTCCAAAGTTTAAAGCTGGAAAAGGCTTTAAAGACGCTGTTGCAGCTGCAAAAAAATAACTTCTGCTTTATTTCTCCCTCTTTAAGGGGGGATTTCAATTTCTTTTTTGTCCTCGTAGCTCAGCTGGATAGAGCACACGATTCCTAATCGTGAGGCCATGCGTTCGAATCGCATCGTGGACACCACTCCAAGTAAATTTTAGATATTTAAGGATTTGTAATGAGTAAAATAAGTGCAATTATTTTAGGATTTTTCTTTGTTGTTGGTAGTTTTATTATGGTCTTTGGTGCTAGTAAGGCTATTGTTGATATTAAATCAATGGAAAGGAGTGTTGTCGTTAAGGGTTTGAGCGAAAAAGAGGTTTTAGCAGATGTGATGATTTTTCCTATTAATTTTACGCGTGCAAGTAATGATTTAAATGTTTTGTATCAAGAATTAGAAAATGATTCTAAAAAAATCATAGAATTTTTGCAAAAAATAGGTATTCAAGCAGAAGAAATTACAATAGAAGCACCAAAAATCACCGATAAAGTAGGGAGTGCTTATGGTGAATCACAAAGCATTGTTTATCGCTATTCAGGAGAAGGTAGAGTTTTAGTTTATACTAATAAAGTGGATTTAGGAAGAAGAGCTTTAGAGAAGCTTACAGAACTTGGCAAAGAAGGCACGGTAGTTAGAGTAGATGATTATGAGATTGAATATCTTTATACTAAACTTAATGAAGTTAAGCCAGAAATGGTTGAGGAAGCTACTTTTAACGCAAGAGAAGTAGCACAGAAGTTTGCTCAAGATTCTCAAAGCACGCTAGGCAAAATCAAAAAAGCTTCACAGGGGCAATTTAGTGTGTCAAACCGAGATAGAAATACCCCTCATATTAAAAAGGTGCGTGTGGTTTCTACGATCGAATATTATTTGCAAGATTAATATTTTGCATCGCTTAAAACAAAAGCCATAAGCACATTTGCTCCTTTATTTGCCAAGAGGTTTTGTGCTTCTTTGAGCGTTAAACCCGTAGTGATAAGGTCATCAAATAAGATGATGTTTTTGTGGGCAATGTTTTGCGTAAGGTAAAAATTGCGTGGATTATTTTGGCGGAATTTCAAGTCCTTTCCTGCATAAGAAACAGAATTTTGAGCTAACAATGTGTGATAAAGTGGGGTGATACCTAGTTTTTTGAAATACTTAAGAAAAATGGCATTGTGTGCATAGCCTTGTTTGCTAATTTTATCATCAATTCCTATTCCATAGGCTTTTAGCGGGGATTGCAGTGTTTGTTTTAAAAAAAGATATGCTTTTTTGGCTAGTAAGTGATAGATTTTACTCCCAATAATTTGGTATTTGGCGTGTAGTAAAAACTGAATTTCTTGATAATCATAAAAGCTATAAACTTTAAGATTGTCTAAGATTCTCACTCTAGGTTGAATTGCAATTGCTTCAAAACACGGATTGCAGAGAGTTTTGAAAGTAAAATTTCCGCAAATTAAACAACGCAATTTTCTTTACCTATGAAATCAACTATTTGTTTTGTAATGGAATCTTTGGGCAAATTAGCATTAATAATGCGATGCTCTAAAGATAGCTTTTGGGTAATGGATTTTATTCTTTCTTGCAAAGAAAGGAGATATTCTAAGCCCCTTTGCTCAATCTTATCATTTCCTTTGGAATTTAAGCGCTTTTGCAAATCATCCTTTTGCAACTCCAAAATAATAACTTTATTGGGTAGGATTCCTTGCGTAGCAAAGAGATTGAAAGTTTTGAGTGTGTCAAAATCAAAATCTTTTGCATACGCCATTCCAGAAATTAAACTCCTATCGGCAATAATAAGATTATTAGCGTGAGATTGTAAAATTTCATTTGCATGTTGGGCTCTATCGGCAAGAAAGAGTAACATTTCAGCTCTGCTATCTAGTTGGATAGAATCTTGTAATAAAATTTCTCTTAGCCTTACTCCAAGATTGGTTGCTCCAGGTTCAAAAGTAAAAATAGCTTTTTTGAAAAAAAGCTTAAGTGCTTGAATCTGAGTGCTTTTGCCGCTTGTATCAATTCCTTCAATGGCGACATACATAGTGATTCCTTATAAAGTCATTAACGCTTTTTGGAACAAGATGTGAAATATTTCCATTATGGAGTAGGATAGATCGCACGACACTTGAGCTAATAAAGGCATTTTGTAAGGAGGGCATTAGGTAAATAGTTTCTAGTTTTCTATTAAGTGAGGCATTAGCATAACCCATTTGCAATTCGTATTCAAAGTCGCTAACTGCCCTAAGTCCTCTAATGAGAATATTTGATTCTTGCTCTCTAGCAAAATCTGCTACAAGATGACTAAAACCACTGACGCTAAGAGTGCATGAGGTTTCTCCTAATTCATTAATGGCGAATTGAACCATTTTGATTCGTTCTTCTTGGGTAAAAAGAGGCTTTTTGCTATCGCTTTTTGCAACTGCGATAATTAATCCATCAAAAAGTTTGCAAGCCCTTTGAATAACATCTAAATGCCCATTGGTGATTGGATCAAAAGTGCCAGGATAGATTGCAATTTTTGCCATTTAAGCTAGACTCCATTCTAGAGTATTTCCAGCAAACATAGGGACAATGCCACTTAACTCTTCTTTAATTTGCATTGGTTTTTTAATAAGAGTAATTTGTTTGTTGGTGCGAGGTAGATTGTAAATTTGGCTTGCATTAAGACTGACAAAAGATTCAAGATTTTCTAATGCATTATGCGTATCAAAAATTTGTGCGAGAGCTGGAAGTAAAATAGGCGCACTAAAAATTCCTGCAGCACCCTTCTTGCTTTCTTTATTGATTTTAGGATGCGGTGCTGAATCGCTCCCAAATGAGAATTTTTTGTGTGCATTAAGTGCGATTTGTAGCAAAGATTCTTGATCTTTTTTTGTTTTTAAAATTGGTTTGCAGAAATAATGTGGATTTAACATGTCTCCAATCACATTATCTAAATTTAATGAAATGTGGTGCAAAGTAAGCGTGGCAAAAAGATTTTCATATTTTTCTACAAGAGTAATTGAACGCCTATCGCTTAGATGCTCAAAAATAATTTTGAGTTTTGGGAAATTGGTTGCAAGGTATTCAAAAATGGGATGAAATTCAACCTCTCGCTCTAACACAAATCCATTGCTTTCTCCATGAATGCTTAGAATCATTCCTATTTCTTGGGCTATTTCCAAGATTTCTAGGATTTTTGGGCTAAGAATCTCACTGACACCATTTTCACTTCCGGTGGTTGATCCTTTTGGATAAAGTTTGAGAATAAAGATTCCATTGTTTTTAGCAGTTTGCAATTCTTCTTTATTAAGGTTTTCATTGAGGTATAGTGACATTAAGGGTTCAAAATCTTTTGATTGTGAGGCTTGCAAGATTCTTTGTTTGTATGCTAAAGCAGATTGGACATCAAAAATAGGAGGATTGAGGTTTGGCATAACAAGTGCAGCACTAAAGCAACTAGCAGTGTATTCTATGACATTTTGTAGCATTTCTCCATCACGCAAATGCAGATGCATATCAAAGGGAGATTGTAGAGTAATAGTATTCATTATAAATCCTTTTTAAGTAACCCCAAAAGGGCATTTTGATAAATTTCTTTTGCGAGTTCATTTTTTGCTTCAAAGCGTGTTACTAGCATAGGTGTTGTGTTGCTTGCTCTAATTAATCCCCAACCCTCTTTAAAAATAACTCTTAATCCATCAATATCAATAATTTCTACGATTTCTGGGAAATCTTTGGGAGGATTTTTGAGCGTTTCTTTGAGTTGTTGAATGATTTGAAATTTCTTTTCTTCAGTAGTTGGAATTTTCATTTCATCGGTGGAATAGAGTTTTGGAAGAGTTTGAAGAATTTTGTCAAATTCCAATCCATCTTCTTTAATGAGTTCTAAAACTCGCAATGCAGCGTAAGTGGCATCATCAAAGCCAAAGTATCGATCATTAAAGAAAATATGTCCGCTTACTTCAAAAGCAAGGTGAGCATTAGTTTCTTTGAGTTTGATTTTAAGGTTACTATGCCCTGTTTTATACATAATTGCTTTCCCAATTTTATTAATGGATTCAAACATATTCAAAGAGCATTTAACTTCCCCAATGATGATAGGATTTGGGATTTTTTGTGCAAAAATGATTGCCAATTCATCACCTTTATAAACTTTATCGCCCTTAATGAGTGCTAATCTATCGCCATCTCCATCAAAGGCAAAACCAATTCCGCCCTTTTTTGCTACTAATTTTTTAAGATCTTCTAAATTTTTCTCTTCGCTTGGATCTGGATGGTGGTTTGGAAAAGTTCCATCTGGGTTAAGATATAAACCTTCAAATTTAAGCTCTAATTTTTTTAGAATCTCGACAATCCCAACTCCTGCAATTCCATTTCCGCAATCTAAGTTAATGGGGATATTTAAGCCTTTTAGATGTTGAAACTCTTGAGAGAGAAAATCAATGTATTTTTCCAATGCATTTAGCTTTTGGGGTGTTTCTATTTTGACTTTTGGAGTTTGCAAAGAGTAGAAATCTTGCTCGAGTTTGTAAATGTCTTCTCCAAAAAAAGGTTGCTTTAAGAGTGTGATTTTAAAGCCATTGTATTGTGGCGGATTGTGCGATCCTGTGATTATAATGCTACCATCAAGGCTTAATCCATTAAAATCAGTATAAAGCGCAAAATAACCAACAGGTGTTGGAATTTGACCTAGGTTGTAGGTGGTGATTCCACTTGCACCAATTCCACTGCATAGCCAATCAAAAATAATAGGAGAATGCACCCTTGCATCATAACCCACCCCCAGAGTTTTTCCTCCTCTTTTTTTAAGTTCTTCTCCCAAAAGAAAGCCAATTTTAATGACATTGTCTTGAGTTAAGTCTTGGTTGTAAATTCCGCGAATGTCATATTCCCTAAAGATTGTTAATTTTTCCATATTTCTCCTTAAATGATTTGTTTTCCGCTAATATAAAGAGCTTTGGCTTCTTTTGCATAGAGCAAAAGATCAAGTGCGCTTTGGTGTTTGGTATTTAGTTTAAAAATGGCAAAATCAGGCAAAAATCCCTTTTGGAGTGAGCCTGTTTTTATTCCGAGTGGATTATTTTTGTGAGCATAATAAGTAACTCCTAAAAGGAGAGTTTTAGCTAGTGATTCTAAATCTTCATTGGCATAAACATATAAGGCAGTGCGGAGTTCATCAAGGAGTGAGAGCGAATCATTGGAGCTTTTGCCATCGGTGGCAAAAATAGGATGAATTCCAAGCTTTTTGCAAAGATTTAAATCTAATACTTTATTGTTTAAAAGGCGATTTGATTTCACGCAAGAAATGATATGCCCTTGCATTTTTGCGATAGCTTCTAATTCTTGATGGGTGGCTTCTAGACAATGCACAAAGTAGGGTTTTAGTGTTTTTAAAGATTCTAAGAATTCACTGGGGGTATAAAAGGGCTGCATTTGGGCGTTGAAAAATTTTTTAAAAAAGTTTTGAAAATATCCTGTTTTGGATTCTAGCCATTCTCTTTCTTCTTTGGATTCTAAAAAATGAACGCTTAGTGGTAGATTCTGTGTTTTTGCTAAGTTAAGGGCTTGTTTAAGTAAGGCAGGATGCACAGAATAGGGTGAATGAATAGCAAGAGCAGGAAAAAACTTTTGCGAAGCAAATTTTTTAGATTCTTCTAGCCTTGCAAGGAGATTTTGATAAAGTGCATCCAAAATTTCAGGCTTAGAGCCCATAACTTCATTGAAATAAAATGTGCGTAAAGGGCTATTGGCTAGTATTTCTAAGTCATAACCATAGCTTGAAATTGCACCTACAAAACCTACACCACTTTTGAGTAAATTTTGGATTTCTTGCTGCATTTGTGTTTGAAGTGAATCATCCATTAAAGAATCGCGATTTTTTATCACACTATCAAGCCATTTCCCAAAATTCCCAAATTCCAAAACCCCCTTATTTTGACTAAACTCTAAATGCAAATGGAGGTTAGAGAGAGTTGGAGTAATCACGCAATTATGGTAATATTGTTGGTATTTTGCAGGTTTGTTTTGCAGGTTTTCATACAAATCAATCTCTAAAATTTCTTTTTCGTTAAAATAGATTCCACCTTTTTTTAATGTTGTAAAGCTTTCATCGCAAAGCAATAAAGAATCAGCCCCTATTAAATACATTATTTTTTACCTTCAAGTAAAGGTGTTTGTGCGGGATTAATGTTAATATCAAGTTTATTGTAAGGGATTTCAATGCCTTGCTGCTCAAAAGTAGCTTTGACTTTTTGGGGAAGTGTAATATTGGCTTGAAAGTAGTTTTCAGTTTTAACCCAAAAACGCACAAGTAAATCTACGCTACTAGCATTTAAAGCATGCACGCCAACAACAGGCATTGGATCTTCTAAAACCAATTCATCTTGGGTAAAAATTTCTTCTAAAATTTGTTTAGCTTTAGCTAAATTGCTCCCATAATCAATCCCAAAAATCAAATCCATACGCCTTGTTGAATTAATATTGACATTGATAATAGGTGAGGAAACTAACAAGGAGTTTGGCATAATGATTACTTGATTATCTGGGGTAGTGAGTTTGGTTTCAAAGAGATTAATTGAATCAACTTTCCCTATGATAGAATTCACATTAATAGTATCACCACGATTAAATCTTCTTAAAATAACTAAGATGATTCCACTAGCAAGATTGGATAAAGAATCCTTTAAAGAAAGGGCAATTGCTAAACCAGCAGTTCCCAAAACAGCAATAATAGAAGTTGTTTTGACACCAAGATTGGTTAGTGCAGTAATAAAAGTAAGCAGTAAAATCCCCACAAAAACAACATTTTTTAGAAAAACTCCTAAAGTTTCATCTTTGGTTGTTTTAACGATAGCTTGTTCGGTATATTTTGAAAAGAGACGCGCAATATAATATCCGCAAACCATAATGACAATAGCACTAATTAGATGAGGAATGAATCCAATAAGCCATTCTATAAATTTATCAGTTAATAAAATAATTTTTGCTTCTATTTTCTCTTGCATTCAATCTCCTTAAAAAACTCTTTTTCCTTTAATGAAATGCCCCTTTATTTTTCCGGAGAAAACCCAATCATAATAAGGTGATTCTATGTTATCAATCACTTGAGTTTCTTTAGGATCAAAAAGAACCAGATCTGCATAATAGCCTTCCTTTAGGAGTCCATAATTATTTAATCCCATAATATTAGCAGGATTAAATGAAAGAATTCTGCTAAGATCTTTTAAAGTCATATGCATTGTTTTAACCATTAGTGTGTAGCACATTGGTATAAAATATTCAATCATATCAATCCCAAAGGCAGCTTCATCAAAAGGCAAATCTTTTTGGGCTAGAGGTTGAGAAAATTGCAAGGAAGTGAGCAAGTCAATATCCATTGTCTTTAAATAGTTTAGCAACTTTGAGCGAGTTTCTTCGGACTTTAAAGGGGGTTTTATTTTTGCAAGAGTGTTGTAATTATTGCAATGATTTTCAGTGAGGATTAAATGATGGATAGAGGTTTGAGTAAAGAGATTAGAATGTAGTTTTTTGATATTTTTTAGTATCTCAAGACTTCGGATTGAGGCAATGGCATTAAAAACAGATTTAGTTCCCATAAAGCGAACTAGTTCGCTAATCATAGCAACTTCTTTAGTTTCGCTAAGCTCACTAATCCCCAAGAGTCCGAGTTTGCTGCTAAGATTCCCTTCGTTCATAACGCCATTAGTGCTTAGTGAGACATCTTCACATTCAAAAAATATTGGAATATCAAACATTAAGGCAAATTCACAGGCAATACGCAAGGCATTTCCATCTTGGCTAGATTTTGCATAGATTCCCTTTGCACCTTTTTTATGGAGAGTGGAAATGTTTTCAAAGCTATTTTGAATAAGCCCCAAGATTTGTGCTTCAAAAGAATCTTGAAGAGTGTTAAGAAGTTCCATTCCAAGTTCTGCGCTAAAGGAATTTGGGAAATTAGGCGTAAGGGCTAAAAGGCTAATTCCCCCCAATGCAGCTTTATGGGAAAGATTGATAAGATTTTCTTTGTTGAAGTTTTGGAGTTGCACATTTAAATCGATAGCACTTGGCATAGCCACTAAGCCATTTGCTTCTAAAATTTCTTCGGAATCGTGAGCTATAATGCTACGGTTTATTTCTGTAATTTTATCCTCTTTTATGCGAATATCACCTTTGTATTCGCCATTTGCATCACAAATCATCGCCCCTTTAATCAGCATACAAATCCTTTTGTGGTAAAAATTTACTAATTATGGCAAAAATAATAATAAAAGCGAATAAAAATATTCATTTATTGTTTAATTTTGATTGAAATAAAGGATCTAAAAAGCCTTTCAAGCTTTGCAGTGCCTTTGTCTCGTTAAGTTTATTTAACAAACAATCGCTTTTTTGAGAATCATTGCAACCTTCTTTGCCGCAAGGGACGCATTGAAAATCTTCTTGATAAACATAGTGTTTGCCCATTTGTTGGATTCCATTAGAATTAGTATAGGTGCTAGATTCTAGGGCATTATCCCATGGTCCCCAAACCTTAACATAGCTTGGACCAAAAAAAGCAAAAGTGGGGGTGTCATTTGCAGCAGAGAGATGCATAATGCCAGTATCAACTCCAATAAAAGCCAAGGCTTTAGAGTTTAAAAGAGAGACTTCAGCTAAGGTTAATGTCCCATCAAAAAAGAGAGGTTTGCTTTGGCAGAGCTTTAAGATGTTTTGAAGTTTTTTAGATTCTTTTGGGTCATTAGCAGCAGTGAGGATACAATTTGTCGAATAATGATGCGTGATAAAGTCAATTATTTTGGCACAAAAAGAATCATTAAGGCATTTATAGAAACAACGACTAAAAAGATGCAAATGAATAAAAGTTTGTGGTAGATTGTGAAGTTTTTTTGTTTCTTGTGAGATTTTAGGGAGAACTTTTTTAGAGAGAATAGGGATATTTAAGATTCTTAGGGCTTCAAGATTATTTTCTAGGGTGTGTTGGTATTTTTGTGTGAGTTTGAGTGTGTAGATATTTTTTGCCCAAAACGCTTTGGGAGGGAATCCAACGCGTATTTTTGCACCACTCCAAAATGCTAAAAAGGCGCTTCTATCGCCGGCAGTTAGAGAAATTACCATATCATATTTTGCTTTTTTGATAGTTCTTAGGAGTTTTAAATCATCTTTGATTCTTTGGAGTTTATTTTGGCTTCTCTTTAGGGTGTGTATTGCATTTAGGTATTGCATAGAGAGAATGCCTTGAGTGCCTTCATTAACAAGTATATCTAAAGTGCAAGATTCTCCGTAATATTGTTTGAGATTGTAAAAAAGTGGGGTAGTTAATAAAACATCCCCAATATAGGCAATTTTAATAATTAAAATTTTCATTTTTTAGCCTTATAAATTTCTGGGTATTGATTCTTGAATTTTTTATGAAACCACAACCATTCTTTTGGATTTTCTCTGATAATCTGCTCTAAAATATCGCTTTGAATTTGAGTGAGATTGTGAATATCGCTTTGTGCATCATCTGTCTTTTGAAATTCAATGGGGGGTAGAATTTTAATGAGAATCTTTCTGTAATCTTTAGAATAATAAGCAATAAAATGAATGATTTTTGCATCAAATTTTCTTGCAAGGAGTGAGGCAATGGGTGTATGACGCACTTTTTTGCCAAAGAAATCTACTAATTCACCTTCTTTAGAGGTGGTATTTTGATCGGTTACGATTCCTACTACTCCATCTTTTTTAAGTGCTTTAGCAAGAGGGATTGCAGCACCTCTTTTATCTAAAATAGTAATATTAAATTTAGAGCGAACTTTGATGAGATATTCATTAATAAGCGGATAAGGAGTCATACGTGCCACAGCAGTAATTTTATGATTAAAATAGCAAGAGAATGCAGGAGTAGTGTATTCCCAATTCCCAAAATGAGCAGTTACAAAAACAATCTTGGTGTTAGTTTCAAGAAGCTTTTGGATGATTTTAGGTTTATCAATTTTGATTGAATCTAAAATTTGAGCTTTATTGCTAACAGAGAGCATAAAAAAACTAATGCTATTATAAACCAAATTGAGATAATTGGTTTTTAAAATTTCTTTTTTTTGCAAGGGAGAAAGGGTGTGATCATAGGCAAAATCAAGGTTTGTAAGAAGATCAAATTTACGCCTTCTATCAAGCAAAAAAAGGATTAGGGCGATTGTTTTGGCAAAGCCTAAGCGTAAAAAATGGGGCATATATAAGAAAAGATAACCAAGACATTTTAAAAAAGAAAATAACAAGAATCTTTTCATATTTTTCCTTTTAAGAGGGTGATTGCTAGGTCAAAAATCTCTTTTGGTGAAATCTTTTGAATGCTAAAATCTTGCTTATCGTAATTAGCATTAGGATTTGCCATAAGATAGCAATTTTGTTTGGTTTGGAGGCTGAATCGGCTTGGGGGAGTGGCACCAAAGAGTGTGATAGAGGGTCGCTTTAAAGCCCAAGCTAAATGTGTGATTCCAGTGTCTCCACCGATGACTAAATCCATTTGTGCTACAAGTGCTTTTATGGCATTTAAGCTAAGATTGCTAAAGGATTGAAAATTAAGTGTAGAATGGGTTATAGTGCTTTTGTGGCTTAGGAGAATGGGTGAGAGATTAGCGGTATTAAAAAGTTTTGTAAGTTCTAAAAAAAGATGTTGTGGATAGGTTTTGTTGGGTTTTGAAGTTTCAAGCACAAGAAGAATCTTAGCAGAATTTTGATTGAGCTTTGGGGCTAAATTCGGATTAAAACCCAAAAAAGACTTGGGGTTAAGAAGCGTTTGAATATCGGGGATAGGGAGATTAAAGGCACTAAAAGCAAGTGTGGCATTGCGTAAGAGAATATGTTCTTGGTAGGGGATTTGTATGGTTTTATTATAAAACAAGGAAGCTAAAGATTCTTTAGCGCTTTTAAAACTAAAACCAATATATTGTTTAGAAACTAAAAATTTACCAATAATGGCTGATTTAAGCAATCCTTGAAGGTCAATTACGATGTCATATGATTCAAGTCTTAGGGTTTGATAGATAGCATAGAGGGCTTTAAAATTTTTATTTTTCAGACTTTTTTTGAGTGGAAGAGCAATGAGTTTGTTAATATAAGGAGAATCTTGCAAGATTTCTTGGAATTCTAAATCAACATACCAATGAAATGTGGGTTGATAGTGTTGAGAAAGTGTTTGGTGTAAGAGGGGTAAAATACTGGCACTATGGATAATATCTCCCATTGCAGTAAGGCGCACAAAGGCTATTTTAAGAGGTTTTAGCATAGTTCTATTTGTATTGTTTTTGGAGGTGTTAGTTTTTTAAGTTTTTCTCTTATGAGATAAGAAATATTGGGATGAATGATTTGAAGAATATTGTTTTCATTTTCTAAAAAAATAAAAGTAAAAAGTTCGGGTTGTTGGTTGTAGCTAAGAATCTCTGAAAGTCCAACAAAAAAGCTTAAGATTCGCAAGACATCTAGGGGTGGTAAGAGATTCTTATAGGCTAAATCTTCGGGGATTTTTTTATTATTAAAACGAACAAGGGTAGCGATAATTAGTCTATCTTCGTGGCTTAATGCGTAATTTAGTGCATTTAATAAAATATAATTGCTATGATGATTTTTTTCATAAAAATTAAGTGCAATGCCGATATTACAGAGTTCTGCAGCGACACTGAGATGATTTTTAAGATTTGGATTAAGGAGTTTTAAGGATTCTTGCGCTCTAAAAAGCTTTAGGGCTAATTTTTTGGTGATGTTAGATTGTTGATGATTTTTAATGAATCGATCTTTGAGATTTCTCACACTTGGATTGAAATTATTGGGAAAATGTTGATTGTGGTGGCGCAAAAGATCGCTTAAAAAAACGCCTTCTCGCACTCCAACTCCACTTGTTACGATAGTTTTAGCTTCAAAAAGCTCCAAAGCCAAATGAAAAATCAAAGCCCCACCTTGAATAGAATCTAAGCGATCTTCTTTGATGTTTAGATGCAATAAATCTTCTTGTGGGCTTGTGTAAATTGTTTTAAAAAAATGATGATAATCTTTAAAGTGATATTCAAAGCCATGAAGCGTGTCTAAGGGATAGTTAATTTGTTTTTGAATAGCTTTACTAAGCGCTCTTGCAGTGCCACCAATTCCAAAGATTCTAGCGTTTTTAAAGTGATCTGGAATGCTTTTTAGGCTTTCTAAAACGAAATTTCTTGCTCCTTTGTAATCACCCTTATCAAAAAAAAGTTCTTTTAAGCGGATTGTGCCAAGATTAAGGGAGATTTTATCGATAATTTTGTGATTTTGTATTAACGCACATTCAGTGCTTCCGCCACCAATATCAATGGTGATGCCTTCTTTGTAAGGCAATAAATTTAAGGCAGCAATTGCCCCAAAATAGGCTTCTTTTTCTCCATTGATAACTTTTACATTTAAGCCAATTTTTCTAGCTTGTTGCAAAAAAATGTTTCGATTTGGAGCATCTCTTAGGGCAGATGTGGCAACGCAGATAATTTTTCGCGTTTTATGGAGTTTGGCAATCCATAAAAAATCCTGCAAAGCATCGATGGCTCTTTGCATTGGAATTTCTTGTAAAAAGCCATTGTGTTCATAAGTGGATTCAGAGATTCTTACTTTACTTTTAGTTTCATAAAGTAAGTGGAATCCAAAATGGCTCGTTTTTTCAAAAATAGCCATTCTTGCGGAATTTGAACCAATGTCGATGATTGCAGTGATTTTTGCCATTAATTTTCTTTGTGGATTTGAGAATATTTGAATTTTAATTCTTCAAGCGATTCGATATTATCAGGATCAGAGACAATCGCATCTACAGGACAAACAGATAAACAAGCGGGTTCATCATAAAAGCCATAGCATTCAGTGCAAAGCTCTGGATCGATGATGTAATAAGGATCTCCCTCATCAATCGCTTCATTCGGACATTCTTCACGACAAGCATCACAAGCGATACATTCTTCATTAATCATTAAAGACATAAATACTCCTTAAGGAAATTAAATGAAAGTTTTTAACCAAAAGATTCTAAAATAATGCTTAATTTTTTAGTTTTTTGCACTTTTAGAGAAAAACAAAGCAAGAATCGACCCCCCCCCTCACTTTTTTTAGGATTATTTTGATAGGGCGTGTAAGTGAGGCTCCTGCCTAGCCACTCTTTAGATAATTTTGCTTTTTTGCAATAATTTCTCTCTAAGCTTGGCAAAATTTATAGAATCTCAAAAACTAAATAACAATCCCTAAAAGCTAATCTCTTTGATGTCTGCGATTTTAAGGAAAGCTTTGTAAATTCTTGCGATAAGATTCTTGCGATTATTTTTGAAATCTTCATCGGGTGCATTTACTAAAACTTTGTCAAAAAATCGGCTTAAAAGTGGATTTAGGGCTAATAGATTCTCTAATTGTTCTTGGTAATTTAAAGTTAGAGATTTTTCTTCATAGGCACAAAAAGCCTTATAAAGTTCGATTTCTTCACTAGCTAAAAGCTTATCAGCCTTAATGGGAAGATCGGAATTTAAATTAATTTCTTTGGTGATATTTGCCACTCGTTTGAAAGTTTGTGTTAAGAGAGCTTTGTCCTGGTTTTTTAAGATAGAATCTAGCACAGAAAGTTTTTGGTAGATTTGCAATAAATCTCTCTCTCCAGTAGCTAAGACCGCACGAAGTAATGAAGCATTAAAAGAAAGCATAGAATCTAATCGCTCTAAAATAAAATTTTCTAATTGTTGCAAGTCAAAAGGGCGATAAAGTGGTGCAATAAGAGAAAAAATCTTTTTAAGATCAAAAGGCAAGTCAAAATGTAAAATGATTTTAATCATTCCAATTGCTGCGCGTCTTAGGGCAAATGGATCTCTAGAGCCACTTGGGATTTTTTTGACACTAAATAATCCAAAAAGATTATCAAGCTTGTAAGCAAGAGCAACAAAAGCGCTAATGAGATTGCTTGGAAGTGGGCTTTCTTCTGAATTTGGCAGGTATTGTTCTTTAATTGCTAAGGCAACATTGCTTTCATAACCTAAAGCATTGGCATAGTAATAGCCCATAATGCCTTGCAAATCGGTAAATTCATAGACCATTTCGCTCATTAAATCTGCTTTAGAGAGATTAGAAGCTTGATCTAAAATCTCTAAAGTTAGCCCAAAATCTTGTGAATTAAAATATTTTTGGTAAAGTGGTGCTAGAATCTTGATAATCTGTCTTTCTCTTTGGGTTTTATCCCACATTGTCCCTAATCCCTCGACAAAAGTAACCTCTTTTAGTTTTTCTGGATTCAAGCCATTTTTTAAGTCATTATGGTAGAAAAAGAGTGCATCTTCTAATCTAGCTTTTAAGACTTTAACATTGCCTTCAATGATAATTTGATTTTTTTCTGAAAGACTATTAGAAACCATTACAAAACCATTGTGAAGTTTTTCATTTTTGTAGGTTGCAAAATAGCGTTGGTTGATTTTCATTGAAGTAATAATGCAAGGTGGTGGCAACTCTAAAAAGTGTTCGCTAAATTCTCCAAAAAGTGCGGTTGGGTATTCTGTAATACTTACTATTTCTTCTAAAAGCTCTTCATCAATTTCAACTTTAATTCCTTTTTGGGTTTGGATAGCTTGGATTTCTTGCAGAATCTTTTCGCGTCTTTGATCTTGTTTGAGAATAATCTTACCTCCTTGTAAAACTTGGAAATAATTGTCAAGACTTGTAACTTCTTTGGCATCAAAGCTAATATTGCGATGAACAAAAGTCTGACTTTTAGAGTTTATGCCATAGAGATGAAGAGGGATAAGAGTATCATTAAGTAAGCAGAGAATCCAAGAGATAGGGCGAATAAAAGATTCTTTGTGATTGCCCCAACGCATACTTTTACCAAAGTTAAGTGATTCTAGGAATTCTTGTGTGATGATTTGGAGTAGATCTTGAGCGGGTGTTTGTGGAGATTCTTTTTTGAAATATAAAATCTCTTTATCATCTTTTATAAGAGTGGTAACTTCTTGTTGTGTGATTCCACATTTTTTAAAGAAACCTAACGCAGCTTGTGTTGGCTCATTATCTTTGTAAGCGATATTTAAAGGCGGTCCAAAAAATTCAAGTGTTTGAGATTTTTGTGTGATTGGGAATTGTTTTGCAATGAGAACTAAACGCCTAGGTGTGTAGAAAAAATCAAAATCGCACAATAAGCGATATTTTTCTAAAATTTTTGCAAATTTAGGCTTAATATTTGGAAGCTCTGTTAAAAGTGGGATTGCTGGAAGTTCTTGAGTTCCGATTTCAAGTAAAAAAGTCGTTGTCATCACAATGCCTTAAAATAAAAATGAATGGAATTTTAACAAAACTAATACAATAAAAAGCTTTAATAGTGCGATTAATTGAATTTGATTTGGAATAATTTTGTTATAATCTTTAGATAAAATTAAATTTATGGATCAAAATGCTAGAGTGGAATGAAAACTATTCAATTGGAATCTTAATCTTTGGGATTTTAGTTGCGATAATTTGGCTTTTGTTGTTTTTATTTTTTAATTACAGAAAGATGTTACTAGACAAAATAAAATTAGAAACAAACTTGAGAGAAAAACAAGAAAAAATTCAAGTTTTAAGTGAAGAATTAGCTAAGCAGCTTGAATATGAAGTGGCTAGGAGAATACATAGTGACCATTTATCAGAATATTTATTTGAAAATAGCTTGAATCCTATCGTGATTGTGGAATATTCTAAAGAAGAAAAGTTTAAGATTTTAAAATACAATCAAAGCGCATTAGAGATATTGAATATTAAAATAATGAAAGAATGTTTCTTAGAATTATTTGTGGGGCTAGAATCGCAAAAATATGCTTTAATGAAGATTAATGAGGCATTAGAAAATAAAAAGAAGCAAAATTTTAAATCTATCATAAAAAGTAAAAATGAAAATTTGCCTATGATTGTTTCTGTTCATACTTTTATTTATGAAGGTAAGTTAGCTTTATATTTCGCTTTTGTAGATATTTCAGAGATTGTAAAATTGGAGCAGAAATTACACAACAAACAGGCTATGCTAATACAAAAAAGTAAAATGGAAGAAATGGGAAAAATGCTTGGAAATATTGCACACCAGTGGAAGCAACCACTCAACTCTCTTTTTTTATTGTGCCAAAATCTTAAAGAGATGAAGCAATTTGGAGAGCTTGATGAAGAGAGATTTGAAAAGTATATCAAAATTATGTCCGAGCAAATTCAGTTTATGTCCAAGACTATTGATGAGTTTAGAGAATTTTTTAAGCCTTCAAAGGAGATAGAAAGATTTGGAGTTTATGAGGCAATTAAGAATATTCTGGAGTTATTTTACAAGCTTATAGATAAGAGGATCGTAATACAGCTTGATATTGAAGAAAAAGTGAATATTTTTTCTAGTAAAAATGAATTTCAGCAAATTATTATTGTGCTTTTGGATAATGCTATTGATGCCATTAAAGCAAGGTTTTTAAAAAATGAGATTAATGAGGGGCAAATTATCATTTCTTGTAATAAAGTGGATAAAGAAGATCAATTTTGCCTTTTAAAGATTAGGGATAATGGAGGGGGCATTAATAAAGAGATTGGAGAAAAAATTTTTGAAAGTTATTTCACGACTAAAGAAAATGGTAATGGAATTGGACTTGCTATGGTTTTTATGATTTTAGAAAAAATGGGAGGCAGTATTGCTTATAGCAATTGCAATGATGGGGTAGAGTTTCAAATCAAAATACCACTTGCTAAAGATTAATGGAAGTTTCTAAATTTTAAGTTATATAGAGAATTTATAAAATTTTTAAAAGAATATTCAATAAAATTAAAAATTGATTAATGTATAATTGCGTTTAAAGTTTTAGAGAATTTTTATGGGAAATTTGGGGTTAGAAGAGATGAAAATTTTTAAAACAATCCGTTCTAAGATTATTGCACTTATTGTAGTGTTTTTGGTTGTGCTTTTGGGCTTGGTGTATTTTAATTTAAATAAAGGGTTGAATAATATAGTAGAAAATAGCTTTAGAAGTGAATTAAATAAACTTAATGCTATGCTTTTTGAAGGATTAAAAGTAGCTATGAATACAGGAGATCCTATTATTATTGGTGGCTTTATTGAGGGATCTAGAGAAGTTCCTGGAATTGTGAATATGGAAGTTTTTCCCTCCAAGAATGTTATTGAGCTTATGGGGCTTGATAAAGAATATACCAATAAACAAGAGATTTTAGAGGTTTTTGCCAATAAAAAAGAGGTGTTGCAACCTTATGAAATCAATAAGGATAAAGGCTATGTAATGGCAAAGCCAATTATCGCAGAGGAAACCTGCCTTATGTGTCATGCAACTTCTCAAATAGGAGAGGTGCTTGGAGTTGCTGAAATGCAAATTTCAAGTAAAGAATTAGTTGAAAATTCTAATGCCATTAAATTAAAAATTGTCTTTTATATCGTGTTTGTTGGTGTTATTTTATTGTTATTGCTTTTGTTTTTGATTAATCGTTGGGTTTTTCATCCTATTTCTAATTTATCCAATATGGCTTATGATCTCTCTCAAGGTGATGGGGATTTAACTAAGCGTTTGCCTGCAAAAAATGGGAATGAAATCTCTAAGGCAAATTCTTATATTAATGACTTTATTCAAAAAATTGGGAATATGGTTTTGAATGCCAAAGAGCTAAGTCGTCAAAATATTGCTCAAGCTAATAGGCTTTTTGTGGCTTCTAAAGAAATTAATGAGAGAATAGGGAAGTCTGTTGAAGTAGTTCAAAATAGCACTAAGCTTGGAAAAAATATTGAGAATATGTTGAATGATTCAATGAAATTAGTGCAAAAAAATACTCACAATATCCAAGAAACAACTAAGCAGCTTTTGCAAACTAAGGAAATGCTTATTCAAGTGGCTAATGATGTTCAAGAGAATGTGAATGTGGAGCATAGTATTGCAGATAGACTTGCAATGAGTGCGCAAGAAACAGATAAAATTAAAGGCGTTTTAATAATTATTTCTGAAATTGCTGATCAAACAAGTCTATTAGCACTTAATGCTAATATTGAAGCAGCACGGGCTGGAGAAGCAGGCAGGGGATTTGCGGTAGTGGCTGATGAGGTAAGGAAACTTGCAGAAAGGACACAAAAGAGTCTTAGTGAAATCAATGCTGTTGTGAATACTATTATTCAATCTATTAGCGATTCTAATAGTGCTATGAGTGATAATGTTCAAAAGATTAGCAAGGTTTCTGATTCTTCTATGGAAAGCACTAGAATCCTTGAGAGTAATGTTAAGGCGTTAGAGGGTTCTGTGCAGGCATCTTTGGAAACAATGCAAAAAATGCAAGATCTTTTTTCTCATGTGAGTGAGATTCTAAAACAAGTAGGCAAAGTAGAAGGGCTTACGCAAGAAAATACTCAAAGTGTAGATTTGATTAATGAAATCACACAAGAAATTTCACAAAAAGCAAATAAGCTAAATAATCAGCTTAATTCTTTTAAATGTTAATTTTCAAAATCACTATGTGAAAAGAAATTTAGAATTTCTTCACGCATAGCGGTAGGATTAGTGATAGCATTAACCTTGCTACGAAACTCACTAGCACCTTTTAAGCCTTTGGAGTAAGCGTGGAGATTCTTGCGAAACATAATTGCTCCATAGTCCCCTCTAAATTCAATTGTTCTATCAAAGTGTTCCAAAGCGACTTGCTTTCTTAATTCAACTGATTCTTCTAGATTATTTTTAATTTGCGTAAAAATCCATGGTTTTTCAATCGCAGATCTTCCTATCATAATGCCATCAGCTCCAGTAAATTCTTGCACTTTTTTTGCCGTTTCTGGAGAGTTAATTTCGCCATTAGCAATAAGTGGATGGGGAATATTTTCTTTAATGATTTTAATTGAATCATAATCAATTTTATCTTTTTTGTAGCCATCACTCTTGGTTCTGCCATGCACCACAACATAATCAATAGGAGAATCGCTAAGGGCTTTGGCAATTTCTAAAGGGATTTTTTTGTCAAATCCTAAACGAACTTTAACGCTAAGATAAGGAAAAAGGCTAATTTTTCTTAAAAGGTTTAGAATCTTAACTAATTTGTTTAAATCTTTGAGTAAAGAGCTTCCACTTCCGTGACTTGAGACTTTTGGAGCAGGACAGCCGCAGTTTAGATCAAGAATCTGAATAGAATCTCTAAATTGATTTAAAAATTCAACAGCCCTTTGGATAATTTCAAAATCATTCCCAGCAATTTGCAGTGCAAAAGGATTTTCAAGGGGAGATTTTTCTATCATTTTGATTGTTTTTTTATTTTGAAAAGCTAGAGCATGAACGCTTATCATTTCGCTCACGGTAATATCTGCACCAAATTTTTTCACAACCTCTCTAAAAGGTAAATCGCTATAGCCTGCTAATGGAGCTAACATAAGGGTGTTTGGTTTGATGATAGGTTCTTTCAAATATAAGCCTTTTTTGGTGTGGGATTTTATCATAAAATTTAGAATCTTAGTATCGAATGTGGTTTTGTAATTTGTAAAAATTTTAATAAAATTTTATTAATCTTGACAAAAAATACACAAAAAGCTATTACAATTTTAAACGATATTACAAGAAAGGATAAAAAATGAAAGTAAAAAAAATCATCACAGGATTTTTAATGGCGGGTTTGTTGAGTATTCCAGCGTTGGCAGATTTTGACATTAATGGGCAAATTACCCAAATTAATGATGCTAAAAAAACAATTACCATTGCAGGACCAAGTGGAAATGTGGAGATACAAGTGTTTCCTTATACAGAATTAAAAGGAGATGATTGTGGTATGTTTGGCGCATGGGATACTTATGAGAAATTTACTGCTTTAAAAGTGGGGATGTTTGTAAGTGTTGATGCAATTCCACAAGCACAAGGTATGCTTGGAGCAAAAGAGATTGAATGGCAATGTGGTAGGAGAGCTTATTAATTTAAAAAGCAATTACTAAGCCAAATTGGCTTAAGTAGTTGCATTCTTCAAAACTAAAAGAATCTTTTGAGACAAAAAAATAAATTTTACACCCATTCTTTAAAATTTCTGTTAGCTTTTGTTGATTTGGAATTAGCAATGAATCTAAATGACTAAAAAATATCAAAAGAAGACTTTGAATGCGTTGGTGTTCTCTAAGTGTCGCAAAAGTATAGTCAATGGCTTCTTGCCAGTGATTTTGGTTTCCAATTACGCTAAAAGGAGTTAAAAGCTCTTTGGGAATAAAGTGTGGCGAACAAGATTCTCCAAAAATCTTATAATTCTGCATGGATTAAATCTCTAATTTCGTGATATTCTAATTTTTCCTTAGTTAAGAGTTCTTTTTGAATTTTCTCTAAAAGATATTTGTAATTTTTAAAGAAACTTAAACGATCATTTTTGCAATCTTCTAGTATTTTTACTATATCTTTTTCGCTACCGAGTAAAAATTCTCCCATACCATAAGATTCCACCATTTTATGAGTTAGTTTTTTGGCTTCATTTAAATCATCTTTGGCATAAGAATAGCTTTCATTATAAAGTAGCTCTAATGCGGCAATTCCAGAGAGATGAATCTTGATTTGGTTTTCTAATTCATTTTTACTTAAAAGCTCTTTATCGAGGTATTTTAGGGTATTGCTCATTAAGGCAATTTTTTCAAAAGGGATTTCAAACCAATAAGCACTAAAAGCCTTTGCGGCTTGATAGTAAGCTAGAATTTCCTTTTCTTTTTCATCATAGCTTAGTTTTTTTCTAATCCCTACGATCACTTTATCGCGAACATTTAAAATATCTTCTTTTTGAATGGTATTAGAGTTTCGCTTGATAGCACAAAGTGCTGCTTCATTTACCAAAGAAGCAAGTGCAGCTCCACTAAAACCTACACAAAGCTTAGCGACTTCTTCATAATTAAAATCACAATTTTTATCCCTTGTGTGCACTTTTAAAATCTTAATGCGTTCTTGTAAATTAGGTAATTCTATAAAGATTCGCCGATCAAATCTCCCACTTCTAAGCAGAGCTTCATCCATTGATTCTATGTTGTTAGTCGCTCCAATGACAATGATTCCGTTGCTATCTTCAAAGCCATCCATTTCTGTTAAAAGTTGATTGAGTGTGGTTTCACGCTCTTCATTACGCATTCCACCGCGTGCTTTACCAACGGCATCGATTTCATCGATAAAAATAATTGCGGGTGCGTTGAGTTTGGCTTTGGTAAATAAATCATGCACTCTTTTAGCTCCCATTCCCACATAAATTTGCACAAAACTTGCACCGCTTTGATAGTAAAATGGAACTTTTGCTTCTCCTGCTAATGCTTTTGCAATGAGTGTTTTCCCAACACCAGGAGGTCCTACTAAAAGCACTCCTTTAGGAAGCTTTACGCCAAAATCTTGATATTTTTTTGGTGATTTTAGATAATCAACAATTTCCTTTAATTCCTCTTTAGCTTCTGTAATTCCTGCGACATCTTCAAAACCAAGATGAGAAGTAATGGGTTTGATATTATGTAAGAGAAAGGCTTCATTAGCAATAGCTCGTGCTTGTTGTTGATAGCTAGAATCTTTTTGGGAGATATTTTGTGGATTTTTTTTGGATTTGCTTAAAAAGAGTAAAATAACTAAAACCAATACAAATATTAAAAAAAATAAAAATACATTTTCTAAAATACTATTTTCTTGTGTGATTTCTAAAGGGATTGTTTGTCCAAAATTTTTTAAATCTATTGTATCTTTGGCAATTTTATAGGATTTATCATCAAGATCAAAATAAAGATAATCCCCTTTAATTTTAGCGTGAGTGGGTAAGGAATTTTGGAGTATTTTATCTAGGTGAGTTGCACTAATTAAGAGGGCATTGTCTTTTAAAGCAAAGGCAATAAAGATGATTATTGCAAGTATTAGGGTAAAAATTCCAAAATAGAGGGTTTTAAATTTCTGCATAGTTTTTATCCATTTGTGGCATAAAGCGTTGGAATGTAATCCATGAATCTTTTGTTAGTGGAGTCTTGGAAGTGATTTGAATTTTGTTGTAATATTCATCAAAACCGCTAGCAAGATAGGAATTTTCGTTGCTTTTTACTTCTTCAATCAAGACACTAATAGGTTTGTTAGCCTTTGAGAGTTTTTGCCTAAAAGCAAAATTGTTTTCTGTAACCTTAGCTTCAATTTGTTTTTTCCGGATTTTTGAAATATCTCCAGAAACTCTTTCTTTTAGTGAAGCTGAAAAAGTCCCTGAACGAGGGCTATAAATAAAACTATGAAGATGTGTTAAAGGAAATAAAGCAAAATTGCTAAAAGCTTCTTCCCAGACTTCTTGACTCTCTTGTGGATGTCCAACGATAAAATCACTTCCCAATGCAAAGCCTTTTTTAGCTAGAGTATTAAAAAGCTCTAAATCTTTTTCAAAGGTATTTTGGCGATTCATAAGCTTTAGCATAAAAGGGGAAGTGTGCTGCAGAGCGATGTGTAAGTGTCTCTCAATTTTAGGATGATCTAAAAAATCTAAAAAATCTTGTGTAATTTGTGAGGGTTCAAGGCTTCCTAGGCGTAGTCGTTTGACTTCGGGAATTGCACAAATTGATTCTAAAAGGCTAGTTAAATTTTCATTTGAATCTTTACCCCAACTTCCCATATTAGTGCCAGTTAGAATAAATTCACTAAAACCATTTTGTGTAAGTTTAGTAATTTGATTGATAATTTTATTTTTCTCAAAACTTCTTGCTTTGCCTCTCACACTAGGAATAATGCAATAAGAACACGCAAAATCACAACCCTCTTGGATTTTAATAAAAGCACGACTTTTACCAATAAAATCACTAATAATATTGCGATCTAAACTCTCTAGATCACCCTCTAAATAAAAGTTTTGAGTGCGTTTTAAAATCTCATTGATTGATTCTTTGTAAGAATGCCCAAAAGCACCAACAATAAGTCCTTTTTGCAATAAATCTTGTCCTTGAGTTTTAACACCACATCCTGTAAAAAAGATTTTTTTACCCTCGTTTTGAAGGCGATTAATGTAGCTTCTAACTCCGCTATCAGCACCATTGGTAACGGTGCAAGAATTTACTACAATAATATCTGAATCTTCTTCATAAGGGGTTTGCGAAAAATCCTTTAAGGAATGAATCATAACCTGTGTGTCAAAAAGGTTGGTTCGACAACCAAAGGTTTTAAAAAATACTTTAGGTTTTTGCATAGGAAACTTTCATGTAAGTGGAATTGAGCCATCAGTTTTAGGCAATGTATTTGATAATTTATTGCCTTCATAAACCGTTGTGCTTGGGTAAGCAATTTTGATATTGTCTTCTTTTAAAATAAGATCAATAATTTCGGCACTTATGGCACTTCTAAGAGCTAGTGTAGCATAAGCATTAGTAAGATACCATACGGATATTCTAATCCCATTTTGTTCTAAGAGGCTAAAGACGCGTGGTTCTACATTAGTGTTTTTAAGGGTGTAGCGATCTCGTAATTTGTTGAATTGTTTTCTTGTAGATTCTGTATAGCCTTTGGCATATTTTTTTGCACATTCTCTCGCAATATGACAAGCTTTTGCGTGATCTGAATCAAAGGTAATCGTAAAATCAATACCATCCCAAACGGTTTTAATTCCTCCATGCGTGTAGTTTGAAAACATAGTGGTAAAAACAAAGTTGTTAGGAATAAAAATAACACGACCAGCTCGGCGATTTTCAGTATAAGTTGTGAGCGTGATGTCTTCATATAGAGTAATGCGTAAAATTGAAATATCAAGCACATCACCTACATATACTGCACCTTCTTTAATAACTTTGATTCTATCGCCTGCATGCACGGAGCCACCCACAACAATAACAATCCAACCCAAAACAGACATAAAAAGATCTTTCATTGCAATGGCTAAACCAGCAGAGGCAAATCCAAGCACGGTAACAAGATAGCCAACATTATCTAAATAGGCAAAAAGTAAAATGAGGATAATGAGGGTAATATTTAAGAAATTAATAATTTTATTGGTGGTGTAGATTCTTTCGTTATCGTGGATATACTTTCTCACTCCAAGTTTGATAGAAAAAGCAACCCCCAAAAGAAATAAAATAGTAACGCCAATTGTGATTCCCTTAATAATTTGAGACTTAATTTGTGCGGTTAGATTATTGTTAATTTCTTCAATTTCTTTTGAAAAAATTTGCAAAGTTGTGGCAAAAATATTTTTGGTGTTTTCTAGGATTCTTAATGCATTGGTTGCATTTTTAATCTCTTCATAAATTTGATTTGTGTTATTAAATAGGCAATAATCTGCAGCACAAATTTGTTGAATCTTTGTTTCATTGCTAGAAGATTCATAAAGAAGAAGTAAATTTTTAAGAAGTTGTTCTTTTTGTTGAAGTTGAGAGATATTTTCTTCAAGGGTTTTGTAATTTTTTTGAAGGTTTCCAAGTTCTTCGTTATTTTTTTTGATATGAGAGAGGGCATTAATGATTAAAAGAGGGTTAGTAACATTGGGAGTTTTTTCTAATTTATTGGGTTCAATAAGTTCTTTAAAAGGTGCATCTTTATAGTTCCCAAGCAAATCTTTTTGATTTTGGAGTGCTATGAGATTTCGTTTAAGGTTATTGAGTTGGGTTTGATTTTCAAGTGTGTTTGGGGATTCTTGAAGTGTTTGAATCTCTTTTTGGGTTTGGTTGAGATTGAAGCTAACTTGCTGATAAGCTTGATAATTTGAATATTTTTTCATCCAAATATTGTTTTGATGATTAAGAAAGTTGTTAATTTTTGTGATTTGCGAATCAATTTGTTTGATTTGCTGAATATCATCTTTGAGCTCTGCAAATAGTGGTGTTAGAGATAAAAATAAAAGAGAAATTAAATGCAGAAGTTTTTTCATACAAATTCCTCTAATACCTCAATAATTGTAGATTTTGGAATATTGCTTTGAAAAGAAAAATTACCAATTCCATTGGGTAAAATAAAGGTGATTTGGTTATTTTGACTTTTTTTATCTAAAAAGAAAGCTTGATAGAAAGATTCAATATTTTTGATTTTATAATTTGTGGGCAGATGGAATCTTTGGAGAGTTTTTGTAATAGCATTTGATTCTTCTTGTGTGATGAGATTAAGCTTTAGTGCAAGGGTATTTGCCATAATCATTCCTAAGCTTACGGCTTCTCCGTGGAGGTAAGTTCCATAGCCACTTTGTAATTCAATGATATGTCCAAAAGTATGCCCATAGTTTAAAGCAGCTCTAATTCCTTTTTCTTTTTCATCCTCTGTAACAACTTTTGCTTTAATAGAAACAGCTTTGTGAATAACCTGTAAAAGTATATTTGAATCATCAAGATTGGAGGTGCAAAGTAGATTAAAAAAATCTTTATCAAAACAAATAGCCATTTTAATAATTTCTGCAACTCCAGCACTAAATTCCCTTGGTGGTAAAGTTTGCAAGAATCCTGTATCAATATAAACTGCTTTGGGTTGATGAAAAAGTCCAATAAGATTTTTCCCAAAGTGATTATTGATTCCTGTTTTGCCTCCAACGCTTGAATCTACTTGCGAGAGAAGGGTTGTAGGGATTTGAATAAAATGGATTCCCCGCATAAAGATTCCAGCGGCAAATCCTACCATATCGCCAATAACT
Organism: Helicobacter canadensis MIT 98-5491; assembly: GCF_000162575.1. Classification (NCBI taxonomy): domain Bacteria; kingdom Pseudomonadati; phylum Campylobacterota; class Epsilonproteobacteria; order Campylobacterales; family Helicobacteraceae; genus Helicobacter; species Helicobacter canadensis. Next base: position 856,838 of record NZ_CM000776.2, read on the forward strand.
CCTCCTCCAAAGGCAATTATTAAGGAATTCCTATCAAGATGATGATTAAAAGCAGCTTCCAAAATGATTTCAATACTTTGGAAATTTTTATAAGATTCTCCATCTTGGAGACAGATGCAATACACTTCAGTAGCTTCAAGGTTGGCAAGTAGCTTTTGTAGATGCAAACCTGCAATTTTTGGATTTGTAACGACCAAAACTTTACCCTTGTGTTTGATTTTGGGTAGAGTGCCAAAAGAGATAGTGTAACTAGGTAGTGTAATTTCCACTTAAATTGCCTTTAAAAAAATAGTTTTGTATTTTAACACTTTTTATTTTTAGAAAAGCTTTTATGCTATAATTTTGTTATGAAAGTCTTTAAACTTCAACAAACCATCGATCCTCCTTGCTATTAATTTTCTTATATCATACTTTCACCATACTTTAATTTTTGTGAATATTTTAAATTTAAAAAGGTCTAAAAAATGTTTCGTGCGTGGTTATTTTTAATAATAGCAATTTTTTGCGAGGTATTTGGCGTCTCTGTTATGAATTATTCTGGGCAAGTGAATAAGTTTCTTGCTTATGGTTGTATGTTTTTTATGTTGGGAATTTCTTATTATTTTATGTCTTTGGCTATCCAAAGAATTAATATAGGCACAGCATATGCCATTTGGGAAATTGTAGGTTTGTCATTAATTACGATTATTTCGGTTCTTATTTTTGGTAATCATTTAAATACACAGGAATATATTGGGCTTACTTTGGCGTTAATTGGGATTATTTTGGTAAATTTAGGCGAGAAACACTCTAGCCAAGATGAGTTAGGTGGCAAATAATGTTTAGCGTTTATTTTGTTTATGTAATCTTAGCGGCTATTTTAGATATTGTTGCTAATTTAGCTTTGAATAAGTCAGAGGGCTTTAGGAAGTTAAGGTGGGGATTATTTTCTATTGGGCTTGTGTGGTTGGCTTTTTATTTATTGGCTTTGAGTGTGGAGGGAGGTATGAGCTTGGTGGTTGCTTACACGCTTTGGGGTTGTATAGGTATTTTTGGAACAACTTTAGGAGGTTGGTATTTTTTTAATCAGAGACTTAAGCCTATAGGGTGGATTGGAATCTTTATTATCATTCTTGCGGTTGTTGTATTAAAAAGTGCCTAAAGAATGTTATTAATAAAAAAATAATAAATTAATTTAATGGGTAATATTTAAGATTTATAGTATTGCATAGTTTTGGAGGCAGAAATATTATATTTCGCCTCTTTAAATTTCAAATCAGTTAAGTAAAATTATTTGTAAGATTGGCAGAAATTTGCGATTCTAGCAATACCTTTTTTAATGCTATCAAGATCAGTGGCAAAAGAAAAGCGGAAATAGCCTTCTGCACCAAAGCCGATTCCAGGCACTACAGCCACTCCTTCTTTTTCAAGCAATGCTTTAGAAAATTCCATAGAATCAGGATTGACATTTTTGCAATTTACAAAGAGGTAAAAAGCGCCATCAGGCAAATCAACACTTAGGTTTTGAATCTCATTAAAAAGTTTGCAAGCGACATCTCTTCTTTCTTTGAAAGCTTGACACATTCTTTGAATGTCTTGGTCTGCTCTACCATCTAGTGCTGGAATCGAAGCTTTTTGTGTAATAGAATTGATATTAGAAATGGATTGACTTTGCAAACCAACAATGAGTTGGCGTAATTTTCTATCTTTGGTAGCAAGATACCCCATTCGCCAACCTGTCATTGCAACAGCCTTGCTTAGTCCATTAATGGTAATGGTGCGTTCTAGCATATCTTGACTAATGCTTCCACAAGAAGTAAAGGCATTGTCATAAACAAGTTTTTCATAGATTTCATCGCTAATTACCCAAATATTTGTGCCTTTTAGAACTTCTGCAATGGATTCTAATTCGCTTTTAGAATACACCATTCCTGTTGGGTTTGATGGAGTGGTTAAAACAAGTATTTTTGTTTTGGGTGTGATGGCGGATTTGAGTTGTTCAGGAGTGATTTTGAAGCGATTTTCTTGCGTGGTTTGAATAAAGACATTTTTTCCGCCACTATAAGTAACAAGTTCGGGATAGGTTACCCAATAAGGACTTGGTATTATAACTTCATCGTCTTTTTCAATGAGTGTTTGAAAGACATTAAATAAAGAATGCTTCGCTCCACTATTGACCACAATTTCTTCGGGAGTATAATTAAGATGATTCTCTTTTAAAAGTTTGTGACTGATGGTTTGAAGTAATTCGGGAATTCCAGCAACTGCAGTGTATTTAGTAAAACCATTTTGAATAGCTTTAATAGCTTCATCTTTGATGACTTGAGGGGTATCAAAGTCAGGTTCTCCTGCTGAAAAGGAGAGAATGTCTCGCCCTTGTGCTTTGAGTTCTCTAGCTAAAGAGCTAATGGCAATGGTGATAGATTCTGAAAGATTAGTAACTTTAGATGAATACATTGTATTTCCTTATGTGTCATTGAATTTAATTTATTGATAATACTTTAGAGTGTATCTTTTTTTTCTTTATTAAAAAATTAAAAATATGAATCTACGATTAATGTTGTTCAAATTTAAAAGAATTAAGGTAGCAATTTTTATATTAAGTGTATTAAGCTAATTAATATTTAGTCATATAGACTAAGAATTAATGAATTTTTTTACTAAAGATATTGACAAGCATAAAAAAAATGATTATAATTCCACTCGTTTTTATAATGAATTTTTAAATTAATGGAGGTAATCCTATGAATTTTAAACCACTTGGTGAAAGAGTTTTGGTAGAAAGACTTGAAGAAGATACAAAAACTGCTTCTGGAATTATCATTCCTGATAACGCAAAAGAAAAGCCTTTAATGGGTGTTGTAAAAGCTATTGGAAGTGAAGTGAAAGAAGTAAAAGTTAATGATAAAGTTGTATTTGGAAAATATTCTGGCACTGAAGTGAAGCTCGATGGAACAGAGTATTTGATTTTAAAATTAGAAGATGTTTTAGGTGTTATTGCCTAATTTGATATATTTAAAACAAGGAGTAAAAAATGGCAAGTAAAGAAATTAATTTTTCAGACAACGCAAGAAATAGATTATTTGAAGGTGTAAAGCAATTAAGCGATGCAGTTAAAGTAACAATGGGACCAAGAGGACGAAATGTGTTGATTCAAAAAAGTTTTGGTGCTCCAAGCATTACCAAAGATGGTGTGTCTGTGGCAAAAGAAATTGAATTAGCCGATCCTATTGCAAATATGGGTGCACAGCTTGTTAAAGAAGTTGCTAGTAAAACTGCAGATGCAGCAGGAGATGGAACAACAACAGCAACCGTTTTGGCTTATAGTATTTTCAAAGAAGGTTTGAGAAATATTACTGCTGGAGCAAATCCAATTGAAGTAAAACGAGGAATGGATAAAGCAGCAGAAGCTATCACTGAAGAGCTAAAAAAGATTTCAAAACCTGTTTCTGGTAAAAAAGAAATCGCACAAGTTGCGACTATCTCTGCAAACTCTGATGCAAAAGTAGGTGAGCTTATTGCTGAAGCAATGGAAAAAGTAGGTAAAGATGGTGTTATTACCGTTGAAGAAGCAAAAGGAATCAATGATGAACTAAGTGTAGTTGAAGGTATGCAGTTTGATAGAGGTTACTTAAGTCCTTATTTTGTAACTAATAGCGATAAAATGGAAGCAGAGCTAGAGCATCCTTATATTCTTTTAACAGATAAAAAAATCACTTCAATGAAAGATATTTTACCGCTTTTAGAATCAACAATGAAAAGTGGAAAACCTTTATTAATCATTGCTGAAGATATCGAAGGTGAAGCACTAACAACTTTGGTAGTAAATAAATTAAGAGGTGTTTTAAATGTTGCTGCAGTTAAAGCTCCTGGATTTGGTGATAGAAGAAAAGAAATGTTAAAAGATATTGCAACTTTGACAGGTGGCGAAGTGATTAGCGAAGAGCTTGGTAAAACTTTAGAAAATGCAACTATCGCAGATTTAGGACAAGCTTCAAGAATCGTTATTGATAAAGATAACACAACAATCGTAGATGGAGTAGGAAGCAAAGATGCAGTGAATGCAAGAATTGCACAAATTAAAACCCAAATTGAATCTACAACAAGTGATTATGATAGAGAAAAATTACAAGAAAGATTGGCAAAACTAAGTGGCGGTGTAGCAGTTATTAAAGTAGGTGCTGCAAGTGAAGTTGAAATGAAAGAGAAAAAAGATAGAGTAGATGATGCACTCTCTGCTACAAAAGCAGCCGTAGAAGAAGGAATTATCATTGGTGGTGGTGCAGCTCTTATTCGTGCAGCAGCAAAAGTAAGCTTGAGTTTAGAAGGTGATGAGAAAATTGGTTATGAAATCATTAAACGTGCTATTTCTGCACCTATCAAACAAATCGCAACTAATGCAGGCTTTGATGATGGTGTAGTGGTTAATAATGTAGAAAAAGATTCTAATGCAAATAATGGATTTGATGCTTCAAGTGGTAAATATGTTGATATGTTTGAAGCAGGAATCATTGATCCATTAAAAGTAGCAAGAATCGCATTACAAAATGCTGTTTCTGTTTCAAGCTTGTTGCTCACTACTGAAGCTACAGTGCATGAAATCAAAGAAGATAAACCTGCAATGTCTGATATGAGTGGTATGGGCGGAATGGGAGGTATGGGAGGAATGATGTAATTCCTCCTCCCCCTTTCTATCTTCAATCCGCTTAGCCTTTTTTGGGTTTAAGCGGATTTTTTTATGCTTTCTTTAAAATTGTTTTTAATTCCCTAATAAGTTTGTTAATGTTAATTAAGTGTAAGCAAAAGAGAGTTTGTAGCTATAAAGTCTTGCTTTAAATTATGCAAATTACTTTATAGAATCGTATAGCAAGGTTTATACAGGCTGGATTCCTTGGTATTTAAAATACGCCGCACAAGCCCCCTCGCTACTTACCATACAGCTACCTAATGGATTTTGAGGATTACAAGCTTTACCAAAGAGTTTGCAATCATAGGGTTTTTTATTTCCTTTTAAAATTTCACCACAAAGGCAATTTTTATGCTCTTCTTTAGGGATTCCGCCAAGGCAATCTTTAAAGATAACCGCAGCATCAAATTCGCTAAATTCTTCTTTGAGTTTTAGTGAAGAGTGTGGGATTTCTCCAAGTCCGCGCCAATAGAAACTTTTTTCCAAGGTAAAGTATTGTTCAACTAGACTTTGTGCTTTGAGATTTCCTTCATAAGTAACACTTCTTGCATATTGAGTTTCTACTTTTGGGGAATTGGTAAGAATTTGATTAAGGATTGAAAGTAGGCTTTCACCAATATCCACTGGTTCAAAACCGCAAACTACAATAGGAATATGATATTTTTTAACTAAAGGTTCATAGATTTTAGAACCCGTGATAACGCTGACATGGGATGGAGCTAGAAGTGCGTTGATTTGACAATTTTCATCTCCTAAAATAATGTCTAGAGGTGGAGGAACTAGCACATGATTAATATGAAAAAAGACATTTTTAAGATTTAGTGCAATCACTTTTTGCAAGAGTGCAGCGGTCATTGGGGTAGTGGTTTCAAAGCCTATTGCAAAATAGACAACTTTTTTATTTGGGTTATTTTGGGCAATTTTGAGAATTTCCAAAGGAGAATAGACAAAAACAATATTTAAACCCTTAGCACGAGCTTGTTGGAGACTTCCATAACTTCCTGGAACTTTTATCATATCTCCTAGTGTTACAAGAATAACATCTTTTTGCGAAGCAATTTGATAAGCACAATCAATGCGTCCTTTAGACATTACACATACAGGACAGCCCGGTCCATGCACAAATTCAATATTTTCTGGGAGAAGTTGGGGGAGTGCATATTTCATAATTGTATGCGTATGTCCTCCACATACTTCCATTATTTTAATGGGGTTTGTGAGATTTTTGCTTAGTGTTCTGATAGCATTAAAAGTTTCTTTGATTTTTAGTGGATTGCGATAGGTATCAATGTAGGGATTCATAATTCCTTCTTTATTAAAAAATAGAAAGAATTATGCCATTTTTTTATATTTAAAAAATAAATTATTGTGTTTTTAGGGCTTTTGAGATCAAAGAATCAAAATGTTGATCATATATTGGATTAAACAAAGCTATTGGGATTTCATAGCTTTGTTTATAAAAAGAAGTGGTATCTTGAGTAATAACTTTAAGATTGAGTTGTATCAAATAGCGAGGAAGAACGCTAAAAGAAGCATTTGGAGAGCGATCACCTTGACCTTCATTGTAAAAATGAGTAAAGTAATAATGGATAGCCTGAATTTTTGGATTTGGGTTTTGATTAAAAAGGATTTTAAAGCGATTTTCAAAAGTTTTTGGAAAATCTGTGGGAATAATGCTAGTATCTAAGGCTTTATCGTAGATAATCTTAGGATAAGGGAGCGTTGGATTATTTGGAGCAAGAGTAGTTTGGTTGCAATTTGCAAAAAATAAAACCGCAAAACTTAAAATAAAAAATGTTAAAATTTTATTTTTCATTCAATTTCCTTAGCTGTAAAGATTTGAATTAATGTAATGTGTAGTTTAGCATAAAATTTTTAAAAGGTATGATTTTGGATGGCATTTTTGTAGCGAAAAAGCCTTTGTTTGTTTCCTCAAATGGATATTTGGGTTTTTTAAAAAGACGTGATGGTGCTAAAAAAGCTGGTTTTAGTGGTATTTTAGATCCTTTTGCTTGTGGGGTTTTGGTGGTAGCTTATGGGCAATATACGCGACTTTTTCCTTTTCTTAAAAAAACTCCAAAAGTTTATCAAGCAACACTTTGGCTTGGCTTAGAGAGTGATTCTTTAGATATTGAGAATATTCAAAGAATTCATCAAGTGAAAATATTTTCCAAAGAGTATTTAAAAGAAGTTTTACAGAAATTTTGCGGAAAGATTGGTTTTATCCCTCCAAAATATAGTGCCAAAAAAATCAATGGAAAAAAAGCTTATGAACTTGCAAGAGCAGGAAAAGAAGTGGTTTTAAAAGAACAAACTATGGAGATTTTTAAGATTGAATTTTTAAATTATTCTCATCCTTTTTTGAGTTTTAAAGTGTGGGTGAGTGAGGGAAGCTATATTCGATCTTTAGGAGAGATGATTGCAAGAGAATTAGGCTGTTTAGGGGGACTTAGTTATTTGGAGAGATTAAGTGAGGGAGGGTTACACTATGAAGATGAAAAGCTTTTGAATCCTCTAGAAATTTTGGACTTACCTAAAGTGCTTGCAATTAATAATGGAGTTTTGAAAGAGAAAGTGCAAAATGGGAAACAAATTACACAAGATGAGTTGCAAATCACTAAAGATGGAAAATATATAGTGCAATTTGAGGATTTTTTTTCTATAATTTCAAATCAAGAAAATAAAATACAATATTTAGCAAATAGGATTCCTTTATGTTGATTTTATCAAGAAAAGAAAATGAAAGTGTTAGTATTGGAGAAGATATTACAATTAAAATTATTGGCATTGATAAGGGAAGCGTCAAAATAGGTTTTGAGGCACCACCTCATTTGACGATTTTGAGAGAGGAGCTAAAACAAGCCATTTTGGAAACCAATAAAAAATCTCTTTCTCATAAAGAAGACAAAATTGATTGGTTGGTGAATGCTAAAAAGAAAAAATAAATGATTAAAAGTTATGCTAAGATTAATATTTTTTTAAAAATTACAGGCAGGGTTATTATAGAATCAATAAGATACCATACGCTGTATTCACGCTTTATGCTAGTTAAGAATCTTTTTGATTGTTTGGAGATACAAGAAAGTAAAGTGGGGTTTGAGATTCTTGGGGATTTTGATTGTCCTATGGAGAAAAATACTATCTATAAAGCTTATGAGGCGGTGTTGCCCTTTTTAAATCAAGAAAAACAAGAATTTTTATCTCATCAAAAAGTAGAAGTTGAAAAAAAAATACCAAGTGGTGCAGGATTAGGCGGTGGAAGCTCTAATGCAGCAGCCTTTTTGTTATGGGCTAATGAAGCATTAGAATTGCAATGGAGTTTTGAGAAGCTAAATAAAATTGCTCAAAAAGTAGGGAGTGATGTTCCATTTTTTTTAAGTCAATATGAAGTGGCTGATGTGAGTGGGCGTGGAGAAAAAATTTCTAAAAGTAAAGAAAAAGCCTTGGAAGTAGAGATTGTTACACCAAAGATTCATTGTGATACCACAAAAGTTTATCAAACTTATGCTAAGGAATTTTATACTCCCACGCAGGAAAATTGGCTAGAGTTTGGCAATGCAAAGATTCTACAACAATCGCCTTATGAGAATAATGATTTGTTGAATCCTGCCATAAAGCTTTATCCAAGTTTAAAAGAATATGCACAACAAGGCTACTTTTTGAGTGGAAGTGGAAGCAGCTTTTGGAAAGTAAAAGAGTAGAAATGAAAGTAGTTGCCACGAATAAAAAAGCTTTGTATGATTTTTTTATTTTGGAGAAATATGAAGCTGGAATTGCATTAGAAGGCAGTGAAGTAAAATCCATTCGAGCAGGGAGAGTGAATCTTAAAGATAGTTTTGTGAAGATTGTCAAGGGCGAGGCATTTTTGTTTCAAGCGCATATTTCAGCGCTTGAAACAACAAATCGCCATTATAAGCCAGATGAAAAGCGACCACGAAAATTACTATTACATAAAAAAGAAATTGATAAGCTTTTTGGTAAAAGTCAGGTGGGAGGAATGAGCATTGTAGCTTTGAAATTATATTTTAATAAGCGAAATAAGGCTAAATTGGAAATTGCTTTAGCAAAAGGAAAGAATCTGCACGACAAGCGAGAAACGCTAAAAGAAAAAATACAAAATAGAGAAATCGCACAAACGCTAAAAGAGTTTCAAAGAAGATAGGGGGATTATTATGTTTGGATTAAATTTAAAAGAAATGGTAGAATATGGTGTGATGGGGATTTTGCTATTAATGAGCATCATTGCACTATGGGCAGTTTTTGAGAGATTTTTATTTTACCGCTACATTAAGCTTGTTTTGTATGAGAATAAAACAGAGCTAGAAATTGATCTCTCTAAGAATCTAACTTTGATTGCGACTATTGGTTCAAATGCTCCCTATGTTGGACTTTTGGGGACGGTGTTTGGAATCATTATGACTTTTGTGCAAATAGGGCAGTTGGGAATGGTGGATACTGCCAATATCATGACAGGGCTTGCATTGGCTCTGCAAGCAACAGCTGGTGGGCTTTTAGTTGCGATTCCATCAATTATTTTTTATAATCTTTTGATGAGAAAAAGTGAGGTTTTGGTTGCGCAATGGGAAATTTTACAGGAAAAAAAGCAACGCAATCAACATTATTCAAAAGAAGTTGAATCTTTTTAAGGCTTGGTGATGAGATATTCTAAACGAATGGATAATATCAATATTGTTCCTTTTATTGATATTATGCTTGTTTTACTGGTTATTGTTTTAACAAGTGCGACTTTTATTGCACAAGGTAAGATTCCTATTGCAATCCCTAAAGCACAAGGTTCTGAAGCAGTAAAGGAAGAATTAAAGAGTGTAGAAATTACCATTAATGCACAAGGGGAGTATTTTTTGGATAAGAATCAAACAAACCTTGAAGCTATTAAAGAAGCACTTTTAAAAATGCCAAAAGACACTCCCATTTTGCTTAGGGGAGATCAAAAAAGCTATTTTGAGAAATTTATTGCGCTTGTTGGAGTGTTAAACGAAATTGAGCGTGTGAATGTTGATATACAAGTGGAGCAAATACAATAATGTTAAAAGAAAGCTATGATTTAACGACAATTATTTCAGCAGTTGTTACCTTTTTGATAATTTTGTTGGCTATTCGATTTATCCTTTTTATGGTAAATCGTAAAGGTAGTCAGATACAAAAACCAGATTGGCTAGAAGGGGATGAACGATTTGAAGTTAAAAAAAGGAAAAAAGGGCGATAAATGGAAAATATCCTTGTTAATATTATTTTTACGATAATTATGCTCGGGCTTGCATTATGGGATTTTTTGAGTTATGGGAAGCAAAAACACAGGGATTTTAAATCTATTATTATGAGTGCAGGGGTTTTGGGAACCTTTGTGGGGATTTTTATTGGATTGCAAGATTTTAATGTTAATGAAATTGAAAAATCTGTCCCCTTTTTGCTAGAAGGACTAAAAACGGCTTTTTATACTTCTATTTTGGGTATGTCTTTGGCGATTCTTTTAGCGATTATCCAAAAAGGTAAAGCTGTTAAAAGTGATTTTGAAAATATGATGGATTATTTTTCATTGCAAGCCTCAAAACTTGATGAATTAAAGTATTTAAAAACCATTGTAGATCAAAGCCTTAAATCACAAGACTTTCAAGAAAAATATCGCCTTGCTCAAGAAGAGAATTTTTTAAAAATTAGCAAACATTTTGATGCGACTAATCATACTTTAAAAGAGGCAATGCAATACCTAGTGCAAGGTGCTTCTAAGGAGCTTATTTCGGCATTAGAGAGTGTAATTAGAGATTTTAATCAAAAGATTACCGATCAATTTGGAGATAATTTTAAAGAACTCAATGCAGCTGTTTCTCAAATGATATCGTGGCAAGAAAATTACAAAAATACTCTTGAGGGCTTAGATGAGAATCTTAAAAACACTTTAAAAGTCTTTAAAAATTCTCAAGAAGTTTTAGAAATGGTGGCAGAGCGTAATAGCGAAGTTTTGGAAGTTTATAATGCTTTGGCACATAGTATTGAAGCCTCAAGAATTGAAAATCAAAAACTCTCTCAAATGTTACTAGGGTTTGAAGATATGCATAAGAATGCACAAAGTGCTTTGGAATCAGTGCAGAGTTTAACTCATATTATGCAAGAATCTCATCAACAGGCAATGGATTTGACAAAGCAAAATTTACAAGAAGTGCGTGGGTATTTGCAAACAAGTATGCAGGAACATAAAAATGTAACCCAAGAAATGCTAACAGATAATCTCCAAGTCTTACAAAAAGATTATTTGGAATTAAGCGGAAATCTTAACAATCTCCAAAAGGATTTGGGAGAATTTACTCAAAGTTATCTTGTTCAAAACAAAGAGAATATGGATCAATTTTTAACTCAAGTTCAAGAAGAGTCAGAAAAATGCTTGAATCATATCCAAAAAAGTAATGTTGAGTTAAATAATCAGAATCTTGAAATGCTAAAGAGTGCCAAAGAAAATATTACAGAATATCTACAAAAGGTAAATGGAAGCTTTGAAGAGACTTTGGGAGAGTTAGATAAGACACAAAAAGAATCGCTTTTACTACTTGAGGGGCAAACACAAAAAAGTGATGCTATTTTGGAGCAACATAGGCAAGATTTGGAGATTATCCTAAAAAATACAAGTGGAACTCTTGAGCAAATGGGGAATGAAGCTAAAGAGAGTATGCTTAAAAATACTAATGCATTAGAAGAGCACATTGCTAATGCGGTTTTAAGTTTTGATTCTTTGCTTGGCAATACCACTAAAACGCTACAAGAGAATTTTCAAGAATCTAAAGAAACTCTAAAGGAAATATCTAAAGACATTGAAGATTCTATGTTAGTGGTTACAAAAAGTCTTGATACAATGCTAAATGAAACTGCCAATTCCCTTAGTAAAAGTGCGCAAAATATTGAAGAATCATTGGTTGATACTACTCAAAACCTTAAAGATAACTTCTCTAAAACCACCCAAGATATTTCACAAAGTGTAGATAGACTGCTTGTTTATAATCAATCTAAATCAGAAGATATTCATAAGCTAATGGAGCAAAACTTAGAGGATTTGAGTGCTAATCTTCAGGCAATGTCGCAAAATACACAAGAGCATTATGAGGAATTGCAAAATCAAATGCGATCAAGTTTTGGAGAATCATATAAAAACGCAATAGAAACCCTTGGAGCTTATCTCAAAAATTCTTCCAATCTTTATCAAAACCAACTCTCAAAACTCTCACAAAATAGTTTAGAAACCTTGCAAAAGCATCATTTAGAGAGTTTGCAAAGCCATCAAGGAATGCAACAAGAATTGCAAAAAAGCTTAAGTGAGATTGTGCAGAAATTTGGTTTGGGAAGTAAGCAGATTCTAGGGACAATTGAGGGATTATCTAAGGAATTGTTGCAGTTTTCTAGTCAGCATTTAGATAGTCATTCTAAGAAAGTCATAGCTCAATATAGTGCCTTAGAAGAAAAAGTGAAGAATATATTGCAAGAAATGGCAAAACGCTATTTGGAAATGTTATCTACTTTGACGCAACAAAGTTTGGAAATACCAAAAAATGTTAGCACGGAACTTTTGAATGAATTTAATCAATTGCAAAAGAATTTAGGAGAATCTTTGGAGGGAGCTTATACTGCTTTGGAAAATAATCGTAAAGAAATTGAAGGGATTTTAAAGATTATTCAAACCAATGTGGATTCTTCGCTTTCTAAAACAACAAGTCTAAATGAAAATCTTTGTCGATCTTTAGGAGATTTAGATGGTGCATTATCTAATATTACTTTGGGATTTAGGCAAGATTATGAATGGTTTTTAAGGCGAATTAGAGAACTTATGGGAGCCAGAAATTAATGGCAAATGATTTCAATAAAGGGAATGAGTGGATTAGCATTTCTGATATGATGGCAGGAGTGATGATGATATTCCTGCTTGTGGCTGTGGGTTATATGGTGGTTATTAGCAAAACACAAAAAGAACTTGCCCTGCAAAATGCGGAACTTTTGGCATTAAATAAGCAAATGAGCGATGTTGCCAAAACGCATCAAAACCTTCAAACAGAGCTTTATAAGGATTTAGTAGCAGAATTTTCTAAGGATTTAGGAAAATGGAATGCAGAGATTGATGAAGACAACACAGTGCGTTTTAGAGAACCTGATATTTTGTTTGATCAAGGTGAAAAAGAAGTAAAATCAAGATTTAAGGAAATCTTAGATGATTTTTTTCCGCGTTATATTAAAATTTTAAGTCGCCCTCAATACAAAGAAGACATTGAGGAAATTCGGATTGAGGGGCATACTTCTAAGGAATGGAAAAATGCAAAAAGCTTAGAGGATAGATATTTAGGGAATGCAGAATTATCTCAAGCAAGAGCTTTAGAAGTTTTGAAATATTGCTTTAATAATCAACAAATTGCCAAACAAAAAGAATGGTTAGTTAGTGTTTTGCGTGCAAATGGATTGTCTTTTGCAAAGCCGCTTGAGAGTGCTGAGCTTTCGCGTAGAGTTGAGTTTAAAGTCTTAACTAAAAGCAATCAAAAGATTTTAAAAATTTTGAATATTAATAAAGAATCGCAAGAAGCAAAAGTTGAGTCAATTCAAAAAGAAGAGTTAGAGACTATAAAAACAAAAGAAAATGAAAAATAGTTAGAATTAGATTTGCCAATCAATAGGAGTTTTATGAAGAGATTCTAGGATTTGATTGGTTTTTGAAAAATGCCTACAACCAAAAAAGGCTCCACGCGCTAGAGGTGAAGGATGTGCTGCTTCTAGGATGAAATGTTTTTTAGAATCAATAAGATTTTTTTTAGCTCTAGCGTAGTTTCCCCAAAGTAAAAAAATAATTCCTTCTTTTTGTAGGGAAATGGTGCTAATAACATTGTCAGTGAAAGTCTGCCAACCAAAATTTTGATGCGAAGCAGGCTTGTTTTGTTCCACACTTAAAACGCTATTAAGTAGCAATACTCCTTGTTTTGCCCATTTGGTTAAGTCTCCATTATGACTTGGTGGGATTCCTAAATCTTCATATAATTCTTGATAGATATTTTTTAAAGAAGGGGGGAGTGGAATACCTTTTGGCACACTAAAGGATAATCCCATAGCTTGATTAGGATTATGATAGGGATCTTGTCCTAAAAGGACGACTTTTAGGGAAGTAAAGGGCGTGAGATTAAACGCATTGAAAATAAGCTTTGCGGGAGGATAAAGGATTTTTCCCGCGTTTTTAGCATTTAAATAATGGCATTTAATCTCTAAAAAATAGGGTTTTAAAAATTCATCCTTTAACGCTAATTTCCATGATTCTTCAATTTTGATATTTTCAAGTGAAATATTAAGATCTTGCATTATTCTATAATTTTTGGAACAATAAAGAAATTTTCTTCACTTTTGGGTGCATTTTTAAGAATATTAGAGGCAATTTCAGGTTTATTTTCTACTTTGTCTTCACGCATAGGAAGCGTTGAGTGAATCGCATTAAAAGAAGCTGGAATCTCACTTAAATCTAATGCGTTAATATTTTCAACAAAATGCACAATTTCATTAAGATTTTCTTTGGTTGATTCTAGTTTTTCTGGGCTAATTTCAAGACTTGCTAAATTTTGCAAGCGTGCTAATAGTTGATTGTCAATGTTATTCATAATGTCTCCTTGTTGTGTTGTAAATAAAGTAAAAAAATATGTGCAGATTTTCTTGCGATTCTTTCTGTTTCTTCATTGTTTGGGGGAATGTAATTAGAATCTAAAAGAGAATGCAATAAATAAGGACTTACAATAAGATCAAGGCAGAATTTTGCATCTTCTTGTAAATTTTGAATATGAATTTTTTCTCTTTTGGCGTAAGTTTCGAGGCATTTTGAAAAATAAAAAAGGATTTTATCTACACAAGAAATTTGAAAAGTTTGCAATAACTCTGAATCATTATAGCCCTCAATAAAAATAAGGCGGTTTAAAGCAATGGTTTCTGGCGTAAAAATTTCATTTAAAAGCTTTTTGCCAATTGAAATGAGAAAATCTTGCAAACAAAGTTCGGATTGTTGCACTTGCATAAAATGTTCTGCTAAAGATTGAAAAAAATCGCCATTTTCTTGCTCAATAACTTTTTGAAAGAGTTTTCTTTTATTCCCAAAAAGTTTATAGATAGTTGCTAGAGAGTCTCCTGTTTCTTTAACAATCATTTGCAGACTAGTTTTCTCATAGCCATACTTTAAAAAAAGTTGATAGGCAATATTTAGTGTTTTTTGATATTTTTCTTGTGTGCCTCTTGCAAGTTTTTGTGCTTCCAAAATATTCCTTTAGAAAGCTAAAATTCAAATTTATTTGAATCCAAAAGTTTGGCTTCTAATTTTAGAATTTTATAAAATTTTGACTTAATATTTACTGCGTTTAAAAACTCTTTAAAAACAATTCAATTATTATTTTAAAAATATTTTGATTTAGGAGTTATTTGGTGAGAAAAGAAACAAAAACTTATCGACCCAATGTTGCTGCTATCATACTTTCTCCGAAATATCCATTAACTTGTGAGCTTTTTATTGCAAGTCGCACTGATATTAAGAATGCATGGCAATTCCCACAAGGTGGAATTGATAAGTCAGAGACACCTAAAGAAGCTTTGTTTCGTGAGCTTAAGGAAGAAATTGGGACTGATAAGGTGGATATCGTTGCAGAATATCCCGAATGGATTAGTTATGATTTCCCTCCTTCTGTTGTTAAGCGAATGTATCCTTATGATGGACAGATACAAAAATATTTTTTGGTGCGCTTACAAGAAAATGGAATCATAGACATTAATACAGAGGAGCCAGAGTTTGATGAGTATAAATTTGTAACATTTGAAGATTTATTTAATCATATTACTTATTTTAAGCGTCCAGTTTATCGTCAAGTTTTAGAGTATTTTAAAAGGAAAGGGTATTTGTAATGTTAATTGTTCAAAAATATGGTGGCACTAGTGTTGGTGATTGTGAAAGGATTCAAAATGTTGCTAAGCGCGTAGTGGAATCAAAAGAGAAAGGGAATAGTCTTGTTGTGGTAGTTTCTGCTATGAGTGGAGAAACTGATAAGCTATTAGGCTATACAAAATTCTTTTCAAGGCTTCCAAAAGAGCGTGAAGTGGATATGGTGCTTAGTGCAGGTGAGAGAGTTACAAGTGCGCTTTTGGCTATTGCTTTAGAGGAAATGGGCTATAAAGCAATTTCTTTGAGTGGTCGAGCAGCAGGGATTGTTACAGATACTTCTCACACTAAAGCAAGAATTGAAGAAATTGATACAACCTATCTCAATGAGCTATTAGCTAAAGATTATATTGTTGTGGTAGCTGGATTCCAAGGGGTTACAGAAAAAGGTGAGGTAACCACGCTAGGCAGGGGAGGGAGCGATCTCTCTGCAGTGGCACTTGCTGGAGCATTGCAAGCAGATTTGTGTGAGATTTACACAGATGTTGATGGGGTTTATACCACCGATCCAAGAATCGAACCTAAGGCAAAAAAGATAGATAAAATTAGCTATGATGAAATGTTAGAGCTTGCTTCAATGGGAGCTAAAGTTTTATTGAATCGTTCAGTTGAAATGGCAAAAAAACTTAATGTTAATTTGGTTACAAGAAGTAGTTTTAATTATAATGAAGGCACATTAATTACAAAGGAAGAAGAAATTATGGAACATCCAATTGTTAGCGGAATCGCATTAGATAAAAATCAAGCAAGAGTGAGCATTTGTAATGTAGAAGATAGACCAGGGATTGCAGCAGAAATTTTTGGGGCTTTGAGTGAAGCAAATATCAATGTGGATATGATTGTGCAAACAATTGGTAGAGATGGCAAGACGGATTTGGATTTTACAATTCCAGAAGTGGAACTAGAAAACACAAAGCGTGTTTTAAAGGCATTTGAAGGAAGCGTGGAGAGTATTGATTATGATTCAGATATTGCAAAAGTCTCTATTGTGGGTGTGGGTATGAAATCTCATAGTGGAGTGGCTGCAAGAGCATTCCAAGCTTTAGCAGAAGACAATATTAATATTATGATGATTAGCACAAGTGAGATTAAAATTTCAATGGTGATTCGCTTAAAATATGCAGAATTAGCCATTAGAACTCTCCATAGCGTGTATCAATTAGAAAAATAATGCAAGACATTGTTAGCTGGACTACACAGATTCTAAGGCACGATGCTAGTCGCCCAACTTGGCTAGAAGAGCGAAAATTTGAGTGGATTCCACTTATTAAACGCGCATTACAAAGAATCTTTAATGGTGAGAGTATGATTTTGGTTACCGATAGGGATAGGGAGTGGTTTGCACATTATGTGATTTTTTCTATCAATAAAACCAATAATCGCCCTTATGTCCCTATTATGAGTATTAATGCACTTTTCCCCCAAATTGATAAGAATCAACAAGATGATTCAGAGGTGCTTTTAATTAGTGATTATTTGAATAATATTTTTTCACAGGGTTATTTTTTTTGGTATATTGGCAAAAATGATGCTTTGCGTGCTAAACTTGCTTTGAGTTATGAGGATTGCTTTTTGTGGATTTTTGACACTGAATTGCAAAATAGTTTTACCTTGCAATCAACTGATCCTTTGGTGGATATTAAATTGATGCAAATGTATCGAATCTTTAATCTTACAATTGAGGCAGCATTGTTTGGACAAATCACATTGGAATAAAATGCAAAGTCATATTTTGCTTGTAAATGATCCCATTGCAGTAGCAAATCAACATTATGAGAGTGAGAATCCTCAAAATTGCCGACTTTTTTGTGCTGAAGAATTAAGTATTGAATTAGCAAGAGAAATTATTGATGAAAGCTATATTGCTTCAACTGGTTATAAATTTGTATTGATTGCGGCAAATTCTTTTAATGTTTATGCACAAAATGCACTTTTAAAAATTTTAGAAGAACCACCTAGTCAAGTTTGTTTTATACTTTTTGCAAGAATGAAATCCCAACTTCTTCCTACTATTCGCTCAAGAATGCCCATTATTAATCAACTTAAAAAAGAAAAGCTCTCACCTTTTTCTTTGTCGATTCGCACTCTTGCTTTGAAGGATATTTATCCTTTCTTAAAAGAAAAATCTAAAGAATTTGGCACTAATCCAACGCAGCTTAAAATTGAAATTCAAAGCTTATATTTGGATTGCATTAAAGAAGGATTAAGCTTTAATTTAAAAGAAATGCAACTCTTTGAAGAAGCTTTGTTTTGGGCAGGACATTATGAAAAGATTCAGCATATTTTCTTGGTTTTGCTTTTAATGATTCTAAATAAAAAGAAAGAAAAAATGCATCAAGATATTAAGATGTAAGCAAATCAAAGGAGATATGGCTAGATGGAGATTTTTATTAAAGCCTTAAATAACCCATTGCAAGAGTTAAAAGAATTAGGTTGTGAAGAGATGGGATTTGGGATTATGAAAAATAAAATGCAAACAAATTGTTTCTATATTTATGGCTTAAAGACTCCTGCGGCACAGATTTTAAAGCAAGAAGCCTTGGCTTGTGGTGGAGATTTTGCACTTCCTAGAGATGCTATTTTGTATCAACAAGATACTTATAATGGAATTTTGATGCTGAATAAAGCACAAGGTAAAGCATTACTTAAAAAATTAAAAATTCAACCCTTTGGGTTAAAAAAAGTTGCAGAAAGCCTAGAGAAGCATTGGCAAAGAAAGAATTTTAAGCCAAGGATTATGGGGATTATTAATGCTACTCCTGATAGTTTTTATAAAGATTCACAAAAAAATACCCAAGAAGCCTATAAGCGAATTTTTGAAATGATAGAAGAAGGAGTGGATATTATTGATATTGGGGGAGCTTCTACTCGTCCTGGAAGTGAGTGGGTTAGTAAGGAAGAGGAGATGGAGCGCATTAAGCCTATTGTGGATTTTATTGCGTGTGAGAAGATTAATCAACGCGTTGCTTTTAGCATTGACACTTATACGCCAGAAGTGGCGGATTATTGCTTAAAAAATGGCTTTGCTATGGTGAATGATATTACAGGATTTCAAAATATAAAGATGCTTGAAGTTGTAGAGCATTATGATTGTGAATGTGTGGTGATGCATATGCAAGGAAATCCAAAAGAAATGCAAAAGAATCCCTATTATGAGAATCTCTTTTTTGAAATTGATGACTTTTTTAAGCGACAAATTGAGGCATTGTTGAATCATAATATCAAAAAAATCATTTTAGATGTAGGGATTGGGTTTGGCAAAAGTCTGCAACATAATTGTGAATTAATTAGAAATCTTAAGCATTTCTTGCATTTTGGATATCCTTTGCTTGTAGGGGCTTCAAGGAAATCTATGATAGATAAAATCATCCCTTGTGATGTTTCAGAGCGATTGGCAGGGAGTTTGGCAATTCATCTAGAATCGCTTAAAAATGGGGCAAGTATTATAAGATGCCACGATACTAAAGAGCATATACAAGCCCTTAAAGTTTGGGAGGCATTGCAGTAATGGAGAGAAAAGAGTTAATTTGGCAATTAGGAAAACACGGGCATTCCAAAGATTCTCTAGAAGTAATGCCACTAAATGATCTAATCAAGCTTTTTAAAAAAGAAAGTAAGCAAACAATTTTAGATTATATGCAATTAATGAAAGAAGATAAGCAAACTGAAAATGTTATTGAAGATAATGAGGCTTTGATAGAAGAGCAGCTTGCAGAAATTCGTCTTGCTATCAATGGTGAAATGATTGATTTTAAGACTTTGTATGAGAGTATTGAGAAGATTTTTGCGCAGTATGGACTTCACGAAACAATTGAATTGGTTTTAACGCAAATTAGAGATGGGAGATATAAACAGGTTACGCGTATTGTGGAATTGGCTTATCGAGCTTATCAAGAAAAATTGCTAGATAAGTTAGAGAAATTGTTTGAGGATTATCCACGACAAGAGAGAATGGAACAAATGAAGTTTTATGGATCTAAGCGAGAAGATATACAATTTTTGCAAGAAACAATACAGATTTTAGAGAATAAAAAAGAAAAAGAGAATCTAAGTAGAATTGCTCAATTAAAATATGGAATTATTAGAGATTATTTCCCTGATTCCTTATATGAAAATTATGAAGAATATTATGAAGATGAGGAAGAAAAAAATAAGATTATAGAACGAATTATGAAATTAACAAATGCCTATAAGAGACCTGTTTTAAAGAAAAAAAGAAGACAGATTTTGCAACATATTGAAAGGGTGTTATTGGAAGATAAGGAAAGGGAAAAAGAGGAAAAGAATCTCATTAAAAAATTTACCAAGCAAATTGGCGAGGCTGTTTCAAGTGAAGATGAATATGAATTTAGTAGTGTAGTAAAAGAAGCGTTAGATAAACTTGATGAGAGAGATGTAAGGCGAATTGTTTTTAGTTTTGATATTTCAAGTAATCCCATTCTAGTTCAACAATTTAATATTTTAACTAGAGAATTTAGGCATTCATAGGATTAAAAATGTTTCCATTGATCGCATTATCGGTTTTCTTAATTTTTCATCTTTTTATTTACTTTTTTTTTATTAAAAGAATCATTAAGCCTAAGATTCCGCGTTTAGTTTTTAAATATTTTTTAATTTTTAATTATTTTGGCATTGTGTGCTATTTTTTGGGACGCTATTATTGGAATATGTCTCAAAGTTTATATTTTTTGGTTTCGCTTTCTATTGGAGTTGGGTTTATTTTGTTTGTGACAGCTTTGCTTTATCAACCTTTGTCTTTAATACCTTATTTTAGTAAAAAAAGGCGGACATTTTTGCGTAATGGAATCAATCTTTTTAGCGGAATTTTTGCGGGAGGATATTTAGGATTTGGCTTGATTGAAGGGAAAATGCAACCAAAGGTAGAACGCATTAGACTTCCGTTAGAGGGGCTTAAAATTCCTTTTAATGCAGTGCAAGTTAGTGATTTGCATATCGGCGGATTGATTGAAGAAAATGTTGTGAAAAGAATTGTCAATCAAGTTAATTCTCTAGGAGCGGATGTTATTTTTTTGACAGGGGATATTATTGACACAGAAGTGTCTAATATTTCTCAAGCAATGGAGGAATTATCAAAACTTAAGGCACCACTTGGGGTATTTTTTGTGACAGGGAATCACGAATTTTTTCATAATGTTGGTAAGTTATTAACAACGCTTAAAAGTTATGGAATACGCGTTTTAGAAAATGAAAATATTATTTTGGCAAAAAATGGCAAAAATTTGGTAAATCTAGCAGGAGTTTATGATTTATTTGGGAGAAAAGTTGGAGTATTGGAGCCAAATTTAACAAAAGCTTTGGAAAATAGAGAAGATTCTTTACCTACGATTTTATTAGCACATCAACCAAAATTTGCTTTGGAAGTTGATGATTCTAAGAGAGTAGATTTGATTTTAAGCGGACATACCCATGGAGGGCAGATCTTCCCTTTTCGCTTTTTAGTGATGATAGATCAACCTTATCTAGCAGGGTTATATCAACACACACCTAAGACTAAAATTTATGTGAATCGTGGCACAGGTTTTTGGGGACCTCCGATGCGGATTTTATCAAGAGCAGAAATTACTTATTTTGAATTTGTAGCAGGATAAAAAGGTTTGATAAAAAATTTAGTGCAAAAAAAGTATAATGTAGAATTGAAATTTTTGGAATACAATGAGAATGATTAGGAAAATTACTTTTTTATTGTTAATGGGAGTAGAATTCGCTTCTAGTTTGGAATTTTATATTAATAGTGGAAGGGAAGATTCAAAAGATTTTGCTGTTTTAAATATTGTTGATTCTACCCCTTTTTCTTGCCAAGAGAAATATAATAGAGAATCAGAAGTGCAAGAGATAGTTTGTGAGTTTGAATCTAATCTTATTTCACATTTTTCAAAAACTAATACTTTATTTTTTAGCATTACTCCAGAGATTACAGAGGAGAGATTTTATTTAAAAATTACCCCAAAGCATAAAATGAAGCTGTTTAATGTGGGACAAGATTTACTTGCATCTAATCCTATTTTTGAAGAAAAAACTCAAAAATCTAATAAATGGCAAATTGTTGGCTATGAAGATGAGATTCCTTTTTTGGGAGAAGAGGAGAGTGAGGGGCTTAATTTCCCCATTTCTTTTAATGAAAGTTTGCAATATCCAAGAATTGGGGTTTTGGATTTTGGAATGCGTCCTATGAATAATGAAGTTGGGCAGGATAAGGATTATTTTTTGACGATTCAAAATCTTTTAAAGAGGGGATCTTATCAAGAGGCTTTAGATAGCATTAATGAAATGTTGCAAATTTACCCAGAAACTATTTTTAAACGCGATGTGCTTTTTATGAAGTTACAAGCCTTGGATGAAATTGGGGGTGAGGAAAATTATGAGGAAATTATCTCTTTAGGAAAAGCTTGGCTAAGTGCATATCCAGCAGATATTCATATTCCAGAGGTTTTGCTACTCTTAGCAGAAAATTATGTTAAAATGAATTTTTTTGAAGAAGCGAGTTATTACTATGATCGTATTTTTAAGGAATATAAAAACGATAAAAGTGAGCTTTTGGCAAGATTGAGTTATGGACAGAAAATTTTTGAACGAGGCGATAAAAAAATGCCTTTGGAGCTTTATCAATCTGTCTTAAATCAAACGCAAGATTTAGAGATTGCTTCTTTAGCGGCTTTATTGCTTGGAGAGTATTATAGGGAGGCAGGAGATAAGCAAAGGGCACAGGAATATCTTAAAAATGTTTTTGATGCCAATCCTAATTATTTTTTAAAGGAAATTCCAAAGCATTATGCAACGCTACAAAAATGGGCAGATCTAGGGATTTATGAAACTCCAGCACAGGTTGCAGAAGTGATGTTTTTGTCACTTAGTGATGATTCTTTGCCCTATTATCGTCCCTTACTAAGAGATATGGCGGAGTGGTATGATAAAGCAGGTAATATCCCTAAAGCACATAAATATTATCAACTATTGCTTCAAAAACCACAAGATATTCAAGAGGAGAGGGAGATTCAGGCTTTAGATGATTTGCTATTGCTAAATGATAAAGAAAGTAATGCTACAAAGCGTTTAGAACATTATGATTATGTAATTCAAACCTATAAAGGAAAAGAGGAAGAAAAAGAGGCTTTACTTAAAAAGGCACAGACGCTTTATGAAATGGGCAATTATCAAGCAGTGTTTGCAATGAGAGATTCTCTAGCAAAGGATGATTCTGTTTTGCTTGGATCTGTTGGAGCACTTACTCAAGAATCAATTACAAAGAAAGATTGCAAAGCTGCAGCGTATTATGGTAATTTATATGCAGAAAAAATTCCTTTAGATTCTGAAGGTAAAATGGATTTATTTGATTGTCTTTATGAAAATCAGCAGTTTGAACCTGCATTAAAAATCGCACAAGATGAATTATCAAAAGTCAAGACTCCAGAAATGAAAGAAGATTGGCTATATCGTTTGGGTTGGGTGGAGTATAATATGCAAAATTATCCTAAGGCAATTTTGGCTTCCCGCGATGTGGTAAAAATCTCTAAAAACCCAAATTATAAAGATAGTCTTTGGGTTTTATTTATGGCGTTAGAAAAGGAAGGCAGAAAGGAAGAGGCTTTTGAGCTATTGCCGCAAATGGAGGAGAGTTTAGGGACAGATAGTAGAATGATAGAAATTTATCGGATTATGCTTTTAGATGCTTTAGGAAAAAAAGATGATACAGCTATTAGAATCTATGCCAATAAATTATTAGGTTTGCAAGAGCAATACAAAAAATATGAATATTCTCCGTGGGCGGAATTGAGTTTAGTGGAAGCTTTAAATAGAGAGGGGAAATTTCAAGAATCTTTAGAAATTTTACAAAAATCTCAAGCTTATGTTACCGCACCCACTGATCAAATTCGGATTTTGTATTTACAGGGATATTTAAGCGATAAACTTAACCAAAAAGAAAAGGCAATTTCTTTTTATGGGCAATGTGAAGCCATAGAAGCACAATCGACTTGGAAGAATTTATGTATTGAAGCGAAAAAACTTTTAGAAGCAGAGAATGCAACAAAGGAAAATAATGGACAATAAAGCAGCAAAAGAGAATAAAGATTTTGAAATGAGCCTTAAAGAGATTGAGGAATGCTTAGAAAAGCTTAATGATGACAATATAGGTTTGCATGAAAGTATGGAGATTTATAAAAAAGGAATGAAATCTTTAAAAGAGGCACAAAAAATGCTTGAAAATGCACAAATGCAATGTAATGAAATTAAAATGCAATTTGAAACAAAGGAAGAAGAATGAAAATTGCAGCTCTGCAGCTCTCTTTGGAAAAATCGCAAAAAGAAATTAAAAATTATTTGGAAATTGCACATTCTCAAAAGGTAAAATTAATACTTTTTGGGGAGTATTTTTTTGGATCATTTTTTAAAACTCTAGAGCAAACCAAAAAAAGCCAACTTGTCTCAAAGATAGAAACTCAAAATAAGAATCTTATAGCACTTTCTAATGAATATCCTATGATTTTTGTTTCGCCCATTTTGGAGATTGTTGGGACAAAGATTTATAAAAGCATTGCGATTATTAATAAAGGTAAAGCTTTGAAATACAGAGCACAAAGGTTAATGCCTTATGAACATTGGAATGAAGCAAGATTCTTTGCAAATACTTTGCCCAAACTTATCAAAACCCCTCCTATCTTTAATGCAGGTGGATTTAAATTTTCGGTGCTTTTTGGGTATGAATTGCATTTTGATGAATTTTGGTTGAAATTTAAACAAAACAATGTAGATTGTGTGCTTTTAGCTAGTGCTTCAACTTTTGATTCATCATTGCGTTGGAGAAATATTATTAAAATGAGAGCCTTTTTAAATAGTAGTTATATTTTAAGGGCAAATCGTATAGGACAATATCAAGATGCTATCACACAAACTTTATGGAATTTCTATGGTGATTCTTTGTTGGCAAATCCTAATGGAGAAATTGATGATTGTCTAGGGGATAGAGAGGAATTGCTTATTGTTACATTGGATAAAAAATATTTAAAAGAAATTAAGGAATGCTGGAAATTTCGTTAAAGTTTAGATTCAATAATTTTAGGTATAATCCGAAATTTTTCATAAAATATTCTACTTTTAATTTTTACTTTTTGGAGTTGTGAAATGTCTGTAAAAAATATTAATCAGCAGCTTGAAGAATTATTTCAATCCGATTCTAAATATGTCTCTTATGAAAAAATAGCACAAGTTTTAACTAAACTCCCAACAGCCGCACAAGCCAAAAGAGTAGCCGAATTAGCCAAAAAATACAAAAAACAACTTATGTCTGCTTCAGAAGTTGCAAAATTACTCAATCAAGATGAAGCAAGAAAAATTAAAGAAGATAAAAAGCGTCTTTTGGATGAAGAATTAGAAGACGAATTTGACTTTATGAAAGAGCGAGAGTTATTAGAGTGGAGTAGAAGCGATAGCCCTGTGAGGATGTATTTGCGTGAAATGGGACAAATACCGCTTTTAACGCGTGAAGATGAGGTGGAATTAAGTAAAAATATTGAGTTAGGTGAAAATATTATTTTAGATGCTATTTGTTCTGTGCCTTATTTGATTGATTTTATTTTGGACTATAAAGAAGCTTTAATTAATAGAGAAAGACGGGTTAAAGAGCTTTTTAAGAGTTTTGATGATGAGGATGAAGAAGGTAATGAAAGCGATGATGAAGAATTAGAAGAGGAGCAAGAACAAGAAGAAGAGAGCGGTAAAAAGCCAATTAGCAAAAAAGATCAAAAGCGTGTTGAAAAAGTGCTTGTGAGTTTTAAGGCATTAGAAAAGGCCAAAAAAGATTGGTTGAAGACTTGGGAGCAAGAACAAGGTGAGGAAAATGGAGATATGCTATATCTTTTAACTCTTGCACACAAAAAGCAATTTTTAAAAGAGAAACTCCTTGATTTGGGACCTACAAGTAAGCTCATTACTGAACTTGTTAAGGCGATGGAAAATACTATTAAAAGTGATGAAGGATTTGATAGAGAACTTAAGCGTTTGGAATATCGTTTGCCTTTATTTAATGATATTTTACTTGCTAATCATAAAAAGATTTTGGACAATATTACAGAAATGAATAAATCTGATATTATAGCTGCTGTCCCTGAAGCAACTATGGTTTCTACTTATATGGAAATTAAGAAGCTCTTTCAAACAAAATTAGCTAGTGAAGGAAGTTTTGATTTGGAGCCTGAAAAGTTAAAGCAGATTTTAGAGCAAATTAAACGAGGAAAAGATATTGCAGATAGAGCAAAAACTAAAATGGCAAAATCAAATTTACGCCTTGTTGTGAGTATCGCTAAGCGTTATACTAATCGTGGATTGCCTTTCTTGGACTTGATTCAAGAGGGTAATATAGGGCTTATGAAAGCAGTTGATAAATTTGAATATAAAAAGGGCTATAAATTTTCTACTTACGCAACTTGGTGGATTAGACAAGCTATTTCAAGGGCGATTGCCGATCAAGCACGAACTATTAGGATTCCTATTCATATGATTGAAACCATTAATCGAATCAATAAGATTATGCGTAAATATTTGCAAGAAGAGGGTAAAGAGCCTGATATTGATAAGATTGCAGAAGAAGTTGGATTGCCTGTTGATAAAGTTAAAAATGTGATTAAAATCACTAAAGAGCCTATTAGTCTTGAGGCACCTATTGGTAATGGAGAGGATGGAAAGTTTGGTGATTTTGTAGAAGATAAGGGATCTGTTGGTCCAATGGAAAGCATTTTAAAAGAAGATTTAAAAGAGCAAATTGATGATGTTTTAGATCAATTAAATGAAAGAGAAAAAGCAGTTATTCGAATGCGTTTTGGGCTTTTGGAAGATGAATCAGATCGAACCTTAGAAGAAATTGGAAAAGAGCTTAATGTAACAAGGGAAAGGGTAAGACAAATTGAATCAAGTGCTATTAAAAAACTAAAACACCCTAAAGTAGGGCGAAAACTTAAAAATTATATTGAAGATTAATTTTTTAACTTAATACCTTTGTTAGTATAAATAGGTTAGAATCTTGCTTATTTTTAGTATTAAAAGGGCTTAGAATGAGCAAGACTCCAAATGAAATCATAACTCCACAAATTTCTTTCACTCATTTGCACTTACATACAGAATATTCTTTATTGGATGGTTTAAATAAAATCAAAGTGCTTGCTAAGCGAATTAAAGAGCTAGGAATGGATAGCGTTGCTATCACAGATCACGGCAATATGTTTGGAGCTATTGAATTTTACAAAGCAATGAAAGAGCAGGGAATTAAGCCGATTTTAGGAATGGAAGCTTATTTGCATAATGCCGAAGAAATTAGTGATAAAAGCAACCAGCGATTCCATTTGTGCTTGTATGCTAAAAATCTAGAAGGCTATAAAAATCTAATGTATCTTAGCTCACAAGCGTGTTTGTATGGATATTATATGAAACCGCGAATTAGTAAAAAAATGTTGCGTGAGCATAGTGCGGGTTTGATTTGTTCTTCTGCTTGTTTAAATGGAGAAGTGCAATGGCATCTTAATGTAAAAAAAGATGACAATAAGGGAAGAAAAGGCTATGAGAGAGCAAAAGAAGTTGCCTTAGAATATCAAGATATTTTTGGAGAAGATTTTTATTTAGAACTTATGCGGCACGGGATTGAGGAGCAGCAGCTTATTGATAATCAAATTCTTCAAATTTCTTTAGAAACTGGTATTAAAATTATCGCAACCAATGACACACATTACACCAAACAAAGTGATTCTACTGCCCAAGAAGTGGCTTTTTGTATTGGGTTTGGAAAAGATTTTAATGATCCTAATCGTATGCGACACACGGTGCAAGAATTTTATATTAAAAGCCCAGAAGAAATGGCACAATTGTATGCAGATTTTCCAGAGGCATTGGCTAATACACAAGAAATTGCTAATAAATGTAATTTGGAATTACATTTAGGTGATCCCACTCCGCCTAGTTTTAAATTCACAGCAGAATATGCTAAAGCTGAAAATTTAGATTTTACTCAAGATAGTGAATATTTTGCTTATAAGTGTAGGGAAGGACTAAAAAAGCGCCTATTAAATATCCCCCAAGAAAAACATCAAGAATACACAGAAAGACTAGAGAGAGAAATTGAGATTATTAATAAAATGAAATTTCCAGGCTATATGCTGATTGTATGGGATTTTGTGCGTGCTGCAAAAGAGCGAGGGATTCCAGTTGGACCAGGTCGTGGAAGTGCAGCAGGGAGTTTAGTGGCTTTTTGTTTGGAGATTACCAATATTGATCCGATGAAATATGATTTACTTTTTGAACGATTCTTGAATCCTGAACGCGTAAGTATGCCTGATATTGATATGGACTTTTGCCAAAGTCGGCGTGAAGAGATTTTGGAATATGTGACAGAAAAGTATGGGCGTCATAATGTTGCACAAGTGATTACTTTTGGTATGATGAAAGCAAAGGCTGTTATCCGAGATGTGGCAAGGGTTATGGGAATGCCTTATGGAGAGGCAGATTCCTTTGCCAAGCTTATTCCAAAAGATCTTGATATTACTTTGGAAAAAGCTTATGAAAAAGAACCTAAGATTAAAGAATTAATTGAGAAAAATCCTTTAGCTAAGAAAATATGGGATTTTGCAGTTATCTTAGAAAACACCAAGAGAAATCCAGGAACTCACGCTGCGGCAGTTGTTATTGATTCGGAAAATGAACTATGGCACAAAGCACCTTTGTATCGATCTTCTAGGGATGGAATCATTGCGACGCAATATTCAATGAAATATCTTGAAGATGTGGATTTAATTAAATTTGACTTTTTGGGTTTAAAGACATTGACTTTGATTGATGATGCTTTGAAATTAATTAAAAATCGTCATCATTTAGAGATTGATTTTTTAAAGCTTGATGTGGATGATAAGAAAGTGTATGAAACCTTGCAAAGCGGTAACACGCTTGGAATATTCCAAATTGAATCAAGTATGTTTCAAGGAATTAATAAACGCCTAAAACCAAGCACTTTTGAAGATATTATTGCAATCATTGCATTAGGCAGACCAGGACCTATGGAATCAGGAATGGTGAGTGATTTTATTGATAGAAAGCACGGGAAAGCACCTATTGTTTATATGTTTCCCGAATTAGAGCCAATTTTAAAGCCAACCTATGGGACAATTGTTTATCAAGAACAAGTTATGCAAATAGTGCAAAGAATCGGTGGTTTTAGCCTTGGTGAAGCCGATTTGATTCGTAGGGCAATGGGAAAAAAAGATGCACAAATTATGGCGGATAATAAAAATAAGTTTGCTCAAGGGGCGCAAAGTCAAGGTTTTGATAAAGCAAAAGCAGAAGAGCTTTGGGAATTGATTGTTAAATTTGCAGGATATGGGTTTAATAAATCGCATTCAGCAGCCTATGCGATGCTTACCTTTGAAACAGCCTATTTAAAGACTTATTATCCTAAAGAATTTATGGCAGCCTTGCTAACTTCAGAAAAGAATGCGACAGAGAAGATTGTAGAATATATTGAAGAAGCTAATAAAATGGATATTAAAGTTCTTCCGCCCAATTTGCAAAAATCAGAATTAGAATTTAGTGTTGCAAAGATTGAAGGTGAAGATTGTATTTTATTTGGATTGGGTGCGATTAAAGGTGCTGGAGAGGTGGCTATTAATGTTATCTTAGAGGAACGCAAAAACAATGGTGAATTTAAAGATTTAGAAGACTTTTTAGCAAGGATTGATCCTCAAAAGGTCAATAAAAAATCTTTAGAATCTTTTATTAAAAGTGGAGCAATGGATTGCTTTAATTATACAAGAAAAACGCTTTTAGAACAGGTGGAGATTCTAACAGAAAGTGCAAGAGTGGCACAAACAGCTAGAAAAGAAGCAGAAAATTCTCTTTTTGGAGATAGTGAGGAATTTACAAGTGTTGCATTGGAGCTTGAAAACAAAGGAGAATTTGATAAAAAGCAGATTTTAGAGTTTGAAAAAGAAAGTTTAGGATTCTATGCTTCAGGGCATCCACTTGAAAATTATAAAGAGATTATAAAATCAATTGATTGTGTCTATACTAATCAGATTCAAGACATTGCAGAAAATAGTCATATTTTGTTAATAGGCAGTATTGAAGATGTGATTACTAAATTTTCAAAAACAGGTAAGCGTTATGGTATTTTAAAATTACAAGATTTGTATGGTAGCATAGAACTCACCATTTTTGAAAAGACACTTCTAGCTCTAGAAGAAATGGACAAAGAGATTCCAATTGCTGTTAAATGTATGGTTCAAGAACAAAATGATTCAAAAAGTCTAAAAGCAGAAAAAATTTTAAGTTTAGAAGAAGCGCAAAAAGAAAAAGTGGATTTTGTAGTGCAAAAGGCTGATACAAACAATCCTTTGATTTTGTTGATTAATTCACAAATTAATAAACAAATACTTCAAAATTTAAGGGAAGCAGCGATTCGTCATCAAGGTAAAAGAGAATTAAGGATTTTATTTAAAACGGAAACTCAAGAGCTAGAAATGGCAAGTGCATTTTTTGTGCATAGTCAGATTAAAGAAGAGTTTAAAGAGCTAGAATGGATCGATTAGATTTAAGCCATTTCTCAATAGGTGCAAACTTTGAAGATACTATTGATGTGCTATGTAAGAAATGTGGGAATCTTCAAAGTCAATGTGTTTGCAAAAAGAAAGCAGAGATAAAAGACAGAGATTCTTATTTTTTGTGGGTTAAGGAACAAAAATGTAAGGGCAAAGATATAACACTTTGCGGTGTTATTTATGAATCGAGTGAAAATATCATAAAAATGCTAAAAGAAATTAAAAAAGCTTTAGCTTGTGGTGGTAGTTTTAAAGAAGATTTGGGTGGATATGTTTTGGAATTTCAAGGGAAACATTTAGAAAAGCTCAAAGCTTTTTTAAAGAAAGAAAAATTTAAATTTAAAAAGTAAGAATATGCGATTAAATCAATATATAGCTCATCACTCTAAGTTTTCAAGAAGAGAAGCAGATCAATTAATTAAAGAGGGCAAGGTTTCAATTAACAAAGAAATTATTAAAGATTTTTCTTATCAAGTTAAGAATCACACAAAAGTTTATGTTAATGGAAAGTGCTTGAAGGAAAAAGAGGAATATACGGTAATTGTTTATAATAAACCCAAGGGTGAGTTGGTGAGCAAAAGAGATGATAGAGGACGGAGAGTGATTTATGAATCGCTTCCTAAGCGATTTAAAGATTTTATCCCTATTGGTAGGCTTGATTTTGCTAGTGAAGGGTTGCTTTTATTGACAGATAGTGTAAAAGTAGCTACTAAGCTAATGGAAAGCAAGTTAGAACGCGTGTATCTTTTGAAGCTTTCAGGTGAGATTAAAGAAGAAGTGTTTGAAGCTATGGAAAATGGCTTAAGTTTGCAAGATGCAAGATTAGGAGGGCATCAAAAAAGCAAAATTAAAGCAATGGAATTTTCTCCTTTTATGGGATATTGGGTTTCAAAAAATACAGCAAAGCTTTCTAAGATTAAGGTGGCTATTAATGAGGGTAAAAATCGTGAATTAAGACGCTTTTTTGCTCATTTTAATTTAAAAGTTTTGGATTTAAAACGCGTTGCTTATGGCTTTGTTTCACTTAATAATCTCCCTACGCAAAAAGTGCGTTTTTTAGAGAGAGGGGAATATAATAAATTGCATAAATTTTTAGAAGAAGACTAGGATTTTGGTCGGAAAGCTTTGATGATGTCGGGGTTAGTTTGCAAGTAAGCTGCACCAATTAAATCAAGGCAGTAAGGGATAGCAGGGAATACGGCATCAAGGCATTCTCGGATTGATTTTGGTTTGCCAGGTAGATTAAGGATTAGAGTTTGATTGCGGATTCCTGCGGTTTGGCGAGATAGAATTGCTGTTGGGACATATTTTAGGCTGGTTTGTCGCATAAGCTCTCCAAAACCTGGTAGCATTTTTTGGCATACGGCTTCTGTGGCTTCGGGAGTCACATCTCTTATTGCAGGTCCTGTTCCACCTGTGGTAACAATTAAGTCACATTTTTCAATGTCGGCTAATTCTATGAGTTGAGATTTGATTTGCTCTAAATCATCTCCAATTAAACGATAGACACTTTCCCAAGGGGAAGTGAGATAATCTTTGAGTGTGTTAATGATGGCTTGTCCGGAAATATCTTCATAAACTCCCGCACTTGCTCTATCAGAAAGAGTTAGGATACCTATTTTTGCTTGATTCATTTGTAATCCTTAATATTTATATTAATCCAATTTAGAATTTCTTGTGGGTTATTGAGGTTTAAAAGAGGAATGTTTTTGGGTAATAAATCTCTATTAATTGAATCATCAATGGCTAAGGCATTGCTAAAAGGCAAAAAACGCTCATCAAAGATTCCTCTAGCAACGCAGATTCTAGGTAAGGGTAATTCCTTTAATCCCTCCACAAAAAGATAGTCGCAATCTCCAAATTTTTGGATTAATGATTCTAAATTTAAGCCTTGATGGAATCTTAGTGTGGTTTGTGATGGGCTTAAGATAGCAATATCTGCACCAGTCTTATAAAAAATATCAGAATCTTTGCCTTCTGTGTCAATGGAAGCTTTATTTTTTGGATCGTGTTTAATAATGCAAACGCGTTTTGTAGGGGTTAAAAGGAGAGAAAGTTTTTGGATAAGCGTAGTTTTTCCGCTATTGGAATTTCCGCTAAAGGCAATAGCTTTCATTGTAGGATTCCACTAAAGGGTAATTTATAACTTCGCTCTTTTGCATAGATTCTTGCTCCATTTTTTAAGTCATATTTCCAAATGGGAGCTTTGTGCTTAAAATCTTCAACGAAATCTTCAAAAACTTCCAAACAAGCGCGTCTTTTTAAGCTAAAGATTCCTGCCATATAAGAGCTTTGATGATTAAAAACATCACCTCTAGAATGTGCCATTTTTAAAAATACCCCATTTTCCAAAACTTTCTTACTCCAACCTAAAAACCACTGCTCTAAGAGTGGCTCATAAATATCAAAACTCAATCCATCACACCCATTCTCTGCACGCACAATCCCTGTAAAAATACTATTGGCACCTAGGTTGTTTTGGGAGGCAAAATCATACCATTTTTGATAAATTTGGGCTGTGTTTAAAGCGCCATCAAAAATTTCTAAGCCCATTGTTTTAGTATGCATCATCCACCACACACTGGAGGTAAAATCACTACTTTATCTCCATCTTTTAAGGGGGTATCTAGGGATTGCACAATTTCATCATTTAAAGCAATAGCGCAATCTTTTAGCCAAGCTTGTATATTAGAATCTTGTTGTAATTCTTGTTTTAGAGCATAAAAATCTTTGGCATTGCTTGTAAATTTTTGATTTCCAAGCGGTCCCAACAATTCAACTTCAATCATTAAAATCCTTTTTATAGAAGTTCAATATATTCTTCATTCATATTATAAGGAGGCGTTTTTTCTTTTTTGGGAGGTTTTGGTGCTTGAGCTTTTGGCATTGGCTTGTTTTGTGGTGTGGTTGCGATAATCTTTCCTGTTCTTGCATCCACCATAAAAGCAGTGCCTTTTGGATATTTTTGCATTTCTTTTTGAAGTGATTTATCAAAATTATCTAGTGCAGCAATTTGTAATTTTGGTTTGGGATGAAATGCAACAAAGGTATCAGCATAAAGATAAGAGGATAATGCACCGACACAAAATGATAGAATTAAAGGCTTTAAAAAAGTTGATTTCATTTCCGAAATTCCTTTTGTTTTGAAGTTAATTTGTTATAATTCTATAATATTTTAAGGACAAAGTAAAGGAGAATCCATTAATGTTAGAAATCACAGCAACAAAAAAAGCACCCCAAGCAATTGGTCCTTACTCACAGGCAATTAGCGCAAATGGAATCATTTATACCTCAGGTCAAATTGGGCTTACACCTAGTGGAGAATTAGTTCAAGGCATTGAAGCACAAACAAGACAGGTTTTGGAGAATCTTAGTGAGGTTTTAAAAGCTTCTAATAGTGGCTTAAGTCAAGTTATTAAGACAACTATTTTTTTAAGCGATATGGAGCATTTTGGTATTGTTAATGGAATCTATGCGGAATTTTTTGGAGATCATAAACCAGCTAGAAGCACCGTGGCTGTAAAGACATTGCCTAAAGATGCGTTGGTTGAGATTGAGTGCATTGCATTGCAAAATTAATGTTTTATTAATAAAAAAAAGAGTAGAATCCAAGCTTTTATTATTCTTTAATAAAAAATAAAAACTTCAAAATAAAATGTAAAGGAATTGTATTATGTATGCAATCATTCAGAATGGAGGCAAACAATACAAGGTAAGCGAAGGTGATATTTTATTGCTTGATTGTTTAAACCTTGAGCCAAAGTCAAAAGTTGAAGTCAATGAAGTTTTAGCTCTTTTTGATAATGGAGATGTGAAACTTGGAAGCCCTTATGTAAGTGGTGCTAAAGTGGAATTAGAAGTTATCAATGAAGGAAGAGGTAAAAAGGTTATTACTTTTAAAAAACGCAGAAGAAAAGATAGTAAAACCAAAAGAGGTTTTAGAAGAGATTTCACGCGTGTTCGTGTGATTAAAATTGCGGCATAGATTGCTACATAAGGAGTAGAAATGGCACACAAGAAAGGTCAGGGGAGCACCCAAAATAATCGCGATTCAGCAGGACGCCGTTTAGGTGTAAAAAAATTTGGCGGACAATTTGTTCGTGCAGGAAATATTATTATTCGTCAAAGAGGCACAAAAGTTCATCCTGGAAATAATGTAGGAATGGGTAAAGATCACACTATTTTTGCGTTGATCGATGGAGTTGTTTCTTTTGAGAGAAAAGACAGAAATCGAAAAAAAGTTTCTATTTATCCTGCTTCTTAAAAATGCTTCATAAATCCCCTTTTGGGGATTGAATTTCCAATTAAGGTTTTTTGATGTTTGTTGATAGAGTTGAAATCTTTGTATCCTCGGGCAAAGGTGGAGAGGGTGCCGTATCTTTTCATCGGGAAAAATTTGTTATCAATGGTGGTCCTGATGGTGGAGATGGCGGTAAGGGTGGAAATGTTTATTTCATAGTAGATCGCAATACCGACACACTTTCTCATTTTAGAGGACACAAACATTTTAAGGCACAAAATGGAAAACCTGGGCTTGGAAGAAATAAATATGGAAAAAAAGGTGAAGATTTAGTAATTAGTGTGCCACCTGGAACACAAGTGTTTGATTCTGAAAGCGGAGAGTTGTTGTTGGATTTGGTTGAAGAATCTAAGAAAATTTTGTTTTTAGAAGGTGGCAAGGGAGGCTTAGGTAATGTGCATTTTAAAAGCGCTACTAATCAACGCCCAACTTATGCACAAAAAGGAATGTCTGGGATTGAAAAAAAGATTCGCTTGGAATTAAAATTAATTGCCGATGTTGGTTTGGTGGGATTCCCTAATGTTGGTAAATCTACTCTTGTTTCGGTAGTTTCTAATGCTAAACCCGAAATTGCCAATTATGAATTTACCACTTTGATTCCATCTTTGGGGATTGTAAATTTAGGAGATTATCATTCTTTTGTGATAGCAGATATTCCTGGAATTATCGGCGGAGCAAGTGAGGGGAAAGGTTTAGGATTAGAGTTTTTACGCCATATTGAGAGAACACGATTCTTGCTTTTTGTGCTTGATATAGCTAATTATCGTTCAATAGAAGAGCAATTTATGATTTTAAGACAAGAGCTAGAAAAATTTAGCACACAACTTGCTAGGCGTCCTTTTGGAATTATGCTCTCAAAGAGTGATGCCAAAGAAGAAAAGAAACCTATTTTGATAAATTTTTTAAAGCATTTAGAGATAACATTAAAGCGGCATCAAGAAGTTACAAATTGTTATGTGCAACAAAATAGAGAAGATTTTGAAAATTATGATTATTTAAAACCAATATTTGTCATTTGTGCTTCTAGTGTGAATGGAGAAAATATTGAATCGCTTAAACATTTGCTTTATGAATCGCTAAAAGAAGCAAAAAAGGAATGTGTTAATGCAGAAAAGTAGAGTGGTGATTAAAGTTGGTAGTGCCCTTTTGGTTAAAAATCAACTCATTGATAAAGAGAGAATGGAGGCTTTAGCGAGTTTGATTGCAAAATTGCGTCAAAAATATGAAGTGATTTTGGTGAGCTCAGGTGCGGTTGCAGCAGGTTTTACAAAAGTTAAACTTAATAAAGGGAATTTGGCTAACAAACAAGCTTTGGCGGCTATAGGACAGCCTTTATTAATGCAGACTTATGCGGAAATTTTTGCCTTTTTTGGGATAGCTACAGCGCAAGTTTTGCTTTCTGCGTATGATTTTGATTCGCGTAAAAGAACTCAAAATGCTAGAAATGCGATGGAAGTTTTATTGCAAAATGAAGTTTTGCCTATTATCAATGAAAATGATGTGACAGCAACAGGCGAGTTGTCTTTGCTTTTGGAATTTGGGGATAATGATCAGCTCTCTGCCCATGTTACACATTTTTTTAATGCAGATATTCTTGCCATTTTGAGTGATATTGAGGGCTATTATAATGAGAATCCAAGCATTAATCCAGCAGCAAAAATCTACCCCAAAGTCTCTGAAATTTCTGCTGAAACCCTAAAAGAACAAGCGACACCCAACAATGCTTTTGCTACAGGCGGGATAGTAACTAAGTTAAAAGCGGCGGATTTTTTATTGCAGAATCATCGCAAAATGTTTCTTTCAAGCGGAAAACGCTTGGAGGTTTTAGAGAAGTTTTTACTAGAAGGGATTCAAGTAAGTGGGACTTTATTTGAAAAATAAGTGTAATTGGAGAGTGAAGAAATGAATATTGTTTTTATGGGAACTCCTTCTTATGCAGCAGTGATTTTAGAATCACTGCTAAAAAAACACACCCTTAAAGCACTTGTTTGTCAGCCAGATAAAAAAGCAGGAAGAGATATGCGCTTAAAAATGCCCGCTACAAAGGAATTATTATTGCAACAAGGTTTAGAGATTCCTATTTTTCAACCTGCAGTTTTAGATGAAGGGTTCCTTGAAACATTAAAGCAAATTGATTTTGATATGATTGTTGTTGCAGCCTTTGGAAAGATTTTGCCAAAAAGCATTTTAGAACTTGCACCTTGCGTTAATTTACACGCTTCAATATTGCCAAAATTTCGTGGTGCTAGTCCGATTCAAGAAAGCATTTTAGAAGATGAAAATTTTTTTGGTGTAACTTTAATGCAAATGGAAGAGGGTTTAGATAGTGGAGACATTTTAGGATTTAGAATCTTAAAAAATAGGGGGCAAAATGCAAGGGAGCTATTTGCTGAGCTTTCAGAAGCGGCTGCAAAATTAACTTTGGATTACCTTGAGAGATGGAAAGTAATTATCCCTATGAAGCAGAATAATGCCGATTCAAGTTATTGTAAAAAAATTAAAAAAGAAATGAGTTTGGTGGATTTTAGTGAGGCAAGATCGCTTTATCTTAAAGCATTAGCCTATGAAGGGTGGCCAGAGATTTTTTTGCAAAGTGGCTTGAAACTAAAAAAAGTGTTGCTAAAAGAAAATGAAAGTATAAATAAAGCAGGGGAGATTTTAGGGATTTTAGAAGATAAGATTTTAGTGGGTTGTCTTAGGGGTAGTGTCTGGATTCAAGCTTTGCAAGCACCATCTAAAAGGATAGTGAATGCTTATGAATATCTACAAGGAAAAAGATTAAAAAAGGGTGATATTTTAGAATAATGGAAATTTTGACTTTTGAATCTTTGCCCTCAACACATCTTTTTTTAAGTGAGAAAATTAGATCTGGAGAGCTAAAAGCTCCTATTATGGTTGTAGCTCATCAGCAAAATTCAGGCATCGGTAGTCGTGGGAATACTTGGAATGCCGTAAAAGAGGGATTGTATTTTTCTTTTGCAATTGCAGAAGAGGAATTGCCTAGTGATTTGGCTATTGAATCAGTTTCAATCTATTTTGGATATCTTTTTAAAGAAGTTTTAGTGGAGCTTGGCTCTCAAGTCTTTTTGAAGTGGCCCAATGATTTATATCTTGGTGAAAAAAAAATCGGTGGTATTCTTTGCACAAAAATTTCACAAAATATTTTAGTAGGAATTGGTTTAAATTTAGTAGTAGAAGATTCTGCATTTGGTGCTTTGGATATTTCAGTCTCTAAAGAGCAGATACTTGATTTTTTTATTAAGAAAATAAAAATTTATACATGGAAGCAAATTTTTAGTAAATATAAGTTAGAATTCTCTAGAAATTTTTATTATAACTTTCACTATCAAGATGAACAGATTTCTCTAAAAGATGCTAAGCTTTTGGAAGATGGTTCGATACTTTTAAAGGGTAGAAGAATCTATAGTCTAAGATAATAATAAATGGAGTGGAAAATGTGTGAAGTGATTTGTATTGCAAATCAAAAAGGTGGGGTTGGAAAAACGACAACAGCAGTGAATCTCGCAGCTTCTTTAGCGGTAGAAGAAAAGAAAGTTTTGCTAATTGATGCTGACCCTCAAGCTAATGCGACAACGAGTTTGGGATTCCATAGAAATGACATAGAATATAACATTTATCATGTTTTAATTGGAACCAAACAGCTCTCACAAATTATTCAAAAAACTTCAATCCCGACACTTTTTTTAGCACCCTCAAACATTGGTTTGGTAGGAATTGAAAAAGAATTTTATAGCCAAAAGCGCAATGGAAGGGAATTGTTGCTAAAAAAGAAAATAGAAGAAGTGGGGAGTTTGTATGATTATATCATTATTGATTCTCCTCCGGCTTTAGGACCTTTAACAATCAATGCTTTAAGTGCTTCGCATTCTGTAATTATTCCTATTCAGTGTGAATTTTTTGCATTAGAAGGATTAGCGCAATTGCTTAATACAATCAAACTTTTAAGGAAAGAGATTAATCCGGATTTAAAAATTAAGGGACTTTTACCTACGATGTATAGTGGGCAAAATAATCTTTCAAGGCAGGTTTTTACAGATCTATTGCAGCATTTTGAAGGACAATTGATTAAAAATGACACAGAAAATGTAATTGCTATTCCACGGAATATCAAATTAGCTGAATCGCCAAGTTTTGGGAAGCCTGTTATTTTATATGATGTGCGTTCTCAAGGTAATATTGCCTATCAAAGTCTTGCAAAGGCGATTTTAGAGAGGGCTTAATGGCAAAGAGTGCAGGGTTAGGGCGTGGATTAAGCGCGATTTTGGGAGAAGTGGAAGAAGCTTATCAGAATAATTTAAATGATAATTCAGGTTTAGTGGTTGAAATTGAGGCTGATAAAATAAAAGCCAATCCTTTGCAGCCTCGTAAAGTCTTTGATGATGAGAGTTTGCAGGAATTAGCTGATTCAATTCAAGAATATGGACTTTTGCAGCCTATTTTGGTTTATGAAGATAGCAAGAAGTCTGATGAATATTTTTTGATTGCTGGTGAGCGGCGTTTGCGTGCAAGTAAAATTGCAAAAAAAGAAACTATAAAAGCTATTATTGTTGATGTTCAAGAAACAAAATTGCGAGAATTAGCCTTGATAGAAAATATTCAAAGGGAGGATTTAAATCCAATTGATTTAGCGCAATCTTATAGAGAGTTAATTGAAGATTATGGAATCACCCACGAAGAAGTTGCTAAAAGACTTTCAAAATCAAGAGCTCAAATTACAAATACTTTGCGTTTATTGGACTTGGAAAATGAAGTTCAAAAATATATTATAGAAAATAAAATTTCACAAGGGCACGCCAAAATCCTTGTTACTCTTCCAAAAGAAAAACAATTAATGGTAGCTGATTCAATTGTGGGGCAGAAATTAAGTGTTCATGAAACTGAAGCTATTGTAAGGAATATTAAGGGTGCTAAGCCTATGGATGCATCAAGAAAAGTTTCTTTAAATAAAAAAACAATAAGCCCTCAATCTCAAAATGAATTAATGAAAATTTGTCAAATGATGCAAGGGAATAAATTAAAGGCAAATTTGCGAAAAAATTGTTTTATTGTGGAATTTAGTAACGATGAGGAGGTGGAAAGATTTATTAAAATTTTACCAAATCCAAGTTTTTAAGAAAAACTTAGAAAAAGTCGTGATAGAATAAAATATTATTTAATATTTAAAGAAAGGAGTTCAAATGACTATTATCCCAACTCCTTGGGTAATGGCACTAGTTTTTTTTACTTTTCTTATTTTGATTTATCTGTTGAATCGCATTTTGTATAAACCTTTATTGGGCTTTATGGATGCAAGAGATTCTTCGATAAAAAAAGATAGTGAGGGTATAGAAGGTAATGCAGCGGATGTAAAAGCATTAAAGGCGGAGGCAGAAGCAATTTTACAAAATGCAAGGCAAGAAGCAAGTCTTATAAAAAATAAGGCACAAGACAATGCTAAGCAAATTGCTGATACGAAAATCACACAAAAAAAAGAGGAGTTAAATTCAAAGCATAATGAATTTATTGTTATTCTTGAGGAAGAAAGAAAAGAGCTTAAAAATTCATTGTTATCTAAAATTCCTCTATTTGAAGATAGTTTAAAAGCTAAACTTCTAAAATTATAGGGGGAAAAATGAAAAAAAGTATTTTATTTTTAATTGCAATGTTTTCTCCTTGTGTGTTATTGGCGGCATCTGGAAATGGTGAAGTGGATATTATTGAGAGAACAATTAACTTTGTTATCTTTTTTGCATTGGTTTATTACTTTGCAGCAGAAAAAATTAAAGGCGTTTTCAAAGAAAGACGTGAAAATATTGCCAATTCTCTAGCAAAAATTCAAGAAAAGCTTCAAGAATCAAAAAGAGAGCGACAAAGAGCAGTTGAGGAGTTGCAAGAAGCTAAAAAGGTTGCAAAAGATATTATAGAAGTAGCACATAAAGAATCAGCAATTATTTTGCAAAAAGCAGAAGAGAATATAAAAGTGGAAATTGAGAACTTAATACGTCAATTCAATGAAAGTATGGTATTTGAGAGAAGGAAAATGGAAAAGCAGGTTATTGATGAGATTTTAGGAGAGTTCTTAAATAAAGATTCTGTAGTATTGCCTAAAGATGTCCTAACTCAAGCCTTATTGAGAAAGGTTGCTTAAAATGAAAGAATTGATAGCAAAAAGATATATTAAGGCATTTTCTAAAGATGCAGTAAAAAGTGAATTGGAAAAGGATTTAGAATTTTTAAGCACTCTTGCAAATGCCTATCAAATTTCTAAATTTAAAGAAATTGTCGAATCGCCTTATGTGGATATTTCTAAGAAAGTGGAATTTATTTTGCAAGTAATTTTGGAAAATAAGACAACACAAAGATTTTCTAATTTTATTAAAGTTTTGGCAGAACATAAGCGTTTGAATTTGTTTCAAGAGTTATATGCGGAATTATTTTCGTATATTGCTTTTTTAAATAAAGAGTATGTTGCTAATTTGAGAGTAAGTGAAAAGTATGATGAAGTAGTTTTGAATGACATACAGAGTCAATTTAGCAAAAAGTTAGGTGTGAATTTGATTCTAAAACAAGAAATTGTGCAAGAAATTGGAATTAAATTGATTGTGGAGGATTTAGGTATTGAAATTTCCTTTTCTCAAGAGAAATTTATTCAAGATTTAAGAAACCATATTATAAAAGCATTTTAATTTTTTATGAAGGAGTAAGAGTGATAGCGAAGTTACAAGCTGATGAAATTAGCTCTATTATTAAAGAGAGAATAGATAATTTCGAATTGGATTTAAATATTGCACAAACTGGAAAGGTTATTGCGTATGCTGATGGTGTTGCAAAAGTTTATGGACTTAAAGATGCTATGAGTTATGAAATGGTTGAGTTTGATACAGGCGATAAAGGCTTGGCTTCAAGCTTAGAAGAAGGCAGTGTGGGTGTTGTTGTTTTGGGTGCTGGAAAAGAGATTAAAGAGGGCACTTCAGTTAAGAGACTTGGTAAACTTTTGCGTGTTCCTGTTGGAGATGATTTAATGGGGAGAGTTGTGAATGCCTTAGGTGAGCCTATTGATGGTAAAGGGGCAATTGAAGCAAAAGAATTTAAGTTTATGGAAGAAAAAGCTCCTGGGATTATGGCAAGAAAGTCAGTTCATGAACCACTTCAAACAGGAATTAAAGCCATTGATGCACTAGTGCCAATTGGTCGAGGTCAAAGAGAGTTAATCATTGGTGATAGACAGACAGGTAAAACAACAGTTGCAATTGATACTATTATTAATCAAAAAGGACAAGATGTTGTTTGTATTTATGTTGCCATTGGACAAAAAGAATCCACAGTAGCACAAGTGGTGAGAAAATTAGAAGAGCATGGAGCAATGGAATATACAATTATCGTTAATGCTCCTGCTTCTGATTCTGCGGCAATGCAATATCTTGCTCCTTATGCGGGTGTAACAATGGGAGAATATTTTAGAGATAATGGCAGACACGCTTTGATTGTTTATGATGATTTGAGTAAGCACGCGGTTGCTTATCGTGAAATGTCTTTAATATTAAGACGCCCTCCAGGTCGTGAAGCTTTTCCAGGAGATGTTTTTTATTTGCATTCAAGATTATTAGAAAGAGCCGCCAAAGTAAGTGATGAATTGGGTGCTGGTTCTTTGACAGCGTTGCCAATTATTGAAACACAAGCAGGAGATGTGGCTGCGTATATTCCTACTAATGTTATTTCTATTACTGATGGACAAATTTTCCTTGAAACAGATTTATTTAATTCAGGTATTCGTCCTGCTATCAATGTGGGTCTTTCTGTATCTCGTGTGGGCGGTGCTGCACAAATCAAAGCTACCAAGCAAGTTTCAGGGACTTTAAGATTGGATTTAGCTCAATATAGAGAATTGCAAGCCTTTGCACAATTCGCATCCGATCTTGATGAATCAAGCCGAAAACAACTCGATAGAGGGCAAAGAATGGTAGAAGTTCTAAAACAACCTCCTTATTCTCCATTGCCAATTGAAAGGCAAGTGGTAGTTATTTTTGCAGGTGCAAGAGGTTTTATGGATGATATTTCTGTAGCCAATATTACTAAATTTGAAGCAGATTTATATCCATTTTTAGAAGCTAAATATCCACAAATTTTTGAAGACATTCGTTCTAAAAAAATGCTTGATAAGGATATCGAAGAAACTCTTAGTAAAGCTTTAGAAGAGTTTAAAGCTAGTTTTATAGCATAATTAGGGAGTTGTTATGGGAAACAACTTAAAAGATATTAGGAAGCAGATATCAAGTGTTTTAAACACGCAAAAGACTACGCGTGCGATGAAACTTGTATCGACTTCTAAGCTTAAAAAAGCCGATGAAATGGCAAGACGATCTAAAACCTATGCAAATAAAATTGTAGAGGTGCTTGGAGAAATTAAAGCAAAAGTAGCAAGTGGAGAGAATGTGCAAGATAATCTTTATTTTGCACCTGCTGGGGAGACAGGACTTGTAGATATTGTTTTGGTAACAGCAGATAAAGGTTTATGCGGTGGTTTTAATATTAATACTATTAAAGAGGTTAATCGAATTATAGCAGAACACAAAGCTAAAAATGCCAAAGTTCGTTTGCGTGTTATCGGTAAAAAAGCAATCGAGTATTACAAATTTAATGAAATAGAAATTTTAGATAGTGCTGTTGGTTTAAGTGCGACACCTAATTATGCTCAAGCGGCAGAATTTATCAATAAAGCAGTAAATGATTATTTGCAAGGAATAACTTCAAAAATTATTTTGGTGCATAATGGTTTTAAGAATATGATTTCTCAAGAGATGAAAATTTCTCAACTTTTACCTATTGAGGGCATTGAATCTTCTCAAGAGTGCAGTTCTATTTTAGAAGTTGAGCCAAATGAGCAAGAGAATGAAGTTTTAAATCAACTAGCTAATAAATATATTGAGTTTAGTATGTATTATGCTTTGGTAGATTCATTGGCAGCAGAGCATAGTGCAAGGATGCAAGCAATGGATGCTGCAACTAATAATGCAGGAGAATTGG
The DNA here is from genome assembly GCF_000162575.1 of Helicobacter canadensis MIT 98-5491. Taxonomy (NCBI): domain Bacteria; kingdom Pseudomonadati; phylum Campylobacterota; class Epsilonproteobacteria; order Campylobacterales; family Helicobacteraceae; genus Helicobacter; species Helicobacter canadensis. The sequence goes on from NZ_CM000776.2 coordinate 900,364, forward strand.
CAAAAAGTTTAACGGTTGCTTATAATAAAGCAAGACAAGAAGCAATTACAACTGAGCTGGTAGAGATTAATACCGGTGTTGAGTCTATGAAATAAGGAGTATAGTAAATGTCAGAGAATATGATAGGGAAAATAGTTCAAGTAATGGGTCCTGTTGTGGATATTGATTTTGAATCATATCTTCCAGCAATTAATGAAGCGTTAGATATTGATTTTTCTATTGATGGGCAATCGCGTAAATTGGTTTTAGAAGTTGCAGCGCATATTGGTGATAATCGTGTTAGAGCGATTGCTATGGATATGACAGAGGGCTTAACTAGGGGAGAAAAAGTTGTTGCAAGAGGTAATCCTATTATGGTTCCTGTTGGAGAGCAAGTTTTAGGAAGAATTTTTAATGTAACAGGAGATGTAATTGATGGCGGTGAAGCTTTAAATAATCCTGAAAAATGGTCAATTCATAGGGAAGCACCAACTTTTGAAAACCAAAGCACAAAAACTGAAATGTTTGAAACAGGAATCAAGGTTGTAGATTTACTAGCTCCTTATTCAAAAGGTGGTAAAGTAGGATTGTTTGGTGGTGCAGGTGTAGGTAAGACTGTTGTTATTATGGAGCTTATTCACAATGTTGCATTTAAACATAGTGGTTATTCTGTGTTTGCAGGTGTTGGAGAGAGAACAAGAGAAGGAAACGATCTTTATCATGAAATGAAAGAATCGGGTGTTTTAGATAAAGTTGCCTTATGCTATGGTCAAATGAATGAGCCACCAGGAGCAAGAAATAGAATTGCTTTTACAGGGCTTACAATGGCAGAATACTTTCGTGATGAAAAAGGCTTGGATGTATTGATGTTTATTGACAATATCTTCAGATATGCTCAATCAGGTGCGGAAATGTCAGCACTATTAGGTAGAATTCCTTCGGCAGTTGGTTATCAACCAACACTAGCAAGTGAAATGGGTAAATTGCAAGAGAGAATCACATCAACCAAAAAAGGTTCTATTACTTCTGTTCAAGCGGTTTATGTTCCTGCAGATGACTTAACTGACCCTGCTCCTGCTTCTGTTTTTGCACACCTTGATGCAACAACTGTTTTAAATAGAAAAATTGCAGAAAAAGGAATTTATCCCGCAGTAGATCCACTTGATTCAACTTCTAGAATCCTTGATCCACAAGTAGTTGGTGAGGATCACTATAGAGTGGCTACAAGTGTTCAACAAGTTTTACAAAAGTATAAAGATTTGCAAGATATTATTGCAATTTTGGGTATGGATGAACTTTCTGAAGAAGATAAAAAAGTAGTTGAAAGAGCAAGAAAAATTGAAAAATTCCTTTCTCAACCTTTCTTTGTGGCTGAAGTCTTTACAGGAAGTCCAGGTAAATATGTTACTTTACAAGAAACATTAGAAGGATTCAAAGGAATTTTGGAAGGAAAATACGATCATATTCCAGAAAATGCTTTTTATATGGTAGGTAATATTAATGAGGTTCTTGAAAAAGCTGAAAAAATGAAGGCGGGTGCATAAGGAGCTTTTATGGAAACCTTGAAATTGGATATTGTAACGCCAGAAGGAAAGATATTTTCTAATAATGTCAAGAGTGTAACACTTCCTGGAAGTGAGGGAGAATTTGGAGTTCTTCCTGGGCATGTTGGTATTGTAACCACACTTGATAGCGGAGTTATTGAGATTGAAAAACAAGATGGCAAAAAGGAGATAGTGGCTATCAATTGGGGTTATGCTAAAGTTAATGAGAGAAGTGTTGATATTTTAGCAGAAGGTGCAGTGGATATTAATGGCGATAGTGAGAGTGAAATTGCACAAGCTATTGCCAATGCCAAAAAACTTCTTGAAGATTCAACAGATAATAAAGTTGCTGCTTCAATGGTTGTTTCTCGTATTGAAAATATCGCTAAGAGTATTTTATGAATTGGATGAATTTAACTGGCAACTATGGAATGACAACCATAGTTGTTCTTGCTTGGCTTTCTTTGTATTTTATTTTGGTTATTTGGATTTTTTTGTATCGTTATTTTAGTCTTAATGCCATGATTCAAAGAGAAAAAAAGAATGTAGAGTCTCTTTTAAAGGGTAAAAATGTTTTAATACGCGATTCTGCATTTAATTTAAATGGAATCGATAGACAAAAATCCGAATCTTTGTTGCAATATTTTTTAAATAAGACAATCAAGGAAGCTACAATAGGCTTAACCTTTTTGGGTATCGTAGCTTCAACAGCTCCTTTTATTGGATTATTTGGAACGGTTGTTGAAATTTTGGAAGCTTTTTCAAAGTTGGGAATGGAATCTAAGGCGACTTTAGATGTGATAGCGCCTATTATTTCAAAAGCCCTTATTGCAACAGCCGCTGGAATTTTAACGGCAATTCCTGCTTATTCTTTTAATTTATTTTTAAAACGAAAAGTGTTTGATTTAAATACTTATTTGCAATTGCAAGTTAATCTATTAGCGTATTCAAAAGATAAAGAATAGGAGTTATGGGCAGTGAATTTTAATTGGGAGGAAAATCCAGAACTTAATATTACTCCATTGGTTGATATTATGCTGGTTTTGTTAGCTATTTTAATGGTAACAGCACCAGTGATTGTATATCAAGAAGAGATTGCTTTGCCTCAAGGTTCTAAAACAAGCAAGATTCAAGAAGATTCTAAGATTGAAATTCGCGTTGATTCTCAAAGGAAAATTTACTTAAAAGATGATATTTTAGATTTTAGAAGTTTTCCTGATGCCTTTATTGTTTTTGCTAATGGATATGATAGAAACACGCAAGTTTATATTAGAGCGGATAAAAATCTTAAATACGATGATGTGATTTTCATTTTAAAAATTGCCAAACAAAGCGGTTTTAGCAGAGTTTCATTAGTTACTGATGGATAGAATATTTTTTCTTTTTTTAAGTGGTGTTGTTGCCATTTTTACTTATTTGTTAGTTGTTGGGATATTTTTATGGCATTTTTATGCTTCTAAGGAATCGCCAAAGCAATACACAACTTATAAGGAAACAAGTTTTAGCGTCGCGTTGATTGAAGAAAAGAGGGAGGTTCCAAAAAAAAATAATCAAACTCCAAAAAATAAAGAGCAAGAAAAAGCAAAAGAGATTCCCATTAAAGAAGAAAATGCTTCAAGAACTGCAAATGTGGGCTTGGGTATTAATAATTTATTCCAGCAAGTTGAAGCCAAAAGAGAAGTTCCAAAAGAAGCTTTGAAGCCACAAAGTCAAAATGATAAAATAGCAAGACGCAAAAAGGCTTTGGAGAGTATGCAAAAAAGAGAAGATAATCTAAAAGAAAATATTGAAAAAATCGTTTCTAATCTTGAAATAAAAAAAACAATGGGATTTTTAGCTCCAAAAGGGGAATATGATGAATTTTATGCAAAAGTGCAAGAAATTTTGTATGAAAATTGGAATCCAATACAAACGCAAAATGAAAATCGTGCAGAGATACAAATCACTATTGATTGGCAGGGAAAATTTTCTTATAAGATTGTAAAATTATCAGGAAATTTAGAATTTGATAAAGCTTTGCAAGAGTTTTTAGATATAATGCAAAACAAAGAATTTCCAAAGTATGAGGGCGGAGATTCAACTAATATTATTGTAACTTTTAAAACAGAGGTGTAAATGAAAAAGATTTGTTTTTTGTTTTTAATGAGTTTGAGTTTTGTTTTTGCCAATCAAAATATTGATGCAACTTTAGAGGTTGTTAAAAAATTTGGTAATCTTCCTAATATTTTAGTGCAATACACAGGTAAAGATTATAATCAAAGAGAATATACATTAAAAGTCTTTAAAATGTTGATTGCCGATTTAAAGGTTACTGGGCATTTTGCGGTGCAAGAGGGCGAAGGGCTTTCTGGAGCTATGGCAATTAATTTTGATGAGTATCGAAAGTCTAAAGTGGATTTAGTGGCAAATGTTAGTGCAGAAGTGATCCGAGATGGATTGATTGTGAATTTGCAACTTTATGATGTCAATGCGGGGAATTTAGTTTTAAATAAAGAGTATAAAAGCAGTCAGTTACCTGCATATCCTTTTTTGGCTCATAAATTAGCAGTGGATATTAATGATTATATCAAAGCACCAAGTGTAGATTGGATGCAAAGAATGGTAGTTGTTTCCTATTATACAAAATCAGGTGAAAGTGAGATTATTTCTAGTGATTATACATTGACTTATAAGAATACCCTTATTAGTGGTGGATTAAATATTTTCCCCAAATGGGCTAATGAAGAACAAAGTGCTTTTTATTATACGAAATATTTAGATAAGCCTACGCTTTTTAAATTTGACTTGATTACAGGGGAGAATAAGCAGATTCTTAGTAGTGAGGGTATGTTAGTAGCCTCTGATGTGAGTAAAGATTCTAATAGGCTATTATTGACCATGGCTCCTAATGAGCAGGCTGATATTTATCTCTATGATTTGTCTAATGGTACATTAAAAAAATTAACCAATTATCGCGGAATTGATGTAAGTGCAAATTTTATTGAAGATGAAAAGCGTGTAATGTTTATTTCAGATCGCTTAGGTTATCCTAATGTGTTTGCGATTTCTGTTGATGGTGAGAGTGCAGGAAGTGTAGAGCAGATGGTTTTTCATGGAAGAAACAATAATGCAGCAAATGCTTATGGAAATTATATCGTGTATTCAAGCAGAGAAACAAGCGAAGAATTTGGGAGTAATACCTTTAATCTCTATCTCGTTTCTACTAAAAGTGATTTTATTAGAAGATTGAGCGCCAATGGTGTTAATCAATTGCCGCGCTTTGCAAAAGATGGAGAAACAATTATGTATATTAAGCACGAAAACAACCAAAGTGCTTTGGGTATTATTCGTTTAAATTATAATAAAACTCTATTATTTCCACTTCGTGGAGGCATTATTCAATCAATAGATTGGTAAAGCTTTATATTTTATAGCACTTTAGTAAAAAATATGCTACAATGCTTTGTTATTTTAATTATAGGGAGAGAATTCTATGAAAAAAAGTTTAGTTTTTGGGTCTTTAGTAGCTGCATTATTAATGGTTGGTTGTAGCCAAAAAAGCGGTAACGTAGGCACAAGTAGTGCGCAAGATTCTACTGCAAATCAAGGTGTTTCTCAAGGCTATGTAGGTGGTCGAGATAATTTTGTTAATTTAGAAGAAAGAATTCAATATGTAGAAGGTGGTTTGCAAAATGTCTTTTTTAACTTTGATCAATTTGTTATCCGTGCAGATATGCAAAATGTAGTGGATAATGATGCTAATGTTTTAAAAGATGTAAGTGCGGCACCTTTAAGTGTAAGAGTTGAAGGAAACACTGATGAGTGGGGAACTGATGAATATAATTATGCATTGGGCTTAAAAAGAGCAGTTGCGGTTAAAGAAGCTTTAGTGGCAAAAGGTGTAAGTGAGAGCAAGATTGTGCTTGTAAGCTATGGAGAAAGTAAGCCTACTTGCACGCAAAAAACTCGAGAATGTTGGGCAGAGAATAGAAAAGTAACTTTTAAAATGTTGCCATAATTTCGGAGAAAATGCTTGCAAAAACAGATTTGTGTAAGTTTAGTATTAATTAATTTTCTTTTAGCGCAAGAACCATCAGCTTTTAATGCTGGTGGCGATACTCCAATGAAGACCAAGGAGCAAATTTTAGATGAAAAACTTTTTAATCTTTCTGCTAAAGTAAAAGATATTGAAGTATCGCAAGAGGGCTTAAAAAGTGTTTTTGAGGGGCAACTTCAAAGAATCCAAGAAGTTTCTCGCCAATTAAATACGCGTATTAATGATAATAATGCAACGATAATGAGCATAAAAGAGCATATGGAAACAAATTTTTCTACGCAAAATGAAAATATTCAAAAGTTGCAAGAAAGCATTACAGCACTTGGAGAGTTGATTCAAAAGGTTGATACGCAGACTAAAGCTGAAATTGATGTGATAAAAAAAATGCTTTTAGATGAAACACAGCAGGAAAATAAAATAGAAGCAAAAGAAGTTAAAAAAAATGCTTCCAATGCAAGTAAGCAGATAGATAATGGTAAAACTGCAGAAAAGCTAAAAGATAAGCCATTAGCAGAGGTATTTGCAGAAGGAGAAAAATTACTAGAGCAAAAGGAATATAAACTTGCAAGTGAGTATTTGCAAAAGGCAGTAGAAGGACACTATAAGCCTGCTCGAGGGAATTATTTGTTAGGAGAATCTGCTTTTTATCAAAAAAAATATGAAGATGCAATTTATTATTATAAAGTTAGTGCGGAACGCTATGATAAAGCAGATTATATGCCATTATTGATGTTGCATACCGCACAAGCTTTTGAAAAAATAAACAATAAAGAAAATGCCTTGAAATTTTTGGAATCCTTGGTAGTGCTTTATCCAGATTCCAAAGAAGCACAAGAAGCAAAAAAACTTTTATCTAAATAATTTAAGGAGAATTTTATGATAGAAAAAAATCAAGTTGTGAGTATCGAATATGAAGTAAGAGAAAATGGAAAAGAGGCGGTTTTGGATTCTAATATTGGCGGTAAGCCTTTAGAATTTATTATGGGTGCTGGAGAGATTATCAAAGGACTTGAGGAAGCGGTTGCAGAAATGTCTGTAGGTGATAAAAAACAGGTTATTATTGCTCCTGTTAATGCCTATGGTGAATACATTTCTGATTATGTTCAAGAAGTTCCAAGAGATCAATTTACAGGTATTGATTTACAAGAAGGTATGACACTTTTTGGACAAGGAGAAAATGGTCAAACTGTGCAAGTGGTTGTAAAAGGCTTTAACGATGAAGTGGTTATGGTGGACTATAACCATCCTTTAGCAGGAAAAGAATTGGATTTTTCTGTAACAATTCTTGGTGTAAGAATGGCTACAGAAAAGGAATTAACTTATGGATTGCATCATCAAGAACAACATGGTCAAGGTGGCGGTTGTTGTGGTGGAGGATGTGGTTGTCACTAGAAAATTAAGTCTTCAAAAAAAAAGGCTAAGTAGTGGATTATTCCTATGCCTATACGCATTCAAAGATAGATTTTTACTTCAAGCAAAGTTCGCGTGATTTTGTTGTCGAAGAGATTCCTCTCTATCCCTTTGATGGAGAGGGAGCACATTGGGTTGTTAAGATTCGTAAAAAAAACTTTACAACTTTTGAGCTCATTAAATTTTTTTCTTCTTATTTTGGAATCAAGTCTAGTGAGATTGGTTATGCGGGGTTAAAAGATAAAAATGCATTAACAATTCAATATCTTAGTTTGCCAAAACATCTTTTAAACCAAAAACTTTTAGAAAATTTTAATCACACAGAAATTAAGATTTTAGATATTACTAAGCATTGCAATAAAATTAAAATAGGGCATTTAAAAGGAAATAAATTTTTTATAAGGCTTAAAAAGCTAGATAAATTGAATTATCAAAAAATGCAACAAGTTGTTGATAAAATTAAAAAATTTGGGATACCAAACTATTTTAGTTATCAGCGTTTTGGAAAAACTTTGGATAATTATTTATTAGGACAAGAAATTGTCAATGGTAAAAGAAAGATACGTGATAAAAAAATGCAAAATTTTTTTATTAGTGCGTATCAAAGTCATCTTTTTAATGAATGGTTATCATTAAGAATTAAGCTTTCTCATTTAATTGAGAAAATTGATTCAAAAGAAATTTATAAGGCTTTGAGTTTGCAATTTGAAAATGAAGCAATACCACAAGTTTTTTTAGATAAAGAATATTGTAAAACTTTAAAGCAACAGGAACATTTTTTTAAACTCTTCAATGGGGATTATTTGTGTCATTATCCTTTTGGCAAAAATTTTCTCACTCAAGAAGAAACAATTATAAAAGATTCTCAAAGATTCATAGAAAAAGATATTGTTCCAACAGGGTTATTAAGTGGATCAAAAGTCCAAATATCAGAAAAAGAAGCAGGATTTTTTGAGAATCTTTTTGTGGATAATAAAATCAAAAGTGTTGGTCAAAGGCGATATGCTTGGATTTTTCCAGAAAATTTAACTTTGTCTTACAAAGAAGAGGAAGCGCAAGGTGAATTAGAATTTTTCTTACCTAAAGGGGCGTATGCTACTAATTTATTGAGAGAATTGGCACATAGCGAAATTATAGGAGAAGAATAATGTTTGATAAAATTATCCAAGAGAATCGTTTTAAAACTCAATGTGTGATTGTTCTTTATGTGGCTATTTTTATTATTATTGGCTTATTAGTGGATATTGTTCGGATAAATGCTAGTAGTCTCCTAGGTGGATTTTATGTTTTGATTACTTTTCAGAAGATACCCATTGTTACGCTTTGTTTGTTAGCAATAGCGTGTGGAATTGTTTTTTATACTATTCGCCATTTTAAAGGTATTTTATTGAGTGGAAATGAATATAAGGAGATTGTTAAAGGTTTTGAAGAGACTTTGCAAGAAAGAGAATTAAGTAAAATTTTAGATGAGTTGGTTAGAGAAGCTCGTTTAGATTTTAGACCTAAATTATATTTAATGGATGCTCCTTTTATGAATGCTTTTGCAAGTGGTTGGAGTATGCATAATTCTCTTATTGCATTAACGACAACTTTGGTTAGGAATCTCAAAAGAGATGAAGTAAAGGCGGTTATGGCACACGAATTAAGTCATATTAGACATGGGGATATCCGCCTTACCCTTATGGTTGGGGTTTTAAGTAATATTATGCTTTTGGTAGTGAATTATGGAGTTTATATGTTTTTAGGAAATTCTCGAGAGAGAGGAGCAAATATGGCAAGAACTATTCTTATCGTTTTGCAATTTGTGTTACCCTTATTAACGCTTGTTTTACAAATGTTTTTAAGTCGGAGTCGTGAATATATGGCTGATTCTGGAGCGGCTTATCTTATGGGAGATAGTATGCCAATGATTCGAGCATTGCAAAAGATTAGCGGTAGTTATGTGCAGTCAGATTTTAGTAATGTTGATACAAATCCTACAAGATCGGCACTTTATATTGTTGGATTTAAAGAGATTTTTAGCACACATCCAAGTATTGAAAATCGCATCAAAGCTTTACTTGGAAAATAAAGGAAAATAATGGAAGATTATATTAAAGCCTTTTTTGATCATATTGGAGAAGATAAAGAAAGAGAAGGATTGTTAGAGACTCCAAAACGCGTTATAAAAAGTTGGGAACATTTATATAGTGGATACAAAAGCGATCCTAAGGAAGTTTTGGGTAAATGTTTTAGCGATGGGGCTTGTGATGAAATGGTGGTTTTAAAAAATATTGAGTTTTATTCGGTGTGTGAGCATCATCTTTTGCCCTTTTTTGGAAAGATTTCTATTGGCTATATTCCTAATGCAAAAGTAGTTGGAATCTCTAAACTTGCAAGACTTGTGGAAGTGTTTTCAAGGCGATTACAAATTCAAGAAAAAATGACAGGGCAGATTGCTGATACAATTATGGAAGTCCTACAAGCTAAGGGAGCGATGGTGGTTGCAGAAGCACAACATATGTGTATGGTAATGCGTGGGGTAGAAAAGCAAAATAGTATGATGATAACAAGTGCTGTTCGGGGGCTTTTTAAAAGCGATCATCGCACAATAGAAGAGTTTATGGGGCATATACGCAATTAGCTTAAAGTGCTAAAATCACTTTAAGGATGCATCAAATTTTTTTTGTAAGAAAAGTGGCTGATAAGATTGTTTGGCTTTCCTTAAGCCCTCAATCCCCAAATCCTCTTCGCGATTGACCAGTGCATAGTCTTTCCATTGGTGTGCTAGAAATTCACGATTAATAGCTTGATAAGCTCCTTGATATTCTGTATCTGCTTTTTCAATATGAATGACAATGGTGTTATCATTAAGTGGCTCTCCAAAACTAAAAGCAATGATTTTTTCATCAATGCGTAAGATTCCACCATCGAATTTTAAACGCTCTAGTGCTTTAAGTGATTCAATAATGCCAATGTATTCATTTTTTAAGCCATTGCTTGCATTATCACTAATTTTTCCAAACCATTCTTGATAAGTATTGATGAGAGTTTTTGCATTGTCTGGAGTTAAAGATTCATAGCTAAAATGATAGCGTTCTACAAAACGATTGAGATGCGTTTTTTTCTTGTGGTATTTTTTGCCTTTGAGTTCAATGAGTTCTGGAATTGAGTAAATATAATCACTCCTATCTTCGCGATAGGTAAAAACAAAAGTATTAGGCAAGAGTAATTCTAGCTCCTCTTTGTCTATTTTGCTTAGAGAGTGGATAGAAAAATCCAAACCATTTGCCTTGCAATGCGACATCATATCCAAAATACTTTGTTTTTTAGCTTCTAGATTGTTTTCTTTATGGAGGGGGTAAAAAATAAAAGGATTTTCATTGGGATATTGGGTTTTAATAATAAGGCAATCATTAAGAATAATATAGCTAATGTGTCGTGAATAATGCCATAAATAAAGGTTTGTGAAAGTTAAATCTGAAACAAGAATTTTATTATTTGCAAAGAAGCTATCAAAAGTTTCTTTGTCTTCAATACCAATTGGTTTCCATTGCATTGTAATTCCTTAGTTTTAAAAGAGAAATTTTAATACAAAGAATTAAAAAGATAAATTAAGTTTTTGCACTCTTTCTTGTTTAGGTAAGAAATTTTTAGTTTGCTTGAGTTTTCGCATTTCTTCAGCAAGTTTAGCTTTTTGAGCGCGTGCGTATTCTCCAATTTGCTCTAAAACCGCTAAAGCCTCAAACATTTCATCGCGAGTTTTTAAAACAGGAGTATTTGCCATTAATTCTGTAATTTTTGCATCATTTCTATTGAGATATGCTACTTTAAGTTCATTAAGCCAATTCATTTTGATTCACCTCTTTCCATGCTTCAAGTAAGCCTTTAGCGACCTTGATAACAATGTCAATTTTTTCTTTACTATTTTCCATATTTGCTTGGGTTAAAAGTTTAATTTGATGAGTGTAAAGCCCCGTTAGATAATGGGCAACTTGCCCACCTTTTTCATAATCCAAAGAATTGAGAAGTTCTACAAAAATATCTGTTGTGCGATTGATATAATAAATTTTCTTCTCAATATCATTTGCATCAATACATCTTTTTGCCATTGAAGCAAAACGCAAAATGCCCTCATAAAGCATCTCAACTAATTTTGCTGGTGATTCGACAGCAACAGAGTTTTGTTGATAAGAACTATAAGCCAAATTACCTTTCATTATCTAACCTTTAAACTTTTTTAAGAATTCATCGATTGATTGATGAGTTGTGTTATGGTGTTGGAAGATTGCTGCATTTGCGCGATCATTTGATCATAAGCCGACCATCGTTCAGCCATAATATCATATTTATTATCAATGGATTCTTGAGTAGAGGTTTTGTCATCATTGAGCGTTTTTTGCTCATTAACGAGTGTTGATTCTAGAATCTTTAGAGTAGAATTGCTACCTGTAATAAGAGAATCCATTGTATTTCTAAGCTGTGTGAAAACTCCATCAATCTCGACACTTTCGCCTTTGACTGTTTTGGTAGAGCTTCTAAAAAACTCTACGGCTGCATCTGGATCTTCTTTGAAAGCAGTATTAAAAGTGTCTTCTTCAAAAGTGAGTGTCCCATCTTCATTCATATAGACTCCATATTTAATGAGGCTATTTCCATTTGCATCAGTGGAGTTGATAATAGAATTAAGTTGTCTTGTGATGCTTCTAATCTCACTATTTCCATTGAAAACCCCAGCAATCTCGGTTTCTTCATCGTATTTAGTTAGTTCTTGAAGCTTGTTATACATTTCATTGTAGCTTTCTACAAAGGCTTTCATTTCTTCAGCGATTCCCTCATCGTCTCTAGCAATTCTTACAATTACATCTTTTCCTGTTTCGGTTACAGAAGTTAATTCTAAAGACAATCCAGAAACAATATCATCAATACTGTTTGTATCTCTTTCAATTGGGATACCATTGTAAGTGAGTTTAGCATCTTGTGCTTTTTGGATATTGGTAATGTCCATTTTATCTAAAAAGCTTTTGCTAGAAGTGTAAGATCCCGCTGTTAAACCAATGGAATCTAAGACTTTTTGCTGTGCAGATGCATCAGCTCCCTTAGCGGCAATATTGATAGTTTGCCCATTATTAGAATTGAGCGTAAGAGTTCCTTTGGTAGAATCTCCACTAGCGGTGATTCCTGCCTTCTGTAAATCCGCATCATTATTAATGGCATCCATAATGGAAGTAAAGTTTTGTTCGGCGGTATTACCTGCTTTTGTTAAATTGCTTAAATCAAACTCTTTTCCATTGATTGTGAAAATTCCATTTAGAGCACCTGCTGTAATTTTCATATCCACAAGACCTGTATCGCTACCGACAGATTTTTTGGAAAATCCTAGGTCCGTGGCTGTTTCGCTCGTTCCATTTGAAGCTTGGAATTTAACATCTTTTACATTGACATTAATTGCTCCTCCTGAAGAATCATTGAGCATAATGCCTTTGCCACTGCTATTTAAGCCAATAGTGATTTCGCCACTATCGACCTTATCTTTAAGGGTTGGATTTTTTTCTATTTCTTTATTAATCGCTTCAACGATTAATTTTGCATTATCTTCAGCGGTATTTCCGTAATCGCTTCCGATGTTTTTCATATCAACACTAATTGTTTGTCCGCCAATTTCAATCTCAAGCGTTCCTTGAGTGATTTTACCCCCTGGAGCAGCGGCACTTTCTAGGGTGCTACCAAAATAGACTTTGTTGTCTGCACCAGAATTTTTGGATTGAATCATTAATTGATAAGGGTTGTCGCCCCCTGTTTTCATAATGATTCCCATTACCTCTCCATTGGTTGCATCTGTGATGCTTTGTGCAACATCTGAGAGAGTCATACCTGCTTTGATATCAATGCTATAGTTTGTTCCATTGTGATAAAAATCTAAAGTTGTGTTTTCATTGCTAAAAACACTATCTCTTGAGGCGAATTTCAATCCAACTTGATTGACATCATTTTGTGCAAGTTGGGAAACATTGATTGTAATGTCTTGAATAGCTAAACCATCTCCGGCAGTTGCTTTGACACCATTGCCATCTACACTTGCTTGTCTCCTTTGGTAGGTGCTATAATCAGATAGATTTTTAAAGCTTGTATTGAGTGAAGTCATCATGGTTAGCAATGAAGTAAGCTCGGTTTGCTGCTCCATATTTTTTTCAATTTTTTTAGTGATTGGGTCGATTTGATTGCTTACATCAAGATCTTTCATTTGTTCGATAACATCCCAAGTAAGGTTACTTGAGATTCCTAATACAGATTGTGTTCCTAGTGCCATACTCTCTCCTTTTTAGGCTTGTTTATCAAAAATCATTCCCACAATTTCTTTCATCTTTGCCATAAGCTGCATTGCCTCATCGCTTGGAATCTTGCGAATTAAGCGATTAGTGTCTTTTTCGCTTACGGTAATGTATAACCCCTCAATATCTTCGCTAAAATTAAAAGCGATACTGGTGTTTAAAGGGCTTAATTCTTTATTAAGCTGTTGAGCTAATTCATTAAGCTTTTGTTTTTGCTCTTCAGTATTGCCTTTTTCTTCTTGAGTTTGCAACCTTTGTTGTTGAATCTCTGAAGAACTTGTTTGACTTGTGTTATTTCCTTGCTGATAAGGATTTATTTGCATACTAGCAACATTCATTCCACTTTCTGCAATATTCATCTTAAACCTCCTTGTTGATAGATGAAATTATTTTAAAAGTATATCGGATATTTTACAAAAAAATGTAGCAAAAATTATAAATTTTTTTCAGAAATTAATTCTAGCGGATCGATATGTTTGTCTTTTAGGGTTACTTCAAATTTCAATGTATTATTAATTCTGCCTATGGTGTAACCCTTTTTAACAACACTTCCTGGTTTTATGGTGGGGGCGATTTTATCAAGTTGTGCATAAATAGTGTGCATATTGTTTTGATGCTCGATAATTACGACTTTTTTAAGAATTGGAGTGTCTTTAGCAAAAACAACTTTCCCATCTAAAACGCTTTTGACTTTATCATCTCCGGTGCTTATAAGTGTAATTGATTCATTGAAGACTTTCATTTTATATACAGGATCATAGTAAGGACCAAAACGCTTATCAATCTTGAAATCATCTAAAGGCGCAATGGTTTTAGCGCCTTTATATTTGGTGGTGCTAATATTATGGTAGGAACTAGCAACTTGTCGCACATCAAAATCATTTTGGGTATTTTTAGGGGTTGAAGTATCTTTGCTTTTTGCTAATTCTTCGCGTTTTTTACGCTTTTCTTCTTCTTGGCTTTTTAGAATATTGAGCTGCACTAGAATCTCTTGTAAGCTATCGCGCTCTTTTGTGATTTGTTGAAGTTCTTGATTGTATTTATCAATTTCTTTTTGATAGGTTTCAAGCACTCTTTTTTGTTTGGTTTGCAAGTCTTTTAGATGTGCTCTTTTTTTGTTTTCTGAATCAATAAAGCTTTGTAATTGAACGATTTCTTTTTGTAGGGTTTGCAAGTCTTGTATAATTTGAGTTTGTTGTTGGCTTAGATTGGTGAGTTCTTTTTTGGTTGTGTTGTTTAAAACTTTAAAGCTTTCTTCTGTAACTAAGTCTTTAATTGATTCTGGTTGAAAGTCATTGAGTAAAATCGCAAAAGAAATATCTTTAGCTACCAAATCAATGATGGCAAGTTCGATATTTTTACGCTTTTGATAGAACGATTCTTGCTTTAATGAGAGAGTTTTGATGAGTGTTTCTTTTTTGGAGTATTCTTGTTGATTTTTGGAAATATTTTTCTCGCTTTCTTTGATGATATTTTCTATTGTATTAAGCTCTTCTTTTTGCTTATTGACTTCCTTGCCTAGTTCTTGAAGTTTTTGATTGACTTGTTCTTCTTTTTTCTTTTGATTTTCTAGTGCGGTTTTGTTTTTTGAAATTTTTTGATTAATTTCTTGGTTGGCTTGGAGTTGGATTAGGCATAATAGGATAAGAAAAAATCGTAGCATATTAATCCCTTTGTTGCAAACTCACAATCCAAACTGCAATTAGTGAGACGCTTAAACCAACAAGCAATAAAACAATGGAATCATAAAAAGGAGAGAATATGACAGAATCTAGACCTAATTCCTGCATGAAAATAAGGAGCATTGGGTTTTGAGAAAGATAAAATAATCCAACACAGACTAGGGCAGTGGCAATAATGGTATCTAAACAAGCAAGGCGAAAAAGGATTTGTGATCGCATCCATAAAGGCGCACCAAGTAAAGTCATAATTTCCATTCGCTCTAAATGCTGGAATTTCCAAATTTCAATTTGTTTAAACATTAAAAGTAAGCTAATAAGTGCAATTAAACTTGAAAAGATTATCACACTGCTATTAATAATTAAAAGAAGTTGATAGATTTGGCTGTGGCTTTTTGTAAAAGTTTCAATGCGTATGATTCCATCAATAGATTTCAAAGTTTTGTCAATAACTTCTAAGCGAGAAGTGCTAGGGTAAGTATCAAGATTCAAAGAATAAAAATGGGGTAGAGTGTTTTTTAAAACAACGAGATTGGCTTGACTAATATTGTCTTTTAAGCGTTCTAAAATAACTTCTGAATCAATAGGTGTTAAAGTTTTGGCTTCAGAGATTTTTTCTTTTAAATCCTGTAGTTTTAATTCTTTAAGTGAAGCAAGAACAATGGCATAGTTTTTCCCAAGTTTGCTTTCATAATTATTAAGTGTGCGATGGACAAGCAAAATGCTCTCTAATGCAAAAAGAAGGGCAACTAATGGAATAATTAATGAGAGATGATTTTTAAGAGAGTTCATAAATCACTCCTTCTTCAATATGTAAATGGCGGTATCTTATTCCAAAAGTTTCTGGGATTCTGTGTGTTACAACAACAATGGTGATTCCTAGTTGTTCATTCACGCCTTTTAATAAACTCCAAATTACTTCGCTAGAATAGTCATCAAGATTACCTGTTGGTTCATCTGCAAGAATCAAAAGTGGATTATGGGAAAGTGCCCTTGCCATAGCTACTCTTTGCTGTTCTCCACCACTTAATTCTAATGGGTATTTATTGCCTTTGTGTGAAAGTTTGATATGGGCAAGTAATCGATCAGTTTGGGCTTTGCAAGATTCTTTAGTAAAGCCTCCAATAATCATTGGAAGCATTACATTTTTTTCGACATTGAAATCCTTGATAAGCTTGTAATCTTGAAAGATGATTCCAAGGTGGCGGCGTAGGGTTTCTATATTTTTTTTACTTGCTTTAAGCATTTCCATTCCGCATACTTCTAGAGAGCCACTCTTGAGAGGTAAATCTCCATAAATGGAGCGAATCAAAGTGCTTTTACCGCTTCCACTAGGACCACTTATGAAGACAAATTCTTGAGGAAAAATATTAAAACTAGCGTTTTTAATAATCATTTCATCTTTGTAGCCTAGATTGATTCCTTCTGCTTTGATAATTGCATCCATTATTATTTAGCTTCCTTTGTAAAATTAGTTTGCAAAAGTTCTTTTAAAAGATGATGAGCTTGGTGATTAATCTTTGTTGGGAGTGGATTTTCCCTAAAATAATGCAGGGAAGAATCCTCTAAAATATAGCGTGTCTCTGGATAATTGAAATCTCCAAAAGAAATTTTAAATAATTTATGGTTTGGGGAGAGTAAGAGATCTTCTAAATGTAAAAAATAGCCCTCTTTGATAATTTTGCTTGGTTGAAAAGGAGTTTGAATCTGGCTTTTGTTTGGAAAATCAAAGTGATAATCTAGTGAGATTTGTGGGCTATTTTGGGTGGCAAAAAGCTCTAGATTGTAAATATCTTTTTTTTGTTTGAGCCACCTTGCTTCATATTTGCTAATGATGGTTTCTTGGGAGTTCTTGCTATGATTTAAAGTGAAATTAGGATTGCTAAGCGCTAAATTTTTTGCATAATTAAAATATTCCAAACTATCGGTGCGTAATTGCAAATGTCCTTGCGTTGTTAAGACTCTTGAGGCTTGGGAAAGAAAGGGGGTGCTAAAGATTCTTCTGTGAGGCTTTTTATCCCAAGGCACAGGAAAATGCACGAAAATTTTTTCAAGCACATTAGAAGGAAGAAGCTCCAAAAAAATACGCGCATCATAAGCTAAAATTAAGACATTTTTTAAATTATAGAGTTCAATTTGTCGTGCAACTTGCTCTAAAGAGGGATAATGGATTTCTAATCCAATATGAAGTATTTGTGGGTATTGTTTGGTATTATGTAAAAGATGTCTTCCGCTACCAAAACCAATTTCAAGCCATATTTTTGGGTTTTTTAAATCTTGGTTTGTAAGCAATGAATCAAAGTCTAGGAAATCTTCAATATGCTTAATAAAGGGAAGTTTGTTGGTATGAAGAGTGTTTTTGCTGTTTAAATTGTGGGTGTTAAGGGAATCTTGATGATTTGCTAGGATTTCTAAAGATTTTTTCATAATACCAATAGGAGCAATTTTTGAATTTTTATCGCATTTAACAATAGTTTCTTGCTTACTTTTTTTGATTTCTAAAAAAAAGTCTTTATTTTTAAGATGAGAATCTTTTGGAGTAAAATGCACTTGCAATAAAGAAAAATTGGGTTGATTGGTAGAAGTAAAAAGCTCCAAAAAGGAAAATTTCCCCTCTTTTGTTTCTAGGGAAAAGGGCAAGGCTGGAAGAGTGAGAGAGTGAGTTTTAAAATGTGGCATTATTGTGTGGGTAAGAAAAGCATAATTTCTTGTGTTTGTTTTGATTCTAAGCCATTAGCATCAACGGCACTAACGCGATAATAATATTTTTCTCCTGGAATGACTTCACGATCAATAAATTCCGGTGTTAAGACTTTATTATAACGCAAGGTTTCTCCAAAGAAACGCGAATCCTTTTTATAGACAATGTATTCTGTAGCACGA
Source organism: Helicobacter canadensis MIT 98-5491 (assembly GCF_000162575.1). Lineage (NCBI taxonomy): Bacteria > Pseudomonadati > Campylobacterota > Epsilonproteobacteria > Campylobacterales > Helicobacteraceae > Helicobacter > Helicobacter canadensis. The sequence goes on from NZ_CM000776.2 coordinate 918,206, forward strand.
TCATCTTGGGGTGTCCATCGTAAAACTGCAGAATCTCCTTCAATTTGTGCATAAGTAATCACTGGAGTGTTTGGAATCCCTAAAGTCATACCCATAATAGGTCCAACTTCAAGGCTTTCAATGCCATCTTTATCAGTGGCAGTGATTTTGTAGTAGTATTGTTTTCCATCATCTTTGATGGCGTCTTGATAAGTGTCGGTGTTGTTTGGAAGAGTAGCAAGCTTACTAAAAAAGCTTGATTCAAAGTTGGATCGGAAAAGGTTATATTGAGTTATTTCGGGATTTGGATGAAGATCCCATTTGAGTGTGATTTGTTTTGGAATATTGGTGGTGGCAGTGAAATTTGTAATAGGGGTTGGTTTTGGTTTTGTAGTGGCTTTAACACTTTTGGAAGGAAGCGAATAAGTTTTATTGGTATTGTAAGCAAAAACGCGATATTCATAAGAAGTGTTGTCTTCAAGTCCTATATCAAGATATTCTACAAGCAAACGACTATTAATATTTGCTAATTCACTCCATTGCCCATTTGGCTTTTTCTTTTCAATAACATAACCTATAACTCTTGTATCTTGGTGAGGATTCCAAATGATTTTGACTTTGCGTGGATAGTTGCTAATTGCCTCAACATAGTTAATTGCTTCAATAAATTGAGTTTTTGCACTAATAGGAGATGAAAATTGTGAAATATTTTTTTGTGCATCAAAAGAGGCAAATTGATAAAGATATTCGGTATTTGATTCAAGCTTATTATCCGCATAATGCGTAATAAATCGAGAATCTAAAGTGGCAATTTTGCTAAAACTTTGTTCATTCGGTTTTTTGCGATAGATATAATATCCTGCAATTTCTGGATTTTGAATGAGATTCCATTCAAAAGCAATAGTATTAACATCGCTAAGTGTGCGAATATTATCAGGTGGAGTGATATTTGGATTAATAGAAGGAGTAGAGCCAAAGTTGAGATTTGAACTACTGCAAGCACTAAAGAATATAAGAATAAAAAGAGATAAAATTTTCATTCTTAGAGAATCCATTTTAAAAGAATACGATAAAGTAATCATATAAAAAACCTTTTGAAATTTGTATATTTTATGTTAAGTTTCTTTATAAAAAAGTCTATCATAACATAAAAATACAAAAAAATACATTATATTTTAAGAAAGGTTTGAAGTTTGGAAATTTAGCCAATAAAGTTGTTCAAGCGGGATTTTAAAGTTTTTTGCAAAATTTTCATAGCTTTGTGAAGAGTAGAATTCTTGGTGCAAAAAAAGAAGCATATCTTCCCAAAGTGGAGCATAAATTTCTAGGCGTTGCTTGGTTGTAGGATGTGTGAGATAGACTAAGTGGGAATGTAAGAGTATTCTAGCAGTATAGTTTCCTTTATAACCATAAAAAACATCGCCTAAAATGTGCCGTTGTATTTTGCTAAGATGTGCACGAATTTGATGAGTTCTTCCGCTAAAAAGTTTAGCTCCAATGAGTTCTATTTTATCATTATTGATAATTTTAAAAAAGGCAGTTTTGGCTTCTTTGCTAAGGGGAGTATCTTTTGTGGTAGGAATATATTTGAGGCGATTTTTGGGGTGTCTTATGAGAGGGGCATCAATAAGGATATTTTGCTTGAGGGGTGAATCAATGACGCAAACATAATAACGCCCCATTTCTTTACTTTTAAGTTGTTGGCTTAAAATCTCGTGAGCGTAATTGTTCTTGGCAATTACTATTGCTCCACTAGTGGTCTTATCAAGACGATGGATAATGCCTTGTCTGTAAGAATCTCCTAGATTGGAGAGTGAAAAATTATTCTCTTGTAGCCAGTCTTGCAAGGTGTATTGAGAATCATCTTGGTGGGTTTGATGAACGATTAGATTAATGGGCTTATTGAGGATTAGTAAATCTTCATCTTCATATAAAATGGGGATATTAAGGTGATTGGGTTTTGATTTTTCTTGTTTATTGGGTAGGGTTAGGATAATTTGATCGTTAAAATTAAGGGAAGTGCCATTTTTTTGAATAAAAACTCCATTGAGTGTAATTTGTTTTTCTTGGATTATTTTGCTGATTTGGTTTCTTGATAATCCTAACTTTTGAGTGAGAAATTTATCAAGACGCATTTTTGTTTCTTCTTGTTGCACATAAAATGTCAATGAGTGATTCTCTCTTTGTTTCTCTTGCAATTTTTATTCTCTCTTTTTATGGGAAATTATGTTAAAATTAAACATTAGTTTCAATGATTTATAATTTAGTTTTTATGGAATTGACTTTTGAGATTTAATAAGAATATTTTATCATCTTTTGATTTCACTTTACCTTTATTGGTAATTCCTCTTGTATTGTTATCGTGGTTTTTAATTAATGAAAATAATGCTTTTTTGGGCGATAAAGTTTTGATTTATGTCTTTGTTGGCATTTTGGTGTTTGTGGTGACTTTTTTATTGCCTATTAAGCGTATGTCGTGGGCTATTGTGATATTTTATTGGATTAATATTGTTTTGCTTGTGGCAGTGGATTTTTTTGGTGATGTGCGACTTGGTGCGCAGCGATGGCTTGAGATTCCTTTTGTGCATTTTACTTTTCAACCTTCTGAGACAATGAAACCTGCTTTAATTTTGATGTTAGCACATTTAATTGCCAAGAATCCTCCTAAAGGAGGGGGTTATAAATTTTTTAGTTTTCTTAAGTTTTCTTGGTATATTTTGTTGCCTTTTGTGTTGATTTTAAAGCAACCTGATTTAGGGACAGCACTTGTGCTTTTGATTATGGGTTTTGGAGTTTTATTTTTGATTGGAGTGAATTATAAGATATGGCTTACTCTGCTTGTCGGATTTTGCCTACTTTCTCCTATTTTGTATGCTAATTTACACGATTATCAAAAAAAGCGTATTGAAGATTTTATCTCTAAAGAACCAGATTATCAGGTGCGACAATCTATTATCGCAGTTGGTGCAGGTGGGCTTGATGGCAAAGAAAAGGAAGAAGCCACACAGACGATTTATCGCTTTTTGCCTATTGCTACGAGTGATTTTATTTTTCCTTATTTTGCAGAACGCTTTGGATTTTTGGGAATTATAGGGTTGTTTATTTTGTATGCTTTTCTTATTTTTCATATTTTTAGTATGGGAAGCATTGATGCAAAAGATTATTTTTTAAGAGTTATTGCTTATTGTGCGGGATTGCTTGTTTTTGTTTATTCGGGTGTGAATATAGCAATGACAATTGGTTTAGCACCAGTTGTAGGTATTCCATTGCCACTTTTTAGTTATGGTGGTAGTAGTTTTATTACCTTTATGATACTTTTTGGGCTTTTGGAGCATTTACTTGCTTTTAAGAATAATTTTGTATATAATTACGCTTCCAAAAATTTTTTAAAGAAGGGTCCTTAGCTCAGCTGGTTAGAGCACTCGGCTCATAACCGATTGGTCATAGGTTCAAGTCCTATAGGACCCACCACTTACTATCTTTCATTCTTTAGGAATACTCTATGAAAATCCAATGTGTTAATATTAAATGTCAAGGCTGTGTTAATAAAATTCAAGAATCTTTAGGTCAAAAATACCCTAGTTTAAGAGTTGATATTCCCTCTCAAAGTGTAGAAGTTGAAGCTAGCGAAGAAGAGCTTAAAGAGATTAAAACTAAATTGCAAGAATTAGGATTTTTAACTAGTGAAGGTATAATGGGAAAAATAAAGGGATTTTTTAAATAATTTTCAAGGAATAAAATGGAAATTTTATTATTAATTACTATTGTTATTATTGCAGTTGCGTTTATTAATTTTAAAGATTATTTATCTAATCCTCATAAACGCCCACAGATACAAGATTCTAATAACACTTTTAATGAGGAATTTCAAAGCTATGAAGATCCCTATAAAACTTTAAGCAAAGAAGAAAAAATTAGAAAAAGTGAATATGGGATTATGGTTAGTTTGATGTCTAAATTAGCACAAAGCGATGGAAAGGTTTGTGAATTAGAAGAAGAACTAATGGAAAACACAATTGAAGATATTGCTCAAGCTATTCTTTTGCAAAGTGCAATGAATCAAAAGCAAGAGATTTTAGAGATTTTGCATACTATTTTTAGAAATACAACAGAAGATGTTGAAACATTGAGTTTAGCTTATGCAGAACTCACTAAAGGGCAGTATAAAAGCCGCTTGAAGCTTGTAGAATATTTATTGAGTTTAGCTTATGCAGATGGAATTTTGGGTGAAAAAGAGCGTGAGGTTATTTTAGATGTCGCGGCTTATTTGGAAATCCAAAATGATGATTTTAATGCCTTGTATGATTCTTTTGTAGAGTTTTATTCTAGGGAGTTGGTGTATCAGGATTATAAAGAAGCCTGTGCTACTTTAGGTGTTAGCGAAGATTCGGATATGGAAACTATCAAAAAGGCTTATAAGGATTTAGTGCGTCAATATCATCCTGATATTTTGCACCATAAGGGATTAGAAGAATCTATTATCAAAAATTACACAGAAAAATTGCAAAAAATTAATGCAGCTTATGAAGTGATTAAGAAGCATAAAAAGGAACAAGGTGGAGAATAAAATCCTTTTAGATATTGCTACGCTTTATCGCTATTTAGAAGAAGAAAATAGAAAAACCAATGGTTTGTATGAAAGCATTAAAAGCGATATTCCAATATTTTTAAAGCCTATTTTTAAAAAAATGCCTGTTAATCAAGAAACTTTGTTGGCGTTAATTGATAGGGTGGTCGCCTTAAAAGAAGGTGCTTTGTTGAACGTTTTAAATAAACTTCAATTTAAAGAAGAAGAGATTTTAGAAATTCGCACTTTAATGTTGCGTATTACAGAAGATTTTTATGTAAAAAGACATCAAAAGCTTTTAGAGTTTGTTAAAGATAGGAATCTTCTAACACCTTTTTTAAGGGAATTGTTAGTAAGTGTTCATCAAGTGGGCTTAGTTTTTAATAGTTTTTTTATAAACTGGCAAGAAAAGTTGATTTTGGGAATCAATAAAGATTTGAGCCAAAAATTTAATAATGATTTACCTAGCATTCTTGAAGCCCTAAAGAGTGCTCAAGAAATTTCGCAAAATGGCGAAGTAAGTGATAGAAGTTATTCGGTTCCTGTATTAAAAGAAGGTAAATATGAAGCAATGGCTTATGCGGATTTTTTTAAAGGGGAATTTGAAACATTTCAAGCCACTTTTGAAAAAATGCTTTTAAACCTTGAATCCATTCCTGAAGTTTGCCCAAAATTTGAGCAAAAAGATTCTTATCTAGCATATTTTAAAGCATTGCAAAAAGCCTTGATGCAAAAAGATACCACAAAGCTCTTAGAATCTTGGCGTGATGTGGATAAAGCTTGGATGAAAATCACAACGCCTTTGCAAGTGGGACATCCTTTGGAGTATTATGAAGATCATTATAGAAAAGCAGTAGCTCCAGAGTGGGATTTAAGAATTGCTAGAATCTACGAAGGAAAAGATTTGCTTGATTTGGATTCTACCAATGAAGTTAGCAAAGAAGCATTTATGGAGTTTTATTCTCAATATACAGCAAAAATGCCGCAAACTTCCTATAAAAAGGAAATTGATTTTTGTGTTCAAGAATCTTTGGCAAAAACTCAAAGTTATGGTGGGCAGCCTTTGTTGTTTTATGGTGCAGAGTTAAATGGTTTGTTTAGTGCGCAAGTTGTGCCAAATGATGAAAGTGTGAGTTCTCAATATGGCAAAAAGATTTTTTATTTTCCAGATAGAGTATGGGAGATTTCTTGTGCTAAGCCTTTTATGCTTTTAAGTCGCAAAACTTTTCCAGAGAAATTTTTAGATTTTAATCGAGAAATGCTTTATTTTCGCAAAAAGGATTGGTATAAAGTCTATGAAATTTCTACTATAGGGCATGAATTTGGGCATATTTTGTGGGTAAGTTTGGATAGTGAATTGCAGATCAATAAAAGTGGGCAATTTAAAAATATTGAAGAGTTTAAAGCTACAATGGGTGGTTTAGCTTATTATTTTGTTGCTAAGAATCAACCACTTTTAAAAGAGCTTGTTTTTAATATGATTTCAAGAGCAGTTGGGTTAATGGCTTGGAAAAAAGAAGATGAGGTTTTGCCCTATTATTGTGAGGGATTGATACATCTTGATATTCTTTTTAGTTCTGAGATTTTAGAATATGTTGGAAATTTTGAATCGGTGGCTTTAAAGATTTATGAAGAAAGAATACCTCAATTAGTTGAAAGGTATTTGCAGGTTTATGATGAGCTTATTAAAATCTATTTAAATAAGGCAGATGCTTTGGAATTTTTATCAAAGTATACTTTAAAGGATGCAGAAGGGTATTTTATGCCTTTAAGAGAAGAAGTTTATACTTTTGTTAGAGATTATTATGAGCAATATAATGCCATAGGACAAGTAGTGGATCATTTAAGCATTGCAGAATGGAAAGAAAATTATTTAAAAGGAAAAAAAATTGCCACTTATTAGCAGTAACGAAATCAATAAAGCACGAGATTTAATCTATGAGATTGCTGGGATTCATTTACCAAGCAATAAAGATTCTACAATTAAAAATCGCCTTGATAAGTTGGTGCGTGATTTGGGGATACAAAATTTTGATGATTTTTTTATGCAACTTAAGGCAGGACGATTTAAACAAGAATTTATTAATAGCTTTACCACTAATAAAACAGATTTTTTCCGTGAGGGATTTCATTTTTTGGATATGGTTAATCGAATTTTGCCTCATCGATTCAAAGAAAGCGAACCTATTAAAGTGTATTGTTCGGCAAGTTCTACAGGAGAAGAGCCTTATTCTATTGCTGCGACTTTACTTTATGCAAAGGAGATTTACCATTCTAAAACCCCAGTAAGTTTATTGGCGACAGATATTGATACTTCGGTTTTGGAGTTTGCCAAAAGGGGTAAATATATCGTGGATACTTTTTTAAATCCTCTTCCTACTTGGTTAGAATTAAAAGATTTTTTTGATATTATGCCAAAAAGTCAAAGGGAAATTTCTATGGAAGCTAAGCCAAGTTTAAAAAATATTATCAATTTTAAGCAACATAATTTATATGCCAAGACTTACCCTTTTGGGAAAAATGAATTTGATATTATTTTTTGTCGCAATGTTTTGATTTATTTTAAAGTGAGCGATCAAGAGGAAATTTTACAGAAGCTTTTTAATTGTCTGAAGGTTGGTGGAACCCTTTATTTAGGGCATTCTGAAAGTATTTTAGGGTTGGCTCCTAAAGTTGATCGGTTAGGACAGAATACCTTTATTAAAATAAAGGATTAATATGGTTAATCGCAATGAAAAATATCATCCTGATTTGATCTTAAAATCCAATCCCTATAAAAGCGAAGGGAAGAAACTTATTGCCATTGGAGCAAGCACAGGAGGAGTAGAAGCAATTGCAAAGATTGTTCAAATGCTTCCTTCTAATTTGCCACCTATTGTTATTACTCAACATATTCCAGAAGGTTTTTCAACCTCCTTTGCCAATCGCCTTAATCGTCTTGCCTCACTTGAAGTTTTTGAAGCAAATGAAAAAATGCTTTTGCAAAACTCTTGTGCTTATCTTGCACCAGGAGGCAAACATTTACTTCTAGATAAAATTGGCAATGATTATTTTGTAAAAAGTATTGATGGAGAAAGAATTTCTCGTCATAAGCCAAGTGTAGATGTGATGTTTCGCAGTGTTAATAATGTTGTTGGTAAAAATGCGTTGGCAATTATTATGACAGGAATGGGTGATGATGGTAGCATCGGAATTAAAGAGCTTTATGACAATGGAGCTTATACAATTGCACAAGATGAAAGTAGTTGTGTTGTGTTTGGAATGCCTAAACAGGCAATTGCTAGGGGTGCAGTGTGTGAAGTGGTTGGGCTAGACGAAATTCCAGAGAAGATTATACAATTTTCGCAAGGAAATCTTAAAAGAGGAAAATAGTGGAGTTGTATTATCCTACAGAAGTTGCACAAAGCACTTTTGAAGTAAAAGGTTCGCAATTTCTCTCCTTTCTTATCCCTATTGAACATTATGAAAGCTTCCTTAAAGAGGCAAAGGCTAAGCATACTAAAGCGGTGCATTTTGTAACTGCTAGTCGTTTTTTTAATGCACAATCTCAAATTGTTGAGTCTTTTAGTGATGATGGTGAGCCAAAAGGCACTTCAGGAATGCCAACATTAAAAGTATTAAGGGGCTATGACTTAATAGAGTGCGCATTGCTTAGTGTGCGATATTTTGGTGGAACATTACTGGGAACAGGTGGATTGGTTCGTGCCTATACGCAAGGGGCAAAAGGAGCAATTTTGCAAGCACAAATGCAAAATATTCTTAAAGCTTATATCCCTCAATCCAAAGAAACACTTTTTGTCGCTTTTTCGCTATTAGCACAAGTGGAATATTTAGCTAAAAAAATGGAAGTAAAAATTCTCAAAAAGGAATTTTTAGATAAGGGTGTAAAACTAGAGATTCAAGCGTATAAAGATTATTTGAGTGCTTTTGTTTTGAAAGTGGAGAGTTTAAGTTTTTGATGCTTGTTAGATGTATTCTTATTTTATTTTGCAGTGTTATGCTTTTTGGGGTAGAAGAAACTAAAATATCTAATTATCTTCAAAAAGAGATTCACCCTCAAAATCCTTTTAATAGTTATAAAAAAATCGGTGATATGTTTGGGGTTCCTTTGCCTGTGATTGAAGAAAAAACTCCCAAATATTATAAACAACCATTCTATAAAGAAAAAGAAGAAGTTAAAAGCCTTGTTGATGAAAATGCTAAATGGGATACTTATAGTTTAAGTCATAAATTTTTTAACTCGGCACTAAAAGCTACTTCTCCTATTTTTAGTCAGCAACTTAATAGCTTAGTGGGGGTTTATATACCCAAGGTAGAATTTAAAGTAAATCTTAATTCTTATGTTTCTCGTGATGACCAAAATATAGGCGGTGATTTAAATCTTAATTTGCCAATTTTGGAATATAAAAAATCTTCTTTGTTGTTAATGGGTGGTTTTACTAGAGATCCTCAAACGCTTGATTGGAGTGAAAAATATGGCATAAAACATCAAATTAAAGGTGTTTTATTACAGAATCTTGTTTTGATGCAATCAGTGATGCAAAATAATGAAGTTATGAATGAACAAACTTGGAATTATGGTGTAGAGTATTCACCTTTTAAATCCATTAAGCTTTATTTGCAAAGGGAGAATAATAAGATTCAAGAGGATAATACAAAAGCAGGAATACAATATAAGTTCTTATTTTGATTTTTTAGTATTGGCAAGCAATTTGAGACTATTATAATTGGGAATAATGAGAATAAAAATGGTGGAGCTGTGGGGAATCAAACCCCAGTCCGAAAACTAGACCAACACAGCTGATATACATACTTCCTTGGGTTTAGAATCTTTCTTGCCTATAAAAACTCCCAAAAATCTATAAACAAGGCAACCTTTTTTGACTTAAATTTTGCTTTAGGTGTGCAAAACCGCATCTAGCAGAAATGATGCTTTTAGAAAATAGCTAGAATCTTAACTAAAAACAGCTCCAAAAGAGTCGATAAACTTACGCAACTTTAGCGTAAGCAGGAGCGTAATTTGAATTGTTTGCGTTTATATTTAAGAGCCAGTTTTACGACTTAGCACAAGTCGGTATGCAACTAGAGCTATCTAACTCCCGTCGAAATTCATGTCAGCCCCAAAGTTTGAAATTCTATTGCTATTTTAATAAATTGTCAAGTTTTTATCAAAGAAAAATTAATGTAAAAATATAGTAGAATTTGTTTTTAAATTATTTTTGGGGCAGAAAATGAGTATTCAATCTACCATAAAGCAAACAACAATTACACAGATATTAGAGAAAAAAAACAAAGAAAAAATCACAATGATTACGGCCTATGACGCACTTTTTGCAGGAATTTTTGATAGTGAAGTGGATATGATACTTGTGGGTGATAGTTTGCATATGAGTTTTTTTGGTGCAAAGGATACCTTAGGCATTAGTCTTGATGCAATGATTTATCATACAAAGGCGGTGTGTAATGGTGCTAAAGAGAGTCTTGTAGTGTGTGATATGCCCTTTGGAAGTGTGGCTACTCCAGAGATAGCCTTGCAAGGGGCGATTAGAGTCTATAAAGAAACCAATGCGCAAGCGGTTAAAATTGAGGGTGGAGCTGAAATGTATGAGACAATTAAAAAGCTTGTTGAAAATGGAATTGCAGTGGTAGGGCATATTGGATTAAAACCTCAATTAGTAAGAAGCGAAGGGGGCTATAAGGTCAAGGGTAAGAATGAAAAAGAAGCTCAAGGGCTTTTGTGTGATGCAATTAAACTCCAAGAAGCAGGTGCTTTTTGTCTTGTTTTAGAAGGAGTGAGAAGTGAAGTGGGACAAGTAATAGCGCAAAATTTAAAGATACCAGTTATTGGTATTGGGAGTGGAGTAAATGTTGATGGACAAGTGCTTGTATGGAGTGATATGCTAGGATTTTTTGAAGCTTTTAAGCCAAAATTTGTGCGGCAATATTTAGAGGGAGCAAGGCTTGTTAGAGAAGCAGTGCAGCAGTATGTAAGAGATGTAAAAAGTGGAGATTTTCCTAAAATGAACGAGAGTTATTGAGGGGAAAATTTGGAAAGAATTGTTGAAATTGAAAAAATGGAATTGGAGGGTGATGAGGAAGTCAAGCTCCGCCCAAGCGATTGGGATGATTATATAGGGCAAGAAAAACTTAAAAGGAATTTGAAAGTCTTTATTGAAGCGGCTAAAAAGCGTGGAGATGTCTTAGATCATTTATTGCTTTTTGGACCCCCAGGGCTTGGTAAAACGACTTTAGCTCATATTATTAGCGGTGAGATGAATGCTCCAATTAAAGTTACGGCTGCACCAATGATTGAAAAAGCAGGTGATTTAGCGGCTATTTTAACTAATCTAAGTGAGGGGGAGATACTTTTTATTGATGAGATTCATAGATTATCTCCTGCTATTGAAGAGATTTTGTATCCTGCAATGGAAGATTTTAGATTAGATATTATTATCGGTAGCGGTCCTGCAGCCCAAACGGTAAAGATTGATTTGCCTCGTTTTACGCTTATTGGAGCGACAACAAGAGCTGGGATGATTAGTAATCCATTACGCGATAGGTTTGGAATGCAGTTTCGAATGCAGTTTTATGAAAAAGAAGAATTGGCTAGAATCGTGCAAATTGCTTCAATTAAGTTGCAAAAAGAATGTTCTAATGAAGGGGCATTAGAGATTGCTAAGCGTTCGCGTGGCACACCTAGAATCGCCTTGCGTTTGTTGAAACGCGTAAGGGATTTTGCTGAAGTAGCAGAGGAAGAAATCATTACAAAAGAACGCACCCAATATGCTTTAAATGAGCTTGGAGTTAATGAATATGGCTTTGATGAATTGGATTTGCGTTTTTTGAAGATTATTTGCGAGAGTAGGGGGCGTCCTATTGGGCTTAGCACACTTGCTGCGGCAATGAGCGAAGATGAGGGGACTGTTGAAGATGTTATTGAGCCTTATTTATTGGTAAATGGATTCTTAGAACGCACTGCTAGGGGTAGAATCGCTACTCAAAAAACCTATGAATTATTTTCCTTTAGAAATGTAGGGAGTTTATTTTAAGCTTGATAATTAAAAAATTAAAGGGTAGGGTCAAGTGGAAAGTGACCCTATTACATAAAATATTAAAGTTTTTTGTTAAATGTAATTTACTAGCGAGAGTTGTGAGATTTTGCCAATAGAAGAGAGCATTGCTTGATAGTTTAAAGATAGGGTAGAAAATTGCAAATATGCTTCTGCAAAATCAGTGTCAATTGTTTCAGAACGCAAGGTTTTAACTTGCACGATAAGTGATTCAGTGCGTTCAATAGAGTATTCAAATGAATTGCCTTGTGCCCCATTTTTAGTGTGTGCTTTATTGACATGATCGGCTAGATGATCAAACACTAAAAGTGCGTTTTGGATACCAGGATTTCGCATACTATCATCATACTCATTGCTGCCTCCAGGTCTATAAGTGCCATCTTCTAGTGCTTGAATGATTGTATCAATTTGTTTGAAAAAATCCACATGTGGATCATCAGCAATAATGGCATTATTGGCTTGGAAAGTTAGTGCAGGGTGTCCTGTTGTATTTACTCTGCCATTAGCATCAAGAGCAAAGTTGCTACTTTGGTTATCATAAAGCATAAATTCCATTCTTGTAGGAGAATTATTAAGATCTTTGAGTTGCATTTGTCCGCTTGAATCAAGGCTAATAGAGACATTATTTTTAGCATTGCTAATGAGTGTTTCATAAGAAAGTTTTACATCTGGATTGTTGAAGTCTGCACCACCTTGAACAAAGATATTTTGCAAATCTGCTTGGCTTGAATTGGATAGATTCATTACAATACCTAGAGTATCGGCTAATTGTTGATAGGTAACTTCATCAGCAGGAGTTGCATCACCTGCAACTTGGGGTGGATTTCCATTGGGATTTAAGATAGGAATTGGAATATTGGCTATATTAACCCCATTAATTGTGGCAGGAGTTTCAATAATCATATTGGTTCCTGTATCGCTAAACTCTATTCTACCGCTAATTGGAGTTCCATTGACATCTTTGACTTCAAAGTTATAAATGTGCCCATCAAGTCCAACTCCTGAAACTTCTGAGAGTTTTGTGCTCATTGTAGCATATTCATTGGTATCGCGAACAATTTGTGAGACATTGGAGCTTAGAGTAGAACCTTCTTTACTAAAACCTACTCTATCGTATTCCACGCTATAATCATTGCGGAATCCATTGACATTATTACCTGCATTATCTTGAGCAGTAATGGTTAAGCTTAGGGAGCTTTCTCCTGTATAGGGTAGATTGTTTTGAGATTGATCGGGTGGAGTTTTTTGGGAAACATTATTGTCAATAATAGTAATTTTTCCATTGCTAAATTGCACTTCAACATTGGCACCTTGTTGATTGTTATACATTGTTTTGATAGAATCCATTAAATCTTGCACGGTGGAAGTTGGAGTGATAGTAAAAGTAGAATTTAAGTTATTGTTAGTTGGATTTTTGTCTGCATCATTGGCGGAGATTCCGCTTAAATCAAGTTGTGTAACGCCATCAGGAAAAATATCTGTTAGCAAAGTTGAAGTTTTTGCAATTTCATTATTATGATTCCTAAAAGTCGTTGGAATTGTGTGAAGTCTATGATCATTGTAGTCTTCTACAGAAGTGATTTGAGAATTTGAAAAACTACCCAAATAAGGACTTTGAACATAGGTATTCACCTTTACTCCGCTATTTAAGAGTGTATCAATATCTGCCGTGCCCACTCCATCTGGATTGGCAGGATCTTGATAGCTACTTGATACCATATAAAATTCAATATTAGATCGCCCTCCTGTGAGATCCTTTATTTCAATTTCTCCCCATTTATTAAGTGAAACTTCTACAACTTTGCTAGTTTCCGTGTTGCCAAATTCTTTTCCGATTCTATCAAGTAGATCTTGCACTTTGACGGCTTGATCTTTGTCGTTATAAGCTACTTCCATAGAAAATTTTGATTTAAAGGCTGTCCCATCTGGTCTGCGACCTGTAATATAGAAAACTTCGGGACCATTGTTGCTAGGATCAGAATCATTATCGCCCACTAAATCGCGTAAGGTATCTTCAGCAGTAATATAAACTTCTTCGCTATTTCCCGTTGGATGATTTGGATCCATAATTTGAGGGTTTAAAGCACTTTGATTAAACTTTGGGACATTGGTTGAGATAATGCGATTAGTATCATTATCGGAACCGAAGAATAGTTCATAACCTGTTATATTATAGGTTACAGAGTTGCTGGAGCTAAGAAGGGCATTAAGTGTTGCATTGTTTCCATTATAGCTACCATCGCTATTAAAAGGCTTAGAAGTTGTTGCGGTTCCTGCAAAGATAAATTCTCCACCAATGGAAGTATTAGCAATGGATAAAAAGTGATCGCGAAGGGATTGTAGATCTTGAGCGATAGCTAGACGTGAAGTTTCGCTATGAATATCATTAGCACCTTGGACGAGTTTGCTTTTAAAATTATCCATATTTTTGACTAATTCACTCAAAGCAGTATCGGTGTGTCGTGTAAAAGTGAGTGCGTTATTGGCAAGTTCTTTGCTTTGGGTTAAAGTTGTGAGATTGTAGTCTAATTCAAGTGTTTTATTGAAGATACTACTATCTTGATAGCCATATTGAATCTTTAAGCCATTCATTTGGGCTAAGATTCCATTTAAGCCATTTTGTGTTCTTCCTTGATAATATTGCAACATTGTATAGCTAGAGTTTGTCCCTATTCTCATTAGCATTCCTTATTTTGTTTTAAAATTTTTGAGATTATTGAAGCAAAAATTATTCCTTTTTTAGTAGAAGAGTTGTTGATATTAAAAAAGAATATTCATAGATTTAAATTTAATCGTTTTAAATAATATATTATTACTTTTTTGATAAAATCTGCTTTTTGGTAACAATAAAATTTAGGAGCAAGCGTTTTGAGAAGCCATTATTGCACAGGTTTAGATGAAAAAGATATTGGTAAAGAAGTAACTTTATGTGGTTGGTGTAACACTTATCGGGATCACGGCGGAATCATTTTTATTGATTTGCGCGATAGAAGTGGGATAGTGCAACTTGTTTTTGATCCAAAGGATTCACAACAGGCTCATAAAATCGCAAGTGAAGTGCGAGATGAGTATGTGCTTGTCGCAAAAGGAAAGGTAAGAAAAAGAGGCGAGGGTTTAGAAAATCCAAAACTCAAAACTGGAAAAATTGAAGTTTTGATTGATGAGTTAAACATTGAAAATAAAAGCTTAACCCCACCTATTGCGGTAGGTGATGAGAGTGTGGGCGAAGATGTGAGATTGAAATATCGCTATTTAGATTTGCGTAATCCGCGTTTGCAAGAAATCTTTATCACAAGAAGCAAGGTTGCTCAAGCTGTGAGAAATTCTTTAAGCCATTTAGGATTTTTAGAGATTGAAACTCCGATTTTGACTAAAGCTACTCCAGAGGGTGCGAGGGATTATCTTGTGCCAAGCCGTGTGCATCACGGAGAATTTTATGCATTACCACAAAGCCCACAACTTTTTAAACAACTTTTAATGGTGAGTGGATTTGATAAATATTTTCAAATTGCAAAATGCTTTAGGGATGAAGATTTAAGGTTAGATAGACAACCTGAATTTACGCAGATTGATATTGAAATGAGCTTTTGTGAGCAAAAAGATGTGATAGGAGTTGCAGAAGAAGTTTTAAAATCTATTTTTGCAGCCTGTGGCATTAGTATTCAAATGCCTTTTCCGCATTATACTTATAATGAAGTTATGGAGAAGTATGGTAGCGATAAGCCAGATTTGCGTTATGAATTACCGCTTGTGGAAGTAGGGGATTTGTTTATTGATTCAACTAATGAAATTTTTGCTACCATTGCTAAAGATTCTAAGAAAAACCGATTTAAAGCACTTTGTGTTAAAGGTGGGGATAATTTCTTCAGTCGAAAAACTTTGGGTGAAGCCGAAGAGTTTGTAAGAAAGTTTGGTGCAAAAGGCTTAGCGTATTTGCAAATCAAAGAAGAAGGAATCAAAGGACCTTTGGTTAAATTTATCAAAGAAGAGAATCTTAAAACCTTATTAGATCGTGTTGGTGCTAGTGTGGGTGATATTATATTCTTTGGTGCAGGAGCTAAAAAAGTTGTTTGGGATTATATGGGGCGTTTGCGTCAAAAAGTCGCTAGTGATATGGGAATGATTGATGAGAGTGTTTATCAATTCCTGTGGGTAGTGGATTTCCCTATGTTTGAACGCAACGATGATGGCAGTATCTCTGCTTTGCATCATCCTTTCACAATGCCAAAGAATCTAGAAGTGCAAGATATTGAAGAGATTAATTCAGTGGCGTATGATGTGGTGTTAAATGGTTTTGAGATTGGTGGTGGAAGTATTAGAATCCACAAACAAGAGATTCAAAGCAAAGTGTTTGAGCTTTTGGGAATCAGCCAAAAAGAAGCACAAGACAAGTTTAGCTTTTTGCTTGAAGCGTTACAATTTGGAGCGCCACCACACGGAGGAATCGCCTTTGGTTTAGATAGAATTATTATGTTGCTTTGCAAAGCACATTCTATTCGCGATGTTATTGCATTCCCTAAAACACAAAAAGCAACTTGTCCGCTTACAGAAGCTCCAAGTCCTGCTAATGAAGAGCAATTAAGAGAATTACACATTAAAGTAAGAGAAACCAAAAAGTAAGGAGAATTTATGAAGAAATTATTTTTAGTGATTGGTGCGCCAGGAAGTGGTAAGACCACAGATGCAGAAATTATTAGCAAAAATAATAGTGATTCTATGGTACATTATTCTACAGGTGAATTATTACGCGCTGAAATTGCAAGTGGAAGTGAACTAGGGAAGCTCATTGATAGTTTTACTAGCAAAGGGAATCTTGTTCCTTTGGATATTGTGGTTAAAACCATTGTGGATGCCATTTCTAATGCACCTAAAGATATTGTAATTATTGATGGTTATCCACGCAGTGTTGAACAAATGCAAGAGTTAGATAAGATTTTAGCACAAAAACAAGAAATCATTTTAGAGAGCGTGATTGAAGTTGAAGTGAGTGAAAAAGTCGCTTGTGATAGAGTGCTTGGTAGGGCTAGAGGTGCAGATGATAGTGTTGAGGTATTTCATAATCGAATGAAAGTGTATTTAGAGCCTTTGGCAGAGATTCAGAAATTTTATACAAGCAAGGGCATTTTGCATAAAATTAATGGGGAAAGAACCATTGAAGAAATTGTAAGCGAAATGGAAAATTTTATTAAAAGTAAAAATTAAAGGAGAAAATATGGATTTAAGTAAAATTGAAGTAGGAAGTAATCCCGATAAATTAAATGTTGTGATTGAGATTCCTTATGGAAGTAATATTAAATATGAAATTGATAAAGATAGTGGTGCGGTCGTTGTTGATAGAGTGATGTATAGTGCGATGTTTTATCCTGCAAATTACGGGTTTGTGCCAAATACTTTAAGTGATGATGGTGATCCCGCAGATGTCTTGGTGATCAATGAATATCCTTTGCAAGCTGGAAGTGTGATTAAAGCACGATTAATTGGTGTTTTGATTATGGAAGATGAAAGTGGAATGGATGAAAAATTGATCGCTGTGCCAATTTCAAAGATTGATCCAAGATATGATAACATTAAATCACTAGAAGATTTACCAAAAATTACACTTGATAGAATCAAGAATTTTTTTGAAACTTATAAAATGCTAGAGCCAAATAAATGGGTAAAAGTTAAAGAATATCGCGATTTAGAGAGTGCTAAGGGGATTTTAGATAAGGCAATTGCAAATTATAAATCATAATAAATTAAAAAATTTGTTTCAAAAAGTAATTTTTATAGTTGCAAAATTAGGATTTTAAACAAAGAAATAAAAATATGCTCAACTTTTAGCAAAACTTTGTAAAATATAAAATCTTACGCGTAAGTGTAAGTTTTATATTTTTACTTCTAAAAGGAGAGATTAATGAAGAAAGTTATTTTAGCTTCAATATTTGCTACATTTGCTTTAGTTGGTTGTGGAGGTAGCAATAAAGAATCAGCAGCAGCAGATGATTCTAATAAGGTTTATGAGGTTAAATTTGCTCATGTTGTGAGTGCCAATACTCCAAAAGGAAGGGCGGCTGATTTTTTTGCAAAACGCGTTAATGAAATGACAAATGGTCAAATCGTGGTGCATGTATTCCCATCTGCACAACTTGTTGATGATGATAAAGTTTTTCAAGAATTAAAACGCAATAATGTGCAATTAGCAGCACCTAGTTTTTCAAAATTTACTCCCTTTGCTAAAGAATTTAACTTATGGGATATTCCTTTCATTTTCCGCGATACAGAGCATTTACATAAAGTAATGGATGGAGAAGTAGGGCAAATTTTAAAAGATGTGATCACTGCTAAAGGTTATGTGGCATTGGATTATTGGGATGCTGGATTTAAGCAATTTAGCACAAATAAAAAACCAATCATTTTACCAAGTGATGCAGAAGGTCAAAAAATGCGCATTATGAGCTCTAAAGTGCTAGAAGAACAAACAAAAGCCATTAAAGCAATTCCACAAGTTTTGCCTTTTGGAGAGGTGTATTCAGCATTGCAAACAGGTGTTGTTGATGCAGCGGAGAATCCACTTTCAAACCTTTATAATTCTAAATTCTATGAAGTGCAAAGCTCTATTACAATGTCTAATCATGGTTATTTAGGTTATTTGGTGGTTGCAAGTGAGAAGTTTTGGAATGAATTGCCAAAAGATTTACAAGAGAAATTTGTTGCTGCAATGAAAGAAGCGACAGCTTATGAGAGAGAAGAGAGTGCTAAAGAAGAAGCAATGCTTTTAGATAAACTTAAAGCAGATGATAAAACAGGAACACAGATTTTTGAGCTTACCGAAGATCAAAAGCAACAATGGCAAGATGTGATGATAGCTATTTATCCAAAATTTTATGATTTAGTAAGTCAAGAATTGATAGAAAAGACAATTAACACTAAATAGAAGGGTTGGATTTGAAAGAATTATTGTTGATGATTCAAAAACCATTTTTGTATGCACACAAAAGTCCTGGCATTAATAGATTTTTTGCGGTTTTGGATACTATAATTGCAGGAATTAATAAAAATGTTGCTGTGTGGGGAATGGCAATTGGAATTGTGATTACCGCAGTTAATGTATGTATGCGGTATATTGCTGGGTTTTTCCCAGAGATTGGCTCATTGACTTGGGCAGAAGAAGTGGCACGATATTGTTTTTTGTGGTCAGCCTTTTTTGGAGCGGCTTATGGTTTTCGAAAAGGTGTCCATATCTCTGTAACGATGCTTCTTGAAAAGTTTTCTCCATCTTGGGCAAAAGCTTGTGTGCTTGGGACACATATTTTAAATTCTATTTTTTTAGGATTTATGTTTTATGCAAGTTTAATGGTGTGCGTATTGAATTATGAAATAGGCTATATGAGTGAGGCACTCCATAATGTTCCTTTATGGGTTTTTCTTCTTTGTTTGCCAATTGCATTTTTTGGAGCAACTTATCGTAGTATAGAAAAAATTTATGAAGTTTCTTGGATGGATGCAGATAAGGTTGTTAGAAATGCAGAAGAAGAAATGATACACGATTCAGTGATTAAGGATTAAGGGGAGATTATGAGTGTTGCATTTTTGCTAATTGTTTTATTTGGATTGTTATTGCTTGGTGTTCCCGTTGCGATTTCTTTGGGAGTGAGTGCGGTATGCACGATGATTTTATTTAGCTCTTATGATATTATGGGTGTTCCAGAGATTATGCTTAATGGTTTGAAACCGGCATTGATGGCAATTCCAATGTTTATTTTAGCAGGCTCTTTGATGAGTAAAGGGAGTTCTGCACAAAGAATTGTAGATTTTGCTAAGAGTATTGTAGGACATTTGCCCGGTGGGCTTCCTATGAGTGCGATTTTAGCGTGTATTATTTTTGCTGCTGTAAGTGGAAGTTCTCCTGCTACTGTTGTTGCAATTGGTTCAGTTATGTTTGTCGCACTCAAAGAAGCAGGGTATCCTAAAAGTTATTCTGTAGGTGCGATTACTTCAGCAGGTAGTCTTGGGATTTTGATTCCTCCTTCTGTGGTTATGATTGTTTATGGTGTAACAGCGGAAGTTTCAATTGAAAAGCTTTTTATGGCAGGAGTTATTCCAGGTTTAATGATTGGTGGAGCAATGATGCTTTATGCTTATATTGGAGCTAAGCGACTTGGGTTTAAATCAACAACTCCAGCAAGTCTTAAAGAGCGATGGATGAAATTCAAAGAAGCTTTTTGGGCATTATTGATTGTTTTTGTTGTGATTGGTGGAATCTATGCAGGAATCTTTACTGCTACTGAAGCAGCAGGAATTAGTGCTGTGTATGCTTTTATTGTCTCAATCTTTGTGTATAAGGACATTAAAATCAAGGATTTATATAGCGTATTTTTAGATGCTGCTATTACAACTGCGATGATTTTCTTTATAATTGGCTTTGCGGTTGTTTTTGCCCATTTTCTAACAAGCGAGAGAATACCGCATATTATTGCTGAAAATTTAGTAAGCATGAATATGACTTGGTGGATGTTTTTAATTTTGGTCAATCTTATTCTCTTTTTAATGGGGCAATTTATGGAGCCAAGCTCGGTTGTGATGATTATGACACCATTGCTTTTGCCAATTGCATTGCAACTTGGAATTGATCCTATTCATTTTGGTATTATTATGATTGTAAATATGGAGATTGGTATGCTAACGCCTCCTGTTGGCTTGAATTTGTTTGTGGCAAGTTCATTAACAAACTTAAGTTTAAAAGATGTAACTATTTCCATTATTCCTTGGCTTTGTGTTTTATTGCTTGGTTTAATTTTGACTACCTATATTCCAGAAATTTCCTTGTGGCTACCCAATCTATTGGATCAATAGCTTTTTACAATAGGAGATTGCTTTGGAAGAATGGTTAATTACTTTTTTTGATAAAGCACCGCTTTTAATTAGTTTTATTGCAGGGATTCTAACTTTTGTTAGTCCTTGCGTTTTACCCCTTATTCCTGCTTATCTTTCTTATATCTCTGAAGTCTCTCTAAGCGAACTTAAAGCCTATGAAACATTAGATTTTAAAATGCGTTTAGTGATTGTTCGTAATGCTTTGTTTTTTGTTTTGGGAATGGGGATTGTTTTTGTTTTGCTTGGGGCTGTGGCAGCTAGAATCTTGAGTGGAGGAATTTTGCTTAGCCCTATTGTTGCATATTTTGCTGGAGGAATCTTAATAATTTTTGGATTGCATACGGCTAGAGTTATTCAGATTCCTTTTTTGAATTACCAAAAAACTTTTTCTATTCACATGATTTCTTTTAATTTTTTGCGTGATTTTTTCACACCTTTTTTGTTGGGTGTGAGTTTTTCATTGGGTTGGACACCTTGTGTGGGTCCTATCTTAGCAGGAATTATTTCTTTGGCAAGCTTAGAGGCTAATGAGGGGGTTATGCTTATGGTGATTTATACTTTAGGGTTTAGCTTACCTTTTTTATTGTGTGCATTTTTAGTGGGATATATTTTTGCATTTTTAGAGCATATAAAGAAATATTTTAAATGGATTGAGTGGTGTGCTGGTGGGTTATTAATTGTAATTGGAATTTTGATAATGAGTGGAAAAATGGCTTGGTTGTCTAATTATCTTGTAAAGGTTTTTGCTTAAATGGTAACCTTAAAGAATTTTATTGATCTTGATGATTGGCAAAAGCGTGAAATTTGGCAATGGAGAAATAGCCAACAAGTCTCTTGTTATATGAAAAATAAGGTAATTTCTTGGGAAGAGCATTTGGAATTTATTGAAGGATTGAAAAATGATTCCACAAAATTGTATTTTTTAGTTTTTTTAAATCAAGAGGCTATTGGTGTGATTGATTTTGTAGATTTAAAAAGAGGCGATTCGTGTGAGTTTGGATTGTATCAAAATCCCTGCTTGAAAGGTTATGGAGCGAGGCTTATGGAGATTCTTATGGAATATGCTTTAAAGGAATTGGCTATTAAGAATCTCTATGCCTGTGCTTTTAATGAGAATATCAAAGCTATTAATCTTTATTTAAAATTTGGCTTTATTTTAACAAAAAAGGATGAGATAATGAGTTATTTTAAATATTATCTGGGGGGGGGGGCTAAATAATAGTTTTATTAGTTTTCCTATTCTTCAAAGAAGGGCAAGTTAATGAGAGTAGCAATTTTAACTTCGCCCAATCAATGGTTTATTCCTTATGCAGAAGAGTTGTGTGCTAAGATTCCTAAAAGTGATTTGTATTTCTCGCATCAAGAAATTAAACAAGCTTATGAAATTGTTTTTATTCTTTCTTATCATCAAATTATCCCTAAAACTTTTTTGGTGAAAAATAAGTATAATCTTGTCATTCACGCTTCTAATTTACCTAAAGGAAAAGGTTGGTCTCCAATGTTTTGGCAAATTTTAGAGGGTAAAAATGAGATTATTTTTTCTTTGTTTGAAGCAGATGAAAAAGCCGATAATGGCGAGATTTATTTGCAAAAAACACTAAAATTAAATGGAGTAGAGTTATATGAAGAGTTAAGAGATAAACAGGCTAAAATGTGTCAAACAATGTGTTTGGAATTTTTAGAAAAATATCCCAATATTTCCTCTAAAAAACAAGAAGGGAATGAGAGTTTTTATCCCAAAAGAAGTCCAAAAGATAGCGAATTAGATTTGACAAAAAGTTTAGAGGAGCAATTTAATTTGTTAAGAATTGTGAGTAATGAAGAATTTCCAGCATTTTTTTATAAAGAGGGCAAAAAATTCATTTTAAAGATTTATGATTTTAATGAAAAATAAAATTAAAATAGTGAATAAAAAAGTTATAAAATATCTTAAGAGAAAAAACGAGCTTATAAAAAAGTGAAAATTAACCTCTAAGGCGTTATAATTTCCAAAATATTTTTTAGAGGTTTTGCTATGTCTAAGGTAGAGACAAAATACATATTTGTAACAGGAGGAGTCTTAAGCTCTCTTGGTAAAGGGATCACTTCTTCATCCATTGCGACTTTATTGAAACATTCTGGTTTTGAAGTGGGGATTTTGAAAATTGATCCTTATATTAATGTTGATCCTGGCACAATGAGTCCTTTAGAACACGGAGAAGTTTTTGTTACGCGAGATGGTGCTGAGACGGATTTGGATATTGGGCATTATGAGCGGTTTTTAAATATGGATTTTTCTTCCAAAAATAACTTTACGACAGGGCAAGTGTATCTTTCTGTTATTGATAGAGAGCGTAAAGGCGGGTATTTAGGTAAGACGATTCAAGTGATTCCACATATTGTTGATGAGATTAAAAGAAGAATTAAGCTTGCAGGTGAAGGCAAGGAGATTTTGGTAGTTGAGCTTGGTGGGACTGTGGGTGATATTGAAGGGTTGCCATTTTTGGAGGCAATGCGTGAGATTAAACACGAATATGGAATAGAACGCGTGATTAGTGTGCATGTAACACTTATTCCGCTTATTCGTGTAGCAGGAGAATTAAAAACAAAGCCAACGCAACATAGTGTGCAGGAATTAAGACGCATTGGTATCACTCCACAAATTATTATTGCACGCACAGAAAAAGAATTATCAAAAGAGTTAAAAAATAAGCTTTCAATGAGTTGTGATGTGGATTATGATTGTGTGATTATGGCTCAAGATGCTAAAAGCATTTACCAAATGCCTTTAAATTTTCTAAAAGAAGGAGTTTTAGTTCCAATTTCAAGATTTTTAAAGCTGCCACAATCTACTCCTGATATGAAAGAGTGGGATAGCCTTGTCAAGCGAATCTTAGCCCCTCAAAATGAAGTGAGTATTGCGTTTGTTGGTAAATATTTAAATCTTAAAGAATCATATAAATCTCTTATTGAAGCCTTGGTGCATGCAGGGGCAAATTTAGATACTAAAGTGAATATTCAATGGATTGATAGTGAGGAGTTAGAGCGGAATCAAGAATTACTAAAACAATTAAAATATGTTGATGGAATCTTGGTGCCAGGTGGTTTTGGTGAGCGTGGGATTAAGGGTAAAATGGAAGCAATTAAATTTGCAAGGGAAAATAAAATTCCATTCCTTGGAATCTGCCTTGGTATGCAACTAGCAATCTTGGAATTTGCGCGTAATGTATTAGGGGTTAAAGAAGCTGATTCGATGGAATTTAATCCAAAGACTAAAGAACCTTTTATTTACCTAATTGAAAATTTCATCGATCAAAATGGAGAAAAGCAAATCCGCACTCATACTTCTCCTATGGGCGGAACGATGCGGCTTGGAGAGTATGAATGTCAAACTAAAGAGGGCAGTAAATTACAAAAAGCTTATAATGGGCAGAAAATTATTAAAGAAAGACATCGTCATCGTTATGAAGCAAATCCTAAATATAGAGAGATTTTAGAAAAAAATGGTTTGATTATTTCAGGAGAATCAAAAGGACTCATTGAAGTCATTGAGTTAGAAAATCACCCTTGGTTTGTTGCTGTTCAGTTCCATCCGGAATTTACTTCAAGACTGCAAGCTCCCAATTTAGTGATTTTGGAGTTTATTAAACAGGCTTCAAAGCATAATGCCAATTGATTTTCAAAATCTTTCTTTACTTGATATAAGCCTTATTAGAGAGAAACTCATCTCACGCTTTAGTGCAATGGAGATTTTAAATTTACAGAATCTCCCCTTGCCAAGTGCTTTAAATAATCTTCCTCAAATTGCTAAAAAGATTGTCCAAGCTATCAAAGAGCAAAAAAAAATAGCAGTGGTTGGGGATTATGATGTAGATGGAGTTGTTTCTTGTGCGATTTTACAAGATTTTTTTAAAAGAATACCTTATAGTATTTTGGTGGTAATACCCAATCGCTTCAGTGATGGATATGGAATTTCTAGTGCTTTGGTAGAAAAAATAGATTGTGATATGATTATCACGGCGGATAATGGAATTAATGCTATAGAAGCTGCGGAAGTTTGTAAAAAAAAAGGAATTGAATTAATTATTACCGATCACCACACTCCTCAAGAGATTCTGCCTGATGCGTTAATTTGTAATCCTAAGATTTCTCCAAATTTCCCCGAATCTGAAATTTGTGGAGCTTGTGTGGCGTGGTATTTGTGTGCGGCTATCAAGCAAGAAATGAATCTAAAAGTCTCAATGGTAGAATTTTTGGATTTATTGGCTTTGGCAATCGTGAGTGATGTGATGCCTCTAAGGGGAATGAATTGGGTGCTTTTGAAAAAAGGTTTGGAGATTTTAGGGCAGAATAGGCGAGTGTCTTTGAGTTTATTAAGAGAACATTTTAAAAAGTATCCACTTAATGCACAATTATTGGGATATTACTTTGTTCCACTTTTAAATTGTGCTGGAAGGATAGGGAGTGCTGAACTTGCTTATCAATTTTTAATACAAAATGATTCTAAAGCAGCCTATCAAATTTTAGAGGAACTTTTGGAGCTTAATCGACAAAGAAAAGCAATGCAAAATCAAGTTTTTTTAGAAGCAAAAGAAGATTTTATGCACCAAGAAAACTTTGAAGCATTACCCTTTGTGGTGGTGTATAATCCAACTTGGAATGAAGGAGTTATTGGGATTGTGGCGGCAAAACTTTGTGAAGAGTTTGCAAAGCCGAGTATTGTTTTAACAAATAATGAAGGTAAGTTAAAAGGCAGTATGCGTTCTAATGGTATTGATTGTGTTGAGACTTTAGCAAAACATAAGGAATTTTTGGAGAATTTTGGAGGACATTTTAAGGCAGCTGGACTTGGGTTATTACAAGAAAACTTTGAAGTTTTTAAAGAGGCATTAATGAATATGGAGATTTGTAGCGAACAAAAAATTCAAAATGATGTGCTTGGAATATTACCACTTCAAAAGATTAACTTAGAGATTTTTAGAATTTTAAATGAATTTGAGCCTTATGGAGAGGGTAATGCTATGCCAAAATTTGCAACAAGAGCAAAAGTATTATCCGTGAAACTATTTGGAGATAATAATAGTAAAATACTTTTAGAACAAGATGGAATCACAAAGGAGGCTTTGAAGTTTTCTGAAAATCTTCAAGGTTATGAAAATCAAGAAATAGAGTTGATTTATTCTTTGCAGTGGGATCGATTTAGTTCTAATGTAATTTTAAAAATAGAAGATTATTTTTTAGCATAAAAAGTCATTAAGAGTGTTGGAAGCAAAATAAGTGAGCTTATAAGCATTAAAAGCATAACAAGAGTAGTGAGTAATCCAAAATAAATAGTGGGGATAAAGTTACTACTCATCATTGCACAAAACCCTATAACAATGATTAAAGTTGTGTAATACATTGCATTGCCAATGGAATTGTGAGAATTCCTAATAGCGGTTTTGATGGGATGGAATTTTAATTCTTCTTTATAGCGGTGAATGTAGTGAATCACATCATCAACGCCAATTCCAAGGCAAATTGCTGCAATGGTTACACCCATTAAATCTAGCGGAATCCCGCTTATCCCCAAAAATCCAAAGATAGCCCCCAAAGGAATGAGATTGGTTAGCAAGGCAATAATAGAGAGCTTAATGCTTCTAAAAATTAAAATAAATACGATAAAAATTGCACCAATAACAAGGCTAAGTGTATCAACTTGAGAGGCAATAAGATTTTGTAAGAGATTGTTGTAAAGCACCATTATGCCATTAACTTGAAAGCTAACAGGTTCTTTTTGAAGGATTTGTGTCAAATCATTTTGGATTTCTTGAATAAAGGCATTGCGTTTGAGATTGGGATTAGAATCAAAAGTGCGGAAAACAAAGCGCATTTGATTTTTTTCAAGATTCACATAGGGCGTGAAAAGCTGATCTTTTAGACTTTGGGGGGAATTTTTGTATAAAAAAGCCATCATAAAATCATCAGCCCCTAAGCCCAAAGATTCCACTAAAATAGAAAGACTATGAAGACTTAAGATGGATCCAATAAATTCTTTATTGCTTAGGTAGTTATGGATATTTTTGGCAATCCGTAGCTTTTGGCTATCAAACCAATAAGAATCTTCTTTTTCTAAAGCACTAAATTCTGCTTCAAATTCATCTTCAAAGTTGGTGGATTGATTATTAGATTCTTCTTTTTTGAAAGCAATAATGATTTCTAGCGGAATGGTGCCACCTAATTCTTTGTCAATGAGGAGCAAACCTTGTTTGATTTCGCTTTTATCTTTAAAATAATTAACAAAACTATTTTCTACTCTTAGAGAGAAAATGCCATAAATGCTAAAGAGAGTGCAAAGCAAAGCAATGCCATAGACTAATTTTGGTTGATTGATTGCGATATTAGCACAATGACTTAGCAGGTTTTTGTGCCATTTGGGGATATTTCTGTGTTTAGAAGGTTTTGGAAGTAGCACAAGAATAGCTCCAAAAAGAACAAAAGTAGATACAAGAGCAACGCTAACCCCAATACTCATAATGATACCTAGGTGAATAATAGGGAGAATGGAAGAGAATATCAGGCTTAAAAATCCTATGATGGTAGTTAAGACTGCAAAAAAGCTTGGTGAAAATTTGTTAAGCATTACAGCAAAGACTAAGTTTTTTTGTGAAGCTTTGGGGAATTTTTTATAAAATTCTAAATAAGAAACGATTAGATGCACAATTAAAGAAACAGAAATAATTAAAAGTAAAGAGACATAGTTGCTAGAAACAATTGTAATTTGATAGCCTAAAAATGAAAAGATTCCGCTACTTACAATTAGGGTAAAAAGACAAACAGCAAAACTAAGAAAAACGAAATAAATTTGCCTAAAGAATATCCAAAGCATTAAAGCTAGAATAATGCTTAAGATTGTGCCATAGGTGATGAGATCGGATTTGACATATTCAATCATATCGTTAGTAATCAGCGTGATTCCGCCAAGATGAATTTCGCCTTTAGTTTGATATTTGGCTTGGAGTGATTTTAATGAATGGATAGTTTGTGTATTTTGAGTTTGTATTTGTTCTTTGTAGGTGCGTATGAGATTTTGTATTTTTTGAGATTCTAAGGGTGTGGAAGATTTTTTTAGAGATAAGAGTTCTTTTAGTTTAGAATCTTCTTTGAGAAAAATAAGAATTCCAGTTGTTTTTGCGTTTTTGGAAATAATATTTTGCGTATAAAAAGGATGGTTTAAAATTTCCTTTTTGGCTAGATTTTTGTCAGTTTGTGGAGAAAGCAAGGTGGGATTAATTTTAAGGATTTCTTGGAGTTCTAGGGTTGGAGTGCTTTTTAGCAATGGAGCATTAAGAATACTTAGGGTGCTTTCTACTTGTGGAATTTTTTGAATATCATTAATAAGATTTTCAAGTGTTTTAAGGGAATTTGGATTAAAAACATCATTATTTTTGGGGCTAAAAGAAAGAATTAAAAAATCTTTGCTTTGGTAATTTTGTGAAATTTCCTCATAAATCTTGAAATCTTTGTTGTTTTCTGCAATCAAGCTTTCAGAGCTTGCATCAATTGGAAGCTTTAGGGTGTAAAAAAGAGAGATTAAGAAAACCAAAAAACATACAAATAGAATGCTTTTAGAGTATCTTAAAAGAGTTTTGAAAATAAAAAGTAATCCCATTAATTTTTAAAAAAGTTTTCGCTTTTAAGTTTTTTGAGTAGAGTTTCAAACCCCTGTTGGGCAATAATATCGGCAAATTGTGAGCGGTAGGTTTGGATAACACTAATACCTAAGATATCAACATCATAGATTTTCCAATCTTTTTTTAATTCCCTAAATTTAAAAGTAATATAGTTGATTTTTCCATCTAAAATAATGGAAGTTTTAAGATTGTAGCGATTATTTTTGATTTTTTCTCCACCTAAGACTTTTATTGTTTCATCTTTGTAGAGATGAAGTTTATCGGTAAAACTGCGTTTTAGCCCCATTTCAAAGGCTTTATTGAATTCATTTTGTTGAGTTGGAGTTAAATTTTTGTATTCTGTTGAGAGAGATAGTTTTGCCATAAGTTTGTAATCAAAGATTGAATCAAAAAGATTAAAAATTTCTTGAGCAATAGCATCTATGCTTTGATTGGAAGTTTGCAGAATTTGCAGAGTTTTGTTGATTTTATTCTCCATAGTTGTATCAATTTGGTTAAATTCAAGTGCAAAGCTTGAGATTATTAAAAATAAAAAGCTTAAAATTAGTTTCATAGGTTACTCCTTGATTAATTCATCTCTAAATTGTTCATAAGTGTCTCGTATTAAGACATAAGAATCTAGACTATCTCTTCTAATTGTATCAATGGTATCTTTGTGTCTTGCGGTGTAGTTAAATTCTTTGAACGCATAAACACCGCTAGAAGCCCAAAATGGATTAATGTAAGTGGTAGGGTAGGCAAATGCATTAAGGGGCATTGCTAGAATATCGCGGAAATTTGATGGACCAAGCAGCGGTAAGACAAAGTAGAATTCTCCATCAAAGCCCCATCTTCCAAAAGTGATTCCAAAGTCAGAACGCTTGGAGTATAAACCATTAGAAGTTGCAATATCTAAGATTCCTCCAAGTCCAAAAGTGCTATTAAGTGCGAATCTTGCAAATTCATTGCCTGCTTCTTTAAAATGAAAAGTTAATAATTGTGAGAGAAAGCGTAAAGGAGAAGCAAGATTGTCAAAAAAATTATAAATACCAATCCGTAATCCAAGCGGAGTAATGGTATTGTAACCTTCTAATGCGGGGCTAAAAATATAATCATAAATCCCCCAATTAACATTAGTCATAAAGCGATTGTATTTTTCAAAAGGATCTTTAATGGTGGTTGAAGTGTATTCAGATTCGAATTCATTTAGAAAATCATCTTGTGCAAAGGTAAGTTGAGAAAGTGCAAAAAGTAAAAGAAATAGAATTTTATACATCTTCTTTTCCTGTAATATTTAAAATTTGTGTGGCAATATTTTGTGGATCAATTCCCATTATGGTTTCTATTTCTTGTGTTTTGCCATGTGGAATAAAAGCATCATTAAACTCAAAGGAATGGATTTTAATTGAAAGATTATATTGTTGAGCAAAAGCACAAAGCGATTCGCCAACTCCACCTATTTTAACATTGTCGCTAAAGACAAACCAATAAGGATATTTTTGTCCAAGATTCTGCAAAGAAATCTCATCAAGTGGTTTAAGGAAACGCAAATCCACAATGCCACATTCTAAGTTAGATTCTTTTAAGATTTGAGCAGTTTTTATAGCTCTGCCAACTCCATTGCCATAGCCAATGAGTAGGATACCACTTTGAGCATTTTGTAAAATTTCTAGCTTTCCATAAATAAAAGGGGTGGATTGGATACGATCATCTTCTAATAAAAAAGATTTTCTAGGGTAGCGGAAAGCACAAGGTCCATCGGTGAAATCTTTTGCAAAAGTAATGGCTTCTTTTAAAGTGGCATTATCGCGCGGTGCAAAGAGTGTGAAATTAGGGATTATCTTAAGGTAGGCAATATCAAAAACGCCTTGATGTGTTTCTCCATCTTCTCCTACGATTCCAGCACGATCAATGGCAAATTTTACAGGCATCTTCATAATGCCTACATCGTGGATGAGTTGATCAAAAGCGCGTTGCAAAAAGGTAGAGTAAATGGCAACAAAAGGTTTAAAGCCTTCTTTGGCTAAGGAGCTTGCTTGTGTGGTGGCGTGTTGTTCGGCAATGGCAACATCCCAAAAGCGTTTAGGGAAATGTTTGATAAGCAAATCAAGTCCTGTCCCACTTGGCATTGCTGCGGTGATACCAACTATTTTGGAATCTTGTTTAGCGTATTCTAAAAGTGTTTGAGCAAAGATTTGAGTAGGGGTTTTAGAAGATGATTGAGAGAGTGTTACACCTTTTTGCATATCAAAAGGGCTCACTCCGTGCCAATGCTCTAAATGACCTTCTGCATAGGGATAACCTTTTCCTTTTAGGGTTTGTGTATGCACTACAATGGGTTTTTTTAGGTTTTTAGCAAGTTTGAATGCTCCAATTAATTCTTTAAGATTATGCCCATTAAGAGGACCAATATATTCTAATCCAAGCTCTTCAAAGAGCAGTCCAGGAGTAATGAGTTTTAGAGATTCTTCAAAACGCTTAGCTAGGTAAGTGGCATTTGGCATTTTATTAAAGGCGTTGCTTACTTTTGATTTGATTTTTTGGATAAATTTTCCTGCAATAATTTGAGAGAGATATTTGCTAATTGCGCCAATAGGTTCTGCGATGCTCATTTCATTGTCATTTAGGATAATAACCATAGGATATTTTCTATCACCTAGTTCATTAAGGGCTTCATAAGCTAATCCAGCACTCATTGCACCATCTCCGATTAAAACAACAGGAATATTTTTGGAATGATTGAGTGCGAAAGCTTTTGCGATTCCTACTCCAAGAGAGATAGAAGTGGAGCTGTGTCCTGCGATAAAATAATCGTGATTACTTTCTTGTGGTTTAGTAAAGCCACTAATCCCATTGGTTTGACGCAAGGTCTCAAAGCTATCCCAACGACCTGTTAAGAGCTTGTGTGCATAGGCTTGATGACTAACATCAAAGATAAAAGGATCGTTGGGCGAATCAAAAACACAATGCATTGCAATAATCAATTCTACAGAACCTAAACAAGAGCTTAGATGACCTCCATTTTTAGAGACAACTTCTAGGATTCTATGGCGTAAAATTTGTGCTAATTCATTTAAGGCAATATAGTCTTGTTCATTAAAATTATCTTTTTTTAAAATTTCCAAATATTTTTGATCTAGAGACATTAGAATCTACTTTCTAAAATGGATTTTTTAAGGGCTTCAAAACGCATATAAATATCTCCATCAATATTGCCTTCATTGCTCAAGATAATTACGCCTCCTTTAGCAATTGCGGGATCAGCTTGAATGGTTACATTATTTAAATCTTGTAATGTTTCTTTTAACTCTTCTAAATCTCCAGGAAAAACTTTTAGCGTAACTTGTGTATTTTCTGCGAGATTTTGTAAAAGATTTCTTGCTAGAGAAGTAGCGATTTTAGCACTATTGGTATTGACTTCGTTTGTGATAACTTCTTTGGCAATATCAAGCGCAATAGAGCTTAGTTCTTTTTCAAGGTTAGTAATATGAGTTTTAGCATTACTAATATGCTCATCAATACGCTTAATACTTAAAGAATAAAGTTCTTTTTGGCTATTGATTTGTGCTTCTAGTTCTTGTTTGGCTTTTTGATAGCCTTCGTTGTATCCTTGTTCTTTGGCTTCGGCTTTAGCATCAGTAACTCTTTGGTTGATTTCTTTTTCTTGTTTGTCAAATTGTTCTTGAAGCTTTTGCAAAGATTGCGCTAAAACATCACTTTTTTGGAGAATTTTATCAACTACTTCTGTTTCAAAAAGCTTGAGTGAGGGAGTTGGTTGGGGCGGCATTTCTTCTGTTTTTTGCACTTCTTGAATTTGTTCTTCAGGTAATTCTTGAGAAGTAGATGGCATTGGTGGCATAGCTATTTCTTGTTCTTTTTGTGTAGAATCTTTTTTAGAGTCCGAAGTTTGTGGTTTTTTGGTAACTTCCATATTTCTAAAATTGTATTTTTGAATATCGTGCTTTGATTTTCTTTCTTCGGTGATGATATTTTTGTGTTCGTTAATATTATTCAATGGTATCCTCTTGTTCCCCAATTTGTATCACGCCTTGTTCAGAGAGTGATTGCACGGTTTCTACAATTCTTCTTTGTGCGGCTTCGACATCTTTAACTTTAACAGCACCTAAAAATTGCATTTCTTCTAAAAATTGCTCACTGGCTCTTTGAGACATATTGGACATAAATTTTTGTTTAAGTTCTTCTGGAGAAGCTTTAAGGGCTAGAATTAAATCTTTCTTATCAACAATTTTTAGAATCTCTCTAATGGCGTTATTGTCAAGTTTTTCAATATCCTCAAAGGTAAACATCATTTCTTTAATTGCACCTGCTAGTTGATCATCAATTTGTTCGATATAGGCAATAGTTGCCTTAGCGGCTTTTTGACCTAAGCGGTTAAAGACTTCCGCGACAGCACGCACACCACCTACTTCTACTTTGTAGCTTGTAAGCGATTCAAGTTTGTTTTCTAAAACGGTTGAGACGCGTTTGACAACATTGGGAGAAATGTCGCCAAGATTAGCCATACGAATGGCGATTTCTGCGCGTAAATCATCTGAGAAAAAACTTAATGTTTCTGCAGCATTCGTAGGATCCATATGTGCTAGAATTAAAGCAATGGTTTGTGGGTGTTCGTGAATAATAAAGTCTGAAAGTTGCTGCGGACGAACACGCGAAAGATAAGCAAAATTTTGAGAAGATTGCATTGATTTTGCAAGTTTATCTAAAACTCTTTTTGCGGCTTCTGGACCTAGTGTGCGATAGAGTAATTCTTTGGCATATTCAAAACCACCTGTTGAAATGTATTGATTGGATTGAAAAATAGCATAAAACTCTTCTAAAATAGCACCGGCAATGGTTTTATCTACGCCGGAATTTTGAGCAATATATTTTGAAATTTCTGTGATGGAATCTAAATCAAGGTGTGAAAAAATTTCACCTGTAATTTCATCGCCTAATTGGACTAATAAAATGGCAATTTTTTCTGCCATAGAGAATTCATCATATTGCGCTTGTTGCCTTGGACTTAGTGTAATAGATGGCATAGTTATCTACCTCCTTTTGATGCGCTTCCAATACTATCAATTCCTAATTCATCATGCACTAAAGTTTGAAATAAATTGGCTAACTCGGTTGGTTTTTCTTGTGCAACTTCTCGGATTTTTTCTAAAAGCACTTCATATTTGACTTCATCTTCGTTGTTTCCATTGCCAAAACCAAGTTGATCTTCAATGCGTCGTCTAACTTCATTAAGTTTATCGCCATTTTCCTCTTCCTCATCATCAACTTTAAGTAGCGATTCAATTTCTTCTTCTTCATCGGCTTTAGCTTCAAGCATTCTTTCGCTAAAGGGCAAGATAACTTTCTTATAAAATAAGAATAAAATAATCCCTACAATAACATATTTTAGGAGTGGCATAAAAGGTGTAAGTAAATTTTGAGCAGTCTCCAAGAAGCGTTCTAGTGGGGTTCTAGCTTTGAAGCCTGAATCTTGTCCATTAAGTTGGAAATTACTTACAGAAACCTCATCGCCTCTTTGCTCATTAAAGCCAATAGCTTGTCTAACAAGTGCGGAGATTTGTTGCATTTCACTTTCGTTTAGTGCGGTGTATTGTAGTTGTTCTATGCCATTTTCATCAATTTGTTTTTGGTATTTACCATCAACGACTACCGCTGCAGAAAGTCTTCGAATCGTAGCGAATTCTCCTTTAATATTAGAGATAGTTTTACTAACCTCATAATTAGTAGTGGTTTGTGATTTTTCATAACGCTCCCTGTTATTTTCATCTTCTAAGCCTTGCACAGGTCCGATGTTGCTGACTACTCCTGGGACACCACCTATTTCTTTAGGTTTTGATCCTTCGCGTTTTTCTTCAAGGTTTTGTTCGCTTCTCACAACATTGTTAGGATCGTAATAT
This sequence comes from Helicobacter canadensis MIT 98-5491, assembly GCF_000162575.1. Classification (NCBI taxonomy): domain Bacteria; kingdom Pseudomonadati; phylum Campylobacterota; class Epsilonproteobacteria; order Campylobacterales; family Helicobacteraceae; genus Helicobacter; species Helicobacter canadensis. Next base: position 952,224 of record NZ_CM000776.2, read on the forward strand.
TCTTGTGTGCTTTCTTTTTGTGCGAAATCAAATTCTGCTGTTACCTTAGCTACTACTCCTTCTCTTCCTCCTGCAATAGGGGCTAAAATATTGATGATTTTTTCCTCTAGAGATTGCTCAAAATTGTTTTTATAGCGTAATTGTGCTGCGGCTAACTCTCTTGCACCGCCTAGCTCATCTAATTCACTAAGGGGCTCACCTTTTTCATTAACCACTTCTACATTTTCAATGGTTAAATTAGGAATAGCAGAGGATACAATATTTTTGATACCTGAAATTTGCTTAGGAGTAAGGGTTTGTCCTGGTTTAAAAGCTAAAACAACAGAGGCGGTAGGTGGAGTTTGCTCACTTACAAAAACACTCTTTTCTGGTTGTGCAATATGCACGGTTGCTTTTTGAATTGGTGAGAGGCTTTCAATAGTTCTTGCAAGTTCTCCTTCAATGGCGCGGAGATATTTAACTCTTTGATCAAAATCTGTAGCACCAAAATCTTGTGTATCAAAGATTTCAAAGCCTACTTTGCTACTTTTTGGAATCCCATTGCTTGCAAGTTTCATTCGTTGCTCATAAACAAGTTCTTGTGGGATTAAAATTGTATTATCTTTAGGGATTTGATAAGGGATTTTGTCTTGTTGGAGTTGCTGGATAATTAACGCTCCATCTTCTGGACTAACTCCTTCAAATAAAACGGCATATCCTGGATACATTACTCCAGCTTTATTATTCATAGAATTCCAAACAATCAAACCTGATATAAAAGCCACAATAGCGACAATAGTCGCTAAGATAACAATTTTTTGTTTTTTATTAAGGCGTTTATAAAGATTTCTTATTTGTTCAAATAATGCTTTTAAATCCATTTCTTATTTATTGTCCTAAAAATTCATCAAAAAGAGTAAAAAATCGTTGATTTTGACTTTTTGTTCCAATGGTAATGCGGATTGCATTTAATCCATAAGAAGCAAGGTTACGAATAATCATTCCTTTTTTGAGAAGATAATCTGCAATAAGAGTTGAATTAAGTGGATTTTCAAAAAGATAAGTAATGAAATTTCCATAAGATGGAATGTATGAAATACCCTTGCTGTTTGCATAATCTTCATAGAGTTTCATTTGTTCTAAATTATTTTGAGTGGTTTGGTGAATATGTTCTTGATCTTTTAGTGCTTCAATGGCAGCTGCAAGAGAAGGAGTGGTGATATTAAAAGGAGGACGCACTTTTAAGAGAGCTTGGATAATGTCTTCTTTGGCAATTCCATATCCAACCCTCATACCGCCTAATCCATAAGCCTTAGAGAAAGTTCCTAAATAAATTGCATTAGGAAAGCTTTGAATGAGTTCTTTTGGATCAATGGCTTTGCTAGTGTCTTTAGCTTTTGCGTATTCTTGATAAGCACCATCAATAATCACAAGTGTTTCTGAATCAATTTTGCCTAGAAAATCAAAAATTTCCTTTTTGCCTAAGCATTCTCCTAGAGGATTATTGGGGACACAAAGAAAAATAATTGAAGGTTTATGAGTTTGATAGAGTTCTAAAAATTCTTCAAGATTGTGAAATTGACTTTGTGCTTTGATAATGGTTGCACCTACCATTTTAGAGTAGATTTCATACATTGCAAAAGTGGTTTTTGCCATTAAGACTTTGCTATTTTCATTAGCTTTTGCGTGGATACAAAATTCAATGATTTGATCGCTTCCTGCACCAATAATGATTTCTTTTGGATTGACTTGATAATGTTTGCTTAAACCTTCTTTTAAAGCAAACATCGAATCATCAGGATACAAATGCGCATTTGTTGCGTTTTTAACAATTGATTCTATAGCTTTTGGGCTTGCTCCAAGTGGATTTTCATTGGAAGCAAGTTTGATAATTTCTTTCGGATCAATGCCAAATTCCCTTACGACCAATTCTATTGGCTTACCCGCCTCATAAGTTTGGATTAAATTTAAAGTGGAATTAAAAGTCATATTCAAATACCCCAAAATAAAAAGTAAAAATTATTTTGTTATTGTAGCAAAATTTCTATTAAAGAAATTTGGAATTTTATAAAATCATACGCATCATATCGATAAATTGTTCCATATCTCCTTTGATAATAAAGTAGGTAATCCCTAATCTTTTGGCTTCTTGTATGAGAGATTTATCGAAATTTTTAGGCACAATAGCACAAAAATTAATTTTTTCTTTTGTTTTGAAGGTTTGATAATATTTTTGAATAAAATCTAAAATATTTATTCCATTTACCTCCCATTCCATTACAATGACATCATAATGATGTTGCAAAGTTGAATCAAGATTATTTTGAGGTTTATTGGAAGTTGTAATTTGTAAATCATTGTCAAATTTTTTTAGATATTCTCGGTAGCGTTTGCTATCTTCTTTGGAATTTTGAATTAATAAAATATTTTTTTTGCTAAAGGCTTCTAAATATTTAAGTAAATCAAAAAGTGATTGTGTTTCTCTGCGAATTTTTGTTTTATCAAGACTTCTAAGAAAGTATTTTAAAAAAGTTTTTGAGCTATAAGTGCCTGTAATACCTGCTTCAATAAAGAAGCGTCTAACGCTCAAACTCCCTCTAGCTCTCTGCCATAGTAAAAAATCTAGGTCAAAAGCTTTGGTGTTTAGTAGTTTGATAAAATCCTCTTTAAAAGCTTTAATGAGAGGAAGATAGCTTTTCAAAAAGGGTTCATAAAATTTATCATAAAAATCTTCTTTAACTTTAGTGATTTTGGCTAATTTCTCTTTTTGTAAAGAGAGATAATGCAGTAAATCAACATATTTTTTACGAAAATTTTTGAGATAGGATTGTGCTTGGATATAGTTTGTAGAGTTTTGATCATTGCGTTTAGCAAATTGTTCCTCAAGTCTTTTTAGAGTTTCTCCCATAGAAGCTTGTTGTGCTGAAGTGCTTTTGATGATGGATTGTGTGGTTTGGATAAGTTCTTCAATTTTGACATATTCGATTTGTTTGGCTAAAAAAACTTTTTCATAAGAATGCATTGGGGGATAGGAAGCTTTTTTTAAAAAGGCTTCATAAGCTTTGTCTAGGGCAGTTAGTTCGGATTTGAGATTAGTTAAAGCGAGATTTGGAATCGTGCTATCGAGTTCAAAGAGATCATTGTAGGCTGTAAATAAAAAGCGTTTAATGCGTAAAAAGTCTAATTCTTTTTTGGATTCAATGTCTTTTTGGTAACGCTTGATAATGTTTTCAACGCCACCATAATAATCATAAATGCAATCTTTGATACTTTTAGTTTGGTGGATTTCAAAATTTTCTTTGATAACCTTTGGTTTAACAAAGATAACTTCTCTGGAATCAGAGACTTCAAATTCTACTTCTCTATTGGGTGTTAGTTCATTTAGTTGTCCTTGCCAAATATGCAAATCAAATTCATAGCGGCGTTTATTATTGGCTTGTTCAATTGCACCGCGTTTTGTTTTGGCATTAATAGCCACTAAATAACCTGTCATTTACCCCTCACCCTAATAAACTTTAATAAAGTTTTTTAAAGAATTTATAATTTTAGCTTTTTGTAGATTTTATCCCCCTTAAAAAATATTAAGGAAAGAATTAATTTAAAACTTGTGGCGTTTGCGTGATTCTCTCAATTTCTGCTAAGGCTTGGAGAATCGCATAGCGGTTTAAAACAACATTGGTTCTTGCTTGGGTTAATAGATATTCTGCATCTAAAAAGTCGCTTGTGCTTTGGATTCTCTCTTTGTAGCGATTTTTGGAAATGCGGTAGTTTTCTTCAGCTTGAGTGAGAGCGCTTAAAGCAACTTGGTAAGCATTTAAAGAAAGATTATAAGTTTCTAGGGCGGAGAAAAGTTGCAAATCTAAATCTTCTAATAAAGTAATCCTTTGGCTCTCAAAAGCAAGTTTATTGACTTTGGTTGATTCTAAGGTGTATTTGTCGTTAAATCCATTAAAAAGATTGAGATTGATTTGTAAGGTAATCATTGTTTCATCATTGTAGGTATTGGATCTTTTAGAAAGTCTATAATCTTCTCCATAACGCGTATAATCTCCAATAATATTAATATTGGGTAGAAAATTCCCTTTAGCACTTTTAACCAAATAATCTTTACTTTGAATTACCGAATCTAAGAAAAGCAATTCAGATCGCTTTTGATACATTAAATTTTTAAGTGTTGATTCTATGAGAGTGGGTTGGTGGAGTGTGAGTTCAACTAAGTCTTTTAGATTAATTTTAGTGCGTGTGTAGCGTTCAAGATTTTTTAGGGAATAGGCTAAATTACTTTTAGCACTTAGTAAGGCTTGGATAGAGTTATTAAGCTCAACTTCGACTTTCAATAAGTCATTTTTAGGAATCAAGCCAACTTTATAAAATTCCGCACTTTCTCGCCTTTGTTCTTCTAGGAGTGCTTTAGATTGTTCGGCAACAATAACATTTTGCTTTTGCCTTAAAACATCAATATAAGCAGTTTTAACAAGTAAAATAATATCTTCTTTAGTGGCTTGGAGTTGGTGTTCTTGTGCTTTTGAGAGAGATTCATAACTTGCAAGATTGTAATAATCACTTAAACCATTAAAAAGATTAAATTGGATATTTGCCCCAATATTTCCTGAAGTTTTTCTGCTGCGTTGGCTTGAGATTTTGTTGGTTCTATCGGTTGAATAAGTGGCATTAATAGAGGGATAAAATGGGCTTTGATAAGTTTTGTAGTTGTATTGTGCTTCTTTTAAGAGAAATTCTTGCTCTTTGATAGCGTGGTTTGCTTTGAGTGTTAGATCAATAGCTTCTTGCAAACTAAGAGTGTAGCCAAAACTAGTTAAAATACATAAAAATAAGAGAGTTTTAAGCGACATTTTTTACCTCTTTTTTGATGAAAAATGAAAGAAGACAAGGAATTAAGAAAATAGTAAGAAATGTGGATAATCCCAATCCACCTAAAATAACCGCTCCAAGTCCCCGATAGATTTCGCTTCCAGCACCTGGTGCGATGACAAGTGGTAGCATACCAAAAAGTGAAGTGAGTGTGCTCATATAAATAGGGCGAATCCTAACTTGCACGGCATTTAAAATGGCTTCTTGATAATCCATACCATAAAGTCTAATATTGTGTAAAGATTGATAAACAATTAAGATTGCATTATTAACCACGGTTCCTACAAGAATAATAAAACCAAGCATAGTTAAGACATCTAAGGGTTGGTCGGCAATGAATTGATTAGTAAGCCATAATCCTAAGATTCCTCCCCCAAGGGCTAGAGGGATTGTAAAGAGAATAATCAAAGGATAAATAAAGTCCTCATATAAGGCTGCCATTAAGAGATAAGTGATAAAAACTGCTAAAATAAATCCTCCCTCCAAAGCTGTTCTAATTTTGGTGAGTTGATCGGCAGTTCCGCTTAGAGTGATTTTGTTATCATTTAAAGCACCACTATTTTTTAGTTTTTCTAAAACTTCGCCTTGTATGATTTCCATTGTTTCTTGAATCGTGATATTTTTTGGAGGATTGATTTGTAGAGTGATTGTTCTATCTCTTTCTAAATGCCGAATCTCATTAATTCCGTATTCTAATTTTTGGATTGCTAGAGAAGAAATAGGCAAGATTCCGCCATCTGGAGTGTAGATTGAGGCGTTATAGAGTTCTTCTGGGGAAGTGATTTGTGATTGTTGGGTTTTAAGTATAAGATCAATTTTTTCCCGCCCTTCTTCTTTGTATTCAGAAATTTTTCTCCCATCCATTAGCACATCAATAGTGATTCCAAAGCTTTGTGCATCTAAGCCTACTGCTTTTAATCTCTCGTTGTTTGGGTAGAGATTGATTTCAGGGTAGAGTATTTCTAAGCTTGGGCGAGGTGAGATTTGTGTTTCTTTTCCTAAGGTTTCTAGGGTAATGCGTTGAAGTTCTAAAGCGGTGATGATGATTTTGTCTAAATCTGTGCCACTAATATCCACATCAATACTCCTGCCTTGTCCTCCACGCCTTTCAAAGATACCTTGTTGAGAAGCATTGCCTGTGATGCCTGGGATTTGAGCCATACAAGTTTTTGCTAGAGGGATTAACTCACTTGCTCTAGTTTCTTCAGTAGAACGCATACCAAATTGCATATCTGTTTCATTGGCAAAATAATACATATTGGCAATAGGAGGCAAAGTAGCACTACCTTGATAGCCATTAGAGGCATAGTAATCTTTAACACAAAGATAAAGAGTTTCTCCTGTTTTAACGCGTTCTTCATAGGATAAACCTGGAGGAGGATTGAGTTTGGCAAAGATGAAATTTTGATTTCCTTGGGGTAAATATTCCATTTTTGGAAATAAAAAATAAGTAAAAGCAATGGAGATAAAAGTTAGACTTAAGATTGTTAAGATTTTATTTTTCGTATTTTGCATTGATTTATAGACAAAAAACATAATCCATTTTACGCAGTAATTGCCTAATTCTACAAACTTCTGTGTTAAAAGTAGGAGAAATTTTGGCGGAGTTAAGCTAATGGTGCGTTTATTGACTTGATAGCTTAGAGTGGGAATAACAAGCACAGAAACAAAAAGAGAAAGCCCTACAGCACTACTTGATGCAATGGCAATATCGCGAAAAAGTTGTCCGGCTTCTTCTTGAACATTGATAATAGGGATAAAAATCGCCACGGTGGTTAAAACAGATGCAATTAGTCCGCCAATGACTTCTGTTGTTCCATCGCTAACAGCTTGAATGGGAGATTTCCCCATTTTTCTATGGCGGTCAATATTTTCTAGCACTACAATAGCCGAATCAACTAACATACCTACAGCAAAAGAAATTCCTGCTAGAGAAACAACATTGAGTGTTCGATTTAAAGCAGCCATAATAATAAAAGTCCCAAACACGCTAAGAGGCATTGAGATTGCAATAATGAGTGTGGAAGTAATGGAGCGTAAAAAAATAAAGAGAATTCCACAAGCTAGGAATGCACCCGCTAAAATATTGCCTTTTACTAAATCAATAGCTTGTGTGATATAGTTTCTTTGATCGCTAACCCATTCTAGTTTTAAACCCTCTTTTTTGAGAATGCCCTCATTAAGTTCTTCAAAAACTTCTTTTACTTGATTGGTGAGTTCTAGTGTATTGGCATCAGCAGTGGGTTTAATAAATACATTAAGGGATTCTTGTCCATTATAAAAGGAAGCAGCTATTTTACTTTCAAACCCCTCTTGCACTTTTGCAACATCGCCGATTTTAACTCTTTTAACGCCATCACTCCAAATGATTGTTTCTGCAATCATTTCTGGGGTTTTGTATTCAGCAGCAGTTCGGATACGATAGGCTTTTCGTCCATAATTCATTGTGCCTGCGGAAATATTTATATTTTCTCTCTCTAAGGCATTAATAAGTGTATCGATGGTTAAGTCATAGGCGGCAAGTTTTTGATAATCTAAAATAATGTGCATTTGCCTATCATCACCGCCAGGAAAATTCACTTCTGCTACACCATCAATGCGTTCAAAATATTGAATCACTTTTTCATTAAAGAAAGTCCGATACTCTCGGACATTTTTAGTTTCACTTACTAAAGCCATTCTAACCACTGGAGAGGTATCATCACCTGTGGCACGAATAATAGGTCTATCTATATTGTCAGGATAACCTTTGACTTCATCAAGCTTATTGCTTACATCAAGCAGGGCTTCTGTGAGATTTGTGCCAATATTAAACTCCAAAGTAATATGAGCTCTTGCATTTCTAGAGCGTGATTCTAAAGAAACAAGATTATCAATTCCTTTTAAGACTTGTTCTTGTCTTTCAATAATTTCTCTTTCAATTTCATAAGGCGTTGCACCATCCCAAGTTGTAGAGATTGAAATAACTGGTCGTGTTACTTTGGGGGTGAGTTGATAGGGCATTGTTTTTAGGCTTAAAATGCCAAAGAGTGTAACAAGAATCATTCCAACAATAACGACAACAGGGCGATTGATAATTTTTTCTATCATTTGATTTCTTTAGCTATTGGCTTCTTTGATAGGTTGATTATCTCTTAATCTCTCAAAGCCTTGAGTGATGACTTTATCTTGTGTGGAGAGAGTGGCATTAATAGGTGTGATAGAAGCGTTTAAGCCCTCATAGCCATTGACTTTGATAAAAACTTGTTTTGCCTTATTGTCTTTAATGATAAAAATACAATCTCCATTTTGAGTGGGGAGTATAGAATCTCTAGGCACTAGGAGGCTTTCTTGGGATTTAGTGATATTGAGATTTGCTTTCACTTCCAAGCCCTCAATTAATTCGCCTTTTTTATCATCAATGGAGAGTTTGATAGGAAAAGTTCTTGCTTTGGCATCGCCTAATGGAATAAGGGCGATAATTTTAGCAGAATAGTTTTTATTAGCGATATTAACTTGCACTAAATCGCCAATTTTTAAAGATCGTAAAATACTAAAAGGCACTTCAATATTGGCTTCTAGTGGGCTTAGTTTAGCAATATTAAAGATACTTGCACCAGCACTTACCCATTCGCCTTGTTTAAGAAGTCTTTGGAGTATCACGCCATCATAAGGTGCTTTGAGAATTTTTTTATCTTTTTGGGTTTTTAAATATTCTAAATCTGCGGCAATTGATTCTGTATTTCCCTCTTGGGCTTGGAGATTAAAAAGGGCATCTTCGTATTCTTTATAAGCAATAGAATCACTCTCATAAAGGCTTTTGTAACGCTCAAAGTCTTTTTTACTCTTTTTTAAAAGTGCGGTGGATTGCTTAAGTAGTGATTCTTTGGCTTTTATTTCTTTTGTAAGTAAATCGCTATTGAGTTTTGCTAGGGGTTGTCCTGCCGTAATCTTTTGCCCTTCGCGGACAAAAAGCTCTTCAATCACTCCAGAGACTTCAGAGGCTAGTAAAGCCCTTTCGCTAAAATAAAGTGATCCCACATAAATATGATTTTGGCTTAAGAATCCGCTTTGTATTGGTTGTGAAGTAACAAGAGTTTGTGCAAATAATAGAAGCGGAAAAAGTAATAGTAGTAGAATCCTACTCATCAAAAACTCCCTAGCTTTTATTGAAATGCAATGCTAACATAAAAGTGTTAAGTTTTTGTGAAATTCGATACAATTTTAAAAAGTGTCTAATCCTATAAAAAGGCTTTGTGGTTTGAAAAAATGGTTTTGGTGGGCTGTTTTGGCTTATATTGTATCGCTTTTGTTGCGTTTTTATTATCCTTTATTAATTGGGGATTTGGATTATTATTTTAAGGGTTGGTTGCTTAATACGAATGATGGTTATTTTTATGCACAAGGTGCAAGGGATCTTTTGTCTGGAGTAAAATCCACATTGCATTCACCTATTAATGAAATGCTTTCTCAAATTACTGCCTTTTTGGCTTGGATTCTTCCTTTGTCTTTGGAACAGATTATTTTTTATATGTCGGGATTTTTTGGGTGTGTTATTGTATTTTTGGTTGTGTATCTTGCTAGGGATTTTGGCGGAGTTATAAGCTTTTTGTGTGGTGTGCTTAGTGGTATTGGGGTAAGCTATTATAATCGCACGATGTTTGGGTATTATGATACCGATATGCTTGTGGTGGTTTTGGGATTGTTAGTGGGGGTTGTTATTTTTGATATGCTGGAGAAAACTAGCAAGATTCAAGGGATTTGTTTGTTAGTTTGTAGTGGAGTGGCTTTGGTTTATTATCCCTCTTTGCGTTATGTGTTGATAGGGTATAGTGGCGTTTTGGTGCTTTTGGGATTTTTTGGGAGTAGGGCTAGGGTTGTTAATGGAATCTTGTTGTGTGTGCTTTTGGGTGTTAGTTTGTTGCCACAATATTTGGTTTTATGGATTATTGTTTGTGTGGCTTTAGTTTTGTTGTTTAATGATTCTTTATTTAAGTTTTTTGGGAGAATTTATTACGCACTTTTGGTGGCTTTTGGCGTGGTGTTAGTAATAAAGATTTTGCCTGAAATTTTTGGAAGTGTTTATGTTGTTGGGAATGTTAGCAATGTAGATTTTCATTATTTAGATGTTATGGAGAGTATCGCTGAAGTTTCAAGTTTGGGGTTTTTGGAGTTTGTGTATCGCATTAGCGGGAATCTTGCGTGGTTTATTTTAGGAAGCCTTGGGATTTTACTTTTATTTATAAGGGATAAGCGATTTTTAATTTTTCTACCTTTCTTGGTTATTGGATTTTTTGGTTATTTTAAGGGGTTGCGATTCACCTTTTATGCTGTGCCAATTTATGCTTTGGGTGTGGGTTATTTGCTCTTTGTGGTGCTAGAGATTTTTAAGCCTAAGAAAGCATTGGCTTATGGATTAATTGGAGTTTATTGTGTGGCATCATTATTTCCTCATTTGGTGCATATTAAGAGTTATTTGCCTTTGCCAATTTTAGAAAAGCAGGAAGCAGAGAGTTTGAGTGAGATTCCTGCTAAGAGTGGAGATTATGCGTTAGCTTGGTGGGATTATGGGTATTGGATTGGATATTTTGCGAAGCTTAATGTATTTATTGATGGTGGGAAGCATAGTGGGAGGGATAACTTTCCTATTAGTTTTATTCTAAGTAGCACCAATCAAAGACAAAGCTATAATATGGCGAAATTGCTCTTAAATAATCTTAGTTTTGAAGAGTTTGCTAAGGCTAGAAATTTGTCTTTTCAAGAAGCTTTAGAAGTATTAAAAACAGATTTAGATTTTGCACCTAAGAATCAAGATTTGTATTTTATTTTGCCTTATAGAATGCTTTCTATTTTTTCGGCTATTGTGCGTTTTAGTAATCGGGATTTAGAGAGTGGGGAGGCTTTTTTGGATAAGGTTTTAATGCTTTCTCAAAAGAAAATAGGGGATAGAATCTTTTTTGATTCTAGGGTTTATGTGGATAAAAATAAGGGTAAAATAGGGATTTTGGGGGAAGAGTTTGCTATGGATATTGCAGAAATTTTGGTTTTAAAAGATTCTGCTAGAGGTGTTAAATTTAATTCTCAAAGTCCTGTTGTTTTGCTTGATTTGGGTAATGAAGCGTATGTTTTGTGCGATAAGGCTTATTTGGATTCTTTTTATTTTAGGGGAATGTTTTTTGATAATTTAGATGAAAATTTATTCCAAAAAGTGGCAAAAAATGAGAAAATAGCGATTTATAAACTAAAGCAATAAAGGAAAAGGTATGGAATTTACCCATTTAGATGAAAAAAGAAATCCTAAAATGGTAGATGTTTCAAGTAAGGATTTGACTAATAGAGTGGCTGTGGCTAGAGGTAAGATTACAATGTCTAGGGAAGCTTTTTTGGCTGTGATTAATGAGAGTGGTAAAAAGGGGGCGGTGATTCAAACTGCGATTACTGCGGCAATTATGGGAGCGAAAAAAACTTCAGAGTTGATTCCAATGTGCCATATGATTTTTCTTAGTTCTGTAAAATGTGAGATTAAAGAAATAGAAAGTGAAAATGCCTTTGTGCTAGAGGTAAGGGCAAAAAGCTATGGGCAAACTGGAGTGGAAATGGAAGCTTTAATGGGTGTGAATATAGGGCTTTTGACAATTTATGATATGGTTAAGGCTATTGATAAAGCAATGGTGATTAGTGAAGTGTATTTGCTTGAAAAAGAGGGGGGCAAAAGCGGACATTTTGTGCGTGAGTGATTAAGGTTAATAAAAAAATATTTGAATTAGGATTAACATTCATTTACTATTTGGGTGCTAGAATTCCGCACTTTTTTAAAAGGATGTTACGATGTTTAAGTCACTTTATTTTCGTATGCGAATTATCCATATCTTGGGTATTATTGTATTGGCGGTTAATGCGTTGTTTTTTACTGAAAATCTCATCGGACAAATTGTGCAATTTGTTATCGTGGTTGCACTTATCATACACGATATTGATGAAAAAACTTGGGGGGTTAATATGACAAAGATTATTGCCAAAGAGCTTAAATCAATCACATTAGCTTCTAAAATCAAAGTTAATACTTCATATAGCACAGAAAATGGTAAGATTCTTTCACTTATTGATGATTTCAAAGCACGCATTCAAGGCGTAGTAGAAACCATATACCAAAAGGTTGAAACTGGTCAAACAGATATTAATGGACTTGGAAGAATCGCTGATTCACTAAAAAGTCTCACACAAGATATGAATGTTATTGTTGAATCAACAAGCACAAAGGCGGATTCTACTAACATACTTTTGCAAAATTTTAATGAAGAAATTTTGCAAACCAAATCCGAACAAGAATCAATGTTTGCTTCTATGCAAGAGATTAGAAAATTACTTAAAGATGTGTATGATTTGGTAGAAAATATTTTTAATCAAAATGCTAATCTCATTTCGCATTTTGAATCATTAGAAACTAATACAAATGCGATTATAAGCATTGTAGAAGCGGTGCGATCAATAGCAGATCAAACTAATCTTTTGGCGCTTAATGCAGCTATTGAAGCCGCAAGGGCAGGAGAACACGGAAGAGGGTTTGCTGTGGTGGCTGATGAGGTGCGAAAACTTGCCGAAAACACTCAACATAGCCTCGCTGAAATTGATAGCAATGTCAAAGCAATCACTCAAGATGTTACTGAAAGCAAGGAAGTTATCATAGAAAATAGAGAAAATGTAGAGAATCTGCTCTCACGCACCAATGATGCTAATACTAAAATTGGCACTTTTGAAAGTATTTTTAATGAAAGTTTTGAAACCACTAAAAAGCTTATCAATCATAGTGGCGTGATGAGTAAGGATCTCACAATTATCAATGAAGATATGAAAAAAATCCTTGATTTTGCTAAGCATAATCTCACAACTTCTCAAAATGTGCATGGAATCTCTCTTTCTATCCAAGATAGTTTTGGAGAACTTAAAAAGAGTGTAGAAAATCTCTCATAAGCTCACAAAGCAAAGCACGATAAATATCGGTGCTTTGTGTAGAATCGTGGTGCTAGGGGTAAAGGCGTTTGCAATGCTTGTGAAAATCCATAAGAATCTTGTATAATGTTATGAAGTTGGGGTTTGGCATATGTGCTAAGCCTTGTTAGTCTAGAATCTAAAGGAATTACAATGCTTAAAAAACTTCTTTTTATTGTTTGTTCTTGTGTGTCGCAAATGTCTGGAGCTGCCTTTGTCCAAGTGCCTGTTTTGTCAAATGAAGCGGTGCAGGGAATCTTGCAAAAAGCAAGTGCGTTTGCGGTGCAACATAATCACGCAGTAAGCATAACAATCGTAGATAGGTCGGGTCAAGTTTTGGCTGTTTTTAGGGATTATAATGCTGGTGTGCATACCCTACGCTCTAGCTACAAAAAGGCTTACACTGCGAATTCTCAAAAGAAAGAAACCGCTGATATTGCAAAGGGGATTCGCGAGGGTAAGATTCCTGAGGATTTGAAGTTTTTGGATGAAAATTTTTCGTTTTTAGATGGGGGGATTCCTATCGTGATTGATGGTGTTGTAGTCGGTGGTATCGGTGTCGGTGGTGCGCACGGCTCTGAGGATGTGGCTGTGGCAAAGGCTGGGCTAGAGTTTCTTAGTAAATAGCTTTTGCTTGTTTGTCTAGCCAAAGGCTAGTTTGGCACTATGGAGTTTTTTCGTGCGGTTTTTTGGAGAGAGAAAAGCACTAAGCTGATACTAACGAAATAGGCGATTATTGGAAAAACATCACCACCAAAGGCATATATCATAATTATAGGCTAAATGAGTTTTTAGTGTATTGCTAATAATTGGAGCTTAATCTCTTTAAGGCTATATTGTAATACTTTTTAGATAACTCAATGCCTAAAAAGTTTCTACCATTGCAAATGGCAGCTACACCTGTGCTTCCGCTTCCCATAAATGGATCTAGCACCAAATCATCTTTATTTGTGTGTATTTGTATTATTTCTTGCATAACTTTTAAACTTTTTTGTGTTGGGTGTTCTGTTCTCTCAAAACCTCTAACAACAGGTGCTGTATACATTGCTCGTAGATATTTTTTGTTATTTGGTTTATTAAAGACCCACTTAGCACCTTTTTTTACTGCCCAAACAGCAAATTCCATGTCTTGAACATATCTCCTGCTTATATTTCTAGGCATGGGATTACTTTTTTGCCATATCAAAATATCTTTAACTACACAATCGCTATTTTCAAGAGTATCACAAATATGACTTACAAATCTATAAGAACAAAAAATTATAAAAGAGCCATTAATATCCAGAATTTTAGAGTAACTTTTTATCCAATTAAAAAGATCAAATTTCTTATCCCACTCTCCAAAATCAATACCTTGACGCTTTGCGCTATTCATAGTTGAAAAGTTATTATCTTGTGAGATATTATAAGGAGGGTCTGTTATGATGTGATTTACTTTGAGACCTTGTTTTATAAATGTTTCTATCATGGAATATGAATCGGAATTATATATAGTGAAGTTTTTCCCTGTATGCTGATCTTGGTTTATTTGATTTATAATATTATCTGCCAATGCCTTAGCCAATAATGGTGGAACTGCATTCCCTATTTGTTTGCATACCTGTGTTTTTGTTCCTTTAAAATAAAAGTTATCATCAAAACTTTGGATTCTGGCGGCTTCTCTTGGTGTAATTGCTCTATGAAGAACAGGGTGGGAGTTTTTGCCATTGCTTGGAGTATCAAATCTAGTGTCTATTGTAGGACTAACATCATCCCAAACTAATCTGCCCCAAGTCGTAGAGAATTTTTGCTTACCATGTAAGTGTGTAGGCAAACATTCTTTTCCACATTCTGGAGCTATCATCTTTAGCTTATTTATTGCTGCTTTTGAGTGGTTAGAAGCTATGTGATATTGTAATCTATCAGCTCTCATTATCTTTTGATAGTCGCTTTGTGGTTCTATTTTATATTCTGCTTGTATAGTGCCTTCACCGCTTTCTAGGTAATTAAGATCGCTGATGGCATCTTTTACACTTACCAAACAATTACTTTCTTTAGGAAAGCTCAAAAGACGCTCTTTGTGTGCTATAAAAAACACTCTTTCTCTATTTTGTGGGACTCCATAATGTTTTGCATTTAAAATTTTACAATTTACCACATAACCCATATTTTTTATTTTTTTTATAATCTCTTCTCTAAAATACCCATTCACCGCATTGTATAGATTTTTTACATTTTCGATTATAAAAATTTCCGGATTTACTTTCTCTACTAACTCTAAATACTCTAAAAATAAAAAATTTCTCTCATCGGCAAGACCTAAATTTTTACCCTTTAGGCTAAAACCTTGACAAGGCGGACCTCCTATCACCATATTTACTTTTAGTTCTTTTGCTAAATTTACAACCTTGTCTTTAACTTCTTTGTTTGTTATGTCGCCACAAATGCCAATTGCTTGTTTAAAGTTGTGATTAAAAGTATCTATTGCTGCTTTTTCGAAGTCAAGACCTATAACAGTCTTAAAATTTTTATTTTGCTCTAATCCATATGAAAAACCACCGGCGCCACAGAATAAATCTAAAATTCTATACACTTTTATATTCCTGAGGTATGATTTTTTTATCCCTCAATTTTATTGTATATTTTCTTTATTCTTTATAAAATAAACTAACAATAAAAATAAGGGTGAATGATGGAATATTTAAAGGTGTCAGACTTTTTGGCATCTGAAGCAGAAATGCCGTTTCTTCTTGGTGCTTTTTATGGCAGATATTGCTTTACGGATGATGGTAGTCTTATATATACACTATCTGTGTATAGGAAATCATCTTATATGTCAGATGAAGCTTTTTATGAAGAAAGCAAGATTGATTATTTAAAACAACTAAATTTTCAAAGCGAAATTTCTCAGTGGCACATCAATAACAATGAGAAGATAAAAAGAGCGGAATTTGTATTTGTTTTGGAAAATGACTTAAGATTAAGTCAAAGTCAGTTTTTTGCTAGGCTTTATACTAAAATCTTATTAAGTGATTTTGTAGGAAATAATAACTTTTTAGAAGAAAGGAAAAAGTTTGCAAGAGCATTTTTTGAACTAAGGGGAAGTATTGATACAAAAAGACCATTATTAGCAAAAGATTATTTTTATAATAGTATTCTAGAGTTAAAAAGAATCAGTCTATTTTTAGACAATTTAGGCTTGTCTATAAATGTTCTAAATATTAACTTTAGAGATTTACAATCCCAGTATGTATCTGGCGAAAATCGTAGAAATACCCAATTAAGAATAAACTTGTATTGGTATTTGGAAAAAATAGGACTTATGAATATTTACAAAGCAGAGATTGTAAAGAGAGCATACGGAATTGATTATGAATATACTGGAAATGGATATTATAGTTTTGAATGCAGAGCGCCTACATTTAATAAAAATAGTTTCCAGGAACGCATTAATTTTTACGCTACCCGTATTTTGAATAATGATTTAACAGAAAGAGATATTAAAAATCTTAGAGAAGAGTTAAATTTTGACGAAAACACAAATAATGATTTTAAAAGAAACATAAATATAGCTCAATTGGTAAGATATCAAACAAAAGATGAGTGTGCTGCTTGTAAGAATAAATATAACATTGCGGATAGGAGTTTCTTGCTTAGAAAGTTTCCAGAAAGGTATTACACAGAAATACATCATTTTGTATCAGTAGGAAAAGAGAAAGAGCTGGATGTTGTAGAGAATTTAACTAAATTATGTCCTGCTTGTCATAGGGCTTTAGGGCGTGGCAAAGCAAGTGAGCAATATCAAAAAAAATTGATTGAAAATATTATGGATGCCAATGAGTATAATCTAGAATTTGCTAGTTTGATATTTGAGAGTGATGACAAAGATTATTTGATACAAAAAGTATATGAAAATTTAAAATAACTATAAAATACAGGAATATAATATGGGAGATTATAAAGCAAATAATACGCAATATTCTGAAGAATTAGCAATAAAAATTTTGGGTAAGCTTCACATAAAAGCGGCACTAAATAATAGTGATGATATAACAAAAGTAGATTTACTAGCTGGTGATAAAAATATCAAAATTGATGTCCAATATTCACAAAATTTTTCAAAATACGGCGATTTAAGAGTGGATTTTGTTTCGGCATATTCCGATGGATGCAAAGGTAGCTTTTTTCATAATAATATTTTATTTCAAGAATTTGAGAAGCAACATGGATTTAAGGTAGATAAAGTGGGAAAATGGTTTCAGGATGATTATTTGGATGCTGCAATTATACTTTTTTATAACCATGAATTAAAACGAAATTGTATGCCAGATAGGATTTTAATAATTAGACAAGATGTTTTACTAGAAAGCTTATGTAATAAAGTATCTGCCGCTAAACTAAATCACAAAAAAGAGCTTGGAGATAAACATGGTTCTGCGTTTATACCTATAAATGTGGAGCAATTGGTGCAAAATTATTTATGTTACTATGGTTCAATATCTGATTTGACTAACAAAAAAGATGATATAAAAAAATACTTAAACTATTAAAATAAGCTTCAGTCTAAAATTTGGATTAATGCTATTTGTTTTCCCTCTATGATTTTTATTTCATCATCGGTTAGGTGGTAGAGTTTATAGACTAGAGAATCTATGTGAGATTCTAGCTCTTTGGTGTCTGTGGCTTTGTTTGTAGAATCTAACATATAGCTAATTTCTTGCATTTTTATATCCTTTCTAGTTTGGCACTATGGAGTTTTTTCGTGCGGTTTTTTGGAGAGAGAAAAGCACTAATAATGTAGAAATTGTGTAGGCAATAGTTATGGATTGAAAAATAGGATCTTTTATCTCTATAGAAGTGTTTAAGAGTTTGCCTATTAGAGGATTTAAGATAGCGATGTTTTTGCCTATAGAAATAGAAGTTATGATATAAGCTGCTATAACTAGTAAAAATCGCACAAAAACGCAATCCAAAGAGATTAATGAAAAATAAATAACAAAAAATAAAACAAAATTTATAAAATTAAGATAACTTTGCCAATAGTGCATATCGTTTAAGTTAAGCAATGTTATTAGGGTTGCTATGATTGCTGCATAAAAAAATATTATAGCTACAGATATTAGCATAAAGAAGCATATGTTTTTTAATGAGTTCTTTGTAAAAGATAAAATTAATTTTATATTCTTTATATATAATTTGCGTTCTAAATAGATTGTTTTATATAAATAATATAAACACGATACTGCTAAAGCTAAAAAGATTAAAAAAACTAACCAATCGTATTTTTTGATATCCTTTTTTAGCGTTATTGCTTTATCACCTAATTGGTGCAGGATGTCAGAAATAATCGGTTCTTTGCCTTGCATAAGATCAAAGTTTCCTATCCATAGCAATACAGCATACAAAGCCACCAAAAGCACAAGATTATTAAAGCATTTCAAAAAATCTGTATGATGATCGCAAAGGTTGCGATAAAACCTTAAAAGTAAAAAGTCTATAAGCTCTTTAAAGGGTTTTATGTTTTTTCTTGCATCTTCATTATTATTTGCATTGATACCCCTTTTGTGCCTACTTTCTTTTAGTTCTAGTTCTTTGCAATAGAGTTCGCATTTGTGGAATTCTGAAGCATCTAGTAAGTTATTATCTTTTATCAAAGTGCTTTTAAAAATCCTAAATGAATCTCTAAAGTCGTTTGCAAAATGTGCTAGGGGCTTTTTAATACTTTCTCTTTTGTTGTATTCTGTATGTTCTTGCTTGATTTTCTCTTTTAGGCTTTCAAAGCCAAAATTAAGATTTGCATTTACCGCATTAAGACTTCCTTTGAATTGTGCTTGTGAGAAATTAAAGGCTTTATCAAACTTCACTCCATAAAAACAAGCTGTTTTTTCAAACTCGCATTTGCTAAAATCGGCTGAATCTTTAAAAGTGGAGTTGTTAAAATCGGCATTTTCTTTAAATTTTCCATGAATAGTAAGCGGTTTTTCAAATGTGCAATAACTCATTAGAAAAACATCTAGGCACTCTTTAAAATTTAAAGTTATTTTTTCTTTAAACTCGCATTGCATAAAACAAAGTTTTTTTAGATCTTTTGTAAAATCGGTATTTAAAAATTCACAATGAAACACACAATTCATAAATAATAAAGGATATTTTTCAAGTAAAATTGGTAGCTTAAAACAAGATATGTTTTTTATATCTTGTTCTTGGAGATCTTTACTATCTTGTTGATTTTCATTGTATGGTTGTATTTTTGGCTTGGGCATTATGCAAAATGTATCAGAACTATACTGAATAGAAAAATCTTTGCCGAAAACATCTTGAATCTCTTTTGTTCCGATACACTCGTAAGTAATTTCTTTGGTTCTTTTTAATGTTTCATCAAGTGTTGTCCATGAAAGTTGCACCATTCCTTCAGATATAGACTTAATCTTGCGACAAATTTCATCGATACATTGAGATTTATCTAAAAAAGTATCAAAATTTTCAACTTCCTTACTTACTTTATCCCAAATCTCTTGTTCTTGCTCTTTGGTAAGATGTTTCATTATTTTCCCTCTATGATTTTTATTTCATCTTTAGTTAGATTGTAGAGTTTATAGATTTATAAACATTATATAATTGTGGATATTTATTTTTATTAGTTTCTTCAAAACTAAAATATATATCACAATATGATAAAATCATCTTATTATCCAAAAAATCCCTTATTTTTTCTTCTGACGATTCATTTATTTTTTTCAAATTTGCGAGAAAATCATTATATTTTTTTATATGTTTATATTTATTAGTCTCTCTTGTGGTTTCAAAATAATTATTTGATTTTATCTCTGTTTCTTTGTTTAAGTCCTTGTAATACTGCTTTAATACTTCATCATTATCGCATATTATGTTAATAAATTTTTCACTGCATTCAAGTTTTTTTGCTAATTCTAAACAATATTTTTTCATTTTTAGATTTCTTTCATTTTTATCAAAATGAAATACTCTATCAAGTGCTATGAAGTTTATATAACCTAATTTATTTATAAAATCTCTCAATCGCTCTTCATCAACACTATTAAAAAAATCTTCAAATTTATTTTTATCAATACTATTTGGATATCGAATGCTATTTTGCAATAACCCCTCCAAAGCAAATGAGTCTTTATAAAACTTATATTCTTTCAATTCTTTTTTAAATTCTTCCTTTTTATCATTAGGTATAGAATAAACCAAGCCATTGCCAATATAGTCTTTAATTATATTATCGATAGTTTTTGAAAATGCACTCTCTAAAGGTATAAATTCTTGTTTTTCTTTATTTAAATTATGTGAATCTTTATTTTCATAATTTGATATTATTTTGTTTGATATTTCTATAAAGAAAGCTTTATACTCTTTGTTTTGTTTCAATCTGTCTGCAAATCGCAATTCTTTATTAAAAAATTTAAGAGTTTTTATTGTTTTATTTAAATTTCTTAGATTTTTGATTCTATACATAGAATCTGGAATTATTTCTTTAGGTATTTCTGGAATTTTTTCTTTTAAAATTTGCAATATAACCTCTGCTTTAGAGCGTATGTGTATATTTAAGTCTATACATTTTTCTTTATATATGTCAAAAATTTCTTTATTATTCGATAATTCATCTTTATTTGATATTAAAATAACTTTACATTTTTCTTCTTTAAGCTGATTGATCAAACCTAAAATATCTTTCATATCAAGCTTATCTGATTTTCTTTCTAAATCATCAAGGCATACAATTATATTTTCGAAATTTTTTGTTATAAATAATTGCAAAAATGTTCCTACAGATAACTTCCAAAAAGTTATATTTCTAATAAAATATAAAAACCTGTTATGTTTATAGGCTTTTAGGGTTATTTCTTCTAAAACTTCTTTGTAATGTTCTTTCCCAAACAAAGAAACATAAATAATATTTTTTTCTTGTTTATTTGAATTTTCAATTTTATTTAGATTTTCAATATAATTACAAAGATTAAAATACTTTATAATACCCATAAGAATAATTCCAACATATTGTTCTATGATGGAAATTAGTATCATCAAATGGTTAAAAAAATTTATATTAGACTTAAACTTTTTCCACAAATTTTCCTTATGTGTTATTTTTGGATTAAGTTCATTTTCAATTTCTTTCCACAAATAAGTTTTTCCAACTCCCCAAGAACCACTTATTAATAAACTATAATTTTCCTTATCTTCCAAAAAATTTTTAATCTGTTCTTTGTATTCCATTATTTTCCCTCTATGATTTTTATTTCATCATCGGTTAGGTGGTAGAGTTTATAGACTAGAGAATCTATGTGAGATTCTAGCTCTTTGGTGTCTGTGGTGGGGTCTTTGGCTTTGGAATCTAAAATTTGCTTTACTAGGCTTATAATCTCATCGCTTAGGGCTTTGTTTGTAGAATCTATTTTAGGAATAGGGATATTTCTGATATGTTCGGGATAAATATGATAATCATCACCTCTTAAATTAGACAAAAGAGTATCGCCGTATTTGGAATTTAAAATTCCTAGTATGTATTTTAGATTCATATTTAAAGAAAGCTCCTCCATTTCTTTTCTTGAGAATCTTGAGAATTTTTTAACGCTACCACTTATGCTGCTGTTTTCTACGCCCTTTAAATCTTTCCATAAAACGCAACATATAATTGAATCGTTATGTAAAATTTTTTTATTACTATACGAACATTGAAGATTCCCTAAGCGATTACAAAATATTTTTTCATTCTCGTATAATTGTGGAAAAGTGGGACGACTTAGTTTTGATGGAGAGCGTGGAGTGTTGTATTCTAAATACCTTATTCTTTTTATGGCGTATTTTTCCATATCCTTTGCTTCTATGTATTCTTTGCAATGTATTTTATCTTTTACATTGCTAATTAAATCATCTTTTTTAAATTCCCCTTTGGCTGTTTTCTCATCTGCATTTAAAACCATACCTTTGCTTATATAGCAAAAATCCCCTAAGGTATTTAGATTTTGATGTTTATTTGTTATTATATTTTGTGCTGTTGTGTTAAAAACTAAAGTTTTTTGGTCTTGTATTAATTCATCATAAGTTTTTTCTAGTGTTGCTTGAATCTTTAGATTCTCATTTGCGTTTGATATGGTTATTTTATTTTTAAATTTTTGTTTTGAAACAAAAATTATACAATTTGTTACCACTGCACTATCAAAAACCTTTATACCTTGCAAATCTGCAAGTTCATAAAGATTAAAACTTGTTGTTATCATATCTCTTAACACTTTTGCATAAAGCTGATTTGTAAAAGGATAAGGTATTATCATCGCACATATTGCATTTTCTTTGCAAAGCTTTGAAATGCCAAGCTCTATAAATGGTATATATAAATCCCATTTTTGATATAGGCTTTTGTATTTTTTTAAATTACTTATTGTTTGTCTTTGTAGGGCTAGATTCGTGTTTTCTAGTTGAGATGGTGCTGATATATAAGGTGGGTTGCCGATGACTAGGTCAAAGCCCAAAAAATCGCCATTGTTATCTAGCACTTCTGGGAATGCAAACCGCCATTCAAAGCTTTGGCTAGTGCGAATCCTTTCTAAAGATTCAAAATCATTGTGAATAGATTCTAGGAGTTTTTGTCCTTTTGGGTCAAGCTTCTTTGGCTCTAGGTGTTCTAAATCTGGCTGGAATCTAAACTTTTGCTTTCGCGTGATTCTTAGCATTTCCATACCAAAAGGCGTTTCCATATCAAACGCAGAATCTCCATAAATGCTTACAAACTCTCCAAGATTCTTTTTGAGATTTTTATAATCTTTCATTGTTGTTAAAAGTGTGTTTTTAAAAAGTTCTTTGATTTTGTCAATGGTATTTATGAGTTCTTTTTTGTCTTTTAGTGCTTCTTTGTAGGCATTTACGCTTTCTTTGTAGATTTTGATTTGTTCTTTGAAGTTGTTTGCAAATCCTGTGTCTTGTGCCATAAGCCACTTTAGCGTATTTTCACGCGGTTTTCCTTGCGAATTATTTTCATTGACTTCAAAGTAACTTACAAGGCTATTGCCGCATTTTATGTTGATGTCTATGTTTGGGAGAGTTTGGAGGGCGTGAATGTTTTTGTCAAGGCTTGAATCTAGTGTGTAGTAGCTGTGCTTTAGGAGTTCTATCCACAGGCGAAGTCTAGCGATTTCACAAGAATTTGGGTTTATATCCACGCCAAAAAGGCAAGATTCTATGATTTGCTTTTTGAGTGTAAAGAGTTCTTTTTGGATTTTGTGGTTTGGGTCTTGCTCTGTGGTAGGGCGTTTGTATTCTATGATTTCAAAGCGGGAGTTTCTTACAAAAATCTCATCGTTTTGGATTTCAAGCATAATGTTGCCTAAAAGATTGAGTTTGCTAAAGATTTCTAGCATTACATTAAGTGCGGTTGCTAGGAAATATCCGCTTCCTACTGCGGGATCACAGATTTTTATACTTAGTAGGATTTCTCTTGCTTGTTTGATGATTTCATCTTTTTGGCTTAGATTCTGCTTTATTTTTATAAATAGGAGATTGGAGAGAGATTCTAGGCTTTTTTCATTTGAATCTAAAAAGGCGTTAAATTTGTCAAGGACGACTTTTTCTAGGGATTGCTTACACATATAGTAAGTGATGTAGGCTGGAGTGTAGTAGCTCCCTTCTTTGTAGCCATTTAGCCGCTCAAACACGCTGCCTAATACGCTATAGTTTATCAAATCTTTGTGAGTGATAGAGTGTTCTTCATCGGTGGTAATATGCCCAAAGTCAAAGCTGTTTAGAAAAGTAAAAAGGTATTCTAAAAGCTTGACTTCGCCGTGTTTTGGTTTGTAGTTTGTGTCTTTGATTTGCGTGTTTTTGTAGTATTTGAGTGTTAGGTCGTTGTTTAGCTGTGAGATTTGGAGTGTGCTTTCTATTGGCTGTTTTTGAAAAAGCGATGAATTGAGATAGGGTAGGTAGGCAAAGGGACTTTTTTTGTTTCTTTGTGTGTAGTCCTTTGCCAAAATTTCAAAAAATAGCTCATTTAGTTTGTCAAAGCTGTCTATTTTCTCGTAATTAAGGAATTTGAGTGTGGTGTCGTTGTTAAAACGCACAAGATTGGATTCGATTAGTTTTAGGAATAGGATTCTATTTAGCCATAAAATAATGTATTGTATGATGTCTTCAAAGTCTTTGTTTGTAAGCTTGGATTTGATTGCATAAAATAATGTGCCTTCACTGGCTTTGCTTTCTTTGCTTTCTTTGCTTTCTTTGCTTTCTTGGATTATGGCTTTGCCATTTTGGGTGGATTGGGTCAAGCCTAAAATGTATAAAAGCTCATCGTAAAATTTCTTGTTTAAGTCGTTAGCATCGTTTGGATTAAAGCAATCAAGCAAAAAGTCTTTGTTAAAGATTTTGAAACTTGTTAGGAATGCTGGGTTGTCTTTTGATACTTGTGATTCTGTGGATTTTTTTGATTCTTTTGATTCTGTGGATTGTGGTGCTAAAAGCGGTGTGAGATCCCAAAATAAGCCATTTAAGCTCACTTCATTAGAATCTAAGCTAGAATTAAAGCTAGTTTGCAAGGATTGTGCGTATTGGGGAGAATCTAAAAGGGATTTGGCTTCTTTGTAGAATTCATCGGTATTGCCTTTAAAAAGGGAGTTTGGGTTTTGGAAATTTTCAAAAAGCTTTTGGAATTCTTTGTTTTTGTGAAATAACTTTTCAAAGTCTTTTGCAGAGAAAATGTAAAAATGATAGCAATTAGTGATGATGATAAACTTTAGCGATGAATTGGTGTTTTTGCGTTCTCTTAAGTAGTATAAAATGCACTCGTGCAGGGCTTTGCAGTTGGGATTGTTTGGGGTGAAAAAATCGTTTGAATTGGGCTTTTTGACTTCAAAGATTACTTCTATAGTGTTGTTTTGTGTGATAGCTAGATCAATTTCGCTTTTGCCTTTTTGCTTGGCTTTTACTTGTGTGGTGAATCCTAGGGATTCTAAAAATGGCTTAAGTGCGTTTGCGACAAGGGCATCTTCGTTTTGGTGTTGGTTGTTAAGGAGATTTTGGCGGTAAGATTCTAGGGATTGTAGGAAGTTTTGGTAAGTGTTATCTAAAATCGGTGCTTTGGCATAAAAGGGATTTAAAAAATCTTTGTAACTTAAGGCGTTAAATCTAAAAGACATTGTGTTTCCTTGCTTTTTAGAGTGGAATTTGAGTGATTGTAAGATTTGCAAAGGCAAAGTATGGTGTATTTTGCCTTTGTTGTTGCTTTAATACTTGGCATTATTCTTTGAAAATGATGATTTCATAAGAACTTTGCTTTTTGGTAACGGATTTGCTTGGTTGATTGCTTTTAAGCTTTTCTAGGTGGATTTGCAATTCTTCAATTTCTCTATCTTGCTCATCAAGCTTATCTTTAAGGCGTAGGATTATATCCACTCCTGCTAGATTCACGCCTAAATCGCGTGTTAGTCGGAGAATCGTTTTTATCTTGTCAATATCTCTTTGGGAATACAAACGCATTTTGCCATCGGTTCTGCCTGGTTCTATTAAGCCCTCACGCTCATATTGTCGTAGCGTTTGGGGGTGGATTGAGAGAATCTTTGCTACTACGCTGATGAGATAAACGGGTTCATCATAGCTATACATTGGCACTCCTTATAGGTATTTTTCAAGTGATTCAACAAGCTCTTTTGGGAGTGAATCAATATCGGGTAAAATAATATTGGCTTCTAAATATAAATCTCCATAGCTTTTGCTTTTGCGGTTATAAGCTCCAAGCTCTTTTACGCGGAATCGTTGGTTGTTTTTGGTGTTTTTAGGGACTTTTAGTGTGATAGGTTTGTAAAGTGTTTCTACTTCAACTTTGCCACCAAAAAGTGCGGTTTTTAGGGGTAAATCAAACTTTTTGGTGAGATTGTCGCCCTCTTGAGTGTATTGTGGGTGTGGAGCAACAGAGACTTTTAGCAAAACATCGCCGCTTTGATTGCCCATTGTGTTGCCTTTTCCTTTTAGCCTTATGGTTTCGCCATTTTTGATTCCTGCTGGTATTTTAATATCAAAGTTTTGGTTTTGTAAGCTTACGCTATGTTTGCCTCCAAGAATCGCGGTGCTAAAGGGAATAGTGATTTGTGCGTTAATGTCAAGATTGGGTTGGCTTTTTTGATTAAATCCACCAAAACCGCCAAAATTACTAAATCCACCAAAACCGCCAAAATTTCCTGTTCCTTGAGAGAATCCGCCTCCGCCAAAGATTTGACTTAAAATATCATCTAAATCTACATTGCCTTGTCCTCTTGCAAAATCGTGGAAATTTTGTCCGCCAAACATTGAATCGCCAAATTGATCGTATTGTTTGCGTTTTTTCTCATCGCTTAGGATTTCATAAGCGGCGTTGATTTCTTTGAATTTTTCTTCGGCATCTTTTTCTTTATTGATGTCTGGGTGATATTTTCGTGCTAGGCGACGATAAGCCTTTTTTATTTCTTCGCTTGTTGCATTTGAAGAGACTTCAAGTGTTTCATAGAGACTTTTTGACATTTGCCATTCCTTAAAAAATAATAAATTCTATAAACTTTTAGCGTATTATATAACAAATCTTTAGTATATGTCAATCAACTTTTAGGATTTTTGAATTAATGTTATAATGATGCAAATTTTATAAGGAAATGCAATGGAAAATGCCTTATTATGCTTGAATGCAAGTGCAGGAAGTGGAAAAACTTATCGCTTGGTTTTGCGTTATCTTGAGTTGCTTTTTTTGGGTGCTAAGCCTTCAGAGATTTTGACTTTGACTTTTACTAAAAAAGCGGCAAAGGAAATGGAAGAACGCATTGTTAAGAGCATTCAAGAAATCTATCAAAGAAAAAATGATAGAGAATATATTAAAAAACTTGAGTTTATTAGTATAAATGATTTGGAGGGAATTGAGCAAAAGATTACAAAGATTTATTATGAATTTTTGCGTGAAGATTTGAAAATTACGACAATTGATTCGTTTTTTCAGAGAATCTTAAAGAGCTTTTGTTGGTATGTGGGGGTTGAAAATAATTTTGAGATTCAAAATGAAGATTTTGAGATAATTACAGAGATTTTTTTGGAGCTTTTGAGTGATGAAGCTTTTGAGCGAATCGTGGTTTTTTGTGTCCAAGGAAGAAAGAATATTAATAGCGTTTTGTCGCTTTGCTTTTTTCTTGATTCTTTTAAGGAAATGCTTGATAAAGAGCTTTTTGTCTATGAAGCACCAAAAGGCGATAAAGAGCAGGTAATGGAGTATGCCTATAGGCTTCAGCGAGAATATAAAAAGAGTAAGGGTGAGAGTAAGAGTAAGACTTCTAATCCGATGGATTTTAGCGATTTTAATTCTTTGTTGCATAAGGGCAAAACTTGGCTTACAAAAGAGAAAATAACAGATTTTAAGGGATTTGGAAAGATTCCTTTTGATGAGAGAGATTTTGAAGGGCTAAAAGAAGCACTTTTGGAAGTGTATTTAGATGATGAATCGCAATATCTTAAGAATCTGTATGAAATTTTTCAAGTTTATTTACAAGCCAAAGAGAAGTATTATCAACAAAGCAATACTTTGAGCTTTAATGCGGTAACTTCAAAAGTGTATGAGCTTTTGTTGAAAAAAAACTTTGATAAGGAATTTTTGTATTTTAGACTTGATAGCACCATTAGCCATATTTTGATTGATGAATTCCAAGATACAAGCATTTTGCAATATGAGATTTTAAAGCCAATGATTGATGAAATCAAAAGCGGTAAGGGCGTTAAAGAGTTTTTGCGTAGCTTTTTTTATGTGGGGGATATTAAGCAGTCTATTTATCGTTTTAGGGGTGGTAATCCAAATCTTTTTAAAATTGCTGCTGATGGAATGAAGCAAGAGAGTTTGCAGAAAAATTATCGGAGTGCTAAGAATCTTGTAGAATTTGTAAATGAAGTTTTTAGTAACAAAATAGATGGTTTTGTCTCACAAGAAGCTAATAGCCATTATGAGGGCTTTGTAAGGGTTGTCATCAATGAAGCGGATAAACAAGAGATTTCAAAATGCTTAAGGGAGCTTTTGGAGCTTGGTGCTAAAGAAGAAGAGATTGCTATTTTGCTCTTTGATAATGATTGGGTGGTGGAGTTAGCAGAGTTTTTGGAAACTGATGGCTTTAAAGTTGTAATGGATACGAGTGCAAAGCTGGTATTTCATAATGAAGTGCGCGCTTTGATTGAATTTTTGAAATATTTAGATTCTAAAAATCCTCAATTTTGTGAGGAATTTTTTATGTTATTGGGATTAGAAAAAGAATCATTGGATAGGTATTTTGAAATTTTGGAGAATCCACCGGCGGTAATTTTGCTACAAGTGATGCAGTTTTTTAAGATTTCTAGTTTGAGTGCTAAGAAGTTTTTGGAATATGCTTTGGGTTTTGCAAGTGTTGGGGAGTTGTTGGAAAAAGTTGAAAGTTTGCAAGCGGATATTGTTTCAAGTGAGTGTTCTGGCATTAGGCTAATGACAATCCATAAATCTAAAGGATTAGAGTTTAATCATGTTTTGGTGATTGATGATAATAAGGCTAGAAGTCGTTATAACAATGTTTTTTTTGAATTCAAAGAAAATGGCGTGGAGATTCAAAGGGTGTTTCAAAAAAGCAATGATTTAAGAAAAAGCTTGGATAAAACCTATCAAAAGGCTATTTTAAAAGAAGAGATTCTAAAAGAAAAGGATTTGAAAAATCAGCTTTATGTGGCTTTGACACGCGCTAAAAATACAATGCATATTATGCTTTTGAGTGAAAAAGGGCGTTTTGATTCTTTGGGATTAGAGAGTTTGCAAAGGGGAGATTTAAAAAGTGCATTAGAAGAGATTAAAGACGCTATTAATTTGCCTAAAAAAGAAGAGCGAGTTTTTTTTGAAGAGGCGAGTTATAAAAGGAGTTTGGAGGCTTTAGGCACACAAAAGAAAATGCAAGTGATTCAAAAAGAAGTGCAAGAGGGTAAGATTCAAGGGATTTATTATGGAGTGGCGTTGCATTTCGTAATGGAGCAAAAAATAAAAAATAATTTAGATGATTTGGTGCTTTTGGAGATTTTGTGCAATAAAATGGGCTTTTTAATGGAGAGAGAGAGTTTAGAAAATGTAATAAAACATTGCAAAAAAATCTTAAAAAATTCTCATTTTATTGAAATTCTAACCAAAGGAAAGGTAAAATGTGAAATTCCTTTTTTATCCAATGGAAGACAAAAACGCTTAGATCTCTTAGTTATTGGAGAAAACGAGGCGTTTGTGATTGATTATAAAAGTGGAATGCAAAGAGAATCTTATATGACACAAGTGCTAGAATATATGCAAAGTGTGGAAGAAATTTTGCAAAAACCTACAAGGGGTTTTGTCTTTTATACAGAGGGTGAAGGAAGATTAGTTGAAGTTATAGGGGAATAAATGGAAGTAGAAAATCAAAAAGGCTTTTTAGCTTGTCTAAAAAAAATCACTCAAAGCGAATCATTTGCAGGGGTTTTGCTACTTTGTTGCGCTATTTTAGCAATGATTGTTGCAAATTCACCTTTAGCAGAGAGTTACGCGGCACTTTGGAAAAGCAAAGTAGGATTTGATGTTAATGGCACTTTTATTGGAATGAGCTTGGAGCATTGGATTAATGATGTATTAATGGCATTTTTCTTTTTGGTTGTAGGCTTAGAGATCAAACGCGAAGTGTTATTTGGTGAGTTAGCCGGTTTTAAAAGGGCAGCTTTACCTGTTATTGCTGCTTTAGGGGGTATGATTGGTCCTGGGATTATTTATTTTGCTTTAAATGCTGGAAGTGCATCTGAACACGGATTTGGAATCCCAATGGCAACGGATATTGCTTTTGCTTTGGGGGTTTTATCGGCACTTGGCAAGAGAGTTTCTATCTCGGTTAAAGTCTTTTTAGTTTCTTTAGCGGTGGCTGATGATTTAGGTGCGATTATTGTGATTGCATTATTTTATTCTAGTGGGATTAGCTTTGCTTGGTTGGCAGTTGCTGCTGGGATTGTAGTGGTTTTGGTTATACTAAATAAAATGGGGGTAAAAGCATTAACGCCTTATATGATTTTAGGTGTTGGTTTGTGGCTTGCTGTTCATAACTGCGGTATTCACGCGACTATTGCGGCAGTTGTTTTGGCTTTTACTATTCCTGTAGCGCCTAAAATAGATACTTTAGACTTTATGAATAAAATTAAAGTGGTGATTAATAATTTCCAAGAAGCACAAAAGAAAAAAGATGGAATCTTATTGCAAAATGAACAAGTTGAAGCCTTGCATCATATCGCTCAACACAAAAATGCTGTGCAAAATCCACTTTTGCGACTAGAACACGCCTTAGCACCTTATTCTAACTATCTTATTATGCCTATTTTTGCTTTTGCAAATGCTGGAGTTACCATTGGTTCTAATATTGATTTTGGTGTAGATCATGTGTTTTTGGGTATTTTCTGTGGTTTGGTTTTTGGAAAGCCATTGGGTATTTTTCTCTTTACCTTTTTGGCAGAAAAATTTGGAATCGCAGCGCGTCCAAAAGGTGTTACTTGGGTAGAAATTTTTGGTGCGGGAGCTTTAGGGGGAATTGGCTTTACGATGTCAATGTTTGTAACTAATCTTGCCTTTAGTGGCGAACACGCACTTGTAGCAACAGATGTGGCAAAAATTTCTATTTTGATTGCTTCGCTGACTGCTGGTATTTTAGGAAGTATTTTCTTCTTTGTGAGAGATAAAGTAACGCATCATTAAAGAATCCTTTTTGGATTCTTAATTAAGAAAGATAGTTTTTTTATTGAATTTGATTAAAAATTAAATCAAAAAGTTATCTTAAAAAATAAATTCAATGTGATTTATTAGCAAATCATTAGTAAATAAATGGTAGAATCTCTGCTTAAATTTATTTAAGAGAGGTTAGCACTTATGGAAAATGCCGGAAATATCTTTACACAACTTTTACCTTTAGTGGTTTTAATTGCGATTTTTTATTTCTTAATTATCC
This sequence comes from Helicobacter canadensis MIT 98-5491, assembly GCF_000162575.1. NCBI lineage: Bacteria > Pseudomonadati > Campylobacterota > Epsilonproteobacteria > Campylobacterales > Helicobacteraceae > Helicobacter > Helicobacter canadensis. Next base: position 982,997 of record NZ_CM000776.2, read on the forward strand.
GCCCACAACAAAAACAAGCTAAAAATCATAGAGAAATGATTGCTTCTTTAAACAAAGGGGATAAAATCGTTACAACTGGGGGTTTTATTGTAGAAGTTGTTAAGCGTGAGGAAGATTATTTTATGGTGCGTTTAAATGAAGATACTATTGTAAAATTAGCAAAAGATTATGTTGCTAAAAAAGCTGAATAAACCCAATGAAAAAAAGTTTTAATACAAAGCTATTTTCTTTTATTATAGCGGCGTTATTTGGGATTGCCTTATCAATACCTTCTTTGTTTCAAACACAAGGTCCTAAAATCACCTTAGGGCTTGATTTGCAAGGAGGATTAAATCTGCTTTTGGGCGTTAAGACAGAAGAAGCGGTTAAAACGCGTTATGCTTCTTTGGCTTCAGGCATAAATTTTTATGCTTTAGAAGAACAGATTTTATTGGACGGCTTAAGGGTGGATTTGGAAAGTGTGGTGTTTGAATTACTTGATTCTAATGAAAAAACAAAAATTGATAATTATCTTAAAGAGATTCAAGGCTTAAATGTCCTAGAAGATAATTTAAAATACACTCTTACATTCACGGAGGCAGAAATTATTAGTATTGAAAACTATGCTATTGAACAAGCGATTGGAAATATTCGTAATCGTTTGGATCAATTTGGGTTATCTGAACCTAGTGTAACTAAGCAAGGAACCGATTCAATTCTTGTGCAATTACCTGGAATCAAAACTCAAGAAGATGAACAAAGGGCTTTGGAGCTGATCTCCAAGGGTGGGCATTTGCAGATGATGGCAGTAGATGAATCAAGAAATGCACGAGTGCATACTATGACAGAGCTAGAAGCAGAATCTTATGGTGATGTCATATTGCCCTTTGTAAATAATCCTAATCAAAAAATCTTGCTTAAGGCTATTCCGATTTTAGATGGTGCGATGCTAACAGATGCAAGAGCGGCTTATGATCAAAATGGACAACCTATTATTAATTTTACCTTGAATGCACAAGGGGGAAAAATCTTTGGAGATTTTTCTGGAAAAAATGTTGGGAATCGTATGGCAGTAGTGCTAGATGGCAAAGTTTATTCTGCACCGGTGATTCGTGAGAGAATTGGAGGAGGTAGCGGACAAATTAGCGGTGGCTTTAGTGTGCAAGAAGCAAGTGATATTGCTATTGCATTGCGTAGTGGAGCTTTGCCTGCACCTATTACTTTGCTAGAAAAACGCAGTGTTGGTCCAAGCTTAGGGGCTGATAGTATTAAGGCTTCAATGATTGCATTAATTAGCGGGGCAGTGCTAGTTATTATATTTATGGTCTTTTATTATGGCATTGCTGGGATTATTGCGAATATTGCAATGGTGGTTAATATTTTATTAGTCATTGCGGTGATGGCACTTTTTGGCGCGACATTGACTTTACCTGGAATGGCTGGAATTATCTTAACCGTGGGTATGGCAGTGGATGCAAATGTGATTATTAATGAGCGGATTAGAGAGGGCTTTAGGGCAGGAGAAAATTTCATCAAAGCAATGGAAAATGGTTATGCCAATGCTTCAAGAGCGATTTTTGATTCAAATTTAACTTCTTTGATTGCTGCTGTGTTGCTTTATATGTTTGGGACAGGTGCGATTAAAGGCTTTGCAATTACAATGAGTATTGGGATTATTGCTTCAGTGATTACAGCAATTGTTGGGACTCACGGAATCTTTAGATTATTGCAAGATAGAATTATTAAATCAGGCAATTATTCTCTTTGGTTTGGCTATAAGAAAAGAGGTGCTTAATGGATTTTTTTAAACATAACAAAATTTATGACTTTGTTAAAATGTCTAATTATGGGATTGTGCTTTCTTTGATTTTGTTTATTGGTTCTTTGATTTTGTTTGTTAAACCTGGTTTTACTTTGGGTGTAGATTTTGCAGGTGGGACAATTATTCAAATTCAATATTCAAAGGAAGCACCTTTAGCAGACATACGCCAAAAATTAGAAAGCGTTGAAGATTTTAAAGGCGCACAGGTAAGTGAGTTTGGAAGCCCTCAAGAGATCTTAATTCGACTTGCTACAGCTACTTCTAGTGTTAATCAAGATATTGGCGAAGAAGTTACAAATCTTTTAAAAGATACTGGTGATTTTCAGATTAGGCGTGTAGATATTGTAGGTCCAAAAGTTGGAGATGAATTAAGAGAAAAAGGGATTTTAGCCTTAACTTTGGCAATCATTTCAATTATGGCTTATGTTGCATATCGCTATGAATGGCGTTTTGCTTTGGCTAGTATTTTGGCTTTAATTCACGATGTTGTGATTGCTGCTGGTGCGGTGGTTTTATTTGATGTGGATTTGAGTTTGGAAGTGATTGCGGCTCTTTTGACACTGATTGGTTATTCTATCAATGATACTATTATTATTTTTGATCGTATTCGCGAAACTATTGGAATGAGAGCAAGTAATAACTTAAAAGAAGTGGTTAATGAAGCACTTTCTGCCACACTTTCTAGGACAATGCTTACCTCTCTTACGGTGTTTTTTGTTGTTTTGACACTTTATTTATTTGGTGGAGAGATTATTAAAGGCTTTAGTTTGCCAATGTTAATTGGTTCGATTGTTGGGAGTTATAGCTCTATTTTTGTAGCAAGTAAGCTTGTGATGATTTTAGGCTTTGATTTGGAAAAATATCATAAAAAATTAGTGGATCAAGAACGCAAAGCATTAGAGAAAAAGAAAATGCGTGAAATGTATGAAAGAGGAAGAGTTTAGGAGGTTAAAATGGACTGGGGAAAAGTGATTTATGTCTTTTTTGTATTAATGAGTTTGACTTCTACGATTGGATTTTTGTGGGAGCAAAATATTGTAATGCTTTTTATTGCTGGGGGCGTGAATATTATTTCTACTATTTTAAAAGTTGGAGTTAGGAATTATATGTCTGCTGAGCTTATGGCAGCCTCTCTTGTAGCTGATTTGCATTTGATTCCAGCTTTTATTTATATGCAAGTGCTTGATAATATTAATGTTGCTGTAGCATTGGCTCTTGGTGCGTTGGTGGCTAATATTGTTTCAATTGTGTTTGTGGCTATTGAGAGTGTAAGAAATTACAATGATTTTAATTAAGGGATAATGATGGAATATTATGCAAAAGGGATTGAAAAAAAATGGCAAGATTTTTGGGAAAATAGCGGTGAATATGAACCAAAAGAAGATAAAAGTCTGCCTAAAAAATATATTTTAAGTATGTTTCCTTATCCAAGTGGAAATATCCATATGGGGCATGTAAGGAATTATTGTATTAGCGATGCGATTGCTAGGAATCTAAGAAAACAAGGCTATAATGTGTTGCATCCTATTGGTTGGGATGCCTTTGGAATGCCTGCTGAAAATGCTGCAATCAAAAACAAAACTCACCCAAAACAATGGACTTATAGCAATATTGAACATATGAAAAAGCAACTTTATTCTCTAGGCTTTTCATTTTCTAAGACTCGTGAGCTTGCGACTTGCGATTTAGAGTATTCTAAATGGGAACAATTGCTTTTTATAGAAATGTGGGAAAAGGGATTGATTTATCGTAAAAAGGGCTATTTGAATTGGTGCCCTAATGATCAAACGGTTTTGGCTAATGAGCAAGTGATTGAGGGTAAATGTTGGCGTTGTGATACGCAAGTTATCCAAAAGGAAATGTATCAATATTATATTAAAATCACCGATTATGCAGAAGAATTATTGCAAGATTTAGAGAGTTTAGAGGGTAAATGGCCTAATCAAGTGCTAACGATGCAACGCAATTGGATTGGAAAATCTCAAGGTTTGAGCTTTTGTTTTCAATTAGAGCAAGAATGCCAAGGTATTAAAGAATTTGAAGTTTTTACAACGCGTCCTGATACAATCTTTGGTGTAAGTTATTGTGCTTTAGCGCCTGAACATAGCTTGGTTAAAAAAATGCTTGAGGGCAATGGATTGAGCCAAGAGGCTAAAGAAGAGATTATTAAAATGCAAAATACTTCTGCAAGAGAGAGATCGCAACAAGAAAAATGTGGTGTGCCTTTGGGGATTTTTGCTATTCATCCTTTAAGTGGAGAGAAGATTCCATTGTGGGTGGCTAATTTTGTTTTAATGGATTATGGGAGCGGTGCGGTTATGAGTGTTCCTGCACACGATGAAAGAGATTTTGATTTTGCACAAAAGTATCATTTGCCTATTAAGCAAGTGATTGTGGATAAAAAAGATCCTAATGCACCTTTGCCTTATTGTGAGAGTGGAGAATTGATAAATTCTAAAGAATATAATGGAATGGAAAGCAATGAAGCCAAAAAGGCGATTATTAAACACTTTGAAGATCAGAATCTCGGTAAAGCTGTAGTGAATTTTAAATTGCGTGATTGGGGAGTTTCTAGGCAAAGATATTGGGGAACGCCTATTCCGCTTATTCATTGTGAAAAATGTGGAATTTTACCAGAGAGTAAGGAAAATCTTCCCGTGGCATTGCCTGAAGATGTTGTGATTGATGGAGAAGGAAATCCTCTTGATAAGCATTCTACTTGGAAACATTGTGTTTGCCCTAAATGTGGTCAAAAGGCTTTGAGAGAAACAGATACTTTAGATACTTTTGTAGAATCAAGTTGGTATTTTTTACGCTATACCACTCCACAACAATTACGCGATAAAATGCCTATAAGCCCAGAAGATGAAAAATATTGGATGAGTGTGGATGAGTATGTTGGGGGTATTGAACATGCGATTTTGCATTTGCTGTATTCACGATTTTTTACTAAAGTTTTGAGAGATTTGGGATATACGCATATTAGTGAGCCTTTTTCGCATTTGCTAACGCAAGGAATGGTAACCAAAGAGGGTGCTAAAATGAGTAAATCTAAAGGCAATGTAGTGGATCCTCAAGAGATTATCAACACTTATGGAGCGGATACTGCTAGACTTTTTATTCTTTTTGCAGCACCTCCTGTAAGGGAGCTAGAATGGAATGATTCTGCTTTAGAGGGTTCTTTTAGGTTTATTAAACGCTTGTGTGCAAAAATAGAAAATGTTGATTCAATACAAATGCTTCCAAAAATTGATACTAGCAAGCTTTCAAAGGCTGAAAAATATGCGCGTAAAAAGGTTTATGAGGCTTTGAAAAAATCAAATGAAACTTTTGTGCATGAAAATGGCTATGCATTTAATACTTTGATTGCTGCTTGTATGGAAGCCATTAATGCTTTAAGTGAGCAAGAAAATAGGGAAATTTGGAGTGAGGGTTATTTTATTTTGTTGAATATTTTAGAACCAATTATTCCACATATTTGTTGGGAATTAAGTCAGCAGTATTTTGGCTTGAAAAATTTTCAAGTTATTGCGGTGGATAATGAAGCTCTAAAAGAAGATTCGGTAACTTTAGCGATTACTATTAATGGAAAGCGTCGTGATGAGCTTGAAGTGGATTTGGAGACTTCTAAAGAAGAGATTTTGGCACTTGCTAGAGAGAAAGTTTCTAAATGGCTTGAGGGCAAAACACTTACAAAAGAGATTGTTGTGCCTAATAAGTTAGTAAATTTTGTTGTGCAGTAGAATGAAAAAGCTTTTTTTGTTTTTGGTGATTTGTGTTTGTTTGGTGGGATGTGGCTATCAGCCTATTGCTCATCAAGCAAATAAGGCACTTGGCGGTAAAGTGTTTGTAGAAGTAAAAATTAGCTTAAGAGATCCACAAAATAGTGTGGAGCTAAAAGATGCAATTTCTCGTAGTATTTTTGAGCGTCTTCATAGTAGAGTGGTGGATAAACAAGAAGCAGATTCGGTGGTGGAAGTGGAATTGCAAAATGTATTGTTCCATAGTCTAGCAGAGAATAAAACAGGATTTGCAACTTTTTATCGCTGTGAAGTGAATGTGCGATTTAAATACACTAATCGCTATACGCAAAGCACAAGAATTTTCACCAAAAAAGGCTATTATAATTTCTCGCTTGGAGAATCTTCTAATATAACTGATTCTGTGCGTATAGAAGCAATTAATGAGGCGGTGATTCAAGCACTTGATGGTTTTATTTCACAAGTTGGGATTGAGACTTTTTAATGCAGATGATTCAAAAGATTGCTAAAGAAGCTTTAAAACAATTATTGCAAGAAGGTCGTGATCCTACTCCAGAGGCTTATGCAGATTATTTTCATCAACAGGCTAAAAAAATGGGTTTGCAATCCTATGGGGAACATATTAGCCTTAAAAATATGTTAGAAAAAATTGATGCAGAAGTTAAAGAAAATCTAGCTAACAAAGCTTTTAAAAACAAAGATGAATTAATAATTCATTTGATTGCTGCCTTAAATCATATCTATTTTTATAAGAAGAATTTTACGCTTTATGTAGAAATTATTAAAATTCTTTTGCGTATTTTAGCGACTTATCCTGAAAAGTCTATTGCTTCATTGGCTAAAAGTCAGCTTTTGGAATTTGATAAATCTAATCCTAAGATTATGCAGATTTGGAAAGAAAAATGGAATGAGTTGCTTAAAAAAGGTCCAGAATTCCAAAAGAGTAAAAGCACCCTAGAAATCATAAGTGATTTTGAAATTGACAATCTAGCTTTTCAAGAGTGGCAAGGGGAAGTCAAAGAATTTTTAAAATTTCCAAAAAATCTCAAAGAAGAGGATTTTTTGAGAAAATTAGAAAAAATTTTAAAGCAAGAACTTGGTTTTCAAAAGAAAATGCAACAAGAGGAGACTGAAATTATTCCAAAAGAAAGAATGAGATACCAAGAAGCGAGTTCTTTGCCTATAGATTCAATGACGACTTTAGTTAGTAAAGAGGGAATGCAGAAAGTTTTAGATTTTGCAGAAGAGGCATTTTGTAAGCAAGGCAAGAATTATGCGTTAGTTGCTTTTGGGGTTGTTGGGTATAATAAGATTGTTGCGGATTTTGGCAATGAAGCTGGAAAAAAGATTTTATCCATTTTAGGAAGACTTTTGAAGGAATATAGCGGTCCAAGTGATTGGATTTCATATTATGGAGAAGAAGAGTTTTTAGCTTGTTTGCTAGATAGACAAAAAAGCGAAGCTATTGAGTTTATTAAAAATTTAGATTCGGTGGTTGAAAAGAGTATTTTTGTGTATCAACAAATGCATTTTAAAATTAAGCTTAGCGCACAAGTTTTACATCGAGCTAACCAAGTAAGTTTGGAAGATATGTTAAAAAATATTTTAATAGATTTCCAAGAAGCGAAAGACACACAAGGTGTAATTAGCAATGAATGAGTTAGAAAAATTTTTAGAAAAAAAAGGTGCGGAGTATGCGCCTTTTGATCCTAAGCGTGCTCCTAAGATTCTAAAAACTCTTAATATTCCTTTTTTAAAACCTAAAGTGATTCACATTATTGGCACAAATGGCAAGGGTAGCACGGGGAGATTTTTGGCTTTAATGCTCTATCAACAGGGGTTTAATGTGGGGCATTTTACTTCTCCGCATTTATTTGGTCTTGAAGAACGCTTTTGGAATAATGGAAAAAATATTGCATTAGAAAAACTAGAACAAGCATTTTTGGAATTTGATACTACACTTTTAAAGGAAGCTAGTTATTTTGAGATTTTGACTTTTTTAGCACTTAAGGTTTTTAGAGAATGTGATTATTTGGTGTTAGAAGCAGGGCTTGGTGGTGAGTTTGATTCGACAACAACTTGCGTTAAAAGAGATTTAACACTCTTTAGTGCTATTGATATAGATCATCAAGAATTTTTAGGAGAGAGTTTAGAGGAAATTGCAAAAACCAAGCTTAATGCAATGGCAAAAAGAGCGATTTTAGGTATTCAAGTTCATTCTAGTGTAGTTGATATTGCACAAAAAATTGCACAAAAAAAGCAAACAGAATTGTTGGTTTTGGATTCTAAAAGTCTTTTACCCTCCATTAAAGCTTATTGCAAAAAGCATCATTATGCACGATTCCAAGAAGAAAATTTAGCTTTAGCATACTCTGGATTTAAAGCCTTAGGGTTTGATATGAATCTTGGAGAGCTTAAAGAATTAGATTTACAAGGTAGGGCACAACAGATTGCACCTAATATTTGGCTTGATGTTTTGCATAATCCAAATGGAGCGAGAGCGATTCTAGAAAATTTTAGCAAAGAAAAATATATTTTAGTTTATAATTCCTACCTCGATAAGAATCCAAAAGAAATTTTAAAGATTTTAAAGCCCATTATTAAGCGTGTTGAGATTATTGAAATTTCAAGTTCGCGTAGGATTCCAAAAGAGCAGTTAGAAGATATTTTAAGAGGATTGGATTTGGAATTTATAGATTTTTGCAGTATTCAAAAAGATGAAAAATACCTTGTGTGTGGATCTTTTTGTGTAGTGGCAGAGTTTTTAAAGAGAAGACAGCTATGGCAATGAAGAATCGCTTTGTAGTAACGATTACTGATATTACTGGTTCTAAGCAGTATAATATTCATCAATATGTCAAGCAAATTATTTTGTATGTTATTTTGTTTGTAGTAGCTATTTTCTTTTTTAGTGCTATTTCTATTCAATTGCTTTTGCAAGAAGTTAAGCAGATTGAAAATAAACGCGATTTAATGCAGCAGGAATTTTTAAAAATTAATGAAAAAAATGAACAATTACAAGCTTTAATTGAAGAAAAAACCGAGGAATTAGTTAAAGTTTCTGATAAAATTGAGGATTTAGAGGGTATTGTTGGGCTAGGGGAACAAACTGATCAAAAAGATTTAAGTTTGATAGAAAGAGTGGATTTGGCTAGTATTACGGGCGCACAAAAGGCATTTGTAATGCAACTTATTCCAAATGGAGCTCCCCTTAAAGGAGAATATCGTATTACGGCTGCTTGGGGGACAAGATTGCACCCAATTCTTAGGCGTTCTCACTCTCATACAGGTATTGATTTTGGAATGCCTATTGGGACTCCCATTTATGCTCCTGCTGATGGTGTAGCAGATTTCACAGGAACAGGTTATAATGGTGGCTATGGAATTATGGTAAAATTAGAACATTCTTTTGGTTTTAAGACTTTTTATGCACATTTGAGTAAGATTGTTGTAAAAAGGGGCGATTTTGTAAGGCGAGGGCAGTTGATTGCTTATTCAGGTAATTCTGGAAGAAGCACTGGACCGCATTTGCATTATGAGATTCGTTATTTGGGGAGAGATTTAGATCCAAAACCATTTATAGAATGGACTATGCGTGATTATACGCAAATTTTTGAAAAGGAGAAAAATATAAAATGGCAATCTTTGCTAACAATGATAAACAAGTTATCGGAAATTCGGGAAACACCAGTATTATTGCGCAAGGCACAAGAATAAAGGGAGACATTATTAGCGAATGCAATTTGCATATTGATGGCGAGTTAGAAGGTAGCATTATTACGAAAAATAATATTGTGATTGGAAAAAGCGGAAATGTTAATGGCACTATTAATGCTGAGCATTTAGTGGTTAGTGGTAAATTAATGGGAAATTGTGAGTGCAGCATTGTAGAGATTCTACCTCAAGGTAGAATTGATGGAGAAATCAAAGCTAAAGAACTCATTATTGAAAAAACAGGTGAATTTGTTGGGCATAGCATTACGCACAAAAACAATGAAATTAAAAGTGCTTTTGAGAAAAATAAACCGCACAATGATATTTCCAAAAAAGTTGAGAATGTAGTTGATACAAAGTAGCTTTTATGAATTTCTAAAAGCCCAAAAAAATAGTTTTGCCAAGACATATTCTAAAGGGTTGATTGGTTTAGCTAAGGATAAAAATGAAGCACAAAGAATGGCAGATGTTGCTAGTTTTTTGGGCTTTGATGCTTATGTGTTGGAGGATTTTAGAGCGGTTTTTGGTGAGGATTTGAGAAGTTACCAAGATGAGCTTGGTGAAATTTTTAAAACTCTTAAAAAATTTTATGAATCAAAAGAGCAAAAAATCTTACTATCACCTTTGCAAACTTTGCTTAATCCTATGCCAAAACTAGAATTATTGCAGGGCTTTAGTCTTCAATTTGGAGAGTGTTTAGAGTTAAAGCAATTTCAAGAGAAATTATTATATTTTGGCTATGAATTTGTTGAGCTTGTTGAAGTAAAGGGAGAAGTTTCAATAAGGGGCGATATTATTGATCTTTTTTTGCCCAATTTTGAAAATCCTATTCGCATTTCTCTTTTTGATAATGAAATTGAGAGTATGCGATTTTTTGATGTGCAAACACAACTTTGCATTCAAGAAGAATTAGATCAAATAGAGATTCTGCCTGCTTTTTTTAACCTTAGCGGAAATGCCTATGAAAAGCTGATTGAAAAAATTGAAGAATTGCGTTTGCAAGATGCTTTGCAACTTGAAGGGAATAGTATTGCTTCATATGGGCTTTGGTTTGTAGAAGGCACACAGAATCTTTTGGAAGAATATCTCTATATTAAAGCTCCAAATTTAGAGGATTTACTCAATGAACTCTTGGAGTTTAAAGAGCAAAATCAAGGTTTGTTGCATAAGATTTTAGAGCATTCAAGTCTGGAAATTAGTAAAAATTATGAAGATTTTGAATGTGCTTTTAGGAATATTCCAAGCTTTTTAGAATTTCATCAACACAAAAAAATCACATTAATTGCTAAAACTGAAGCATTAGTGCGACAAGCTGGAATCACGCCTAGTGAGCATCAAGACTATGAATTTGTTTTTGGGAAAGATTATGGAATTTGGATTTTAGGCAAAGAGGAATTAATACTTTCGCTTAACACCCAACACAAACAAACCAAAAAGCGTGCCAATAAAATTTTAATTGATGAGTTAAAGACTGGGGATTATGTTGTGCATATTGATTATGGAGTGGCAGTTTTTAACGGAATTACTCAAGCCAATATTTTTGGGGCAACAAGGGATTTTATCGAGTTAAAATATTTAGGTGAAGATAAATTACTTTTGCCTGTTGAGAATTTAGATAGAATTGATCGGTATATCGCAGATGGTGGGATTCCAATACTTGATAGACTAGGCAAGGGATCTTTTGTAAAACTTAAAGAGAAAATTAAAGAAAAACTTTTTGTTATTGCTAATGGAATCATTGCATTAGCAGCTAAAAGGGAATTGATTGATGGGATTATCATTGACACCAATAAAGAAGAAATTTTAGTTTTTCAAGGGCAAAGTGGGTTTGTTTATACAAAAGATCAAAACCAAGCTATCCAAGAAATTTTTAAGGATCTCTCTAGTGGAAGAGTAATGGATAGGTTGTTAAGTGGGGATGTTGGTTTTGGCAAAACAGAAGTGGCTATGAATGCAATGTTAGCTTGTTTTTTAAGTGGTTATCAAGCAGCTATTATCACTCCAACAACTTTGCTTGCTTATCAGCATTTTTTGACAATAAAGGCTCGTTTTGAAGCTTTTGGCATTAAGGTGGCAAGGTTAGATAGATATGTTAGCGCAAAAGAAAAAAAATCTATTTTAGAGGGATTAAAGCAGGGGAGTGTGGATGTTGTTGTTGGAACTCACGCACTTTTAAATGCGGTTTTTAAAAAATTAGCTTTAATTGTGGTGGATGAAGAGCATAAATTTGGAGTGAAACAAAAAGAGAAAATTAAAGAAATAAGTCAAAATATTCATTTGCTTTCAATGTCGGCAACCCCTATCCCAAGAACGCTTAATATGGCACTTTCGCACATTAAGGGTTTGAGCGAATTAAAAGAAGCTCCAAGTCAGAGATTACCTACAAGAACTTTTGTAAAAACTTATAGTGATTCATTATTTAAAGAAGTGGTTTTAAGGGAATTAAGACGCGGAGGTCAAGTGTTTTATATTCATAATAATATCTCTTCAATCAACCAAAGAAAAGAAGAAATTTTAAGCATAATGCCACATTTAAAGATTGCTATTTTGCATTCGCAAATTTCAGCCCAAGAATCTGAGGATATTATTATGGAGTTTGCAAAAGGGGGATTTAATCTCTTGCTTTGCACTTCTATTGTTGAATCAGGAATTCATCTTCCTAATGCAAATACAATTTTGGTAGATAGAAGTGATTGTTTTGGAATTGCAGATTTGCATCAATTAAGGGGGCGTGTGGGGCGAGGTAGCAAAGAGGGATTTTGCTATTTTTTGATTGAAGATCCAAATAAAATCACTCAAGAAGCACAAAAACGCTTAATGGCACTAGAAAAAAATGCCTATTTAGGAAGTGGTGGTGCTTTAGCTTATCATGACTTGGAGATAAGAGGTGGAGGAAATTTGCTTGGTGAGGCTCAAAGCGGGCATATTAAAAATATTGGCTACTCTTTATATTTAAAAATGTTAGAAGAAGCTATTTATCAACTAAGTGGAAATGTCAAAGAGGAAAAGGCTAATATTGATGTGAAGCTAAGTGTAACGGCATTTTTAAATCCCGAGTTGATTGCTTCAGAGAGATTGCGTTTAGAGATTTATCGTAGATTGTCAAGATGTGAGGAAGAAAGTGCAGTTTATGGTATAGAATCAGAGATTGAAGAGAGATTTGGAAGTTTAGATATTTACACAAAGCAATTTATTGCTTTAATTGTAATTAAGATTAAGGCAAGAAAGCGTGATATTGTGAGCGTTTTAAACTATCAGCAAAATATTACTTTTGTGGATACCAAAGGAGAGAAAAAAACTATTGTCGCAAAAAGCAAAGATGAAGAAGATATTTTAGAAGCGGTTATGGAATATTTGAAGTAGTTAAAGGGATAAATAAATGCGTTTTGGGTTTATTGGAGATATTATAGGAAAAGTTGGTCGGGGATTGGTTGGGGACTATTTAGGTGAAGTGCGAAAAAAATATGCACTAGATTGCGTGATAGCTAATGGGGAGAATGCTAGTCATGGATTTGGTTTGAGTGTTTCAACTTTTTTGGAGCTTCAAGGCTATGGAGTGGATATTTTTACAAGTGGGAATCACATTTGGGATAAAAAAGATATTTTTCCTCTTTTGTCTCAAAAAGATTCAGTGATTTTGCGTCCGCATAATTATCCAAAAGGTGTAATGGGGAGTGGAATTTATAAGGGTAAAATAAAAGAAGAAAAGTTTGCAGTGTTAAATCTTATGGGAAGTTTTGGGATGCCACAATGCGATAATGCTTTTGTGTGTGCAAAAAAAGTTGTAGAATCTTTGCAAGAAGAAGGAATTAAGAATATTATCATTGATTTTCACGCTGAAGCAACAAGTGAAAAGCGTGCAATGTTTATGATGTTAAGGGGTAAAATTGGTGCGATTCTTGGGACACACACGCATGTTGGAACCGATGATTTGGAGATTTTTGAGGGGACTTTTGGGGTAAGTGATGTGGGTATGAGTGGAGCAAGAAAAAGTGTGATTGGAATGGAAATACAAGAGCCTATTGAAAAGTTTTTAACAGGTGTGCCAAATCGTCTTAGGATTCCAGAAGGCAAGGGGATTCCTAGTATTTTTCAAATGGTTGTTTTTGAGTTAGAAAATGGTTTTTGCAAAGAAGCTTTTAAACTCAAAGCATTGGATAATGGTGAGATCAAACAGACTTTAATGGCTTTTTAACTAAGAAATCAAACTAGGAGGTAAAAATGCGACAAACTTTAGATTTATTAAAGGCACACAATGAAGTTAGAATTATTTCTGAACCTTTGGATATTCATTTAGAGATTCCTCATCTTGCATACTTAGAGGTTAAAAAGCCTAATTCTAAAGCATTGCTTTTTACCAATCCAATTGACAAACAACGCGATATTAATTTTGAAATCCCAGTTTTAATGAATCTTTTTGGAAGTTTTAGTCGCGTGGAGTTGTTAATTGGTGATACACGACAAATTGCAAATGATCTTGCGTTTTTATTAAAATTAAAACCTCCTAAAAATTTTAAAGAAATAATGCAAACACTCCCCAAGCTCTTAAGTTTGCGCTATTTATCTCCAAAAGTTGTTAAGAATCGAGGTTTGTGTCAAGAAGTGATTAAGACTGGCAGTGAAGTGGATTTGCAATCTTTGCCTATTTTAAAGACTTGGAGTGAAGATGGGGGTGCTTTTATCACAATGGGGCAGTGTTATACGCAAAGTCTTGATGGTAGTGTGCGGAATCTTGGAATGTATCGTTTGCAAGTTTATGATAAAAATCATTTGGGATTGCATTGGCAGATTCATAAGGATTCAGTTGGAATCTTTGAGGAATATAAAAAAGCAAATCAAAAAATGCCAGTTAGCATTGCAATAGGAGGAAATCCTCTTTATACTTGGTGTGCGACTGCTCCATTGCCTTATGGGATATTTGAATTAATGCTTTATGGCTTTATCAAAAAGGAAAAAGCAAGACTTGTAAAATGTGTAAGCAATGAACTTTGTGTGCCTTATGATAGCGATCTTGTGATTGAGGGATTTGTAGATACCAATGAATTGAGAGATGAGGGAAGATTTGGGGATCATACGGGATTTTATACGCCTATTGAGCCTTATCCGGTGCTTGAAGTGAGTGCAATTACGCACAAGAAAAATCCTATTTATCTTGCTTCAGTTGTAGGTAAGCCTCCTTTAGAGGATAAATATTTGGGTTATCCAACAGAGCGGATTTTTTTGCCACTTTTGCAGACAACAACCCCAAGCTTAATTGACTATTTTATGCCTGAAAATGGCGTGTTTCATAATTTGATTTTAGCTAAAATTGAAGCACGATTTCCAAGTGCTGCTAAACAGAGTATGCATTCTTTTTGGGGAGTAGGGCAGATGAGTTTTGTTAAGCATGCTATTTTTGTAGGAGAGGATGCACCAAGTTTAGAATCAAAGGATATTATACCTTATATTTTAAATCGGTTTAGTGTTAAAAATTGCCTTTTTAGTGAAGGGGTTTGTGATGCACTTGATCACGCTTCTCCTAATTTTGCAGAGGGCGGTAAGTTAGGAGTTGATTGCACGGGTGAAGAAATTGAGAATCCTCAATTAGAGATTTTAGAAAATGAAATATTGCTAAAACAAATGAAGGACATTTTTCCTAAGGCTGAAATTTTAAGGCAATATTTTAAAGAAACAAAGAATCCAATCACTTTGCTTGGCGTCAAAAAAGATTCTAATGAAAGCTTGCAAAAGTATTTAAAAGAGAGTTTATTTCAAACTTTGCAAAAACATATAAAGATTCTTGTATTGCTTGATTGGGAGAAAAACGATCTTGAAAATCTCTATATGATTTTATGGCGTGTGGTTAATAATATTGATTCAAAACGAGACATTCGTATTTTTGGAGATATTATTATTATTGATGCGACAGATAAAAATATCGCAGATGGCTATAAGCGTGAGTGGCCAAAAGAAACAGATTGTGATGTAAAGATTCTAGAATCATTAAAACAAAAAGGTTTGTTGGAGGATTTTGATGAGGAAGAATTAAAGGAATTTTATCGTAAATTTCATATTGATAAATCTTATGCCACAAGGTAAGTTAAACTTTTAAAACAAAGAATTTAGTTTATTCACATAAAGTCAATAAACTAAAATTTGGGGACTTTATTTTTGTTTTAGAAAATCTTGCGTTGCTTTATTAACTGCAGAATAGATAGCGTTATTTAAGGTTAATTGAATATGAATAGAATCTAAATTTGAATTTTCTCCAATTCCTAAAAATTTATCCGCAGTGTTTTTAAAGGATGCTTTGCTTTTATAAAATTTTGTTTCTTTATCATTACTAAAAGCAAGTAAAATTTCAATAATTGCAGTGTCTTGCGAAGTGGATTGCCAAAATCCTCCTTGTTTTGCTTGTTGATTGATGCTTCCATAAACAGATTCTAAAATGTAATATTTTGAAGTATTTTTATTGGCTTTAGTGAAGCATCCGCTGGTTTGTAAGGCATTTTCTATTGCAGATAAGACTTGTTCTTTTGGAATTTTTAAATCATTAAATTGTCCGACTTTAAGGTTTCCTAATTGATAAGAGACAATGGGGGTTTGACAAGCTTTTTGAAGAGTGATTAGCTGGATTGTGTTTTGTTTTTGAGCACAAGCAGCAAGAAAAATTCCAATAAATGTGGCTATAAAACAATGTTTGAGCATGACTTTTCCTTAGATATAAGTGTAGGACTAATTTTATCATATTTTATTGATAAATTTTTTGAAGATTGATACAATTCTTTGATTTAAACTATAAGGGTATTTTTGGGTGTTTATTAAGAAAAATTTATTAGCGCATTTAGTGCTTTTGTTTTGTTTATGTGGTAGTGCATTGTATTGTTATTTTTATGTAAAGGAAGTCTCGCAAAAACAAGATACTTTACTTTATTATATTAATATTAGCGGAAAACAAAGATTCTTAGCGCAACGCATAGTGTTTTTATCTCAAGTTGCTGCAACAAATTATGTCCTAAAGCGTAATAATTATGAAAATTTTATGGAATTGAGGCTTTGTATTAATCAGCTTTTGACAATCCATAATGTTTTAAGAGACTTTGCTGTTTCTATGATAGTGCAAAATCAAGAAAGATCTACATTGGATGATATTTATTTTGGAAGTGGAAATCTTGTGGTGAAAATGGAGAGTTTTTTGAATGATGCTAATCAAACTTTTATTTTGCACAATGTTGAAGCATTTTTGGAGAACAATCAAAAGCTTTTAATGGCATTAGAAGGAGATAATGGATTGCTAACAAGCTTAGAATTAGCTACTTTGAGCCAACAATTTTATACACAAAATATTCTAAAGGATTCTGAAAAAAAGATAAATTATTTTTTGTGTATTGTTTTGATATTTATTGTTTTGGAGATTTTTCTATTGCCCAAAAAACCTAAAAGCTAAGCTTTAGTAGATTTTCAAAAGTTTGGAATTGTGAGAGAAGCTTAATAAGGATTAATCCTAATAATCCTGCAAAGAAACCAGCTAGCAAATCATCTCCCATAACACCTAAACCACCTTTGATGTTTTTATCAACTCTGCCAATGATTGAGGGCTTCCAAATGTCAAAAATACGAAAGAGAACAAATGAAAGTAAAAGGGCAAAATAAGTGTGTCCTATCATAGTAATACTAATCCAAACTCCAGCTAACTCATCAATCACAATTTCTTGCCTATCGTGATTCAAACCTTGGTTTTCATAGTTATCAATCATCTTAATGGCAATCACACTTACAAGCAAAGCAAGTAAAAATAGAGTGCTAGGTGCAATAAAATAAGCAATAGCCCAACCAAAAGGAAGTGCTATGAGTGTGCCAATAGTGCCAGGAGCTTTTTTGCTTAAGCCGCTAAAAAAAAGCGTGAGATACATTTTGCATAAAAAATCTTTGGTATTTTGAAATTGTAAAAAGAAATTTTTATTTTGCATAAGAAGGTCCTAATTGAGAGAATGGGTTTGATAGAGTAGAGAGAGTTTGATATAGAAATCTTCCTCGCTTTGCTCTTTAATAATTCCATTGTCTGCAAACATTGTGCCAAATTGCTTAATGAGATTGCTAAAGCGGTTTGGAAAAAGATAGGCAAGGATTTTTGCTGAAACTTCTTTACGCACCAAAATAGTTGGAGGAATGAGTCCGGATTGTAAGATTCCTTGAATAAATCTTGCGTGATAGTTAATGTGATGATGTTTGCCATGGGGGCAAGTTTTCACACTCACAATAGTTTTGCATTGCTGACAATAAACAAATTCGCTTAAAAATTTTATTTTTATTTTAATCTCTTTAGTGGTATCAAAAACAGAATAGATTTTTTGTTTTTCGTAATAAAAAGCAAGATTAGGGTGAGTTTCGCCTATTACCATTTTATCACAACCTAAATTTTGAGAGATGATTGCATTAAGTAGTATGCCGTGTGTTCCCTCAAAAAGATAAATGTCATTAAGAGGGAAAATAATAATGCGATTTTTGGGAAGATAGTTTTCTATGACATATTCTAAGCATTGTTTTCGGATTTGAAAGCTTAATAAATCCTCTTTTTGCTTTTTAAATAAAAACAAGACTAAAAGCTCATTTTCATCTAAGATTAGTCTAAAAATTCGCTCGTGAATTCGAGTAATAGGGGAGACATCAAGCATCATAGCAGTAATGCTAGAAGCTTGAAGATTCTTTTTGATTTGCAAAATGGTTTCTTTGATGCCTTTGTTTATAGGGTAAGTGATTTGAGGATCAAGTTGATAGTCCCCACAAACTGCAAAATCTCCTAGTCTTTTATAAATATCTTGTGCTTTTTTAGAATAAATATCTCCACCTGTAATTCGCATAAGTCTTTGTTTTTTGTCAATACAAAAAGTGGAATCAACAACAAGTTCCCCACATATTTTATGATCGCAAATGAGATTTAAAGTTTTTCCTTTGGAGACATTTTGTAGAATTTCTTGATTGCGTTTCCCAGCAGGAGCTAATATAAAAGAAAGTGGAAAAATTTGATTTTTTTCACTTTGATGCATTTCATCTTCATTTATAAGATGATCAACAGGGGCTAAAAGTCCTTCTTTGCATAAAAATAATGCAAATAAGGCTTCTTTGTCAATGAAAAGAGATTTATTTTTTCTTAGTGATTCCATATTTTTTTCTTTTTTCCCATAGACTTTTTCTTGACATTCCTAGTTTTTTGCTTAATTCTGTATCGGGATATTTGTCTTCAAAATTTAAGATCATTGTTTTAACATATTCATCAACGCTCAAAATCTCCTCTTGGAATCCTTGAGAGATATCTTTGGCTTCAACCTCATAAACATTTGCAAAATCTTCTACATCCCCATTGATAGAAGAAAAGATAATGGGAATATTTTTAAGTGATTTGATATAATTTTCCTTATTTTCTCTAGAAAGTGTTTCAAAGCCAATAGCGTAATTTAATTTTTGCTTAGAAATGGATTTAAGCAATTTATTATAGTCTGATATTTCATAAAGTGAAAGAAAATTAATAGGAAGTTTTTTATGAATGGCATAATGTGCTACACACATATCAATAGCCTTTTGTGAAGTGCTTTTGATAATGAGAGGAAAAGAAATTTTAGAGTTAATTGTATAAGAGAAAGTTAGTAAAGAGTTACAAAGATAATCACGATAAAAAGCAATTTCCTTTTGAGATTGTTTAAAATTATTGTGTTGTTCAATCTTTCTTACTAATTCATCAATCATAAAGGGTTTTACAATATAGTCGCTTGCTCCAGCTTGTAAGGGACGCGTTACGGTTTCATCGTTAATATAAGGTATCATTAAGATAATAATTGAATCGTGAAATTTTTCAATAAGGGGATAAAAATTTTGTCCAGAAATATTTGTGGATAACAAAACAATATCGGCTTTATCTTGCTCTAATGCCTCTTGTATGCTTGAAGTAATTTCGCAATTAAATCCTAAATGGCTTAGCTTAGAGGCAATGCTTTGTGCTAAATAAACTTCGTTTTCTACGATTAAAATTTCCATAAAAACCTCTTATAATAATTTTTTCCAATTAAAGTATTCTAAGATGACATTTGCTTGAACCATAATTCCTTCTTTTCTACCAATAAAACCAAGTTTTTCTGTTGTGGTAGCTTTAACATTGACGCAAAAAAGCGGAATCTCTAGAATCTCAGCAATGCGTTTTTCTATAGCATTTTTATAAGGTGAAATTTTGGGCTTTTGTGCAAAAATGGTAAGATCAACTTGTTTAATGATGTATCCCACATCAAGAGTAAAATTGACAATTTTTTGGAGTAATTTTGCAGAATCGGCATTTTTATAAGCATCATCATTATCAGGAAACCATTCACCAATATCTCCAGCCCCGATTCCGCCTAAAATTGCATCGCTTAATGCATGTAAGCAAACATCGCCATCGCTATGAGCTATAAGCTGATATTCACAAGGAATCATAATTCCACCTAATATAATACCATTTCCTGATTTCATAGCGTGTATATCGCTTCCCAATCCTATCATACTTTTTGAGCTTGGAGAAAGGAGTTGGAGAGATTGCAAGTCTTCAAGATATGTAATTTTTCTGCCTTCTTTGGAGCCTTCTAAGTAAGCAATCGATCCACCATAAGAAGCAATGGCACTACTTTCATCGGTAAAATCTCCTTTAAGGAGAGCTTTTTTTAAAATTTCAGTTTTGCTAAGTTGTGGCGTTTGTATAATTTTTAGTTTTTCTCTTTTGAGATATTGTGGAGTTTCATCTCCATAAGCAATAGTATCTGGAATATTTAAATAGGGCACAACGCAATCGTATTGATTGGTAGCAGAGAGTATTTTTATAAAAATATCTTTTGGCATATTACATCGTGCAATATCACTGACTAAAACCCATTCTTCTTTAACTTCTAAAAGAGCATTTTGCAGTGACTCTTGCCTTGTTTCTCCGCCTTTTGTGAGAATAAAATTTAAATTAAAAGAATTAAGGTATTTTTGCGTATATTTTTTTTCTTCCTCTTTGATGCTTAAGATACATTTGCAAAAAGGATAATAACTAACAACTTCCTTAGCAACTTTTAGCCAAAGTGGTATTTCATCAATGCGCAACCATTGTTTTTTAGGGGCTTTTTGCGTTTTAAAGCGACTGCTATCCCCAGCACCCAAGAGTATTAAAGCAACATTACGCAAACTTAACCTTTCTTGTTTTTAAAATTTAAAAAAATGAAATTATAGTGAAATTTTATAAATCTCCCATAAAGATGGGAGAAAAAGTTTATAGTTTAAAGTGATTAATATGGTTTTTTAATACCGATGAAATTTCTTTAAGCATTTTGGCAGATTCTGTATTGTTTTCCATAGAATTTGCTGTATTTCTTGAAGCTTCGGAAATTTCTTTTAGATCATTGGCGAGATTTTCCATATTTGCAGCTTGATTTTCTGCTGCACTTGTTACTTCTCTTGCTTTATTTAGCGAATCGGTTGCTTGAGTATTGATTTGATCTAATATTTCACTTGCTTCATTGGCTAATTGCATCCCTTTTTCAACTTGTGGAACAGCAGTTTGAATGGCTTCAACGGCAGTTTGCGTTTCATTTTGAATTACTTCTATCATACGCGCAATTTCAGAAGTAGCAACACCTGTGCGTTCGGCAAGTTTTCTAATCTCATCTGCAACAACTGCAAACCCTCTCCCTGCCTCACCAGCTCTTGCAGCTTCAATAGCTGCATTAAGTGCAAGGAGATTAGTTTGATCGGTTATTTCTTTAATGAGTTCAGCACTACCGCTAATTTCTTGTGAATGTTTTTCTAGCATACGAATATGTTCTGAAGATGAAGAAACGGTTTGAGTGATTTTTTCAATTTCATTAATGGTTGTCTTCATAGCTTCAATACCTTTATTAGAAAGGCTTGTAGTGATTCCAGAATTTTCTTCTGTTTGTTTTGCAATTTGTGAGACATGTGCTACTGCATTAACAACTTCTTCAATTTTTTGCACAGAATCTTCGGAACTATCAAGTTGTTTATAAGAGGAGGCTTTTGCTTCTTCAGAGCTATTAGCCACCTCATTAGCACGCTCATTAAGTTCTCTTGAAGAATTCATAACTTCAGAAACAATTTCTTTAAGTTTTTTCTGCATTTGCCCAACAGAAGCTAACATACTTTCTTGGTAGTTTGTGTGGATAGGAGTATTTAAATTGCCATTAGCAATGCTTAAAACTACTTTAACAGCTTCTTTTGGCTCACCACCTAATGATGAAATGATGAGTTTTGTGATATATGAAGCAATCAAAATTGCAATCACAAAAGCAATTCCAGCCAACCATAAAACAAGGTTGAGATAATTTCCTATTTCTCCTCTAGCAGTAATAGTAAGAGCTTGATTCTTTGCTTCTTGGTGATCAATAAATTCATTTATAACTGCTAACCATTGCACAAAAGCACCTCTTGCTTGAGAGAGAAGCATATCGTGTGCGGCTGATAGATTTCCATTTGCCTTAAGTTCAATAATATTGATAATTAAAGGCATTGTAGTTTTTTCTACTTCTTTAATACGACTTAAAATATCTTTATCTTTAGCATCAACCATAGCGGGATTTTGAAAGATTTGATCCATTTTTTCACTTGAATCGCGGTAGAAGTTTTCTAATTCTTTAATTTGGTTAAGCGTAGCTTCAAGTTCGTTTGGATCCTCTAGCAAAACAACATCTCTAATGGCGATTGCTCGATCATGCACACTTCCTCTAAAATTAATAGCATAGCGTTGCTTGATTGAATTAACATCGCTAATTTCTGTGAGAGTGTTATCTACAAATTTGATTTTCACATAGCCAGTAGCTGCAATAAGGATAATAAAGGCTAAAATAATGCCAAATCCAATAAAGAGCTGACTCTTAAGTGATAAATTTTTTCCAATCATAATAATTCCTTTTTAGAAAGTATAGAATTCTAAGATAAAATAACTTAAAGAAAGTTAAATCCTCGCAGTTTTAATAGCCTTTTCAATCAATTCTAACGGGTGAGCAAATAGCGTTTTAACCTTTTCTTGATGAAGGGCATTATTGAGTTGCATACGGCATGCACTGCATTCTGCTACAACATATTTAGCCTGTGTTTTGTCAATCATCTTAGCTTTTTTGCTTCCTACTTTACTTGCTAGATTGAATCTTTCTGTCTGCATTGTAACACCACCAAAACCACAGCAAGTATTAGGATCTTCCATTTCAATTAAATCATAATTTTGACGAAGTAATTCTCGCGGTTCTTTCCAGATTCCAAGCACTTTTCTTGCGTGGCATGGATCGTGATAGGTAAATGTTTCTTGAGATTTTGGAAGGGTAGAGAGATAGTCTTTGAGATTTGTATTGTGCATAAGCCAATGGGTTGCCATATGGATTTTAGGTAGTAGTTTTTGGATTCTTTGTTGGTAGCTTGGGTTTTTTTCCATGAATCTTTCCCAATCCTCTAAAATCATTGCTGCACAAGTAGCTTCGGGAATCAAGATTGCTTCTACTTCATCAATAAAGCTTTCAAAATAAGCAATATTTTCTGTAATGAGTTGATTAACGCTTTCAAAATCGCCTGTAAAATAAGCTGGAGCCCCACAGCATTTTTGTTTTTTGGGAATCATTGTATTAATGCCTAGCTTTTGGAGTATAAAGACAAGCGATTCTCCTACACTTTTATAGTTATAGTTTCCTAAACAGCCGATAAAAATAGCAACTTTTTTAGGGTTATCTTTATGATAGATGAGATTTTCTTGATGGGAGTTTAAAAAACTTTTAGTTTGGATAGCTCCAAAGATTCTATTAGAAATAAAGGGGAGTTTGAAGCGTGGTTTTATGGAATGATTATCATCGGTTTTTTGAAAAAGTAAAGGCGTAAAAAATGCACCTAGCTTCATACTTAAATCCATTATTTTGCGGTGTTTTAAGAGGTAGAAAAATATTCTTTTAAACCAAGCAATTCCATATTTTTGAGCAATTTCATAGCGAATATTTTCAATGAGTGTATCTGTTGGGAGAGAGTTTGGACAAACACTAACGCAAGTTGTGCATAAAAAACAAGTTTCAAAAATATTTTTAGCATTTTTATCAAGTGGAATCTCTTTTCTCTGGTAAGCGCCCAATAAATCAATAAAGCCTCTTGGGGAAGTGGCTTCATCTCCGTTGATATTGAAGATTGTGCAATCTGGAAGGCATTTGCCGCATTTAACGCAAGCATCACTTGTTTTTAAATAATTATAATCCTTAAAATGTTCCATTTTGCACCTTAGATTGTTTTACTGAAGATTTTTTGATTAGGGCTAAATTTTTTGATATAGGCATCAAAAGCCATTACAATATTTCGAATAAGCAAAGTTCCAGTGGGACTTACTTCAATGCCATTATTGTGAATTGTAATCAAATTTTCTGCTGTAAAAACTTCTAATTCTTTTAAAGAGTCACTAAAATATTCTTTAAAATTAATATTGAATTGTTTTTCAATGGTTGAAAAATCTAATTTAAAATTGCTCATAAGCTGCATAATAACAGATTTTCTAATCCTATCATCAAGGCTTAGTTTGATTCCTTTAGAAAAAGGTAAAATTCCTAAATCAAGAGCTTTTTTATAAGATGGGAGATCTTTGTAATTTTGAGCGTAATAATCTATACCTTCTCCAATAGAAGTTAAGCCAATCCCAATTGTTTGTGTTCCACCTTTGGTGCTATAACCTTGGAAATTACGCCTTAGTTGCCCCTTTTGAATAGATTTAAAGAGTTCATCATCGGGTTTTGCAAAATGATCCATTCCAATCATTTTATAGCCATTTTCCTGTAAGTGTTGTATTGTGGTTTTTAGGATATTAAGCTTTTCTTCAGGCATTGGAAGCGTGGTTTCATCTATTTTTCTCATTGTCTTTTTAATCCAAGGCACATGAGCATAATTAAAAATTGCAAAGCGATCTGGATTGAGTTTAAGGCATTGTGATAAGGTCTCTTGAAAAGTTTCAAGTGTTTGATAGGGTAGTCCATAAATAAGATCAAAATTGATGGAGCGAATACCGAAGTCTCTAGCAATGCTAATGGCATTTTGCACTAAAGAGAAAGGTTGGATTCTGTGGATTGCTTCTTGCACTTTTGGATTAAAATCTTGAATTCCAAAACTAAGTCGGTTAAAACCCCCATTTTTAAGCACTTGCATTTGATCTTTATTGAAGAATCTTGGATCAATTTCACAAGCAATTTCTGCTTCAGTATGAAAGTTTGGAAAAGTATCTTTTAGCATTTGAATTAAAAATTCAAGTTCTTTAGCATTAAAGAAAGTAGGTGTTCCTCCTCCAAAATGCAGTTGATAAACTTGTTTGGTGTAATCTAATGTGTTTTTTAAGATTCGCAGTTCTTTTTGTAATTCTTCTAGATAAAGTGTTTTATTCTCTTCCTTGCTTGTATAGATAACATTGCAACCGCAAAAATAGCAGGCACTGCGACAGAAAGGTAAATGCACATAAAGCGAAAGGGGGTTGGTATCTTTTTGCAAATCCTGCATGTAAGAATCATAAGTGTAATTTTCATTAAATTCTACTGCAGTAGGATAGCTTGTGTAGCGCGGACCTGGTTTGGAAAATTTAGCAAATTTTTTAAAATCAATAACTTCTTTCAAATTTTGCACCTTTAATAAGTTTGGTTTAAAGATAGATTGAAATCTATAAATAAATACGGATAGCGTTTGCGGATATTTTTAATAAGATTCTTAGGGTTTTTATTGAATTTTCCTGCGAGTTCTTTGATTGCTATACACCATACATCTTCAAAATCAATGGGCATATTTTTGTGAATTTCTTGTTCTAATTTTAAAAGATATTTGTTTTTTTCAAGTTCTTTGGCTGATTCAATTAGAGAGTTAATACAAGAACTAGAAAGTAAGTAATATTCTTTGTTATTAGAATCTTTAAAGCAATAAATCATACGCTCTTTTTCTTTGGGAAATTCTAGAGTTTGTGGGAGTGGCAAGGTATTATCTTTTGCCTCTAATAATGCCTGTTTTAACTCTTGATAATCATTTGCTTTTTTATATTTAATTAGCGGTTTTGGTGTAGCCAAACCATAACTCCTTTTTGTGCGTGTAAGCGGTTTTCCGCTTCTAAGAAAATTTTGCTTTGTGATGATTCTAAAACTTCCTCGCTAACTTCTTGTTCGCGATATGCAGGCAAACAATGCAGGAAAATACAATCAGGCTTTGCTAATTGCATTGAATCTTTTGTAATGCAATAGCCCTTAAAAGCTTTTTTTCTTGCTTCTTTTTCATTTTCTTGCCCCATAGAAGCCCAAGTATCAGTTGTGACAACATCAGCATTTGCAAGCGCTTCTTGTGGATTGTTGGTGACAATTAGTTTTGCACCTGAAATTTTAGCAAATTCTCGAGCTTTTTGGTAAATATCTGGAGATACTTCATAGTTTTTAGGAGAAGCAATTCTTAATTCAAAGCCCATTTTTGCTGCGAGCATAAGCCAAGAATGCGCCATATTGTTTCCATCTCCTACATAAGTTACGATAGGGTTTTTATCTTTTTGGCACTCTTGCATGGTTAGATAATCTGCCAAAAGCTGCATAGGATGAAAGCTGTCGCTTAAGCCATTAATCACAGGGATACTAGAATAATGTGCAAATTCCTCCAATCTAGCGTGTTCGTGTGTTCGCATCATAATTAAATCCACCATAGAAGAAAGCACTCTAGAGGTGTCTTTAATGGGCTCTCCTCTACCTAATTGCGTTTCATTGCTAGAGAGGAAAATCCCTTGTCCCCCTAATTGATAGATTCCTGTTTCAAAGCTAACGCGAGTTCTTGTGGAGTTTTTTTCAAAAATCATTCCAAGTGTTTTTCTCTCTAATAGATTGCTATATTTCCCTGCTTTTAAATCTTTTTTTAGAGATTTAGCTATGTCTAAGATTTCTAAGATCTCTTGTTTGCTAAAATCTGCTAAAGTTAAAAAATGTCTCATTTACTACCCTCTTTGGAGTGTTTTTTTGAAATAAAAGCGATATTTTACACTTAAGAAGCTAAAATTTATTTTTAATATGGAATAAAATTATTGGGGAATTTTTATGCACGAGTTTTCTATTGTAGCTTCATTGATTGAAAATTGTGAAAGAATTGCTAAAGAAAATAATGCGGAATCAATTTTTGAGATTTATTTGGAGATTGGGAGGCGTAGTGGCGTTAATGCGGCATTGTTACAGAGGGCATTTGAGGAATTTAAAGTTGGAAGTATGTGTGATGGGGCAAAACTTTTTATAGAAGATGTGGAAGTAGAAGTGTTTTGTGAGTTTTGTAAAAAACAAAGTCAAGTTGTGGAGATTTGCTACACTAAATGTCCGCTATGTCAAAACGAGGGAGTAAAAATTGTTAAAGGAACTGAAATGCTTATTAAGCGATTGGTGATGGAATAAAATCTCTTTGGCGAATCCCTTCATAAAGCACAATTCCAACGCTTGTTGCTAGATTTAGACTTCTTGCATTATTTTGCATAGGTATGGTGTAACAATAGTCTTTGTAGTGTGAAAGTAGGGTAGAATCTAATCCTGCATCTTCGCGCCCAAAATGCAAATAAGCCCCTTTTTTTAAGGGAGCATTATAATAAGGTGTTTGGCTTTTTGTTGTAAGATAGCAATGTGGAATCTCTAAAAGGCTTGATTCCATAAAGCTTGAGAGATTCTCCCATTCATAGACTTCAAGATGATTCCAATAATCCATTCCAGCGCGTTTGAGTTCTTTTTGTGTGATGCTAAAGCCTAGTGGATGAATTAAATGTAAAACACTATCACTAGCAAAACAAAGTCGCCCAATGTTTCCAGTATTTTGTGGAATCCTTGGTTGGTGTAAAACAATATGAAACTGCATTTTATTTCCTTGGTGCATAAAATTAGCCCTCAATATTTAAAGGTGGTTTTGGTAGGGGTATGTCTAGCTCTAGCTCTTTAAGGTGAATAGTTGATTCTTGGTTAGTTTTGTGATTTGTTTTTGAGGATTCTATTGAATTTATGGATTTGTTTTGAGTATTTAGTTTTGGATTGCTTTGTGCAGCGTTTTCACCTTTAATGAGTACTTTAAAGATTAATGCTAATGCCTTAGAATTATGTTTGCAAAAATTGCTAAATTGGTGTTTAATAATATCAAGTTGGATATTTTTAATTTGTTGCTGTTTGTTTGGTTTTGGCATTAATTTCCCTTAAAAAAGGGAAATTATAGCATATTATTTTTTCTTAGAGAGTTCAATTCTGGCCTGTTTTCGTTTCATTGCATTGTTGTAGCGACGGATTTCAGTTGGTGTTTTGGGTTCGAGTTTGGGAGCAGGGAATGGTTTTCCATTTTTATCTACACAAACCATTGTGAGATAAGCACTATTGGTGTGTGTCACGATTCTTTTATGGATGTCTTCGGCAATGACTTTGATTCCCACTTCAAGAGAACTAGTGCCGGTATAATTTACTGAAGCAAGAAAAGTAACAAGATTTCCCACTTCAATAGGGTATTTAAAGGTAACACTATCAACAGAAAGTGTAACGACATATTCACCGCAATATCTTGAAGCACAAGCATAGGCAACTTGATCGAGCAATTTTAGTAAATCACCGCCATGAACTCTTCCTTTGAAATTTGCCATTGCAGGTGTCATTAAGACAGACATTGTAAGAGATTTTATATCAAAGACATTTTCTAAGTTATCCATTGTTTATTCCTTAAAATTAAAATATCCTATCATAGCATTTTTTGAGAGAATTATTGCTATAAAAGTATTTAAAAATTTAAACTTTTTAGAAAAATCAAATAAAATGATACACTATTTCTATAAAATCTTTAATTAGAGCTGTGTTAGAATTACAAGAAAATATTAGGTTGTTATTATGAAAGTTATGATTACAGGTGGTGGAACTGGTGGTCATTTAAGTGTTGCTAAAGCATTTTTGGAGGAATTTTATCAGCGAGGTTATACTTGTTTTTTTATGGGTTCTATTGGGGGTCAAGATAGGGCTTATTTTGAAGAAGATTCAAGACTTTTTAAAAAATATTTTTTGCATACAGGTGGTGTTGTTAATCAAAAAGGTTTTAAGAAAATTTTTGCCTTATTTTCACATTTTAGAGCTTTTCTGTTAGCAAGAAAAATTTTAAAATCTGAAAAAATTGATTTTGTTTTTTCTGTTGGGGGATATTCTGCGGCACCCGCAGCTTTTGGGGCGGTATTTTTAAGAATCCCTTTAATTATTCATGAGCAAAATGCTAAAATAGGTCGCCTAAATAAAATTTTAAAGCCTTATGCGAAGCTTTTTTTCTCCTCTTATTTGGAAGATTCTTTGATTAAATTTTATCCTGTGCAAAAAGATTTTTTTCAATATTCTAGAACAAGAGAACAAATACAAAATATCTTATTTATGGGTGGATCGCAAGGAGCACAGGCAATCAATAATTTTGCCCTAAAAGTTGTTTTGGAGTTAAAAAAGAGAGGAATTAGGGTTTATCATCAATGTGGAAAAGGTGATTTTAAAAGAGTATTAAGTGAGTATGAAAAAATGCCGCTAAAAGTTACGCATATAAGCAATATAGAAGATTTACAAGGTAACTTTGATGTAGCTATCTTTGATTTTTGTAAGTTTATGCCACAGGTTTTTATGGCTTGTGATTTTGCAATTTCTAGGGCAGGGGCTAGCTCATTGTGGGAATTGTGTGCCAATGGATTGATGACTCTTTTTGTTCCTTATCCTTATGCGGCTGCAAATCATCAATATTTTAATGCAAAATTTTTGAAAGATAGAAAATTAGGATTTTTATGTGAAGAGAAAGATTTATCTTGTGAAGTTTTGTGGGATATTTTGTCTCTATCTCAACAAGACATAAAGCAAATTAGTCAAGCTTTACAGAAAGAATGCAATGCCAATGCAGTAAAGGAAATGGCTGATTGTGTGGAGGTAACTTTAAGAAGTCAAAAATGATTTTTTCTCAAAAATTAATAGAATTTCAAAAAGTATTTGTGATTATGTATAATCAATGATTTTCTTATTTTTTAGTCTTTAAAAATGAGAAAATAAATCATTTTATCTTGATAAAATAGTGAAGTATTGAATCTTGTAAGTTTAAATGATACTTAATAAGAAGTTATTTTATAGTGAAATAGAAATTTAATAATAGTATTATAGAAATTACTTTACAAACTATTTTTTTTGCTCGATAAAAGTGGTTAAATAGGGCTTAAAAGAAATAAAGAAATAATGCAGGAAAAAGAATATCCTACATTAAAAAGTGCGTTTAAGAAGTTCTTCTGGGCGAAGAATGGTGATTAATCTATCGTCTCGCTTTCCTACTCCATAAATAAGATTTTCATCTTGGGTGATTGTTTCTGGAGTTGGATCTATATCGGATTCTTTGATTCTTACTGCTTCTGTAAGGCGATCTATTACAAAACCTGCTCTTTCTTCTTGATTGCGAATAACAATATAACGCGTGTCTTCAGTTGGTTTTTCATAAGGTAATCCGAATTTTAGACGCAAATTAATAAGTGGCACAACCCATCCACGCATATTAAAAACTCCTAAAACATAATTTGGAACTCCAGGAACTCTTGTGTATTCTAGTGGTTTAATAATCTCTTGAATACTTAGGATTGGTACAGCAAATTCTTCTGATCCAACCACAAAGGCAACAAGCTGAATGATATTTTCAGCTTCAGAAGTTGGTTTTTTTTGTTCTTGTTGTTTTTGTAGAACATCGCGTAATTGATTGCTCATTATTCAGTTACCTCCATAGTTAAATTAATATTTCTCTTAACAACATTCATTAAATATTCTGGTGAATAAGGTTTTGTAATGTATTCAGTCATTCCTGATTCAACTCCACGCATTCTATCGGTTTTGCTTGTTCTACTTGTAACAGCAATGAGGGGAAGATTTTTAAATTTAGCATATTTTCTAATTTCCCCTGCTAGTGTGTAGCCATCCATTTTTGGCATTTCAATATCAATTAAAATGGCATCAAAGAATTTATCGCCATTTTTTACGATTTCAAGGGCTTCCATACCATTTGTTGCTTCAGTAATACTAATTCCTAAAGGCTTAAGAGATTTTTTCATAATTGCTCTATCTGTCATTGAATCATCAACAATTAAGACATTATAGTCGCTAGGTGAATTTTTTTCTTTTTTAGTTTCGCTTTCCTGGGCAAGTTTATTGATGCTAACTTTGACTTGTTTTGCCATTTGCATCATTGCAGCAATATCTACAATGAGTGTTACTCTACCATCTCCACGGATTGTAGCACCTGCAATACCCTCTGTTCCTTTTAGGTAAGAGCCAAGCGATTTGATAACGACTTCTTCTTGTCCGATGAGAAAATCTACAATAACACCAATTTTATTTTCTGCTAATCCAATAACAACAACATAGGCTTGCTCTGCATTGTCAAATACCGAATCAACTCCAAAAATATCCGCTAAACGAACCAAAGGTAAAACTTCGTTTCTTAGGCGTAATACGCTTTTATTTTCTACAGTATAGATCTCATCTTGAGAGATTCTAACAGTTTCAATAACAGAAGCAAGTGGAATAGCATAATATTCTTCTTGAACGCCAACAAGTAAAGATTGGATAATGGCAAGCGTTAGAGGGATTTTTAGTTTTAAAGTAGTTCCTTCTCCATAGGTGCTATCAACATCAATAATCCCATTAAGTTTTTCAATGTTGGTTTTTACAACATCCATTCCTACACCACGACCACTAACATTGGTTACAACTTTTGCAGTAGAAAAACCAGCTTTAAAAATAAGAGAATAAGCTTCTCTATCTGTCATGCTATCTGCTTCTCTTTCGCTAATTATTCCTTTCTCAACGGCTTTGCTTTTAAGGATCACTGGATCCATACCTTTTCCATCATCAGTAATCTCAACAACAATATGATTACCTTCGTTATAAGCTTTTAATTCAACGGTTCCTTGTTCTTTTTTACCTGCTGCAATTCTTTCTTCTTTAGATTCAATTCCGTGATCACAAGCATTTCGAATTAGATGCACAAGTGGATCTCCAATCTCCTCTACGATAGATTTATCAAGCTCTGTTTCTTCACCACTAATGATTAATTCAATATTTTTTCCGAGTTCTCTTGAGAGATCGCGCACCATTCTTGGGAATTTATTAAAGACTCTTCCAATAGGTAACATTCTTGTTTTCATAACTGCTAATTGAATATCTGTTGTTACCATAGATACAGAAGCAACGACTTGATTAAGTTCTTCTAAGAATTTTTCTCCTTCATAGCGTTCTTCAACATCATTGTAGATTTTAATTAAGCGGTTTTTACCTAAAACTAATTCACCAATTAAATTCATTAAGCTATCTAATCGTTTAACATCAACACGAATGGTTTGCTCCACAGAAGTTGCAAGTGTTTTATTATCATCTTGTCGTGGTGTTGGTTTTGCTTGTGGTTTTGGATCAGCAGGTTTTGGAGATGGTTTTGGAGCTTGTGTGGCTGCTGCTGGAGTTTCTGTAATTTCTTTTGGGGCTTGAATATCATTAACTTCACCTCTAGCCTTTTTGTCTTCACGCTTTTTCTTATCTTCTTCTTGGCGTTTGTTGAGTAGTCTTTCAATTTCTTTTTCAATTTCTTCGGGAGACATATTAGAATAATCTAACTCTTTTTCCTCTTCTTCTGGTTTTGTTTGAGATTCTGCTTCTTGGGTTTGAGCTGCCTCTTGCTGAGCTGGTGCTGCGGCTGCAGTTTCTTGTGGAGTTTCGCCTTTGGAAATTGCATCAAGACGCGCTACAACATTAGCAATGTCTGCATCTAATCCTGTATTTGCATCAGTTCCTGTATCACGAATCGCATTGAGTAGTTTTTTCATAAAATCAATTGACTCTAAAACAACATCCATAATATCTGGAGTAATGATTAATTCTCCATGTCTTGCCTTATTTAAGACATCTTCCATATGGTGTGTTAGATGCGTTAGGACTGAGAAATTCAAAAATGATCCTGAACCTTTAATGGTATGAGCTACCCTAAAGATACGATTTAATAATTCTAAATCTTCCGGTCTATTTTCTAATTCCACCAAATCTTGGTCTAGTTGTTCTATCATTTCAAAAGCTTCGATTAAAAAGTCTTCTAATATTTCTTGCATTTCATCCATTTATTTTTCCTTTTTTGATAGATTTGAAATTTTAAGCATTTTCTAATTCTTGATTGTATTTGCTAACAATTCGAGAGACTTCTTCATGGAATTTATTTCCATCAAATTTAACAAGATACGATTCTGCACCCGCTTCTTTTCCGCGACTTTCACTAAATTGATCGCTAATTGAAGAACTAAAAATAATAGGAATTTTTGAGAATCTTGGATCTTCTTTGACTTTAGCAGCAAAGTGAAAACCATCCATTTGCGGCATCTCAATATCAGAGATGATAATTTTTAGTTGTTTGGTGAGATTTTCTTTATAATTTTCATATAATTTTTCTAATTTTTGTAATCCATCTGCTCCATCATTTGCTTCAATAACGCTAAAACCCATTTTTTCTAAAAAATCTTTTATGATCTTTCTTGCTATAGAGCTATCATCCAAGATGAGTGCTAATCCATCAAATTTATTATAAGTGTGATCTGAGCTGATTTCTGGGTGATAAAAACCTAAATCTTGCACAATACTTTCTAAATCAAGAATGAGTAAAACTTGATCACCTTCAATCCTTGTAACACCTGTTACTCTGCTTTTATCTAAATTATCGTGAGCAGAAGAACTAAAATGTGCAGGTTCGATATCTTTCCAGCTAATACGACGAATTCTCTTAGCTTCATGCACAATAAAACCAATCATAATATTATTAAATTCTGCAATAATAACGCGTGGTTTGATTTTTTTATTTTTAGGGGTTTCAACATTCATCCATTTTGCAAGATTAATTACAGGTATTACTACACCCCGTAAGTCAAAAATTCCCTCAATATATTCCGGTACTCCTGGGAGTTCGGTAAGCTCTGGTAAGCGTATGATTTCATTGACTTTAGCAACATTAATACCATAAACTCCTTCATAAATCTTACCTTTTTCGACTTTATAGATTCTAAAATCGACCAATTCCATTTCATTGGTGCCAATTTTTAAAGTATCATTTTTTTCAAGATTTGACACTAAAACTCCTTTGTTTTGAAGGATAAAGAATAATTATCAAATTCTACAATAAAATATGTTTTTTTACAAGTAAAAAGGGGTAATCCTATATAGTTAATTGAATGTAGCCTTTTTATTTTTCCTAAATGGAAATGCCCCTCTATAATATAAGAATTGCTTGGAATGTCGAGATTTTCTTTATATTTATGTATTCTGTTGTCAATAAAATCTTTAGGATAATTATATTTTATCTTTTTTTTATTTTGTAGATAGAAGAGAAGTTTTGGGTATAAAATAGAGCTAAAATTATTAAGAAAAGCAAGAACAAAGTGGTTTCTAATTAAGTGGGTATAAAAATGATAACGCCAATTTAAAAAAATATCTCCGTGTGCAAGATAGGCTTTTTGTTGGTTAAATAAAAAGCAGATAGGTTGCATAGTTAGTGGATAATAATAAATGTTTTGAAAAAAAGAGAGATTTTGAAGTGAAAAGTCATGATTCCCTTCAAAATAATGTATTTCGTGCTTTAAAGAGAGTTTTTTGAGAATTTCTAGAGTTTTTTGATTATCAATAATGCTTTTTGGTATTTCTCCTACTAGGAAGTCAAAAATATCCCCCATCAAAAAAATCTGCCTTTTTGATACTTGTAAAAGAGAAGTTAAGAAATCATCTAAAACATTATTATAAAGGGAGTGATGATGAGAATCGGCTATAAAAATAGCATTTTTTTGAATAGAAATAGGTTGCATTTATGGAATATAGGCGATTTGCGGTAAACCTAGTTTTTCATCTAAGTCAAACATTAAATTTGCATTTGCGACAGCTTGAGAACTAGCACCACGCAAAAGATTATCAATGCTAGAGTTAATAAATAAGTCTTTTCCATCATTTTTAGCATAAATATCGCAAAAATGCGTTCCAGCGACATTTTTAATTTGCACACAATTTTTACTAATACGAACAAAGAACTCATCTTTATAGTGTTGTTGGAGAATCTCTAGAGGATCAATTTCTTCTTTGAGTTTTGCATAAATAGAAACTAACATGCCTCGTGTGATAGGGATAAGATGAGGAACAAAAAGAGTTTTGAAATCAATTTTGCCAATTTTTTTAATTTGTTCGCTAATTTCAGGGCAATGGCGATGAGTAATGGGGGAGTAAGCAAAGAGATTCTCATTGATGGTAACAAAATGTGAAGTTTGAGTAAGTTTTTTTCCAGCTCCACTTACGCCACTTTTAGCATCAATATAAAGCGTTTGTGAAGAATCTAAATGAGAAATGAAAGGTAAAATAGCTAACAATGAGGCAGTTGGATAGCACCCTGGATTAGCTACGAGATTAGTGTTTTTAATTAAGTTGCGATTGTATTCGGGTAATCCATACACTGCATTTTTGAGATTTTCTTTATCTAAATGAGGGCAGTAAGATTCTTCATATTTTTCAGCCGATAAACGATAATCTGCAGATAAATCTACAATTTTAATATTTTTCACAGAGAGTGCCTTGACATATTCCATTGCCTTTTGGTGCGGGAGAGCCAAAAAAACTAATTCGCACTCTTTTGCGATTTGCTCGATTCTGGCTTCTAAAATTGGCATACTAAGAGTATTTTTTAAAGAAGGGTGCAATAATGTAATATCGCTGCAACTTTCTGTAGCACAGAGCGTATGGAGATCAAAAATAGGATGATTAATTAAAATCTTAACAAGTTCTAAGCCGGTATATCCACTAACACCAACTATTCCAACTTTAATTTTCATTGATAGCCTTCATTGATAAAAATAAAATTTTTAATTTTTTAAATTAAGTAATTCAAGGGTTTAGTTTTAATCAACCTCCACCCAAAAAGGTAAAGCATTCAATAACATCTCCATTTTTAAGTGTGTAATTTTTCCATTGATCTTGTTTGATAACTTCGAGATTAACTGCAATAGCAACGCTTTTTTGTTCAATTTTATATTCTTTTAATAATTCCAAAAGATTCTTAGAATGAGTGGCGATGAATTGACCATTAAGCTTTAATTCCATAGATTTTAACCTTTAGATTTATTGAAAAATAAGTAGTGCAATTTTTATGTTTTTTTGCTGAAAAATTTATAAAAGAAACCTTCTTTTCTGATTTTTTCTCCTTTAGTTAAGAATAACTCGCCTTGCTTGATATTTTCTCTTATTGTGCTTCCTGCACCAATAATGCAATTATCTTCAATAATGATAGGTGCAACAGCTTGGGAATCACTACCAATAAATACATTTTTTCCGATTTTGGTTTGAAATTTTGCCTTTCCATTATAATTGCAAGTAATAAAGCCAGCTCCAATATTTGTCCCCTCATCAATCTCGCAATCCCCAAGATAACTTAAATGACCTGCTTTGATTCCATTGAGTGTGGATTTTTTGACTTCGACAAAATTTCCGATGTGAGTGTTTTTTAAAACGCTTTGTGGACGTAAATGTGCCATAGGACCAACATCGCTATTTTCAATATAGCTTGATTCAATGATGCTATGGGATTTGATATGGGAGTTAATAATTTCTGTATCTCCACAGAGGCTAACTCCATTTTCAATAATGCATTCCCCTTTAAATTTAACCCCTTCTTCGATATAAATTGTGTGTGGTAGTCGCATTATTACGCCTTGTTTCATTAGTGTTTTTTTGATTTGGTTACCTAGAATTATTTCAGCATCAGCTAAATCCGCCTTATCATTTACGCCTTTAAAATTTTCTAATTCTACAAATAAAGGAGTGATGATTTTGGAATCTTGTTTAGCTAAAGTGATAATATCGGTGAGATAATACTCTTTTTGTGCATTATTGTTTTGAAGTTTAGGCAGATAAGTTTGTAAAATTTCGCTTTTAAAGCAATATACTCCAGCATTTAGAGTGCTTAAGGCTAGAATTTCTGGATTAGCATCTTTTTCTTCAATAATGGCTTGAACTTGATTGTCTTGTATTACAACGCGACCATAACCATTAGTGTTTGGCAAATCTATAACGCTCATAATAATATCACCTTTAGCGTTAATAAATTGTTGTAATTCATTGGCTTGAATGAGAGGCATATCACCATTTAAAACAAGAATTTTTTGATATTTTGGTTGGTAGTTTTTGAGTGCTCCTCCTGTCCCAGGGTAGGTTTCTGTGTCTTGAAAGATAAAACTGATTTTATCTGAAAAATATTTTTCCATAGTTTCTTTAATTTTGTTTGCTTCATAGCCTAACACAACACTTACATCATTGCTAAGTTTCAGCGATTCTTTAATAGTGTAATAAAGCATTTCTTTGCCGCAAATTTGATGCAAAACTTTTGGAGTTTGCGATTTCATACGCGTTCCTTTGCCTGCAGCTAAAATAACAATTGATAATTGAGAGGTTTCCATAAAAATATCCGTATATTTTAAGATTTTAATTAAATTTTAACACAATAAAGTTTAGAATTTAAAATATTTTTTAAAAACTTGACAAAAAACTTGAAGTTTATAATAAGGAACAAACAGAGTTATGGATTTAGCAACTGTTATTGGTATGTCTTTGTCTTTTATTTTGATTGGAACAGCGATGATGCTTGGGGTGGGAATTGGTCCTTATATTGATATTCCATCAGCACTAATTACCATTGGAGGTTCGATTACAAGTTTGTTTATCGGCTACAAGATGGAGAATGTAAAGAAGATTTTCACTTACTTTCTTGTTGCGTTTAAACCACAAACTTTTGATGTTCTAGGATTGGTTAAAAAATTAGTTGATTATTCTACTCAGGCAAGACGCGATGGTATTTTGTCTTTAGAGCAACAATCCAATCAAGAAGAAAATGATTTTTTAAAACGCGGTTTGAATATGGCAATTGATGGTGCAGAGCCAGATAGCATTCGAAGTTTATTAGAAATGGATTTGGATCGAACTTTGGAGAGACATAAGGCAAATGCGGGAATTTTTGATACTTGGGCGGCATATGCTGGAGCTTATGGGATGCTTGGAACATTGATTGGTTTGGTGGCAATGTTGCTTAATATGTCGGATCCTAGCTCTATTGGTCCTGCGATGGCGGTTGCTTTGATTACAACTCTTTATGGTTCGATGGTTGGGAATATTGTTGGTTCTCCTATAGCAAATATTTTAAATATAAGAGCCAATGATGAGGCTTTAGTAAAATTGATGATTATTGAGGGGATTATGTCTATTCAAGCAGGGGATAATCCACGCGCGTTAGAGGCAAAACTTTTAACTTTTTTACCTCCAAATCAACGCGTTAGTCAATTTGAATAATTTTTTTGGGTTTGTTATATGGCAAAACGTTGTCCTTCCTGTGATTGTCCTCAAGTAATGCCTTTATGGCTTGGGACTTATGGGGATATGGTTACACTTATCCTAACTTTTTTTATTCTTTTATTAACTATGGTTACTTTTGATGCTAAAAAACTAACAGAGGCAGAGGGGAGTATTCGCGGTAGTTTAAGTGTGCTATCTGGAGGGATTAAAATTGAAGAGAGCAGGAATCGAATCTTGCAGCAAGCAGATATTACCACTGATCCAGAAACTGCAGAACAAATAATAAAAGTGCAAAGTGAAATTCTAGAGTTCAAAGAAGATGCGAGAGTATCTTTAGGACCTTCTGTAGTTGAAGATGATGGAAAAGAGGGATTTATTTTGCGTTTCCATGGTCGATTGCTTTTTGATGAAGAAAAGACAGCTATTGAGAATGCTGATGAGATTTTATTTTTAAAGCGATTAGCTTTAATTTTGCAGAAAATGCCCCAAACAATGCATTTAGATATTATTGGATATGCTGATAATGTAGAGGGAAAGCCTAATTTAAAATATCAAGATAGTTTAGGATTAAGTGCTTTGAGGGCTTCAAATGTCGCTAAAATTCTTATTGAAAATCAAGTTAATCCACAAAAAATAACTTCACTAGGTGGAGGAGCAACTAATTTTTTATTGCCTAACACCAATGCAGAGAATCGTGCACAAAATCGTCGGGTAGAATTTCATTTTTATCCACAAGATAGGCATTTGCATCGAGTGCAAAATGTATTAGATAAAACAAAAGAGCAAAAGCTTTATGAGCAATCTCAAAAAAATGCCCCAACAGCATTGCAAAATAATGAAAATTAAAGGCTTTTAATGCTGCGTATTTTATTGTGGATGGCTTGTTTTATTGTTGTGGCGTTTTCAGCTCCGCCAGAATTACCGCAAAGTCCAACTATCCCAACAATTGATTTAACGCTTAGTGGTCCTAACGAACCAGCAGATTTGGTTGCTATTTTAAATATTGTTGTTGTTTTAACTTTGCTTGTTTTAGCGCCTTCATTGATTTTAATGGCAACAAGTTTTGCTAGGCTATTGATTGTTTTTTCATTTTTACGCACAGCATTAGGAACACAACAATCTCCCCCCACGCAATTACTTGTTTCTTTTGCTTTGATTTTGACTATGTTTATTATGGAGCCAGTATTTAAAGAGGGATATGAGCAAGGTGTAAAACCTTATGTGGCAAAAGAAATTTCTTATCAAGAAGCTTTTGTGCGAGCTTCTCAACCTTTTAAAGATTTTATGATACGCAATACTCGCCCCAAAGATTTAGCGTTATTTTATCGAATTAGAGGAATGGAGAATCCGCAAACTGCACAAGATGTGCCTTTTACTATTGCATTACCGGCTTTTATTATTAGCGAAATGAAGACGGCTTTTCAAATAGGCTTTTTGCTTTATTTGCCCTTTTTGGTAATAGATATGGTAATTAGTTCGATTCTTATGGCAATGGGTATGATGATGTTGCCTCCCACAATGATTTCATTACCTTTTAAGATTCTAATTTTTATTTTGGTTGATGGGTTTAATTTACTTACAATGAATCTAGTAGAGAGTTTTCGCTAGTGGTCTGTGTATATCTTGGGGTTTGCGGTGGTTGCAGTATTTTAGAAGAATGTAGCTTAGAATCTAAAGTTGATTATGCAAAGCAGCTTTTAGGAATCAATCAATGCGATATTGTCAGTTTAAGGCAAGATTCTTTTAGGGCTCGT
Source organism: Helicobacter canadensis MIT 98-5491 (assembly GCF_000162575.1). Lineage (NCBI taxonomy): Bacteria > Pseudomonadati > Campylobacterota > Epsilonproteobacteria > Campylobacterales > Helicobacteraceae > Helicobacter > Helicobacter canadensis. The sequence goes on from NZ_CM000776.2 coordinate 1,022,406, forward strand.
TGTGAGCTTGGAATCTTTTTTAAAGATGATAAAATAAATTATGCGATGCGTAAAGGTAAGCAATTTGTTTGCATTGAGAATTGTTGTAATTTATTAGAATCTTTGCAGAAATTTTTGCCTGTTTTGAAAAAGAAATTAAATCAAGAGTTTTTTAAAGATTTTAGACAGAAACTTTTTGCCATAGAAGTGCTTAGCACTCAAAATGATGAAATTTTACTTACACTTATCTACCATAAAAAGCTTAATGAAACTTGGTTAGAAAATGCTAAAGAGTTAAAAAAAGCTTTGCAAGAATTTCGAGTGGAAATTATAGGGCGTAGCAAGGGTGTTAAGTTGATTGTAGAGAAGGATTATGTTGTCGAGAAATTAGAAATTGATGGAAAAAAGTATTATTATCGTTACGATGAAGGGGCTTTTACTCAACCTAATCCAAAAATCAATGAAAAGATGATTGAATGGGTGTTACAAAATATTTCACAGAGCAAGGGGGATTTGCTTGAAATGTATTGTGGTTGTGGTAATTTTACAATTCCACTTTCTCAAAAATTTAGAAAAGTTCTTGCCACAGAAATTTCTAAAGTTTCTATACGGGCAGCAAAATTTGCTTGCCAACGAAATGGGTGTAATAATATTACTTTTGTTCGTTTGAGTGGTCAAGAGTGTATAGAAGCAATAGAAGGGATAAGAAAATTTAATCGTTTAGAGCAGATTAATCTAGAAGAATATGACTTTTCTATGATTTTAGTTGATCCTCCAAGAGGGGGATTGGGAGAAGAAGTGTGTCGATTCTTGCAGAATTTTTCATCGATACTTTATATTTCTTGCAATCCTTTAAGTCTTGCTAAAGACTTAAAGATTCTAAGTCAGACACATAGGATTGTTAAAGCGGCTTTTTTTGATCAATTTCCCCATACTTCTCACTTGGAGACAGGCATTTTATTGCAAAAAGTAGATTCTAATTCATAAATACACAGAATGTGAAGAGTATATATACTTAATTTTAAAATTAAATAAAAATATTAATTATTAATAAAGATTAAAGTATTTTTTAAAGAAAATATCTTTTTCAAAATTCAATTTGTAAGGAAAAAAATGAAAAAAATATTTTTGATTGTAATGCTTGGATTTTTAGGTCTTGGATTAGTTGGTTGCGGAGAAGCACAACAAAATGCAAGTAATAGCCTAGAAGCTATCAAGCAAAAAGGTGTGATTACAATAGGAGTCTTTAGTGATAAACCGCCTTTTGGTTTTATTAATAAAGAAGGTGGAAATGATGGATTTGATGTGCAAGTTTCTAGACAAATAGCAAAAGATTTATTAGGTGATTCTAGTAAAGTGAAATTTGAGCTTGTCGAGGCAGCTAGTCGTGTTGAATTTCTAAAAAGCGGGAAAGTTGATGTCATTATGGCGAATTTCACAAAAACTCCTGAGAGAGAAGCAGTGGTAGATTTTGCTTTACCTTATATGAAAGTGGCGTTAGGTGTGGTTTCTAAAGATGGAGCAATTAAAAGTATTGAAGATTTAAAAGGTAAAAAACTTATCGTCAATAAAGGAACAACTGCGGATTTTTATTTCAGCAAGAATCATCCTGAAATTGAGCTTTTAAAATATGATCAAAATACAGAAACTTTTCTAGCTTTAAAAGATGGCAGAGGAGATGCTTTGGCACATGATAATCTTTTAGTTTTTGCATGGGCAAAAGAAAATCCTGGATTTGAGGTTGGAATCACAAAGCTTGGTAATGAGGATGTGATTGCTCCTGCAGTGAAAAAAGGAGATAAGGAATTGTTAGAATGGCTTAATAAAGAAATTGATACGCTCAATAAAAATGGTTTTATGAAAGAAGCTTATCAAGAGACTTTAGCTCCTATTTATGGAGAAGACAATCTTAATTCTGTTTTATTTGTAGAGTAATTAACATTTGTAAGACATTTTACTTTTGCAAAGATGACTTAAGAAGCAGTTTTGGCACTGCGGATTAAGTGCTTTGCAAATATATCTTCCAAAAAGCACCATGGCTTGGTGCAAAGTAGCAAGATTATCCGCAAAAATTTTCGTTAAATCTTCTTCTGTTTTTAAAGGTGTGTTAGCATTGCTTAATCCTAAGCGATGAGAAACTCTAAAAACATGCGTATCAACAGCGATAAAATTAGCCTCTTTAGATTCAATTAAGACTACATTAGCAGTCTTTTGTCCCACGCCTGGAAGACTTTTGAGTGCTTCTCTATCAAGTGGAATTACCCCATCAAATTTTTCGCAAACTTCTTTTGCCATTGCTTTGAGATTAGTAGCCTTATTGTTAAAAAATGAGCAACTTTTAATTAAGTTTTTAATATCTTCTAAAGGGGCATCTTTTAGATCTTGTGGAGTTGGGTATTGATCAAAAAGTGCTGGAGTAATGAGATTGACACGCTTATCAGTGCATTGTGCTGAAAGCATCACGGCAATGAGCAATTCATAATCATTGCGATAAATTAATTCTGTTTTGGCATTCTTGTAGTGCTCTAAAAAAAGAGCTTTAATGGTTTGAATTTCCTTTTTTGTAGCTTTTTTTATTTTTTTATTTTGCATAGCGATTCCTATTAATTAAAAATTTCAAATGGAGAGGTGATGACGCGTTTTAAAATGTTAAAAGGAGAGAGGAGAATATCTTGAGCAGTTTTGGTTGTGATAGTTGGATTTTTAAGATCGCCCGTAATTGAAAAACCTGTTGATATTTTCCCTTCCTTGCCTAGTAAAATATAATTGACTAGAGGAATTTTATTGATGATTCCGCTAAGGGATTTTGCAGTAATGAGTTGGGCGTAAAAATCAATGTTTTGATTTTTTAATGAAATAATTCCCTTACCTTGAATATCAATGGATGAACCTTTAAAATCTAAATTTTCAATTGCCAAAAAATCTTGATTGTAACCAAAAATAATATTGCCTTCTTCAAGATAATAACCTTGATTATTGAATCCTGGAGTCTTAAAGGTAAGCAAGGAAGGGATTGTATCAATAAAAGCCATAAGATTTTGTAGAATACTTAGTTGATTAATATTGGTATTAAGAATTCCAAGCTTTCCGATTAAAGCACCTTTTGGATTGGTGTTGGCATTAATAGAAAATCTGCCTTGCGTAACAATATTTTTATTGGCTAAAGCATTCACAAAGGTATCACCAAATTCTTTGGCATCAAGAGTGATATAATCTCCTTTTTTATAGATTTGAGCTTGTCCATTTTTGTGTTTAAGTGTGGCTTTGAGTTCATCATTTACAAAAGAGAACGAAAAGGAATCACTAAGAATTGTATGGTTTTTGAATTCTAAGGGGCTATTTTTTCCAATAATTAGAAGTGGCGAATTGACATTAGAATTGGTGTTGGTTTGAATATTATCTAACGCAATGATAAGATTGGTTAATTCAAGTTGGCGTGTTTCGTTGTTTTTGTGGAATTTAAAGGTTGAATCATTGCTGCTTAGAGATATTTCATTGGGTGTATAATGAAAATTTAGCTGCATAGATTCTATGGGTTTGTGATTTTTATCGTGTAGAATCTGCTGGTTACTATAAAGAAGAAAATCTCCTAAAAACTCTTTAAAATCTTTAGTCGTAATTTGAATCTCCCCATTTGAAATTTGATAATCTTGAAGAATTTTGGAGAAGGGAAGCAAAGAAGAGAGATTTTTAATCTTGAATGATGAATTTTCTTGCAAGTTTCCTTCAAGATTGATGGTGGGGAAATCAAAAGAGATTTGTGAAACATTGCTAAAATTTACTTCAAAAGGAAGCAATTGATTTTGAATTGTAAGAATTTCAGGAGAATTATGATCCAATATAAGAGAATGTGCAAGTAGATCTCCATTGATAGTTTTATTATTTGTATCAAGAATAAAATTGAAGTCTGCAAGTAAAAGATCTTTGTAGGATGTATTTTGTGTGGAAATCTCAATAAGATGATTTTCCATATTGACAAGTAAATTTTTAGAATCAAACTCTAATGCATTGAAAAGTATTTGAGCATCTTGAGCTTTAAAGATGCCTTTATTATAAACAATAGTATCATTTTTGAGATTGAATTTTAGGGCTAAATTTGCATCAATTTGTGTTTTTGGGGCTTTTATGGGGAGCGAGATGTGGTAAGATTTTAAGAGATTAGAAATAGTGTCATCCAAAGTAGATCTAGTCTGGATAAAAATTTCTAGTGTAGGAATTTGAAAAATGTTAGTGATAGCGACTTGACTACCTTGTAAATTTATGTGTTCATAAGTTGGTTGATTGGGATGAAATTCTAGTGTGTTGTTTTGAAAAATGAGTTTGACATTGGGAGAGAGAATGGGGGATAATCCTTTTTGAAAGGTTACTTTAGCGTCTCGAATCTCTCCTACAACATAAAGGGAATCTAAGGAATCCTTGATGAGATTTTTGGAATCCAATGGAAGTGTGAGAGAAAATTCTTTGATTTGTGCCGAAGTAATTTGGTAGTTGTTAAAAATCCATTCTTTAAGGAGTTGATTTTTAAAAGGTGGTAATAATGGTAGTAAGAAATTAATATTTTTAAAAGTATCGCTAGAGCCATTAATAATGACTTTTTTAAAATCTCCTTTAAGGTTTAAATCAAGGCTTGCAAGAATTTTATAAGATTGTCGGTTTAAAAAATTTAGCTTCCCATTAGAATTGAAAGTTTGTTTGATGAGATTATATTGACTGCTACCGCGGTAGTAAATCCCATATTCTTTTAAATAAATATCCTCAAAATCTATTGTGATTTGAGAAGCTTTTTGGGCCATATTTAATTTGGCATAGATTTGCGGAAGATTAACAAGAAAATGTTTGCCATCATAGGATAAATTGGCTTGGTAATTATTGAAGATAATATTTCTAATTTCAATTTTTTGAAAATATTGTAAAAGTAAATGAATGTTTTTGACATATTGAATTTGTTGTTTAATGTCATTTGAAGTAGATTTTGAAGTTTGAAGGTGTGATAGATTTAAAGTTTGTATTTCTAAAATGAGTTTTTTATCTAATCTTAGATAAAATTCTTCAATTTCAACCCCAGCAATCTTTAATTGTTGGATTTTGATTCCGTTATAAAGAAAGGTATAGAGCAAAATGAATGCTCCTAATATAAAAGTTAAGAAGAAGGTAATTTTTAGTAATCTAGTTGATGCTTTTTTCATTGTAGTGATAGTCTTATGTTTTTATTTGCAACTCCCTATTAATTCAAGCAGAATCGTTTATATTCCGCAGGGTGGGACAAATGAAATTATAGCATATTTAGATCAAAATAATTTCGATGTTAATCCATTTGATGGATATATGCTACATTTTTTTGGTTATTTACAAAGTGGTTGGCTTGACATTGGCAAGACAAAACTCTCAAAAGGAGATTTTTTGTATGGTTTAATGAATTCAAAGGCAGCATTAGAAGATATTACTTTGATTCCAGGTGAAACTTTATATTTTTTTATTGAGGGGATTGCAAAACAACTTAATCTTGATCCTAAAAAATTAGAATTATTTTACAAGCAATATGCTCCTTATGAAGAGGGAGTAATTTTGGCTAATACCTATAAAATCCCCAAAGGTATTAGCGAAAAACATTTAATGTATTATTTGGTTAATACTTCACTTAAAGAGCATAAAAAATGGGCAATAAAGTTTTTAGGCGAGTATGATCAAAAGCAATGGTTTAGGTATGTAACCATTGCTTCTATTATCCAAAAAGAATCGGCTAATGTAGAAGAAATGCCCTTGGTTGCAGCAGTGATTCATAATCGATTGAAGTTAAAAATGCGTTTGCAAATGGATGGTGCATTGAATTATGGTAGATTTTCTCATACCAAAGTTACCCCTGAAATGATACGAAATGATACAACTTCTTATAATACCTATCGCTATAATGGAATACCAAATGCTCCAGTTGGAAGTGTTAGCTTTAAGGCGATACAAGCGGCAATTTTTCCTGCTAATGTCGATTATTTGTATTTTGTGAGAAATAAAAATGGAACGCACTCTTTCTCAAAAACTTACAAGGAACATTTAAATAATTTCTCACAATAGTAAAATTGAAAGGAAAAATTTTTAAAATAAGATTTCTTTAAGAGAAAATAATCAAAAATACAGAATAAAAAGTTAAATAAATTTTTGCTTTTTAGTTTTGTATGATTGAGCGATGTTAGAAGAATATTATCGCAAGGAAAAAGAATGGAAAGAGTAAAAAGAGTAGGAATTATCGGAGCTGGAAATGTAGGTTCAACTTTGGCTTATATTTTATCAGCTACAACGCCCTATCAAATTGTTTTGCGTGATAAAGATAAAGATAGGGCAAGAGGTATGTTGTTAGATATGTTTCAAGCTTCTTGCGTAGGAGAAAAATTTGCAAAATTAGATGTGATTGCTTCTCCTAAGGATTTGGGTGGTTGTGATGTGATTGTTGTGGCTGCAGGTTCTCCTAGATTACCGGGAATGAGTAGAAATGATTTATTATTTGCCAATGCAAAAGTCATTGGTGAGATTGCAAAAGATATTAAAGAAAATTCACCTGAAGCTATTGTAATATTAGTAACAAATCCACTTGATGCTATGGTTTATACTATGTTGAGAGAAACGGGATTTAATCCAAGGCAGATTCTAGGAATGGCAGGAATCTTAGATAGTGCAAGAATGGCTAGTTTTATTTATGAAAAATTACAATGTGCTCCAGGGCAGATTGTAGCACCTGTGATGGGTGGTCATGGTGATGATATGGTGCCATTGCCTCGTTTTTGTATGGTAAATGGAGTTCCTTTAAATGAGCTTTTAGAAGAAAGTCAAATTGAGGAAGTAGTTCAACGCACAAGAAATGCTGGAGCAGAGATTGTATCTTGTCTTAAAAAGGGATCAGCTTATTTTGCACCTGCTAGAGCAACGGCAGAAATGGTTTGTGCTATTATGAGCGATAGTCATAAGATTTTACCTTGCTCTGTTTTGTTGCAAGGTGAATATGGATATCACGATGTGGTTGGAGGAGTTCCAGTGGAACTTGGAATTCATGGAATTGAAAGGGTAGTAGAGTTAAAATTATTACCAGAAGAAAAACAACAATTTGATAAATCAATTCAATCTGTCCAAGGTTTGATTGATGCACTCAAAACAGATTATTTTAATTCCTAACAAGGAGGCAATAATACGATATAATAAATTTTGTAAATGCCAATTTTTAATAAAATTTTTAAGGAGTTAAGTATGGGATTATTAAAAGCACCCGAAAATACACCAGTTTGGGTTAATGAGAGTCGCTGTAAAGCTTGTGATTTATGTGTAAGTGTTTGCCCTAGTGGCACACTTGCTATGCGTTTGGATGAACATAAAGTTTTAGGTAAAATGGTAGAAGTTATTAGCCCAGAAAATTGTATTGGTTGTTGTGAATGTGAGTTGCATTGTCCTGATTTCGCGATTGCAGTTGCTGATAGAAAAGAATTTAAATTTGCAAAATTAACAGATGAATCAAGACAAAGAGCTGAAGCAATTAAAGCAAATGGCTTTATGGCATTATAAGGAGAATAAAGTGAGTAGAGAATTTATTTCAAATGGAAATGAATTGGTTGCCCATGCAGCAATTGATGCAGGTTGTAGGTTTTTTGGTGGTTATCCTATTACGCCTTCAAGTGAAATAGCACATGAAATGAGTGTTTTTTTACCAAGAGAAAATGGGGCATTTATTCAAATGGAAGATGAAATTGGGGGAATCTCTGTAGCGCTTGGAGCATCTATGAGCGGCACAAAAGCAATGACTGCAACTTCTGGACCAGGTATTTCATTGAAATCAGAGCAAATTGGATATGGTTTTATGGCAGAAATTCCTTTGGTTGTTGTTGATGTTATGCGTGGAGGTCCCTCTACTGGATTGCCTACACGCGTTGCACAAGGAGATGTTGCACAAGCGGCTCATCCTACTCATGGCGATTTTCAATCTATTGCCCTTTGCCCAGGTAGCTTAGAAGAAGCTTATACAGAAACAATTCGAGCTTTCAATTTGGCAGAAAAATTTATGACCCCGGTATTTTTATTATTAGATGAAACTTTGGGTCATATGCATGGTAAAGCGATTGTTCCTGATTTAGCTGAAGTGCAAAAAACTATTATAAATCGTAGAGTTTTTAATGGCGATAAGAATGATTATAAGCCTTATAATGTTTCACAAGATGAACCAGCTATTTTGAATCCATTTTTTCAAGGATATCGATATCATATTACTGGACTTCATCATGGTCCAACAGGATTCCCAACAGAAGATGCAACACTTTCTCAAAATCTCATTGATAGGCTGTTTAATAAAATTCTAAGCAAAAGAGATGAAATTGTAACTTATGAAGAATATTGCTTGGAAGATGCTGAGATTTTATTGATTGCATATGGTTCAACTGCAAGAAGTGCAAAAGAAGCTATTGATAGACTAAGAAAAGAAGGTGTTAAAGTTGGATTATTCCGTCCTATTACCTTATGGCCTTCACCTAGAAAAGAATTAGAAAAGTTAGGTAAGCGATTTGATAAGATTTTGGTTGCAGAGCTTAATAAAGGGCAGTATGTTGTTGAAGTTGAGCATTCAATGAAAAAAGAAGTGCAACTTTTAGCCAAAGCAAATGGGCGACCGCTTTCACCAATTGAAATTGCAAATAAAATAAAGGAGTTGTAATATGGCATTTAATTATGATGAATATTTGCGTGTAGATAAAATGCCGACACTATGGTGTTGGGGATGTGGAGATGGTGTAATTTTAAAAGCGATTGTTAGAGCCATTGATAAATTGGGTTGGAATATGGATGATGTGTGCTTAGTTAGTGGGATTGGCTGTAGTGGGCGTATTTCTTCCTATGTGAATTGCAACACAGTTCATACTACTCATGGTAGAACCCTTGCATATGCTACTGGTATTAAACTTGCAAATCCGACTAAAAAAGTAATTGTAGTTGGTGGCGATGGTGATGGTTTGGCAATTGGTGGGAATCATACTATTCATGCTTGTAGAAGAAATATTGATATCAATTATGTTCTAATTAATAATTTTATTTATGGATTGACTAATTCGCAAACTTCACCTACTACTCCAAAAGGGATGTGGACAGTTACTGCACAATATGGAAACATTGATCCGAATTTTGATGCATGTAGCTTAGCAAGTGCAGCTGGTGCAAGTTTTGTGGCTAGAGAATCAGTATTGGATCCTAAGAAAATTGAAAAAGTTCTAGTAGAAGGATTTCAACATGAGGGGTTTAGCTTTTTTGATATTTTTAGTAATTGTCATGTTAATCTTGGTAGAAAAAATAAAATGGGTGAAGCGGTTGATACGCTTAAATGGATTGAGAGCATGATTGTTTCTAAGAAAAAATATGACGAATTGAGTGAGGAAGAAAGATCTGGAAAATTTGCGACTGGAATTTTACTACACGATACAAATAAAGTAGAATATTGCAAAGCTTACAAACAAGTGCAGGAAAAAGCTCAAGCCAAAAAAGGAGGTGCTAAATGAGAAAGCAACTTCGTTTTACAGGTGTAGGTGGGCAAGGTGTATTGCTTGCAGGAGAGATTCTAGCAGAAGCACAAATTCGCAATGGTGGTTATGGGGTTAAGGCAGCAACTTATACTTCTCAAGTGCGTGGGGGACCAACAAAAGTAGATATTTTGTTAGATAATGAGGAGATTTTGTATCCTTATGCTAATGATGGAGAAGTGGAGTTTATGCTCTCAACAGCTCAAATAAGCTATGATCAATTTAAAGGTGGCTTGAAGGAGGGGGCAACTATTGTGATAGAGCCAAATCTTGTAACTCCAAGCGATGAAGATAAGAAAAAGTATAAGATTTATCCTATTCCTATTATTACAATTGCTAAAGAGGAAGTTGGGAATGTTGTTACACAATCTGTAGTAGCATTAGCAATCACTATTACATTGACAAAATGCGTAGATAGGGATTTGGTTTATGAGACAATGATTAGCAAAGTTCCAGCAAAAGTGGTGGAACTTAATAAAAAAGCTTTCGAATTAGGTGAAAAATATGCTAAAGAAGCTGTAGAAAAGGGCTCTTTGTAATTCTTTCTCTAATGTTTCCCCTGTTAAAACAGGGGGAAAATAATTATATTTCTACATATTTCTACTCTAAAATATCGTATTTCTAGGCTACAAAAGTAAGAAAATAGTTTCATAAAGTTAATATATAATTAAATATATAAGTAAAATGTTAAAAAAATATTGACTTTAGCGATTATATCGGTGTAAAATTAATCAATTAGAGTAGGGTAAAACTTTACTTTTTGTGCTTTTAAAAAATAAAATTTTAGGATTTTTGTAATGCATATTGAAAGATTACCTTTTGGAAATTTGCTTTTGGATAAAGCAGATATTAATTATGAACAAAAAATGGAGATTCTCAATCAAGCACAAGAAATTTTAGAAGATTTCAGATTGGATTCTAGCAAAAATTTAGACATTAGTAATCAACTTGCTATTTTTTATGATGGAGAAGATGGGATTCCAGCATCGGTTTTAGGCTTTGAAAAACAAGCAAGTCAAGAGTTTGAAGTTTCTTTATTTGAGATTAGTAGCATCAATAGAGTTAATGGGTATTTAGGAAATTTTCAAGCCGAATTGGAAAATGGAGAGATATGCCGCTTTTCTCAAGCAGTTATGTTTGTCTATGATGAGAATCTTTTGCGTTTCAATGGCTTTTTTAGTGTTGCTGATTTTGACAATCCCCATTCGTTAATGAATGCTTTAAAACAGAATCTAGGAGAATATTCTTATAAGGAAATCATTAGCTATAAAGATGATTTTTGTCAGTATCATCACAGACGAGAAAAGCATTGCACGAAATGCGTTGATGCGTGTCCTACTTTTGGCGTGGGGGCTAATGATAACTTAATGGAGCTTGTGTTTTCTCCGGTGGATTGTATTGCTTGTGGGGCTTGTGTGGGGGTATGCCCTACAAGTTCTTTAGAATATGAAGAATTACCTAAAGAAGGCTTAGAAGAGATTGTAGAATTATATCAAGGGCATAAAGTTTTTTTATGCAATATGGCACATTACGAAGAATTAGCTAATCAAGGAATCTTATTAGATTTTAATCTTACTCCGCTTATTTTACCTACTTTGAAAATTTTAAATGAAAACGATTTGTTAATGTTGCTCCAGACTACTCAAAATGAAGTGATAGTCTTTGGAGAAAGCAGTGAAGCAATCCGCTTTGTTAATAATATTACACAACAAATTTATCAAAGAGAATGTATTGTTGTGATTGATTCTCCAGAAAAAATTCATACCTACGCTAAAGAATTACAAACATTTGAAACATATTTATACAAAAATCGTTATTCAAGATCGCATCGTGAATCGTTTGCTCAAAGAATCCAATATATGATAAAAGACCATAATTTTGGGATTGCCAAGAGTGTTGCACCAGTATTTTATGGGGATTTGAAAATAGATGCTGATAAATGCACTTTGTGTTTATCTTGCGTTGGAGCTTGTAATGTAAATGCTATTTTTGCTAAGAGTGATGATTTTTCTTTACGATTTAATCCATCGCTTTGCACTACTTGTGGGTATTGCGTAGATTCTTGTCCTGAGAAAATTATGGAAGTAAGTCGTGAGGGAATGAGATTAGAATCTAGTTATTTTAAAAGTAGGGAACTCGCTAAAGATACACCATTTTTATGCGTAGAATGTGGGAAGCCTTTTTCTACAAAGAAATCCATTGAAAAAATCAAAACAATGCTTAGTGCTTCTTTTAGCTCTGATCCTAAGAAATTGCGAACCATTGAATGTTGTGCAGATTGCAAAGTGAAAGTTATGTTTCAAGATCAAGTAGCACAACATTTTGCTGAAAAATAGGGGTGAGAAATGCTAGATAGATTATCCAAAGAAGAACAAATAAGTGTAAAAAATGCAAGAATCTTATATTATGACTTTTTTTATGGGTTTTTTGTATTTGAAGCACTTGGAGAGAGAGCTGAAGTTGCCAAAAAGCAGCTTGATATTCTTAAGCAATCTCCTTTGAATGAAGCTATAGAAGCAGATTTTTTGCTTCTAGAAAATGAGATTAATCAAAATGAAATGGAAAATATCAAAGAAGAATTTTCTAGACTTTTTGCTTTGCCTTTTGGAGGAAAGCAAGTTGGAATGCATTTATCACATTATTATGAAAGTTGTGTGGGTGGAGATAGTCTATTGAAAATGAGAGGAATTGTTAAAAAAAGTGATATTCGTGTGAATTCCAAAGATTTTAAAGAAACAGAAGAGCATTTAGGTTTTTTATTTGGTTTTATGAGATATCTTATAGAAAAAGATGATGAAGCTTTAGCAAAAGAAGTGTTTTTATATGCTAATCAAGCATTTTTTCAGTTAGTTAAAGAAATTAATGAAAGGGAAGATTCAAAATATTATTTAGCATTGGCTAGAATATTGGAGAGTTTTTTAAAATTTGAACAAGAAATTTACACATAAAAAGGTGGTAATCTCACAAAGACTTTTTATTTTAAAAAGGTCTTTTTGGGATTATCCCAAATCTCAAATTTAAGGAGCTTAAATGGAGAAAAGTAGGCGCGAATTCCTAAAAAACGCTACTAAAACTTCAATAGCTGTCGCTGGTGTGAGTGTTGCATTGGCGGGTTGTAGCAAAAAGGGAAGCAGTGAGAATCTAGTTCGTGGGAAGTCTCCCAAGACAGAGATTCTTTATCAAAAAACAAAACAATGGGATATGTATTATTCTGTTGCAAAATAAAGGAGGTTAAGCTATGAGTGAGGCATTAAAAAGACGCCAAACAAGGCGTGCATTTTTAAAAATGACGGCACTTGGAAGTTTGGCTGGGGCTAGTGTAGCCTTAGGTGCTGATAGTCAAAAAACTATGCGTCCTGCAACTACTCAAGAGTTACAGGAAAAATACCCAAACTCTCAAAAAATTAAAACAATCTGCACCCATTGTTCGGTAGGTTGTGGAATCGTTGCTGAAGTGGTTGATGGCGTGTGGGTTCGTCAAGAAGTTGCACAAGATCACCCTGTTTCTCAAGGTGGGCATTGCTGTAAAGGTGCTGATTTGATTGATAGAGCAAGAAGTGAAACAAGATTGCGTTATCCACTTGAGAAAAAAGATGGAAAATGGGCACGATTAAAATATGATGAAGCAATGGATAAAATTGCAGCACAACTTAAGCAGATTCGCGAGGAAAGCGGACCTGATGCAGTTATGTTTTTAGGTAGTGCAAAGTGTTCAAATGAGCAAAGCTATTATATTAGAAAATTTGCAGCTTTTTTTGGGACAAATAATATAGATCATTGCGCAAGAGTTTGACACTCCCCTACAGTTGCCGGTGTGGCAAATACATTTGGGTATGGTGGAATGACAAACCATCTTGGCGATATGATGTTCTCAAAATACATTTTAATTATTGGTGCAAATCCAGCTGTTAATCACCCTGTATCAATGGTGCATATTTTAAGAGCTAAAGAAAAAGGTGCTAAGCTTGTTTGTATTGATCCTAGATTCACAAAAACCGCGGCGAAATGTGATGAATTTCATCGAATACGAAGTGGGACAGATATAGCCTTTGCATATGGATTACTCAATCATATTATTGCCAACAATCTTTATGATGAGAAATTCTTAAAAGAACGCGTTTATGGGTATGAAGAAATCATCAAAGAAGCACAAAAATTTTCTCCAGAGGTAGCAGCAGATATTTGTGGAATACCTGCAGATGAAATTAGACACATTGCCGAAGAAATGGCGGCAGCTAAACCTGCAAGTTTGATTTGGAATCAAGGTCTTACACAACACACAGTAGGAACTTCCAATACAAGAATTATGCCTATTTTACAAATGTTTTTAGGCAATATTGGTAAAAATGGTGGGGGTGTGAATATCCTTAGAGGACATGATAATGTGCAAGGTGCATCAGATATGAATAATCTTTCTGATTCTTTGCCAGGCTATTATGGTTTAGGTGAGCCTGCTTGGAGACATTTCTGCAAACATTGGGGTGTTGATTATGAGTGGATGCTAGGGCGCTTTAAAAATAAAGAAATGATGGGTGCAACTGGTTTTGCGCATTCAACTTGGAAATTTGGCGTTTTAGATGAAGAAAATATGGCAAACAATGGTGGCACAAAGCTTAGAGCATTGGTTGTAATTGGTTCTGGTATGACAACGGTTTCTTTGCTTGATCTTCAAAAGAAAGCAATGGATCAGCTTGATTTGGTTGTTTTTGTTGATCCTTATGTGAATGATTTGGCTATTTATAGTGATAGAACCGATAATTTATTTATGCTACCTGCAGCATCTCAAATGGAAACAGCAGGTTCTGTAGCAGCAACAAATAGAAGTTATCAATGGCGAAGCAAGGTTATGGAACCACTTTTTGAATGTCGCCCTGATGAAGAGTTCTTGTTTGGTTTAGCCGATCGACTAGGATTCTTAAAAGAATATCAATGGAGATTGTATGACATTGCAAAATCTAAAGGAAGAGATCAATTTATTTGGCCTGATGATGCAACAACAGAATTAACTCAAAGCATTAGAAGTATTGGTTTACAAGGAATGAGCCCAGAGCGATTAAAAGCACACCAAGAAAATTGGCATATGTTTGACAAAGTAACTCTAGAAGGAACTGGTCCATTTAAAGGTGATTATTATGGATTGCCATGGCCTTGTTGGAGCGATAAGCACCCTGGAACTCCTGTAATGTATAATGATAGTATTCCAGTTATGCGTGGAGGTATGGGATTCCGCGTAAATTGGGGAGTTACAAGTCCAGATGGACAAAGTATGCTAACTGAGAGAACTTTGCCAAATGCTAAACATCAAGGTGGGCATGCACCTGTAAGTGCTGCAAATGCTGAATCTTTAGGTATTAAACTGACTGAAGAAGAAAAGCAAGCGGTGGCAGGGACGACTTTTGCTATGGGAATTGGAAATAATATTCTAGTAGAAAAGGCGCTTGAAGCAGGACTTTGCCCTTATGGTAATGGTAAAGCAAGAGCAAAAGTATGGAATTGGTATGATCAAATTCCATTGCATAGAGAACCATTGCATTCTGTGCGTGGAGATTTAGTGAGCAAATATCCAAGTTTCCCTGATAAGAAAAATCATTTTAGGGCTAATATACAATATATTTCTCGCCAAACAGAAAAAGATTGGGTAAAAGAATATCCAGTTAATATGCTTAGTGGGCGACTTGTGGCACATATGGGAACAGGTGCAGAAACAAGAAGTGCGAAATATTTAGCTGAAGTTGAAGGTGAAATGTTTGTAGAGATTCATCCAGATAAAGCTGCAGAGATGAATATTAGAAATGGCGATAAGCTTTGGATTTATGGAACCAATGGTGCTAGAATCTTAGTGCCTGCAAAAATCTCTACGAGAGTAGATTATAATAGCATTTGGTTGCCTCAAAACTTCTCTGGGTTAGATCAAGGTGAATCAAGACTTGAAAACTATCCAGAAGGAACAAAGCCTTATGTTATTGGTGAATCGGCTAATATGATTTCAAGTTATGGATTTGATTATAATTCTGCTTGTCCAGAGACAAAATGTGGTCTATGTCGAATTGAAAAAGCACAATAAGGAGTGAAAATGAGTAATACTAATCAAGAAATACTTGCAAATTTCTCAAGAATCAAGTTTTATTGTGATACTAATCGATGCATAGAATGTCATGGGTGTGATGTGGCTTGTAAAGAGGCGCATCATTTGCCTGTTGGTGTTAATCGCCGCAGAGTTGTTGTGCTTAATGAAGGACAAGTAGGCAAAGAAAGTGCCGTGTCAGTAGCTTGTATGCATTGTGCTGATGCGCCTTGTGCACAAGTTTGCCCAGTGGATTGTTTTTATATTCGTGCAGATGGAATCGTTTTGCACGATAAAAAGACATGTATCGGCTGTGGTTATTGTTTGTATGCTTGTCCTTTTGGTGCTCCACAATTCCCTAAAAATGGAGTATTTGAAAGTCGTGGAGCAATGGATAAATGCACTTTCTGTGCAGGTGGTCCAGAAGAAACTAATAGTGAAGAAGAATACAGACTTTATGGACAAAATAGAATCGCTGAAGGTAAAGTGCCAATGTGTGCGAGTATGTGTTCTACTAAAGCACTCTTAGCGGGAAGTAGTGAAGAAGTGTCTAACATTATTACGCATCGCGCAACCGTGAGAGGCGAAAATATGCCAAATGCTGTGCCAAATGTGTGGAAAACCGCTTATGGAAATTAGGAGGATTCTATGAAAACTTATAAAAATTTCTTTAGAATCTTTGTAATTTTAATGGGATTTGCCTTAACTTTATGGGCGGCAGATCCAAGTGTTCCACAAGAGGGAGGCAAACAATATGCAGAAGTGGTTGAGGGTAATAACGCTTTAATGCATAATCCAATGAATACAAAACTTTATGGTGGTCCTGAAGTAGAAGCGATTAAAGCTTGGGGAGTGAATTCTCCCAATGCTGTAGGTTGGGGTGAGATTTTCACTCTTTTGCAAGGGCATTATTTTGCAACTATCTTTGCAATTATTATTGTGTTAGTTCCGTTGGCTTTTTTAACGCATTTTATTGTTGTAGGGCAGAAAAAATTTTCGCATGGTCGAAAAATTAAAGTTTTCTCGCGTTATAATATTATCGTGCATTGGTGTGCAGCAATCCCTTTTGTGCTTTTATGTCTAACTGGGTTAATTATGGTTTTTGGTGATAAACTTGGTGGAGGTAGCTTTGTTAGATTTGCTAGAGATGTGCATGGGATTGTAACAATTTTATTTGCAATTTTTGGTGTTTTAATGTTTTTAATGTGGATAAAACCTGCACTTTTTAAGCTTTATGATATTAAATGGTTAATGATTATGGGAGGCTATTTAAGCAAAGAAAAGCATCCTATTCCTGCTGGTAAATTCAATGCTGGACAAAAAATGTGGTTTTGGGTTTGCACGGTTGGCGGGTTTATGATGATTATTTCTGGTGCTTTTATGTTCTTTCAATTTAGCGATATTGAAACGCTAAGAGTTATGGCTTTGGTGCATAATGTCATAGGATTTTTTATTATAGCGCTTTTGATTACTCATATTTATATGGCTGTTTTTGCGATTGAAGGTGCATTGAGCTCTATTATTGATGGAAATATGGGCGAAGAAGAAATAGCTATTTTGCATAGCTATTATTATCAAGAAATCAATAAAGCCTAAGATGGATCAGTTTTATCAAAATTTACAGATAGAACAAATTTCTCCTAGTGGATTTCTTTCCACTAGAGAAGATTCTGTTATCAAAGAAGAGCGTATTGCTTTTTATCTTAATGATCAAAAATTACTCTCTGTAATGAGTATCCCTTATGAACAAGATTATCATTTTGTTGGTTTTTTAATGAGTGAAGGTGTGATTAGTGATCTTTCATGTATTGATTCTATTAAGATTGCAGAAGATGGAAAATCTGTATCGTTAAAAGCAAAAATAGAAGAAAAAATGCTTAAAAATCTTTTTAGAGAAAAAACTTTAACTTCGGGCTGTTGTGTTGGTGTTGCGGGTAATTTAGAAGGCAATATTGTTACAAAATTTATTGAAAGCCCCTATAAGATAACAACCAAAAAGATTTTTGAGCATTTAAAATTTTTTGAGACTAATACAGAGCTTTTCTCTAAAACAGGTTGTGTGCATAAGGCGATGTTGGTTTTGAATGATAAAATATTTATTTCAGAGGATATTGGTCGGCATAATGCGATTGATAAGGTGATGGGTAAAGCAAGAATGTTAGGTTTTAACACACAAGATTCTATATTATTTGTAAGTGGGCGGTTGTCTTTGGAGATGGTTGTTAAAGCAGTTATGCATAATATTCCTATTGTAGTTTCTAAAGCCGCAGCTACTTTTATGGGAATCAAAGCAGCTCAAGAAACAGGAGTAACGCTCATTGGTTTTGCTAGGGGAGAAAAGGCAAATGTTTATACGCATAGTGGAAGAATTATTGGATAAAGAATTGTAAAGGTAATCAAATTTAATGATTTGATTTTTGCTTAATTAGAATATTTAGTTGTAATAACATAAAAATCAAATAATAGAGTTATTTTTATAGATATTTTTTAATAATTTAAAAAATTTTTAACAAATGGTAGTAATTTTAGAATTGTCAAGATATTCTTGGCATTTTTTAGGCAAGATTTTATGTGAAATTTTGCAAAAGGTATTTGATATGGAAAGAGTATTTGGGCGTAAAGAATGGATAAAGAATTTAAAAAGCCAGATTATGGATTTGCAGAGTGCAGGAAAAAGTGATAAAGAAATCAAAAAACAGATTCGAGGGGAATTTACTAGGTATTCTACAACGCTAGAAAAAATAATACAAATAATTTTTATAGTTTTGTTGATTGGTTTTGTTTTACTTGGAATCCATATTGGTTATACAATTTTGTTGTGGGAAGCAAATCTCTATGCTTATAATGATTCTTTGTGGTCTCCTTATGTTTCAATGCTGATTTTTGGCGTAGTGTGTGTGCTTTTGTTTATGATTTTTAGTTTTTGGTTTGGGCTTTTTATGGATTGGCTAGTGTATCATAAAATCCTAAATGATTCTTTGAATGAAAATTTTTATCTTAAGTTACTTAGAGCCTTGCTTGTTTTGGCTTGTTTGGGTTTTATTATTTTTATGGTTATGGTATTTGTCGTAGGGTGGCAAATTTCTGAATTTTATGGAATGCCTTTGGGGAGAAGTTTATTTGAAACTTTTATGGAGATTGTTGATTAATGGAAATTGGTGTTGTTAGTAAGTTAAGGCTTGGTAGATTTGTAGAATTTGGAGCCTACTTACAAAATAAAGGAGAAGAGGTTTTATTGCCCAATAAATATTTACCAAAAGATTCTAAGATAGGCGATATGATTGAAGTTTTTTTATATCACGATTCAGAGGGTAGAGTGATTGCTACAACTTTGAAGCCTAAAGCACAAAGAGGAGAAATTGTAGTCTTAGAGATAGTGGATAGGAATCATTTGGGTTGTTTTTTGGATTTGGGAATTGCTAAGGATTTGTTTATGCCTACTCAAAATCCACAAAAATTTAGCATAAATTCGCAAGTGCTAGTGTTTATCACCACAGATAAGCAAGGGCGTTTGATTGCTAAAGTAAATATCAAACCCTATTTAAAGAGCTTAAAAAATATCAATAAGCAAGAGTTAGGTATTTTCTCTAAAGTGGAAATTATCCCCTTTAGAGAAAGTAATTTGGGATATGAATGTGTCATAAATGGAGAATATCTTGGGCTTTTGTATCGAAGTGAAATTTTTGAAAAAATTAAGTTTTTTAAGAAAAGAGAAGGATTTATCAAAAAAATCTATCCTAATGGAAAATGCGATTTATCTTTAAAACCACCTTTAGCTAAGAAAGATTCTATAAGTGAAGCACAAGAAGTGCTAGAGAGGTTAAAGGAGAGTGGAGGGCATTTGAAAATGCATTATGATAGTGATCCAAAAGAGATTACAAAGATTTTTAAGATGAGTAAAAAATCATTTAAGAGAGCTTTAACTTCTCTCATAGAACAAGATAAAATTATATTTAAAGCTAAAGAGGGGATTTGGTTAAAAGTTTAAATATATTGAAATGGAAATTGGATAAGTTGGCTAAATAATCCCATAAAAAATAATTAAAATAAAATTTCTATCCATTTGAGAGAAATTTTAGAGTTTTTTTGTTATCCTTTATTATAAATTAAAATAAGGAGAGGGTATGAAAAAGAACATTGTGTTTTTTGAAGCAAGAGGTGGAAGCGATAAAGGACCTGATGGCTATAGAAAAGATACTATGCCTATGGTTAATGCACTCAAAGCCAAGGGTTGGAATGCGGAAGTTATTTTTTTTACTGATGATATTTTGCGAGACCAAACAGAGCGCAACAAAATCTATGAGCATGTCAAAAATACTGCTGATGGCTATGTCTCACGCGTCAATCCAGGGAATCTCAAGGAAGAAAAATTATATTTTGATGTGTTGCGTAAGCTTTGTGATGATAGGCTTGTAGGTATGCCTCATCCTGATGCAATGATAGGCTATGGAGCCAAAGATGCACTCACAAAACTTGCAGATACACAACTTGTGCCTAGCGATACCTATGCGTATTATGATCCAGCAGAAGCCAAACGCATTGGGGTAACGTGGAGTGATATACATGATTTCAAAAAAACATTTCCAAAAACTCTAGCTAAGGGTGAGCGTGTCTTAAAGCAAAATCGTGGATCTACAGGCGAGGGAATTTGGCGTGTGCGTTTAGAATCTCCAAATGATTATGGCAAGGTTGATTCGCTACCGCTTGATACAAAAATAATCTGCACAGAAGCCAAAGATAACCACACAGAAGAGCGAAAATTGGGAGAATTTATGGATTTTTGTGAGCATTATTTGGTAGGCGATAATGGTATGCTTGTGGATATGACATTTTTACCGCGTATCAAAGAAGGGGAGATTAGAATCCTTATGCTATACAAAACCCCTGTATATGTCGTACATAAAAAACCAGCTGAAGGTGGCGATGCCTTTTCTGCAACACTCTTTAGTGGAGCAAAATATCGCTATGATGAACCCAAAGATTGGCAAACGCTTATTGATTGGTTTTTAGCCCAACTTCCAGAGATTCGATCCAAGCTAGGAAATTATGATTTACCACTCATTTGGACAGCGGATTTTATTCTTGATACAGATTCACAAGGCAAGTATAAATATGTCTTGGGTGAAATTAATTGCTCATGCGTAGGCTTTACTTCTCCAGCAGAATTTATGGAAAAAATCGCTCTTATGGTGGGTGATACTATCGTTGATATTGTAAGTAAGCAAAAAGCTTAGATTCTAGAAATTTTGGCATTATTAGGAGAATGGGGTTAGATTCTAAGATAGATTGCTCTATCTTAGAATCTGCATTATACTTCAAATAAATCCGTGCTAAGGTATCTTTCACCTGTATCGCATAAAATCGTTACGATATTGGCATTAGGATATTTTTTAGCAATTTCTTTTGCGCCCCATAGATTTGCACCACTTGAAATCCCTACCAACACACCTTCATTTTTTGCAATTTTTCTTGCTTCTTGTGCCGCCCATTCTGCATCAACTTGCAAAACCTCATCAATCAAACTTGTATCCAAAGTTTCAGGAATAAACCCTGCTCCAATACCTTGAATCTTGTGAGGTCCGGGGGCGCCACCGCTAATAACAGGCGAATTTATTGGCTCAACGGCAATAATCTTTACATTGGGATTTTTTTGCTTTAAGACAGATCCTACACCGCTTAAAGTCCCACCTGTCCCAACTGCACTCACAAATACATCAATCTTGCCATCCATTGCCTCCAAAATCTCTAGCGCGGTAGTTTTGCGATGCACTTCAGGATTTGCTTGATTTTGGAATTGCTGCAATACAAGAGAATTTGGAATCTCTTTTTGCAATTCCAAAGCGCGAGACACAGCACCTTTCATACCTTGTGGTGCTGGAGTAAGCTCTAATTTTGCACCAAATGCACTAAGCAACTTGCGTCGCTCAATACTCATAGATTCTGGCATTGTAAGAATAAGCTTAATACCCTTAGCTGCACACACAGAGGCTAAACCTATACCTGTGTTCCCGCTTGTTGGCTCGATTAGAATTGTGTCTTCATCGATCTTACCCTCGCGTATCGCACTTTCAATCATATTAAGTGCAATCCGATCTTTAACCGATCCACTTGGGTTAAAAAACTCACACTTACCATAAATATTAGCCCCACTTTCTTTGGAAAGTGATTTGATAAACAAAAGAGGGGTATTGCCTATAGCTTCACTAATGGAATGAATGGCTTTCATTGAAAACTCCTTAAAATATAATAAAATAAAAAAATTAATTTTATGGTGTGATTTATACAAAAAAAATTTTTTTTTGTCAATATAGTTTTATGTTTTTAAAGTTTAGTTGTTTCAAAAGCTAACATTAGAAATAAAAAAAGAAAAGTTTAATTTTTTTTTATCTATTTTTTTAAGAAATTTTTTTGTATGATTTTGGAGTATTATATAGTTTTTAAGGAGCAATCAATGAGTTTTTTTATAGAGTATCAAGAGCAAGTCAAACAAAGAGCAGAGCAAAATATCCCACCACTTCCCCTAACCAAGGAGCAGGTTATTCAAGTTGTTGAATTATTAAAAAAGGGAGAAAGGCAAGATGAATTAATTGATTTATTATCCAATCGTGTTTCACCAGGTGTTGATGAAGCGGCTAAGGTTAAAGCGGAATTTTTAAATCAGATTGTGCAAGGTGAAATTACTATTAATGGAATTTCAAAAGTCTTAGCTGTAAAATTGCTTGGAACTATGCTTGGGGGTTATAATATTGCTCCTTTAGTGGCAGCCTTAGATTCTAAAGATACAGAAGTGGCAAAAGCAGCATCAGAAGCCTTAAAGCATACTTTGCTTGTTTATGATTCTTTTAATGAAATTGCCACACTAAGCAAAAGCAATGCTTACGCTAAAGAAGTGTTAGAATCTTGGGCTAATGCAGAATGGTTTCTCTCCAAAGAGCCTTTAGCAGAAAAAATCACGGCTGTTGTTTTTAAGGTTGATGGTGAAACAAATACTGATGATCTAAGTCCTGCAAGTGATGCTTTTACGCGAAGTGATATTCCTTTGCATGCACAAGCCATGCTAAAAAGTCGCACTCAAAATGCCTTTGGTAGAATCGAAGAACTTAAGAAAAAAGGATACCCACTTGTTTATGTAGGTGATGTTGTGGGGACAGGAAGCTCTAGAAAATCAGCTTGTAACTCGCTAGTATGGCATATGGGGCGAGAAATTCCTTACATTCCAAATAAAAAGGCAGGTGGTTTAGTAATTGGTAGTGTAATTGCACCAATTTTCTTTAACACTTGTGAAGATAGCGGTTGTTTGCCTATTGTAGCACCTGTAAGTGAGCTTAATGAAGGTGATGTTATTGAAATTTATCCTTTTAAAGGAGAAATTTGTAAAAATGGTGCAGTAGTTTCAAAATTTGATTTAAGACCTAATACACTTGCTGATGAGATTCGTGCTGGAGGTAGAATCAATCTTATTATTGGTAGGGGATTAACCGCTAAGGCAAGAGAATTTTTAGGAATGCCAAAAGAAGAAATCTTTGCAAAACCTCAAACTCCAAAAGGAAGCGGACAAGGATTTACGCTTGCACAAAAAATGGTAGGGAAAGCCTGTGGAGTTGAAGGTGTTTTGCCGGGGACTTATTGTGAGCCTCGAGTAAGCACTGTTGGTAGCCAAGATACTACAGGTGCGATGACGCGAGATGAGATTAAGGAACTTGCTTCTTTGGGATTTAGTGCGGATTTTGTATTGCAGAGTTTTTGTCATACTGCAGCTTATCCTAAACCTGCTGATGTTAAGCTTCACGCAACTTTACCACAATTTATGAGTAGCCGTGGTGGGGTAGCTTTAAGACCAGGTGATGGTGTTATTCATTCTTGGCTTAATCGTATGGTATTACCAGATAGTGTTGGGACAGGTGGGGATTCACATACGCGTTTTCCTATTGGAATTAGTTTTCCTGCGGGAAGTGGACTTGTAGCGTTTGCAGCTGTAACAGGTTCTATGCCACTTGATATGCCAGAATCAGTGCTTGTGCGATTTAGCGGC
Source organism: Helicobacter canadensis MIT 98-5491 (assembly GCF_000162575.1). Lineage (NCBI taxonomy): Bacteria > Pseudomonadati > Campylobacterota > Epsilonproteobacteria > Campylobacterales > Helicobacteraceae > Helicobacter > Helicobacter canadensis. The sequence goes on from NZ_CM000776.2 coordinate 1,046,020, forward strand.
AAAATGCAACCTGGAATCACACTAAGAGATTTGGTAAATGCGATTCCTTATTATGCAATTAAACAAGGATTATTAACTGTAGAGAAAAAAGGAAAGAAAAATATTTTTAGCGGTAAGATCTTGGAGATTGAGGGCTTACCAGATTTGAAAGTTGAACAAGCTTTTGAACTAAGTGATGCAAGTGCAGAAAGAAGTGCAGCAGCTTGCACAGTTGCTTTAAACAAAGAGCCTATTATTGAATATTTAAAATCCAATATTGCATTGATTAATGCTATGATTAAAGCCGGTTATCAAGATAGCACAACTCTAGAAAGAAGGGCGAAAAAAATGCAAGATTGGATTGATAATCCTGTGCTTTTGAAAGCTGATTCTAATGCACAATATGCTGCTGTTATTGAAATTGATCTTAATGAGATTACAGAGCCAATTTTGGCGTGTCCTAATGATCCTGATGATGTAGCAACATTAAGTGAGATTTTGAATAATCCAAATCGCCCACATAATATTGATGAAGTTTTTGTTGGAAGCTGTATGACAAATATCGGACATTATCGTGCTTTAGGGGAAGTCTTAAAGGGTGAGGGAATGGTTCCTACAACACTTTGGATCGCACCGCCAACAAAAATGGATGCAAGAGAGCTTACTGAAGAGGGGTATTATTCAATCTTTGGGGCTGCTGGAGCAAGAATCGAGCTTCCTGGTTGTAGCTTATGTATGGGGAATCAAGCGCGTGTAAGGGATAATGCTGTGGTATTTTCAACTTCTACAAGAAACTTTGATAACCGAATGGGAAAAGATGCTAAAGTTTATTTAGGAAGTGCAGAGTTAGCGGCACTTTGTGCATTACTTGGCAGAATCCCAACAAAACAAGAATATTTGGATTTGATTCCCAAAAAGATTCAAGGAAAAGAAAATCAAATTTATCGTTATTTGAATTTTAATCTTTTAGAAAATTGGGAATTAGATTGATAAATTTTAGACAAGATTGCATCAAATTGCTATCTTGTCTTTAAAATCATTTTAGAAAAAATAATCTACCATTCTCAATCAAAATTTATTCTTATTTAAATGTTACAATTATTCTCAAATATTTTTAAATTTTTTATTTTTTTCTTTTTAAGAATTATTATTTTTCTAAAATGATTTTATTGTTTCATTGGGGTTAGTCCATAAAATTTAAAGGATAATTTTTATTTTTTATTAATTTTTATTTAATGAAAAGTAGATATAATTTTTGTGATTGTAGAAACAATCATATTTTATCTTAAAGGAGTGTTGAATGGAGAAGTGGTTTTTATCATTATCTTCGGTATTGGTGGCTTGTAGTCTTACTTTGAATGCTAATCCTCTGATTCAAAGTGCAAAAGATAATGGATTAGCACCTTTGCCAAAAAACCAAAAAGAGGTAGATAAGGTATTACAAGAAATGGGAGTGAAATTTAGTCCTTTTACTGAAGCTAAAGCTGAGCTTGGTAAAAAATTATATTTTGAACCACGCTTGTCTAAAAGCGGAATTATTTCTTGTAATACTTGTCATAATTTAGGATTGGGTGGAACAGATGGAATCTCAGCAGCCGTAGGACATAGATGGACAGAAAATCCGCATCATTTAAATTCTCCAACGGTTTATAATTCGGTTTTAAATGCTTCTCAATTTTGGGATGGGAGAGCGGGGACACTTGCTGATCAAGCAAAAGGACCAATTGAAGCAGAACCAGAAATGGCAACACCTGCAAAACTAGCTGTTGAAAAAATCGCTTCATTGCCAGAATATGTTAATGAATTTAAAAAGATATATGGTAAGGATGGAGTAACTTTTGATAATATCGCTGATGCAATTGCAAATTTTGAGCGAACTCTCATTACTCCTTCTCGGTTTGATAAATTTTTAGAGGGTGATTCAAAAGCACTTACTAAAGCAGAGCAAGAAGGATTGCAAGTGTTTTTAGATAAAGGTTGTGCGGCTTGTCATAATGGAGTGAATCTAGGTGGAACTATGCAAGCTTTCCAAGTAGCTGGGCAATATAAATTTGCAAATTTAGGGGATTTTAAAGGAGATTCTAATGGAATGGTTAAAACTCCTACCTTAAGAAATGTTGCTGAAACAGCACCTTATTTTCATAATGGAGCAATTTGGTCGCTTAATGATGCGATTCAAGAAATGGGGAGTGTGCAACTTGGAATTGAGATTTCTCAAGCAGAAGCAGAAAAAATTGCTACATTTTTAAGATCGCTCACTGGAGAAAAGCCGGAGGTTATTTATCCACAGCTTCCTATTTCTACAGATAAAACTCCAAAACCAGAGCTTTAAATAAATCACCAATAAGCTTTTTTGGCTTATTGGTTAATTTCAATTTTTAAGATTTTGTCTCCTTGCTTAATTGAATCAAGGACTTTCAAGCTTTCTTCATCTTCTATTTGCCCAAATACCGTGTGTTCTCCATCTAAGTGAGGCTGTGGAGCAAAACAAATAAAAAATTGACTGCCTCCTGTGTTGCGTCCAGCATGTGCCATTGAGAGAGTTCCTTTTAGGTGCTTGTGAGGATTGTTTTGCAATTCACATTTAATAGCATATCCCGGACCGCCTCTACCATCGCCATTTGGGCAACCGCCTTGTGCAACAAAACCTGCAATAACGCGATGAAAATTTAATCCATTGTAAAATCCACTTTTAGCTAAAGTAGCAAAATTGGCTGTGGTATTGGGTGCTTCATTAGGGAAAAGTTTAACTTTTATATCACCTTTTTCTGTATGGATAATAGCGTTTTGAAGCGATTCTAATTCTTCTTTTGAAAGATTAAATTCTTTTAATTCCATTTTAATTCCTTGAATTATATTTTTAATTTTAAAGGGTTTTATTGTAGTATTTTATCAATTAAAGAGAAATAATTTTGGAGTTTGTTTTTTTGCATGTTTAAGATATTGTTGAGTTTATTGTGGGCATTAAGTTTGTATGCACAATCGCCAAAATGGTTAGATAGTGGATTAAAAATTGTTTCTTCCTTTGGTTTGCAAGATTATAAAGAAGGTTATGGATTGATTATCAATGAGGGATTAATTATAACAAGTGCAAGTTTGGTTTATAGGGATGCTAGAGCAAAAGATATTTTGCTTTATGACAGTCAATCGCCTAGTCATGTAGTTTCTTGCCTTAGTTATGCAGAAATTTTAGCATTAGATGCAAATTTAGATTTGGCAATTTTAAAACCACAAAAATTTACTGATATTTATTGCAATATTCTTCCAGAGCCTAATTTAAGAGCTTTGAACTTTAAAGAAAAATCTTTTGATATTTTTAATGATTCTTATTTGAATATTTTAGATTATCAATTAAAAGTAGAATATTTTTTTGAGCAAGAATGGTCTAATTTTGCCTCCGAGCAAACCACATTAGAAGCAATTGAAAATCTTCCTTGGGATCAAAAACAAAAAATGATAGGAATGCCTTTATTTGTTGAAAATAAATTTGTGGGAATTTTACGAAATGAGGGTGATATTTTAAAGGGGCAAGAAATTTTAAAATTTATTTGCAAAATTCATCAAACAACTTCAATTTTAGATTCTTATTTTATCTCTCAAGAATATTGCCAATAAGCAAGCGTTCTAATGCTTCATATTAGCGGAATTAAAGTTAAATAGGGATATAATATAAAACTTTTTAAAGCAAAGGGAATAAATGTCTGATTTGTTAAACCAAGATATACAAAATGTCAATATTGAAGATTCTATTAAAGAAAGCTATCTTGATTATTCAATGAGTGTAATTGTAGGGCGTGCTTTGCCTGATGCACGAGATGGATTAAAGCCAGTCCATAGAAGAATTTTGTATGCAATGTATGAGCTTGGAGTAACTTCAAAAGCTAAATATAAAAAATCTGCAAGAATCGTTGGGGATGTAATTGGTAAATATCATCCACATGGGGATATAGCGGTTTATGATGCTTTAGTTAGAATGGCACAAGATTTTTCTATGCGCTTAGAATTGGTTGATGGGCAAGGAAACTTTGGAAGTATTGATGGTGATAGTGCAGCAGCTATGCGTTACACTGAAGCAAAGATGACTCAAGCAGCCGAAGAAGTTTTGAGGGATATTGATAAAGACACGGTAGATTTCCTTCCAAACTATGATGACACTTTAAAAGAACCTGATATACTCCCTAGTCGTTTGCCCAATTTGCTTATTAATGGATCAAATGGGATTGCTGTGGGTATGGCTACTAATATTCCTCCACATAGAATCGATGAGATTATTGATGCTTTGGTGTATTTAATTGATCACCCAAAAGCAGAATTAAATGAAATTTTGCAATTTATTGAAGGACCAGATTTCCCCACAGGTGGAATCATCTATGGTAAAAATGGCATTAAAGAAGCCTATGAAACTGGGCGTGGTCGAATCAAGATTCGTGCTAAAACCCATATTGAAAAAACTAAAACAAAAGACATTATTGTGATTGATGAGATACCTTATCAAGTCAATAAAGCAAGATTGGTAGAGCAAATTGCCGAATTAGCAAAAGAGAAAGTGATTGAAGGTATTGCCGAAGTAAGAGATGAATCTGATAGAGATGGAATAAGGGTGGTTGTAGAATTAAAAAGGGAAGCAATGAGTGAAATTGTTCTTAATCACCTTTTTAAGTCTACACCAATGGAAAGCACTTTTGGAATTATTTTGCTTGCTATTTATAATAAAGAACCTAAGATTTTTACACTCTTAGAATTGTTGGCTCTATTTATTTCTCATCGCAAAAGCGTAGTTATAAGACGCACAATTTTTGAACTTGAAAAGGCAAAGGCTAGAGCACATATTTTAGAGGGTTTGAGAATAGCTTTAGAAAATATTGATGAAATTGTTGCTTTGATTCGTTCTAGTAGCGATCCAAAGGTTGCAAAAGAAGGCTTGATTGAGAAGTTTAATCTTAGCGAGATACAAGCACAAGCAATTTTGGATATGCGTTTGCAACGCTTAACAGGTTTGGAGAGAGATAAGATTGAAAATGAATATCAAGAATTAATCAAAGAGATTGAATATTTAAGCTCAATTTTAAGAAGTGAGGAATTGTTAAATAAAATCATCAAAGAAGAATTGCTTGAAGTTAAAGAAAAATTTAGCACAAAGCGTTTGACAGCTATTGAAGAGGATTATGAAAGCATTGATGTAGAAGATTTAATCCCTAATGAAGCGGTGGTGGTTACAATGAGTCATCGCGGATATGTTAAAAGAGTGCCAGTTAGAACTTATGAAAAACAAAATCGTGGAGGTAAGGGCAAAATTTCTGCCAATACACACGATGATGATTTTATAGAAAGCTTTTTTGTGTCTGATACGCACGATACGATTATGTTTATTACTAACAAAGGGCAGTTGTATTGGCTAAAAGTTTATAAGATTCCAGAAGCAAGTCGCACTGCTATTGGTAAAGCAGTGGTGAATTTAATTAGCCTTGCGCCTGATGAAAAGATTATGGCGACTATTACAACAAAAGATTTTAATGAAGATAAATCTATCGCATTTTTCACAAAAAATGGAATCATTAAACGCACCAATTTAAGTGAATTTAAAAACATTCGCAGTGTTGGGGTAAAGGCTATCAATCTTGATGGTGATGATGAGCTTGTAACAGCAAAAATCATTCATCCAGAGATTCAACAGATACTTGTGGTTACCTATGAGGGAATGTGTGTGCGTTTTGGCGTGGATAATGTGCGTGAGATTGGACGGGTAGCACGAGGGGTTACGGCTATTAAATTTAAGATTCCAAAGGATTATGTGATTGGTGCAACCGTGGTTTCTAGTGAAAATGAAGAAATCTTAAGTGTTAGTGAAAAAGGGATAGGAAAACGCACAGAAGTTAATGAATATCGCATTACAAATCGCGGTGGTAAGGGTGTCATTGCAATGAAACTTACTAGCAAGACAGGAAAACTTGTGGGTGTAGTTAATGTAGATGAAAATATGGATTTAATGGTTTTAACTTCTAGTGGAAAAATGATTCGTGTTGATATGCAGACAATCCGCAAAGCAGGTCGTGCTACAAGTGGTGTGATTATTGTTAATGTTGATGATGATAAGGTTGTTTCTATTGCAAGATGCCCTAAAGAAGAAAAAGAGATAGAAGAAGATTTGCCAGAAGAAGATAATGGATTATTGGAATTTAATAATGAGGAATAATGTATAAAGTATTCTTTGGGATTATGATTTGCAGTATCTTTGTAGGAGCCACAGAGTATTTGTTTTCTTATAGAGTAGCTATTAAAAATGGAATAATTTTGAATGAAAAATATTACTTTTCTCCTGCAATGTTGAGTGCTAATTTATTGGATAAGGTTAAAAATCCTTATAAAAAATGTGAAATTGTGCATAATAGTAAAAGCGAAAAGGAATTTTTAGATTCTTCAAAAGAAGAGATTTTAGAATGCTTTTTTAAATGGGGTGTGAAGTTGGAGGACAGAAGCAAGGCTTCTAATTATCAAGGTGAGTTTGTAAGTTTTTTGTCGATTCCTGCAACGCGTATTAAAATAGAATATGAAAGGGGGATTGCTACAATTTATCATCTTGTAGCAAACAAAAAGGAGAAGTGATGAAACTAGCCATTGTTGAAGATGATATTAATATGAGAAAGTCTTTAGAGATTGCCCTTGGTGAATATGAGGAATTTGAAGTGGTGAGCTTTAAAAATGCTAAGGATGCACTCAAAAAACTAGATGATAGCATTGATTTAATCATCACTGATATTAATATGCCACAGATGGATGGAATAGAGTTTTTGAGGGAGTTAAATGGGCGTTATGAGGCTTTAATTATCACCGGTAATGCAACTTTAAATAAAGCAATTGATTCAATTAGGCTTGGAGTAAAAGATTTTTTGACTAAGCCCTTTGATATTGAAACTCTAGTAGCGGCGATTCATCGAGCTAAAAAAGCCAAAGAAGTGATCGCTAAAACCCCTAAAAAAAGCGAAGAAACCAAAGAGCAAAGCTTTATCTCTACTTCTCCAGCATTACAAAAAGCTTTGATGCTTGCTAATAAAGCAGCTAAAACAGATGCAGCGATTTTGTTATTGGGGGAGAGTGGAGTTGGAAAAGAAGTGTTTGCTAATTATATTCATAACCATTCCCTTAGAGCAAAAGCCCCTTTTATTGCCATTAATATGGCAGCAATTCCAGATAATCTTCTTGAATCAGAACTCTTTGGTTATGAAAAAGGTGCTTTTACGGATGCAACAGAGGGAAGAGCAGGGAAGTTTGAAAGTGCTAATGGCGGAAGCGTGTTTTTAGATGAAATTGGAGAAATGCCTGCTAGTCTTCAAGCTAAACTTTTACGCGTCTTGCAAGAAAAAGAGATTGTTAGACTTGGAAGCAGTAAGCCTATTAAGGTGGATATACGCTTTATTGCAGCCACCAATGCGGATATTCAAAAAAAAATTAAAAAGGGCGAATTTAGAGAAGATTTATTTTTTAGGCTACAAACAATCCCTATTCATATTCCGCCATTGCGAGAAAGGACAGAAGAGATTATCCCACTTTGTGAATGGAAATTAGAAGAAGTGGATAAACAATATGGAGTTGGTAAGAAAAAATGGGGAAAAGGAGCAAAGGAGCAATTGCTCTCCTATAAGTGGCCTGGAAATATTAGGGAGCTTTTATCAGTTGTGGAGCGGGCAGCAATCTTGTGTGAGGATGATACTATTATGCCCGAAGATTTGTTCCTAAGCTCTAGAGAAAGTGGTGGAGCTAAAAAAATTGCTAATTTAGAGGAAGAGTTAATTTATGAAGCATTAAAAGCATCTGATTCGGATGTGGATAGTGCTGCTGAGCTTTTGGGAATGCAAAAACAAGTGTTATTAGAAAAAATGAAACATTACCATATTAATTTTTAAGGAGTTGTTTATGAAAAAGTTTAATGTTGCTGTTGTTGGAGCTACTGGGGCTGTTGGTGAAGAGATTTTTAAGATTTTAGAAGAAAGAAATTTTCCTATTAATAAGCTTGTGCCTTTGGCGAGTGCAAGAAGTGTGGGAAGAGAAATCACTTACAAAGATGAAGTCTATAAGGTTAAGGAGCTCACTCATAGTGTTTTTGAGGAAGAAGAAATTGAGATTGCTTTTTTCTCAGCAGGCGGAAGCGTGAGTGCAGAATTTGCGCCAAGTGCGGCTAAGGCAGGGGCTGTTGTGATTGATAATACTAGTCATTTTAGAATGCAAAAAGATGTTCCTTTGGTTGTGCCTGAAGTGAATCCGCAAGATATTGCATTATGGGAAAAAACTGGAATTATTGCAAATCCCAATTGCTCTACCATTCAAATGGTGCAAGTTTTAGCGCCTTTGCATAATGCTTTTAAAATAAAAAGAGTAGATGTTAGCACTTATCAAGCTGTTTCGGGTGCAGGTAAAAAAGGAATGGAAGAGTTAGTTTTGCAAATGCAGAAATTTTTTGAATTCAATATGGATTTAGTGGAACCAAAAGCTTTTCCTCACCGAATCGCGCTTAATCTTATCCCACATATTGATGTGTTTTTAGATAATGATTACACTAAAGAAGAAATGAAAATGGTTAATGAAACCAATAAAATTATGCATAGTGATTTTGCAGTGAGTGCAACTTGTGTGCGTGTGCCTGTTTTAAGAAGTCATAGTGAATCCATTACCATTGCCTTTGAGCAAGAAGTGAGTGCAGAGGAAGCTAGAGAAGTTTTAAGTAAGGCAGAATCGGTGGTTGTCATTGATAATCCTAAGGAAAAATCTTACCCTATGCCTTCTTTAGCGACAGATACTGATGAGACTTATGTAGGCAGAATCCGCGTTGATAATTATGATAAAAAAATCTTGCATCTTTGGTGTGTGGCAGATCAAATTCGTGTTGGTGCAGCCACTAATGCTGTAAGAATTGCACAAAAATGGGCAGAAATGCAAAAATAAATAAGGAAAATAAATGCAAAAAGTCCATTCAATCCTTTTTGTTTGTTTGGGAAATATTTGTCGTTCTCCTTTAGCAGAGGGAATCGCAAGGCATCTAGCACAAAAAGAGGGCTTGAATCTTAAGATTGATTCGGCTGGAACAAGTGGTTGGCATATTGATGAGCCACCTTGTGCCTATTCTATTGCTATTGCCAAAAAATATGGAATTGATATTTCACAACTAAAAGGGCGAAAAGTTAATGTTTATAAGGATGATTCTTTTGATTATATTGTAGCAATGGATAGGCAAAACTATCAAGATTTACTTACAATGGGGTTTGAAAAAGAAAAAGTCAAGCTTATGGGAGATTTTGGATTAGAGGGACAAGAAATACCTGATCCTTATTATTATAAAAATTTAGAAGGATTTGAAAAAATTTTTTCTATGCTTGAAGTGGCGATTAAAGCGCTTTATAGCACGATTAAAGATTAGCCTTTAAGTATTGTATTGGATAGTAATGCCCATTTTTGGGAGATTGAAGAAATTTTCATCCAAGTAAAAAATATTTTTATATCCCATTTCAACAAGTTTATTTCCAAAATCTGCGGCACTTGCCCCGCTGTGGCAGTAAAGCACGATTCTTTTATCGGGATTTTCTTGTGCAATAAAGCTAATACGAGAAAGAGAATCAAGATTGAGCGCATTAGGAATGTGGCTAATGAGAAAATATCCTCTAGATCGCAAGTCAATAATAATGCAATTATCAAGTTTGTCGTTTTGTAAATCAATTGGCGTAGCTAAGCTTTTGTGTTTAATATACATTTGCGCCCTTTATGAAATTTTAGCTAGAATCAAAAAATGAGAAAAGTTTATTATATCACAAAAAAAAATACAAATAGACTAATAAAAGAAGTGGAGTATTTAGAGCTTTTAGAGATTTGCTTTGTAGAAGATTCTATGCTCAAACAAAAGATTAAAGAAGTGGAATGTTTGCTTTTTACTTCTAAAAATGCTGTTTTTGCCCTAGAACATTTTATGCCAAAAGAATGGCAGAATCTACCTTGTTATGTGATTGGAGAGGGAAGCAAAAAGGCTTTAGAGAGTCTTGGTGGCAAGGTAGAATTTGTTGCTTCTGCTGCTTATGGAGATTTATTTGGAAGAGAATTAGTGGAAATTTTAAGGGGCAAAAAGGTGCTTTTTGTGCGTGCAAAAAAAGTTGCTTCTAATCTTGTGGAAATTTTAAAAAAAGGGGGGATTGTGGTGTTAGAATCAATTTTGTATGAAACTAAGATTTTGAATATTTCTGAAGATAAAAAGCAGAGTTTCAAAGAAGATTCTATTTTCTTTTTTAGCGCCCCCTCAAGCCTTAGGGCTTTTTTGCAAAATTATGCGTGGAGAGAAAGTTATTTAGCACTTTGCATTGGTAAAAGCACTGCTAAAGTAGCAGAGGAGCTTTTAGGAAAAAATGCAAAAATATCGCTTTCTCCTAAAATTAATATAAAAGATTCATTAGAATTTGCCAAACAACTTGCTAGGGAAAATAATAATGAGTAAAATTGACTTAAAAACAGCTGCAATTCCAAGATTATTTTTCACTTATTTTCTACCTTCATTAGTAGCAATGCTTGCTTTATCAACTTATTCTACGATTGATGGAATCTTTGTGGGTAAAAAGTTAGGTGAAAATGCTCTTGCTGCTATTGGGGTTGCGTGGCCCATTTTTCCTATTCTCATTGCATTTGAATTGCTTTTTAGTGTGGGTGCTGCGGCAATGAGTTCTTATTTTTTGGGCAAAGGAAAGCCTTTTAGGGCTAGAATAATTTTTAGTTCAGTTTTTTATTTTGCACTTTTTACTTCTTTGGTTGGTGGAATCATACTTTATTGTTTTAGTGATGCAATCGCCCTATATCTTGGAGCTAGTGAGACTTTATTGCCTTTAGTGAGAGATTATACAGAGATTATTTATTTGGGGGCTTTTATAATTGTTTTGCATCCAATGCTTGATATTTTTGCAATCAATGACAAACAGCCCATTTTGGCAATGATAGCAATGATTATTGGATCGTTAATGAATATTGTTTTAAATTATCTTTTTTTGTTTATTTTAGAGTTAGGGATTCATTCAAGTGCTTTGGCTACAATTTTGGGGCATGGGATTGGAATGTGTATCTTATTGCAACATTTTTTGCGCAAAAAAGGAGATTTATTTTTAATTAAAACTTTTGATATTTATGCAATTTTAATGGCAACTAAAAATGGCATTCCCCAAAGCAGTTCTGAAATTAGCGTGAGTATGATGATGCTAATTTTTAATCACACGATTGTTGGAATTGCTGGGGATAGGGGATTGGCGATTTATAGTGTTTTAATGTATGTGGGAATTATACCTTTTACGATTTTATTGTCAATGGCTCAAGGAGTTCAGCCTATTGCGAGTTTTAATTATGGAGCAAAGCTTTTAGGAAGAGTGAAAGGGATTTTTTACTTTGGTTTAGGTTTTAGTTTATTAGGAGGGGTTGCACTTTATATTGGTTTTTATTATTTATCTCCCTTGATTATTCCTTGGTTTTTGCAAGATGATATTGTCTTGCGTGATTCTAATTTAATAAATGATATTAAATGGGCTATGGATATTTATTTTTTAGGTTATATTCTTTTGGGAATCAATATTGTGAGTGCAATTTTCTTTCAATCGATTCAAAGGACAGCAAGCTCTTTTATAATTACTTTTTCTTACACTTTATTATTTGCTTTGTTTTTTGTATTAATTTTGCCAAAATTTTATGGATTTATGGGGGTAATTATTTCCTATCCACTTGGGATTTTGTGTGCAAGTTTTGTTTCTTTGGCAGTTATATTTTATGAGCAAAGATCTGGGGTTTTAACAATTAAAAATTAATAAATAATTTAAGTTTTATATTAATTTAAATTTTTAATAGAAAGCTTATATAAGTAAAGGTAGTATTGTTTGTATGAGTTAAAGATTTGTTTTAAAGATTTGCTCAAGATTTTATTTTTTTAAGGGGGGTAAGTTATGGCAACTAGAAAAGAACACGATTTTATAGGGGAGCTTGAAATACCAGAAGATGTTTATTATGGAGTGCAAACTTATCGTGCAGTAGATAATTTTCATATGACACAACGCAAATTAAGGGATTATCCATTTTTTATTAAAGCTTTTGCGCAAGTTAAAAAAGCAGCTGCTTTAGCCAATAAAGAAGTGGGGGTTTTAGATGCAGATAAAGCAGATGCTTTGGCGGCTGCTTGTGATAGGTTGATTGCAGGAGAGTTTATTGAACAATTTGTTGTGGATATGATTCAAGGAGGTGCTGGGACTTCTACTAATATGAATGTTAATGAAGTGCTAACTAACATTGCGCTAGAGAGTATGGGGCATAAAAAAGGTGAATATCAATACCTTCATCCAAATGATCACACTAATTTAGGGCAATCCACCAATGATACTTATCCAAGCTCTATTAAAGTAGCAACACATAAGAAGCTAGGAGATTTGCTTGAAGCAATGGAAGAATTAAAAGAAGAACTTCTTAAAAAAGCTGAGGAATATAAAGATTATATCAAAATGGGAAGAACAGAGCTTGAAGATGCTGTGCCAACTACTTTGGGAAATACTTTTAATGCCTTTGCGAGTTATATTAAAAGTGATATTGCAAAACTTAAAGCCGCAAGAGAAGTTATGGAAGTTTTAAATCTTGGTGCAACAGCAATTGGGACAGGAATTAATTGCCATCCAGATTATAAAAATGTTGTTGAGAAAAGATTAAAAGAAATTACAGGAGTAAATTTTAGACCCGCAGAAGATTTAATTGCAGCTACTCAAGACACTGCTGATTTTGTTTATGTAAGTGGTTGTTTAAAAACTGCGGCAGTAAGACTTTCTAAAATTGCTAATGACTTGAGATTGATGAATTCTGGACCTCGATGCGGATTAGGAGAAATTAATTTACCTAAGATGCAACCTGGAAGTTCTATTATGCCTGGAAAAGTAAATCCTGTTATTTGCGAGGCTGTTGGTGAGGCTTGTTATGAAGTTATTGGCAATGATGTTACGATTATGCTTTGTAGTGAAAGGGGAGAGTTTGAGCTTAATGCATTTGAACCTGGAATTGCCTATGCGCTTTTTAATTCTTTAGTTGTGCTAGAAAATGCAATGCGAACTTTAGCACAAAAGGCCATTAAACATTTAAGTGCAAATCCTGAAGCTTGCAAACAATCAGTGCTTAATTCTATTGGAATTGTAACAGCCTTTAATCCAATTTTAGGATATGAAAAATCCGCAAGTATCGCAAAAGAAGCCTTACAAACTGGAAAATCAGTAGGGGATATTTGCCTAGAGAGAGGATATTTACCTAAAGAGGAAATTGATAAAATATTAGATCCAAAAAATATGCTTAATCCGCAAATGAAAGCAAAAAAATAAGGCTTAATTATGGAAACAATAATGTTGATTTTACAAATTATTGTCTTATTGGGTGCAATATTTGTTGGTATTAGACTTGGTGGGATTGGTATTGGTTATGCTGGGGGTATTGGTGTTGTTATTTTGGGATTAGGGCTTGGAATGACTCCTGGTTCTATTCCGTGGGATGTTATTTTGATTATTATGTCGGTGATTGCAGCTATTTCTGCAATGCAACTTGCGGGTGGTTTGGATTATTTGGTTCAAATTGCGGAGAAGATTTTGCGTTCTAATCCAAAATATATTAACTATCTAGCACCATCGGTAACTTACTTTTTAACAATTCTTGCAGGGACAGGACACACTGCTTTTTCTATGATTCCTGTTATTGTTGAAGTTGCAAAAGAACAAAACATTAAGCCATCAGCACCGCTCTCTATTGCGGTGGTTTCTAGTCAAATTGCGATCACTGCAAGTCCTGTTAGTGCGGCTGTGGTGTATATGACTGGCGTGTTAGAACCACTTGGTTGGAGTTATCCTGTGTTGCTTGGAATTTGGATTCCTACCACTTTTATTGGTTGTATGCTCACGGCTTTTATTATGACAATGTTCTACAATCTTGATTTAAGTAAAGATCCTGTTTATCAAGAAAGACTAGCACAAGGATTAGTTCAAGCACCTATTGGATCGCAAAATATACAATTAAAAGAAGGTGCAAAGCTTTCTGTTGGAATCTTTATTATTGGAGTGCTTTGTGTGGTGCTTTATGCCACTGCCATTTCAAAAATCGGAGGACAACCTGTTTTAATTGAAAATGTTATTGTAAGTCGAGATGCAGCGATCATGAGCTTTATGCTTGGTATTGCAACTTTGATTGTTATCTTTTGCAAAGTTAAGCCAGATAAAATCTCCGATACTAGCGTATTTAAGTCCGGTATGGTAGCGTGTGTATGTGTTTTGGGCGTTGCTTGGCTTGGAAATACTTTTGTGGGTGGCTATACAAAGGAAATTGGAGATTTATCTACAGAGTTAGTTTCTAAAATTCCAGCACTTTTAGCAGTTGCTTACTTTTTTGCTAGTATGCTTTTATATTCTCAAGCCGCTACTGCCAAAGCTATTACTCCTGTGGTGGTTGCAGCACTTGGAATCACAGTGGCAAATCCAGGAGATTCTTATATGCTTGTTGCTTCATTTGCGGCGGTTTCAGCTCTTTTTGTGCTTCCAACTTATCATACTTTACTAGGTGCGGTGCAAATGGATGATACGGGTTCTACAAGAATTGGAAAGTATATTTTCAATCATGCCTTTTTAATTCCGGGAGTTTTGGCAATTGCCTTTAGCGTTGTTCTTGGATTTTTAGCGGTTTCGCTTTTCTAAACTTTTCTATCCCTCCTTTTTGGGATAGAATCTTTTTATTTCTTTATTCTGCTAGAATCTTTTCTATTTCTTGTATTCTTTTTGAATCACTTGGATGTGTGGAGAAAAAATCTGAAGTTTCCTTATTTCCTTGAGACATTTTTTGCCAAAAACTTAAAGCCGCTTGTGGATTGTAACCTGCCTTTTGCATTAGTATGATTCCGACTTTATCAGCTTCAAGCTCGTGATGGCGGCTAAAGGGTAACATAATCCCAACATTACTGCCGATATTATAGGCTTTATTAAAAAGATTGTTGTATTCAGGGTTTTGTGTGCTAACAAAGATTTCAAGAAGACTGCTACCTAATTGTTGCAAGGTTTGCATACTCATTCGTTCAGCGCCGTGTCTTAAAATTGTATGCCCAATTTCGTGTGAAATCACCACGGCAAGTTCATCATCACTGCTGACTAATTCCATTAAACCTGTATAAACAAAGACTTTACCACCTGGGAGACAAAAGGCGTTTTGAGTTTTGTTTTCTATTAGATAAAATTCCCATTCAAAATCAGGGCGATTGGCAACAGAAGCGATTTTTTGTCCTACGCGTTTTACCATAGCCGCTTGTTTGGCGTTTTGACTTAGTTTTGATTCTTTTAAAACCGCAAGAGCACTTTGTTCTCCTAAGACTTTTTCTTGCTCTTCATTAAGGAGCATAAGTTGAGTGCGATTAGTGTAGATTGTAGAAGAACAAGCACAAAGCATTAGTGCTAAAATAGCAAAATAAATTTTTTTAAAAATAGACATTGAAGCACTTTTAAAATAGACTAATCAATTTTTAAAACTGCTAAAAATGCTTCTTGTGGTAAATTGACTTTACCAATGGCTTTCATACGCTTTTTTCCTTCCTTTTGTTTTTCAAGCAGTTTTCGCTTTCTTGTAATGTCTCCGCCATAGCATTTTGCAGTTACATTTTTGCCCATTGATTTAACGGTTTCTCTAGCGATGATTTTATTACCTACACTCGCTTGAATCGCTACTTCAAAAAGTTGCCTTGGGATAATTTCTTTCATTGCTTCTACAAGTTCTTTGCCTTTTTCATAAGCTTTGCTTTTTGGCACAATAATGCTAAGCGCATCTACAATTTCTCCTGCTACGCGAATATCAAGCTTGACTAAATCTCCCTCTTGATACCCAATTGGCTCATAATCAAAACTCGCATAACCCTTTGTGCAAGATTTTAATTTATCATAAAAATCCATTACGATTTCATTAGTAGGAATATGATATTCTAACAATACTCTTGTTTCTTGTAAATATTCCATTTTCTTTTGGATTCCACGCCTTTTGCTTACTAGCGTGATGATATTCCCTAAAAATTCACTTGGGACAATAATAGTCGCTTTAACATAAGGCTCTTTAATGCTCGCAATTTTTTGTTCAGGTGGTAATTCACTTGGATTTTGAATCATAATGACTTCGCCATCGGTTTGGGTAACTTCATAAACAACCGTTGGGGCAGTGGCAATCAAATCTAGTCCAAATTCTCGCTCTAGCCTCTCTTTGATAACTTCCATATGCAAAAGTCCCAAAAATCCAACGCGGAATCCAAAGCCCAAAGCCACAGAGGTTTCAGGTTCAAAATTAAGACTTGAATCGTTGAGTTTAAGTTTTTCTAGTGCATCGCGTAAATCTTCAAATTTGTCTGTGTCAATAGGATAAATTCCTGCAAAAACAAAGGGCTTAGCTGGTTCAAATCCTGCAATAGGCTCTTTGGTTTTATTTTTAAAATCTGTTATGGTATCGCCAACGGCTATATCTGTAACATTTTTTAATCCCAAAACAACAATTCCAACTTCACCACATTGGATACTTTTGGTTTTTTCTTGTTTGATTGGGTGCGGATAAAATAACCCTAAAACTTCGTGATTTTTACCACTCCCCATAATATAAATATTTTGTCCAACTTTAATAGAACCATCAAAAACACGCACTAAAGCTAAAGCACCTAAGTAGTTGTCAAACCAAGAATCATAAATTAAAGCTTTAGTAGGAGCTTCTAAATCTCCTTGTGGCGGTGGGATTAATTCGATGATTTTATCTAGCAATTCGGTGATTCCAATATTTGCTTTAGCGCTAACTTCTAAAGCGTGGCTGCAATCAAGCCCAATAGTTTGCTCTATTTCTGATTTTACGCGCTCTGGTGCGGCTGCTGGAAGATCAATTTTGTTTAAAATGGGGATAATTTCAAGATTATTTTCTAGTGCAATATAAACATTTGCAATGGTTTGAGCCTCCACTCCTTGAGAGGCATCAACCACCAATAAAGCACCCTCACAAGAAGCAAGAGAGCGTGAAACTTCATAGCTAAAATCCACATGCCCTGGGGTGTCAATGAGATTTAAAATATAGGGTTCGCCTTTGTAGAAATATTTTAGCCTTACGCTTTGGGCTTTTATGGTGATTCCTCGTTCTTTTTCAATATCCATTGTGTCCATTACTTGCGCACTCATTTCTCGCTCAGAAATCGCTCCACAAGCTTGAATCAAGCAGTCTGCAAGAGTGGATTTACCATGATCAATATGTGCAATAATAGAAAAGTTACGAATCTTAGAGAGTGAATCTTTCACAACATACCTTTAAAAATAAAGTTTTAGGCAAGATTCTATCAAAAGTTTGCTAAAAAGGCTTAGAATCTTATCAAATTTTATTTGAGAATGGTGCTATAATTTTGCTTTATTTTTTGATAAGGAAGCAAATTTGAAAATCACTAAAATCTTGTTAGCACCTTTAGATTTTATTATGAAATATTTTAAAGCCTTAGTGTTTTTATTGATTGTTGTTTTGATTTTTATGCCAAGCTCTAGTGAGAATTCTAGCTTAGCAAATGTAGCTAGGATTGATTTAAAGGGAATGATAATCCAAAGTGATAGTTTTTTAGAAGAACTCTCAAAGCTAGAAAACAATCCCAATATTAAAGGAGTTTTGCTTGTTATTGATTCTCCTGGTGGCACGATTCCGCCAAGTGTTGAAATCTCAGAAGCGGTTAAGCGGATGCGAAGTAAAAAACCTATTGTTGCTTATGCGCAAGGTTCTATGGCAAGTGGTAGTTATCTAGCAGGAGTATGGGCTGATAGAATCATTGCTAATAAAGGTGCGTTAGTAGGTTCTATTGGTGTGATTTTAAATGGAGTGGATGTAAGTGAGTTAGCAGAAAAACTAGGTATCAAGACACAAATTCTAAAGGCTGGAATCTACAAAGAAGCAGGAACTTTTATGCGTCCTTGGAATCAGGCAGAAGAGGAAATGCTAAAGGGATTAATTAAAGAGCAATATGAAATGTTTGTAAGTGAGGTTGTGGCTGCGAGAAATTTGGAAATCACAAAAGAAGGTGAGTTTGCACAGGGTAGAGTGTTTAGTGCTAGTAATGCTTTAAAGCTAGGGTTAGTAGATAGCATTAGCAGTATTTATGAAGCACAAAAAACACTCTTTGAACTAGCTAAGATTCAAAATCCTATTTGGCTTCAAAAAAGTGAAATGGAGATGTATTTAGAAAAAATTATAGGTGAGAATATTGCACTTGGTATTCAAAAAGGTATTTATGGAATATCTCTAGAGTGGTTAAAGGGGCATTAATGCGTTTTGTTTTAAAGATACAAACTCCAGATAAAAAAGGCTTGATTACTCAAATTACACAGATTATTTTTCAATTCAATTTAAATATTTTAAAAAATGATGAATTTGTTGATAAAGAAAATAATCTTTTTTTTATGCGTAGCGAGATTGAGGGGGAGTGTGAAATCGCGATTTTAAAGCAAAAGATAAAAGCTATAATTAATGATGAATCTAGTCAAGTAGAGATTCTCCCTTGCCAAAAAAAGAAAATTGTGATTCTTTGCACTAAAGAGAGTCATTGTTTAGGTGATTTGCTAATTCGTTATGATAGTAATGAGCTAAATGCGGATATTTTAGCAGTGATTTCTAATTATGAAGTTTTAAAGCCTTTGTGCCAAAAGTTTAGATTGCCTTTTATCTGTATTAGCCACGAAGGGAAGAGTAGGGAAGATCACGAAAAACAAATTATTGAAGTTTTAAAGCAATATCCAAGCGATTATATTATTTTGGCAAAATATATGCGGATTTTAAGCCCCAATTTTGTTCAAGAGTTTGAAGGGCAATTGATTAATATTCATCATAGTTTTTTACCGGCTTTTGTGGGAGCAAATCCCTATAAACAAGCCTATGAAAGAGGCGTAAAAATTATTGGTGCTACCGCGCATTTTGTTAATAATGAGCTTGATGAGGGTCCAATTATTTATCAAGATATTACAAAAGTCAATCACACAATGGATTGGAAAGAAATGCAAAAACACGGCAGAGATGTGGAAAAAATCGTGCTTTCTAAGGCGTTAAATCTTGCCTTGGAAGAAAAAATTTTTGTTTATCATAATAAAACGATTGTGTTTTAAAGAGATACAAGAGAAACTAAGTGCAAAAGAATCTTATCTTTTCTATTTTGATTGTCATAGCAATGGCTTTTTGGGGAAGCTCTTGGGCTTGTGGAAAAATTTTGGTGCAATATGCAAGTGCAGATATTGTAGCTTTTTGGAGATTCTTTTTTGCCCTTGTTGCTTCAATTCCTTTGATTATCTTATTAAAAGTCCCTATGCGGATTAACACAGAAAATTTCAAGTTTTTATTAATAGCAGCTTGTCTAAATGGAATATATTCTATTTTATTTTTTATGGGCTTGAATTATGGTAGCGCAGGGAAGGGCGGTGTGCTTGTTACTACCTTGATTCCTATTTTTGCGTATTTATTGGCTTACTTTTTTTCTCACAAGGAAAACAAAAGTATTAAAGCAAATGAAATTTTAGGTCTTGGAATCGGCATTATTTCTGGGATTTGTCTGCTTGATCTTGGAAGCTTTCAAGAGTTATTTGGCAAGTTTAACACATTCTTTTTGCTTTGTGCTTTGAATTGGGCAATTTTAACTCTAGTATGTCAAAAGATTCGCATTCATCCTTTGGCGATTAATTTTTATATTACCTTTTTAAGTTTGCTTTTTTATTCGCCTTTGTTCTTGTTTAAACCTCAAATTATTGAAGTTTTTCATTATGATATGCAATTTTGGGTTATGATTTTTGTGGTTGCCGTGCTTTCAACAGCTATTGGGACAAGCATTTATTATATGGGGATTGCCAAGCTTGGTGCGACTAAGGCAAGTTCTTATCAGCTTTTAGTTCCTGCAATGGCTTTAGGAAGTAGTTATTTGATTTTGGGAGAAATACCAAGCCTTTTAACGATTTTTGGCGGTATCTTGGCTATTTTTGCTACTTATTTAATCAATATCTACAAACCAAAAGAAATAGGGTAGGTCTAGAAACTAGACTAAAGCTGCTTTTTAATAAGCGTTTCGCCCTTATAGATTCCAAAAACCTTTGAATCGCCATTTTTATAAAGTAGCACAACTGGATATTCCTCTTGCATATTACCTTGTTCCATTCCGGGGCTTCCTATTGGCATTCCTGGTGTTGAGATACCAACGACATTTTCAGGTTTGTTTTCTAAAAGCCAATTAATCGCATCTAATGGCACATGTCCTTCTATAGCATATCCTTCAATAATACCTGTATGACAACTTTGATTTTGTGGTGCGATTTTGTATTTTTCTTTGACTGCCATAAAATCTCCATTTTTGTGGTGCGTTACTTGATAGCCATTGTTTTGTAAATAATCTCCCCATTTAATACAGCACCCACAAAATGGACTGCTATAGATTTCAACTTCTTTACTTAGCAAATAAAGCGGTGTTAATAACGCTAGAAATAAGAGTTTTTTGTTTTTCATTTTGTGCCTTTAAAGTTTTTTGCGGATTCTAGCATTTTTCGGAAATAATAGTAAAGAGTGCAAAAAGACACTTTGGGGAGCGGTTAAAAATAAAAGTTTGAAAATTATAGTTTTCAATACAAAATATTAGAATCTTTTGATATAATTCTATCTATTATTTTATAGCTTGGTAAAATCTTGTCTATGAATCTTAATCTTGATTAAGATTCAGCTTGAATCGGATTGAAACAAATTCAAATCAGATTCAAATCAGGATTTAAAATATTCTTAAGGAAAAGATATGCGTTATCCCATTGACTTTAAAGATGATTTTGCAGAAAACTTGTTATTTTGGATTGAACGCTTTGTGTATAGCAAACTCAATAGTCTCTCAAATCATCAAGTGCAAAACAAAAAAGATATTATTATGCCGCTTAATTTTTTACGCAAAGGCGTTAAAAGCATTCAAGAAATCCAAGAAATCTGCAAACAATGTCGCAATGCAGGATTAATCGGAATCAACACTTATATTATTCCGCTATTAAAGCTGTATGAATATTTGAATTATTTGGGTTTGGCTTCACTAAAAGAAGTAGATGAAGAAATGCTTAAAGAGTTTTTGACTATCAATACAAGCTCACTATCAGATGCTACTAAAAAAAACTATCGTGTCGCGCTCATTAACTTTTTTGGCTTTATTGATAAGCAAAATGAAGATGATGATGGCACTTCTTATATCTTTAGGATTGAGTTAAAAAACTGGGGAGGACTACGCGGAAAAAGCGGACAAAAACTCCCCTCTTATATGATAGAAGAGGAAGTGCAGAGATTTTTAAAAGGCATTGATACTTATCCCTTTAAACACCAAGATTTAGGGGCTAGAAATCGCTTGTTGCTAAAAGTGATTATTTACACCGGCATTCGCGTAGGAGAATCATTAAATCTCAAAATCAAAGACATTACGCTAGATGGCGATTTTTATGTGATTCAAGTGCGTGGCAAAGGCAATAAACCGCGCGTTGTGATGATAAAGGCAAAAAACATTAGCAACGATTTTTCTTTGTGGATTAATTCGCGCCCCAATGAAGTTGAAAATGATTTGCTCTTTTGTAATCACAAAGGCAAAAAACTCACACAAGCCTATGTTAGTCGCATTGTTGAGCAGGTTTTGCTAACTAATGGAATCCGTAAAGAGAAAAATGGCGCACATATGCTAAGACATTCCTTTGCTACCCTACTCTATCAAAAAAGCCAAGATTTGGTGCTAGTCCAAGAAGCCCTAGGACACGCAAGTGTAGAGACTTCAAGAATCTATACGCACTTTGATAAACAAAAGCTCAAAGCCACCACTGAAATAATGTAATAGTGGCATAAAATAAGGCTTACAGAGCCTTATTCAACGATGAATTTACCATTTTCATCTATTGTGCCCCATTTTCCATTGATTTGGATTCCAATGGGTGTGAAATCGCCAATCTCATCAAATTGTGGTTCTAGGATAATTTTTCCATTTTTATCTATTAAGCCATATTTTCCATTGAGTTCAACTCTAGCAAGTCCTTCGCTAAAATCCCAAACATCATCAAATTGTGGTTTGATGACAATTTTTCCGCTTTTATCTATTAAGCCATATTTTCCATTGAGTTCAACTTTAGCAAGTCCTTCACTAAAATCCTCAATCCAATCAAATTTTGGTTCTATAATAAATTTTCCATTTTTATCTATCAAGCCCCATTTTCCATTGAGTTCAACTTTAGCAAGTCCTTCGTCAAAACTCTGAGCCGAATCAAATTGTGGTTTGATGGCAAATTTCCCATTTTTACTTATAACACCCCATTTTTTATTAAGTTCAACTGCGATAAGTTGTCCATGAAAAGCCCAAAATCTTGGTTTGATGACAATTTTTCCGCTTTTATCTATAAAGCCATATTTTCCATTGAGTTTAATCTTAGCATAACTTTGCATTAAATCTGTAATATTAGCTATGGTTTCGTTGTTTTCATTGATAAGATTCCAATTATCATTGACTTTGATAGCTTTTAAATCTTTGTGGTTGTGTATAAAGGCATTGAGACAAGCTCCTTTGTCGCCCCCATCGCATTTTTCTTTGTAGATATTGCGGAGCATTTCACAGCTTTTCTCATCATTAGTGTAGCATTGTTTCTCAAGGTTACTCATATAAACCCTGCTGTATTTTCCGCCATAGTAATACTGATACAAACTCACTAGAATCGCTAAAACTAAAACAAAGCCGCTAATTAAGAATTTATATTTATTTTGTTTGAAAAATTTTTTGGTTTGTTTGATTCTTCTTTCTCTTTCTTCCCTAGCCTTTTGCCTTTTTGCTTCTTGTATTCTTTGTCTTTCTTCTTCTGCTCTTTTTAGTTCTTCTTGTCTTTGCCTTTCTTTTTCGCGTTTTTCTTCTGCTTGTGGATCGTATAAATCATTACTTCCGCATTCTTTGCAAAAATTAGCTATGTCCAAATTTCTGGTATGACAGCGACTACAAATAAGCATCACACCCCCCTTGCTTCTTTTATGATTTCATAGGCTAGATTAATCTTTTTCATCATTTCTTGGGCTATTTTTAAAAGCTCGGGTGGAAGTTCTTTGGAATAGAGATTGTCATAGTGATATTCTCTAGCGAGTTTTCTATAGTTTTTCTTGATTGTTTCAAAGTCATCATATTCGCGTGATTTTAGAATCTCATAGGCTTGTTTTAAAGTCATTTTAGAATCATTTTCTTGCTTTTGGCGATTCTGCTCTTTTGAAGTAAAATGATAGATTTGCTCGTATTTTATCTTTAGCTCTCTAAAAACTATGAGATTTAGTCCAAGCCCTATGATAATACTCTCTATTAGGGTGTTTTCACTATCGCTCATTTGTTTATCAAAATAGGCAAGATCAAGCAAAATACATATCAAAAAATCCACTTCTTGCTGACTTGAAATACGCATACAAGAACAAAGTTTGCTAATGCTTCTACCACCGCTTTTTTCAAGTGCAAAAACTTCTGCATAGGAGCTTCTAAAATCGCCATAATCTTTGGAATAAAACAAATCAATCTTATCAAGCAAGGAAGAGATGAATCTAGATAAATCGCGTGAGATTGAAGCGTTATCAAGCTTTGCCATTTTGGCTAGAAATGCCGCTATGATTGCTGGATTTTTATCATAAATATAAAGTAGCTTTTGTTTGGCTGGGTGATTTAGCTCTTTTCCACAAAATATGCAAAATTTCGCGTCATCTTCTGGGCTTTCTCTTGAGCAATTTTCACAACGCTTGTAATTTTGGAGTTTGAATTTGAAAAACAAAATAAGCCTTTAGTTTAATCTTATAAAAATGATTCTAGCATAAATTTGCATTAATATTTGAGAGAAAATAAAATATAAATCAAAGTCTAAAAAAGTGTGAATACCAAATCCCATTGCCACCCTATCTTGGCTAAAAGCCAAGATTATGAGTTATTTCATTGCCTTGGGGATTAACTGCGTTTGAGCTGGATAGCTTCTTGCATTAATTGATCGGCTGTTGTAATTGATTTTGCACTCATTTGATAGCCTCTTTGATAGACAATTAAATCAGTAAGGGCTGTTCCTGTATCTACATTGCTTGTTTCAAGCATATGATCAAGCACTTGTCCGTATTTTAAACTCGCATTACCTGTTTCTTCCCACGCTAATAAAGGCGGTCCGCTCACTACGGAAGTTTCTCCATTAATTGTCATTGCATTCATTTTGAAGAGATTCCCCCCTACTTTGCTTAAGCCTTGATCATTTACAAAAGCAGCAATTCCTATTCTGCCAATAGGTTCAACTTTTCCATTTGTGAAATTTACCAAAATAATTCCATCTTCATTAATAACAATATCATTCATAATTCCTGAAGATGTTCCATCTTGTGTAGCAGATTTAAGCGCAGAATCTGTATAGGCAAAATTACTAGAAAATTTTCCATCATCACTTTGAGCTAGATTGACTTGAATACTACCATTTTGAAAAGCAACTTCAAAAGGTTCGGCATTAGGAGTGCCATCTGCATTGAAAGAGATTTCGCTAAAAACTGGATTCTCGCTTATCATTGTTTTTCCAGTGTTATCATAAATTGCACTTTTTACTTCCCATCTTTCATTAATAGGTGGAGTTGCTGTCTGATCGCCCTGCTCTAGCAAGATATATTGGCTTTTGAGTATAAATTTTTCTCCTGAATCACTATACACTTCTGTGTTAGTCTCATAAGTAGCGACATTAAGCTGTGTGCTATCTAGGGAGTCAGTCATTAAGATTCTCCAACCACTTGCATCTTCTAAAGGATTTGTATCACCTGCTCCATTTGTTTTTTGATAGAGAATTCCATTGAGAGTAACCATTGCATTTTCTTCATAAGTAGTTCCTGCTTCATATTCTGTAATCATTCCTCTTGAATTCTCTCCAATTTCTTTCCACCCTATTGTGTCTTCTGCTGGATTTTGGGCGATAAGTTCTCCGGTTTCTGGATCTTCTACCATAGTAATTGGCTCATTACTTCTTTGGTAGATTTTACCTTCATAGACAATAAAGTCTCCCTCATTGTATTCGGAATTTTCTTTATAATTAGCTACTTTAGTTGAATCAACTAATGTCCAAGATTCTGGATTATCAATAGGATTCCCTGCATCTTGCCCTTCTCCATTTTTTTGGAAAATGATTCCTCCATAATTAACATAAGCACCATTAGGATAATTTGTGTTTTCTGTAAAAGTTTCCACTTGAGATTGAAAGGCGGATTCTAAGGTTTCATTATTGGTGCTTAATCCAAGTTTTTGAGCCAATCTTCCACTAATGCTTAAAGTCATTTCTTGCATAGTATTATTACTAAGATACAAAGAACAATCACTTGGATTTCCTAAGCTATCTAACTTTAAAGCCAAGTCAAGTCCGGTTCTTTCTTTGATTAATGTTATTAATTCTCCAGTTGTTTTAAATCCATTTTCTCCTTCTGCCCCATAGGTAAAAGTGTAGTTTTTTGTTTCCCCATTTTGCTCAACACTAAAAGTAATATCTTTATAATTTTTAGCATCAATGAGTTTTCCACTTGAATCCATTAACGAATTCATATCAAGTGCAAGGAATTTTTCCATACTAAAATTGCCATTTTCATCTTGCAAAGCTGTAATTCCTTGGGCATTTTGAGTGCGATTTAAATTCACTGCAAGATTAACTTGTGTTGTTAGTGTTGGTTGATAATGCATTTCTTTTGGAATTTGAATGGGTTCTAATACCGATCCTCCTAAATTATCATAATCTTGTTCCAAATTATTAGCTCCAGTGAGAGTGCCATCAGCAGCTATTTTTCCTAAATTAATCCCATACATATAATAGCCACTTGAATTAACCAAATAGCCTTCTCCATCTAAGCTAAAAGATCCATCACGAGTAAAGTAATTTTGTTGTGCTCCAGTGTAATCAGGATTAGTAATATCAAATGCACCATTTTTATTTAAGCCTACTACAAACCAACCTTTTCCACTATAAGCAACATTAAAATCCCCATCGGCATTAACATAAGTTCCATCATTAGTATTAATGGCATTAGATCCAATTGTAACACCATAATTATAATCATTAGCCACAGGGGAATTGGAATTAACATAATTTAAATGTGTTGAAAAAAGACTTTTAAATTCCGGAGAATTTGCTCTAAAACCCGTAGTATTAACATTGGCGATATTATTAGAAGTTACATCAATACCAGTTTGATGAGTTTTAATTCCGCTGATTCCGCTATAAAGTGATCCTACCATTGCTTCCCCCTTAGTCTTTTTTATAATAAGAAGTTACATAAATAATTGGCACTGTTAAGTGATCTCCTAACTTCACATAAGGCACTCCAGAATCAAACAAGATACTTTGCACTTCACCTCTCCCAAGTTGAGTTTCTTTGTATTGATTAGTGTTGGGATCTAGGTTGTATTCTGCTTTGACCACATAGTCTCCCTTACCTACATAAGCACCCTTGCTATCTCTAGTATCCCATTCAAATTCTACATAACCTTCTTTGTTAAGGTAAATGTAATTTCCATTTTCATCTTTTTGTGCTAAGTCAATCTCTCGAATCACATTATTATCTTTATCAGTAATTGTAATCTTTGGTTGTCCTTTGGTTGGATCAATAGGCTCATCAAAATAAAGTTCAAATTTAATGGCTTCATTTTTTTCTACATTAAGGGCAGTGTAAGGGGTTTCAGCGATATTGCCTATCATACCAACAGTATTGTATCCACCAAGAATACTGCTATCTTGAATGCTTCCTGCTAAAACACCCATCGTTTCTAACATTTTTTCTTGTGTTTCAATTAGTTTTTCTTGTGCTTCAATTGTTTTTTCGTTGGTTTCTTGCATAGATTGCATAGTTGTTGTCATTTGCTCCATAGCATTTTTCATTTGAGTTTGTGCTTCTACTTGTGTTAATTGTGCGGTTTGTGTAAGTATTTCTTGAGTTTCCATTGGTGCAGTTGGATCTTGATTTTTAAGTTGCTCTAAAAATAATTTCATAAAGGCTTCTGTGCCTAATCCATTGTTATCATCCTCTTCTTCTGCGATAGGAGTATCACCGGGAAATACTCCGCCTGTGCTACCTGTCCCAGAATTACTAGAAGTATTTGAATTATTGCTATCAGTGCTACCGCTACTATTATTAGTGCTTCCGGTGCTATTATTAGTAGAATTATCAGTGCTTGTGCTATTGTCTGTAGAAGTATCTGTTGAAGTATTAGAGCTTGTGTTGTTCTCTATAGTATCATTTTCCCCTGTTTTTGTTTGTGCAGTTCTTGCAGTTGCATCTGAGGTATAATTTAAATAATTATTGCTGCTTGAAATTGTCATTTTGCACTCCTTTTAAGCATAATATGAAAAGCTCAAATCCAAATGAGAAATTTCCCGATTGGTTTCCTCGGCTTGTTGATAAATTTGTAAGCCATTTTCGTTCCTTTTTTGCTGTTGATGTGAATTTTGTTGTCTAGAATCACTAAAATTTCCCCCATTATTTTGTGAGAAACTATTACCTCCGGTATCTTTGAAATCCATTGTAACTTCGCTAAAACCAACATTATTAAGTTGATTTTTAAAATCCTGCATATTTTGCATAAAAAGCTGTAGGGCATTTTGGTTGGATCCAATTTGCACATTAATTTTATCGCCAATTTTAGTAATAGTGAGCTCTACACTACCTAATGATTCTGGGTTTAACTCCAAAGAGATTTTGGTAATAGGAGGTTTGTAATTTTGTAGTGCTTCTCTTAATTTATCGCTAAAATGTGCAAAAGTTTCTCTAGGGCTTAATAATAAATTATTTTGATTTTGCACACTACTTTGATAAATTTCTTGATGTGTTTTGTTTGTTTTTTTCTCTTTTGTCTCTTTTTCTAGATCTTCATATTTAATATTTTTTGTTTTTTGTGGAATTTCTATTTTTAATAAATTCTCTAAGAAATTTTGAGATTTTTGCGATTCTTCATTGGAGATATTTGTAAGGTTAGCATTCAAACTTGAGACATTCTCCTGTTTGACTTCTTCCTTCATTAGAATATCTTTATTGTTTAAATCTTGAGTAGTCTTTTTTTGTTGTTTGATAGAAATAGTCTCTAAAGATTCTTTTGTTGTTTTTTTAGAAAATGGATCTTTTTTGTTTTTAGTTTGTTTATCTTGTGCGGAAGAATTTTCTTTTTTTATTTCACTTCGAATTTCTTGTGTTTGCTTCTCTTCTGTTATTGTTTTTTGAGAGAAATTTTTTATTTGATTTTTATCTTTCATTTCTTCCTTGAGATTTTCTTTTTTAATGTTTATAATATTTTCCTGTTTAATGTTATCCTTTATTGGCATTTCTTTAGTTTCCAATGTTTTACTAGGATTATCTGTTTTATTGGAACTAACTGGTATTTCATTTTCTTTAAATTTATGGGAATTTTTTATTTCTGGTTTAATATTATCTTTTTTAAGTGTTTCTTTTGTATTTAAAGCTTGATTAGTCTCTTTGGTTTCTAGCTTTTTTGAAGTTTTTGATGATATTTCTTTTTCTAAAATTTCATCACCCATCTTTGCTATTTTTGAATTTTGGATTTTTGTTAAAGGAATATCTTTTGATTCTAGTATTTCTTTATTTTTAAGATTTTGATTTGATTCGGATTTTTTAGAGGCTTTTGATAACAATTCTTTATCTTGTAAAATCATATTTAAAAGATTATCTGCTTGTTTATTTGAAAGGGTTTTTGTGGATTTTTGTAAAATTTGTGTTTCTTGTTGATTGGTAATATTTTTGATAGAAATTTCTTTTTGAGCTTCATCTTTTATTATGCTTATTTTTTGCAAATTAAGTTGAAGTTTATTGGCTATTTGGGTAATGTCTTTTAGGGTTTTTGTGCTAGATTGAATATTTTGCGCTTTGGTAAATTCCAATAATTCCTTTGGGTTTTTAGGGTTAAGAATTTGTGTAGTTTTGAGTGATTTTTTCTCTTCATTTTTAAGATTAGATTCTTGATTAATATTAAAACTAAAATCTCCATTTTTATCATTTTTTTTATTCATTTTTAAATCAGTTTTTAAATCAAGATTCTCTTTGCTTTCAAGATTTAAACTCTCTTTGCTTTCTTTTTTGTTGGTTGTTTTAGAGATTTTATTATGAGGCGATTCTATTTCTTGAGTATTTTGCGTTAATAAACCGAAAAGTTCTGCAAAATCTCCTTTGCCCTCCTCGCCTTTGGAATGCTTTGATAAAAGGTTTGTTTGATTGTTTTTTTCTGTCTCAATTATAGGTATCATTGCTAAATTCTAACCACTCATAAAATAGATTTAATTTCACTTAAATAAGCAATTTATATTCCATTTTTAGAGACTAACAAAATTTGACAAAACACAAGAATTTGTAATATTTTTAATTAAGCAATACTGGTTTAGAATTCCAAATCTTTTTTAGAATCAAAGGAAATGTATGCAGGAAATAAGAAATATCGCAGTTATCGCGCATGTTGATCACGGAAAAACCACTTTAGTTGATGGATTGCTTAGACAATCAGGGACTTTTGCAAGTCATGAACAAATCGATGAGCGTGTAATGGATAGCAATGATATAGAAAAAGAAAGAGGAATCACCATTCTTTCTAAAAATACCGCCATTAGATATAAAGATACCAAGATTAATATTATAGATACTCCCGGACACGCCGATTTTGGGGGAGAAGTTGAGCGTGTTTTAAAAATGGTTGATGGTGTTTTATTGCTAGTGGATGCTCAAGAAGGAGTAATGCCACAAACTAAGTTTGTTGTTAAAAAAGCACTTGCACTAGGGATTTGCCCTATTGTTGTAGTGAATAAAATTGACAAACCAGCAGCACAACCAGATAGAGTGATTGATGAAGTTTTTGATTTATTTGCTGCTATGGGAGCTAATGAAAAACAGCTAGATTTTCCGGTGGTTTATGCTGCTGCAAGAGATGGTTATGCAATAAAGAATCTAGAAGATGAAAAAAAAGACTTAGGACCACTTTTTGATGCGATTTTAGAGCATGTGCCGCTTCCCAGCGGAAACAAAGAAAATCCTTTGCAAATTCAAATTTTTACTTTAGATTATGATAATTATGTAGGTAAGATTGGGATTGCTAGAATCTTTAATGGTAAAGTTAAAAAAGGCGAAAATGTAATGCTTGCAAAAAGCAATGGAGAGAAAATCACAGGAAAAATTACCAAACTCATTGGTTTTTATGGTTTAGCAAGAACCGAAATTGATGAAGCACAAGCAGGTGATATTGTTGCTTTAGCAGGTTTTCATTCTGTCAATGTGGGTGATTCTATTGTTGATCCTAATAACCCTATTCCACTTGATCCTATGCACTTAGAAGAACCAACAATGAGTGTTAATTTTGCGGTTAATGATTCACCTTTTGCAGGATTAGAAGGCAAACATGTTACAGCTAATAAACTCAAAGAACGCTTAGAAAAAGAAATGCAAACTAATATTGCTATGAAAGTTGAAGAATTGGGTGAAGGGAAATTTAAAGTAAGTGGTAGGGGTGAGTTGCAAATCACGATTCTAGCAGAAAATTTAAGACGCGAAGATTTTGAATTTAGTATTTCACGCCCTGAGGTTATCATCAAAGAAATTGATGGGCAAAAATGCGAACCTTTTGAATCTTTAGTGATTGATACGCCTCAAGATTATTCTGGAAGCGTGATTGAAAAACTAGGACGCAGAAAAGCTGAACTTAAAGCGATGAATCCAATGGGAGAAGGCTATACAAGATTAGAATTTGAAATTCCTGCAAGGGGATTAATAGGCTATAGAAGTGAGTTTTTAACAGATACTAAAGGAGAAGGGGTAATGAATAATAGCTTTTTAGAGTTTCGCCCCTTTAGTGGCAATGTTGAAACCCGAAATAATGGTGCTTTAATCTCTATGGAAAATGGAGAAGCTACTCCATTTTCTTTGGGAAATATTCAAGAAAGAGGAGTTTTGTTTATCCCACCACAAACTAAAGTGTATGTGGGAATGATTATTGGGGAACACTCAAGAGAAAATGATCTAGATGTTAATCCTGTGAAAGCGAAACATTTAACTAATATGCGTGCTAGTGGAAGTGATGATGCTATCAAACTCACTCCTCCAAGAGATTTAAATTTAGAGAGAGCTTTAGAGTGGATTGAAGAAGATGAAATCTTAGAGGTTACTCCAAAAAATATCCGAATCCGCAAAAAAGTGCTTGATCCAACACAAAGAAAAAGAAAAAACAAATAAAAGCAAAGACAATAGAGGGGATAGTATGCTAACAGTTATTAAAAGAGATGGAAGAATCGAGCCGCTTGATGTTACTAAAATCCAAAAATATACTCGTGATTCAGTGGTGGGATTAGAAGGGGTCTCTCAAAGTGAATTAGAAGTTGATGCTAAATTGCATTTTCGTGATAAAATTACCACAGAAGAAATTCAGCAAACGCTTATTAAAACTGCTGTAGATAAAATTGATATTGATTGCCCTAATTGGACTTTTGTTGCGGCTAGATTATTTTTGTATGATCTTTATCATAGAGTTAATGGATTTAATGGCTATAAAAGTTTAAAAGAATACTTAGAGATTGGGGAAAAAGAAAATCGAATCATCAAGGGTATGAAAGAGAAATTTAACCTTGAAAAACTTAATTTAAAAATTGATCCTAAAAGAGATTTACAATTCACTTACCTTGGTATTAAAACCCTCTATGATAGATACTTGCTTAAAGATAAAAAAGGGCAACCTATTGAATTACCACAACATATGTTTATGGCAATAGCAATGTTTTTAGCTCAAAATGAAAAAGATCCAACTTATTGGGCAGAGCAATTTTATGATTTACTTTCAAAATTTGAAGTGATGGCTGCTACCCCTACTCTATCCAATGCACGAACACCACGCCATCAGCTAAGTTCTTGTTATATTGGAAGCACACCAGATAATATTGAAGGTATTTTTGATTCTTATAAAGAAATGGCACTTTTAAGTAAATATGGCGGAGGAATTGGTTGGGATTTCTCTAAAATTCGAGGTTTGGGAAGCTTTATTGATGGACATAAAAACGCTGCAGGTGGAGTGATACCTTTTTTGAAAATTACCAATGACATTGCTATTGCAGTGGATCAGTTAGGCACTAGAAAAGGTGCTATTGCCGTGTATTTAGAGCCTTGGCATAGTGATATTTTTGATTTTGTAGATATTAAGAAAAATAGTGGAGAAGAACGACGCAGAGCTCACGATTTATTCCCTGCTTTGTGGATTCCAGATTTATTTATGAAGCGTGTTGCGGAAGATGGTTTGTGGAATCTTTTTGATGCCTTAACTTGTGCAGATTTAACCAATCTTTATGGTGAAGCTTTTGAAAAACGCTACAAAGAATATGAAAATAATCCAGATATTCCTAAAGAAACTATTAAAGCAAAAGATTTGTGGAAGAGAATCTTAACAAGCTATTTTGAAGTGGGTTCTCCCTTTTTATGTTTTAAAGATAATGCCAATAGGGCAAATCCTAATTCACACACTGGAATTATTAGAAGTTCTAACCTTTGCACAGAAATTTTTCAAAACACTGAACCCAATAAATGTTTTATTCGAGTTGAATTTGAAGATGGCACTATTGAGGATTATGAAGAATATCAAGAAGTTAAGACAGATTGTGGCATTATTAAATCATCTAATAAAATTACCTCCACAGATAGCATCAATGGTAAAAAAGTCTTCATCGCTCAAAGAGAATCCATAGATGGCAAAACTGCTGTATGTAACCTTGCTTCTATTAATCTTTCTAAAATCAACACTAAAGAAGATATTGAACGCGTTGTCCCAGTTGCCATTAGAATGCTTGATAATGTGATTGACTTAAACTTTTATCCTAATCGCAAAGTGAAAGTTACCAATCTTGACACTAGGGCAATTGGACTTGGAGTGATGGGTGAAGCTCAAATGTTAGCTGAAAATAAAATTCAATGGGGTAGCCAAAAGCATCTAGAAAAAATTGATGAGATTATGGAAATGATTAGCTATAATGCAATTAGTGCAAGTTGCAAACTCGCACAAGAAAAGGGCGTCTATAATGATTTTGCAAATTCTTCGTGGTCAAAAGGTATTTTTCCAATAGATAAAGCCAATTCTGAAGCAAAAGCATTAGTAGATAGAGGCGGTCTTTTTGGTTTTGTTTATGATTGGGATTCATTAAGAGAAGAAGTCAAAACAAAAGGAATCCGTAATGGCTACCTTATGGCAATCGCACCTACAAGCTCTATTTCTATTTTAGTAGGAACAACCCAAACTATTGAGCCAATTTATAAACGCAAATGGTTTGAAGAAAATCTAAGTGGATTAATTCCAGTGGTCGCTCCTAATTTAAGTTTGGAAAATTGGAATTATTATACTTCTGCTTATGAAATTGATCAAACCCTTATTATTAAAGCTGCGGCAATCCGCCAAAAATGGATTGATCAGGGGCAAAGCACAAATATCTTTATTTCTTTAGATAAAGCAAGTGGTCGATATCTCAATGATATTTATAGCTTAGCTTGGAGATTAGGATTAAAATCAACTTATTATCTACGATCTCAAAGCGTTGAAGCAGAAAACACTACTAGTGCAATTGATAGAAGTATTGAATGTGAAGGCTGCCAATAAGTGAGTAAAACTTATCTTATTGACACTTCCATTATTTTAGATGATATAGAAAACCTTTTCTTTCTTTATCAAAATGGTGAAAATCATATCGCAATTTGTGATGTTACCTTAAGTGAATTGGATAAAAAGAAAGATTTAAATAACCAAAGCGGTTTTTTTGCAAGAGAATTTTTTAGAAATGTTTTAAGTGATGAATCAAAAGATTCTGAACTTTTAGCCATTAATCAAGACAAAATTCATTGCATTTCTTTTTTGTCTAATAACATTAAAATCCCTCTGCATATCATTCATCGTCCAAAATACAAAACTTACGCTCTAGATTATGGTCTTAATGATGCTAGGATTCTAGAAATAGCTAGGGATTATAATCTTATTTTATTGACTAATGATATTTCTCTTAAAGTTTATGCGATTTCTAATAATCTTATTTCTCAATCTCTTATGCGTGATAGGATTGAAAACCCTCAAGCCATTAACTTTTTACATTCTTTTAAGGCTCATAAAAATTCCATTAAAGATTCCCTAGAAAAAGATTCTAATTTTGCAATGCTTAAAAACTGGAGCTTATTTGAAATCACTGAAGAAGATAATACTGATAGTTCTCTTTATGAAACTGGTAAGAGACATTATGGAGTAAAGCTTAATAATGAATTTGTTGAATTGAATTTTGATAAAATTTTAGAAGATAAGCTTTATATTAACCCTATTAATTTGGAACAAAAATTTCTTTATTCTCTTTTAACTCATCCCAAAAATAAAGTAACCATTTGTAGTGGTGCTACAGGGAGTGGGAAAACACTCATTGCACTTCAAGCAGGATTACATTTACTTAAAAAAGGGGAAGTTAATGGGATTGTTTATATGCGAAATACTATTACAGCCAATGACAAAGAAGCAGAGCTTGGATTTCGCAAAGGCGATGAAGGGCAAAAATTAAATTATTTTATGTATCCTCTTTTTAGTGCTATTAATTTTATGATTACCAAAATGCAAAAAGAATCTTTGGCTAAAAGAATTGAATACAAAGGCAATGCTAATAGCATATTAAATAAAGAAGCAACAGAATATTTTATCCAAAAGCATAACATTGAAGTTATGGATATTGCACATTTGCGTGGAACAAGCATTGCTAAAAAATTTGTAATTTTTGATGAAACACAAAATGCTTCTAATGCAACAATTAAGCTTGTTGGAACAAGAATGGGAGAGGATTCTAGAATTGTTTTTTTAGGCGATCCTGCACAGATTGATCATCCTTATTTAAGTAAATATCGTAATGGCTTAGTTAGCCTACTTAATAAAGCCAAACATTCTGATTTCTTAGCTGGAATCATCCTTAAGCAAACGATTCGAAGTGAAATTGCCGCTTGGTTTGAAGATAATTTTAAGTAATAAGTTTTTTATCTAAAACTTGAACTTGCACACTTGCGCTTAAATCTTCTAGGGTTAATAGGCAATTTGGCGTGATTTCGCTAAGTTTCAAAACAGGTTTGCCTTGAAAACTTGCATAAACATAGCCCGTTTTTTGATTGTTTTGTGGATTTTTAGATTCTAACTTTGCCTTTAGGAGTGCGATTTGATTAATCTTGTTTGCTAGAATCTTGGTTATTTTTTGCTCTAAAATTAAAGGGGTTGATTCTAGAGTATAACGATGCGGAATTATTTTTGATTCAATAGCTTGTGTAAGGAATTTTTGCAAAGTTAAAAGTTGTTGTTTATGATTTTTGATTTTCTCAAAAAAAGAATTTTTTTGCAATAAAACTTCCAAATATTCTAATTTTTTATTTTTTTTCTCTAAAAGGTTTTGGATTTTATTTTCCATAGTTTTTTGCATAGAATCAAGTCGCATAAGCCATTCTATCTTATCGGGCAATAAGATTTCCATAGCAGCACTAGGCGTTGGCGCGCGCAAATCAGCGACAAAATCACTTAAAACTACATCTGGCTCATGTCCAATAGCAGAAACAATAGGAGTTTTTGCTAAAAAAATTGCTTCAATCACTAAAGGCTCATTAAAAGCCCATAAATCCTCTAAACTCCCTCCACCCCTAGCTAAAATGAGACAATCAAGATTTAAAGAATCAGCCATTTGAATATTTTTAGCAATGTTTTCTTTAGCACCCTCTCCTTGCACCAAAGTATCAAACAAAATAAATTCCACAAGATTCCATCGTTTTTGTGCAACTCTTAGCATATCGTGCAAAACCGCACCACTTTTTGAAGTGATTAGCCCTACTCTTTTGGGAAATTTTGGAAGGGGCTTTTTGTTTAAAAAATAGCCTTTTTTCTCATATTCTTTTTTAAGTTGCTCATAGGCTAGTGTCAGCTCACCCACACCGCTTGGAATCGCACTCAAGCAATTCAGTTGGTATTCTCCACGCGGAATAAAAAGAGTAATGCCCCCATTTAAAATCAAATCCATACCATCTTCAATTTTAAATTTCAAATAACGCGCATTTCCCCTAAACATCACGCATTTAAGTGTAGAATCTTTATCTTTGAGTGAAAAATAAATATGCCCACTAGAATGATAAGTGCAATTGCTCACCTCTCCACACACACTCACTTGCAAAAAAGTTGCTTCTAGTAAGCCTTTAATCTGTGAATTTAATTCACTGACACTTAAAGTTTGCATTATTCAACAAGCATAATAGCTAAATTGGCATCAATTTGTTGCCCTTCTTTAGCGTAGATTTCTTTGATTTTTCCACCTTTTGTAGCAAGAACTTGATTTTCCATTTTCATTGCTTCTACGATGGCTACTATATCACCCTCTTTAATGATATCCCCCACTTTTACTTTTAATTTTGTGAGATTTCCAGGCATTGGAGAAATGATGTGTCCAGGCAAACTTGCTTGTGGCAAAGAATCTGTATTTTTATTAATTTTTCTTTCTGTATTGATTTCATTAGAAGTTACAAAGACTTCTCTTAAATCTCCATTAACACGAACAAAGAAAGGTCGCACTTCTTCATCTTTGGAGCCACTTCCTTCTACCTTAATATGATAACTCTCTCCATGTAAATTAATCATAAAATCTTTTGGCATAGGACTATTCTCATTTTCAAAAGTGCTTAAAGCTTCTGGTGCTAAACATCCTTGATTTCTTTCTTCTAAAAAAGTTTTGGCAATACTTCCAAAAATCGCATAAGAAATAATATCTGTCGGACTTTTTGCAAATCCTTTAGATTCTTCTATGGCTTTTGTCATTTCTGGAAGTAACTTATCAGCTGGACGCTGCGTGATAATTTCTTCACCCTCGGCTTTAATTTTTTGAATCAATTCTTGTGAAATTGGGGCAGGAGTTTTACCATAATACCCCTTGATAATATTTTTTGATTCTGTGGTGAGTGTTTTGTAGCGTGTTTGTGTGAGAACATTTAAAACCGCTTGGGTTCCTACAATTTGACTAGAGGGTGTAACAAGCGGAGGATAACCAAAATCTTTTCTCACATTTGGAATCTCAGATAAAACTTCATCCATTTTATCCAAAGCATTTTGCTCTTTTAGTTGATTTGCCATATTAGAAATCATTCCACCAGGGATTTGATTAACTAGCACACGCGTATCAATTTGATTGTAAGGCGATTCAAATTTTTTGTATTTTTTGCGGTTTTTCTTTAGGATTTCAGCTGCCTTTTCCATCAAAGATAAATCCAAATTGCTATCCCATTGAGTGTCTTTGAGAGTAGCAACCATTGATTGTGTGCAAGGATGACTTGTGCCCTCAGCAAGTGCAGAATTAGATAAATCCACAATATCAATCCCTGCTTCTATTGCTTTGAGATGAGAGCCAAATGCAAAACCAGCTGTAGAGTGAGTGTGAAGTGCTAAGGGCAATCCTATTTCTTCTTTTAGGGATTTAGTGAGTTCATAAGCCATATTTGGAGTAAGCAATCCTGCCATATCTTTAATAGCCAAAGAATCACACCCCATTTTTGCAAGCTCTTTGCCGAATTCTACAAAATTTGCAATGGTATGCACAGGAGAAGTGGTGTAGCAAATTGCACCTTGTGCGTGTTTGCCTTGCTTTTTAACTTCCTCTATGGAAGTTTTAAGATTTCTTATATCGTTTAGTGCATCAAAGATTCTAAAAATATCTACGCCATTTTGCACACTAAGCTTAATAAACTCACAAACGACATCATCTGCATAATGGCGATAACCAATGAGATTCTGCCCCCTTAAAAGCATTTGAATAGGAGTGGTTTTGAAAATTTCTTTAAAAGTTGCAAGTCTCTCAAAAGGATCTTCTTTAAGATAACGCAAACAAGTATCATAAGTCGCTCCTCCCCATACTTCTACACTATAAAATCCTATTTGCTCAAAAATCTTCGCAGCTTCTATCATATCTTCAGTTCGCATTCTTGTTGCAAGTAAAGATTGGTGTCCATCTCTTAGGCTATTTTCAGTAATTTTTATCATCTAACTACCCCTAAAATTTAAAATTTCATAGATTATATATGTTCTTTCTTTGTATTTAGCTTAGCATAAAATATAGTTAAAAAACACTTCAAATAAAAGGCTAAAATGTAACTTTTATTTGAAATATAAATAAAGGCTTGTTATTAAGTTTTAGTTATCCGGCAATTTCAATTTTAGGTTGATAGGAAGTTTGATTTTGAGTGTAAGTTTGTAAAGCATATTGTCTTTTAGAATCATCAAAGAATGGCTTTTCTTGATCTTGTTGTTCTTGTTCCTCTTGTTTTTTAAAAGTTTCTTCATTTTTTTGGGCTTGTTCTTGAGCTTGTTCTGTTCGTGCTTGACTTTCCATCTGCATAGCACTTGCAGCAACTTTATAATCTTGCGGACTTGGATCAGCAGGTGCCATAGCTGCTGCTACAATTTGTCTTGCATTTTGAATGGTTTCTTCAGGAGTTTTGCCCTTTTTCATTGAAATAGGCACTTCTCCAGAAGTAGCATACATTTTGCCATCAGGTCCTCTTGTGTATCCATAGCTTGCACCACCACTTACAACACCTGCTCCTGCTGCAATATGTGCTGCTTCGTGGGCTTTAACATTTCTATCAATACTTTCTAATTCACGCACATATTGCACTTCATCAGTTTCAAGCTCTTTGCCATTAACAATTTGTGTATTTTTATCTTCTTCTTGTTTTTCTTGATTATCCTCTGTGGTTTGGATGCTAGAATCATCTTGAGAAAATGAATTAGTCTCTAAATCTTGGGAAATATGAGTTTTTTCTTTCCAAGCATTGAAATTATCTTGTGAGTAAAAGCTAAAATTCCCTATTTGCATTTTTTTCCTTTAATAACTTTTTATAATAAAGATTGCAATACAAATTCTTTTGCTTTTTTTAGAGCTTCTTCTATTTTATCTAGTGCCTTGCCTCCAGCTGTAGCAAAATCATCTCTACCGCCACCATTTCCACCCATAACTTTAGCCACCTCTTTAACCCAAATCCCTGCTTTAATAGGAGCATTTTTAACCCCAGCAGCAATTCTTCCACTCTCATCAATGAGCAAAATAACTACTTTTTCATATTTGTTTTTGATTTCATCAATGATTTCTTTAATGTCGCTACCGCTAAAACCTTGAATCACCATAGAAATTCCATTAATCTCTTGAATTTTTAGATTATTGATTTCATTTTTAGAGTTACCGCCTTGAGATTTTAGAGCTTTAATCTGTTCTTTTTGTTTTTTAATGCCTTCTAATAAATTTTGTGTTTTTAGCATCTCTTTTGCAGAAGCTATTTCACTCAAAGCTTCTTTTCCATAATAATACGCTGCTTTACCGCACACCGCTTCGATTCTTCTAACTCCGCTACTCACTCCACTTTCTTTGACAATATAAAAACTTCCGATATTTGCAGTATTTTCTACATGGATACCGCCGCATAATTCAATTGAATCACCAAAGCTAATAACCCTTACATTTTCGCCATATTTTTCACCAAAAAGCGCCATAGCTCCTTTGGATTTAGCAGCTTCAATACCCATAACTTCACAAATTTGCGGATTAGCTTTTAAAATTTTTTCATTTACTAGCAATTCAACTTTATTTAATTCTTCATAACTTAACGCCTTAGGATGAGAGAAATCAAAACGCAAACGATTAGATTCAACTAAGCTTCCTGCCTGTGTGATATGATCTCCTAAAACTTCCCTTAAAGCTTTATGTAATAAATGTGTTGCACTATGGTGTTTGGCAATCTCTAACCTGTCTTTGCTCACTTCTATCCAAACTTCTTGCCCTATTTCTAGAGGTTTTAGAGTTTCTAGGGTTGAAATATTTAAGCCAAAATATTTTTTGGTATCTGTGATAGTCGCTACAATTTCATTTTGCTGTAAGATTCTTCCTTTATCGCCAATAGGACCTCCAGATTGTGGATAAAGCGGTGTTTTATCAAACATCACATAGCCCTTACCTTGCAAGGTTTTCACTTCTTTAAAATTCTCATCAAGCAAAGCTAAAATTTTAGATTTAGATTCCGCACATTCATAACCAATAAAAACATTTTCTCCAAATTTTGAAAGCAATGTTTTAAAATCGCCTTCTTGAATACTATCCCCACTTCCTTTCCAATTTGCCTTTGCTTGCTCTTTTTGTTTTTGCATACACACTTCAAAGCTATCAATATCCACACCAAAACCATTTTCTCTTAGCATATCTTGCGTTAAATCAAGTGGAAAGCCATAAGTATCATAGAGTTTAAAGGCAATTTCTCCACTAAAGAGAGCTTTTGATTTTTCTTTTTTAAGCACCTCAAGTTCTTTATTAAAAAGATTCATACCATTTTCTAAAGTCTCAAAGAATCTCTCTTCTTCAGCTTTACATTGTGTTTTGATAATTTCTTTTTTTTCTTTTAAGTAGTGATAGTGGCTACCCATATTCTCGCACACGCTTTCTAAAACTTCATAGACAAATGGCTTTCTCATTCCTAGTAAATACCCGTGTCTAACAGCACGACGCAAGATTCTTCTTAGCACATAGCCCCTGCCCTCTTTATCAAAATTCACACCTTGTGCAAGTAAAAATGCAACCGCCCTAGCGTGATCGGCTATAACACGAAAACTCGCACCACTTTCATAAAAATATTTTTGTCCAACAATTTCTTCAACTTTGGCAATCAAAGGCATAAAAAGAGAAGAATCAAAATTGCTACTCTTGCCCTCTAATAATGCCATAACTCGTTCTAAACCCATTCCTGTATCAATGCTTGGCTTTGGAAGAGGCTTCAAATTCCCTTCAATATCCCTTTCGTATTGCATAAAAACAAGATTCCAAATCTCTAAGAATCGATCGCCATCGCCCCCAAAATAATCTTCTGGACCATTGAATTTTTCTGCACCTTGATCTACAAAAATTTCGCTACAAGGACCACAAGGTCCTGTATCACCCATTTGCCAAAAATTATCTTTATCTCCCATTCTTTTAATACGATTAGAATCGATATGTTCTTTCCATAATTCAAACGCTTCATCATCGCTTTCATGAATCGTAACATAAAGCACTTCTTTGCTAAAACCTAAAACTTCCGTTACAAATTCCCACGCATACGCAATAGCTTCTTTCTTAAAATAAGCACCAAAACTAAAATTTCCTAACATTTCAAAAAGCGTGTGATGCCTTGAAGTGTAGCCAACATTTTCTAAATCGTTATGCTTTCCACCTGCACGAATACAGAGTTGAGCGCTTGTAGCAATATTTGGACTTGGAGTGGGCACTTTGCCTGTAAAAATATCTTTAAATTGCACCATTCCTGCATTAGTAAAAAGCAAGGTGGGATCATCAGGCACCAAAGGCATTGATTCATAGATTTTATGTCCTTTACTTTGAAAGAACTCTAAGAATAAAGCACGAACATCTTTTTTCATAAGAAACCTTTAAGAAATATATAAAGAATTATTTTTACAATTCTACTTTTTTTGTATTAAAATCTTTCTTTAATTTTTTAGTTTTTTGCTTCCTTAGCACAAGAATCAAGCAAATAAATAATATGCTGCCAAACTCTTTTTGTATTAGCGCTTAAGCCTATCTCGCAAGTGCTAGAGCTAGAATACCCTTCAATGATTGGATTTTCATCATAAAATCTCACAAAATTTCTTAAGGCTGATTGATTCATCGCAGGATTTAAAAAGCCTTTATTTCCAGCAAATCCACAGCATTTTGTGTCTTTATCCATAAAGACATCTTTGGAGCAAAGTTTAGCGATTTGAAGTAAAGCACTTTGATTATCTTCTTTTTGCTTATAATGTCTAGTTGCACAAGGTGCATACACTCCAATAGTAGAATCTCTAGGAGTAATTTCAAGTCTTGGAATCAAAGTCTCTAAAACAAAGCTAGGCATATCTTGGATTTTTAATTGCACTTTTTTAAGTTCTTCAAATTCATAAGCTCTCTCTAATAGCTCCAAAGAACAAGCACTATGATCACACACAATAGGAATGCTTCCATTTTTGCTTGCTTCAACTAAAGCTTCAAAGGTTTTTAATGCCATATCTTTTGCAGTCTCCTTATAATCTTTAAAAGCCTTAGAACAACACAAGCCTTTAAGATTCTTAGGATAAATCACATTAACTTTGCTTTTTTGACACAAACTTTCAAAAACTTCTTGAATATTGCGTTGATCCTTTGCTTCTTTGGGTGGTGCAAAAAGGCGATTAAGGCAGGAAGAAAAATATACCACTTCTAGCGAGTTAGGGCTAAAACAATTTTCAAATTCTTTTTTTGAATTAGCTTGTGGAAAATAATCAAGCATTGCAGGAGTTTTTAAGATCGTGTTTATTTTTTTAGAAAGGGGCTTTGCAAGGGATTCTGTGAAATTTGAAAAAGCTATAGTGCCTTTAAGTAGTGGAATCATTAAATGAAATTCTTTAGCTACAAATTTTGCAATTTTAGGGAAATTGCCCACTTTTGTTAGTTTTGCAATATTA
Organism: Helicobacter canadensis MIT 98-5491; assembly: GCF_000162575.1. Classification (NCBI taxonomy): domain Bacteria; kingdom Pseudomonadati; phylum Campylobacterota; class Epsilonproteobacteria; order Campylobacterales; family Helicobacteraceae; genus Helicobacter; species Helicobacter canadensis. The sequence goes on from NZ_CM000776.2 coordinate 1,088,582, forward strand.
GCCGTGTCAATTTGTAATGGGCAAAGATTGGCACAAGCAGAACAAGTCGCACAAGTTTCGATTCCATAATAACTATATCCATTTTTTAGCTCTTGCAATTCTGTTTGTTCTTGTAAGCTTAAATTTTCTTTTGCTTCTAGGCGACAAATTTCTTGATAAACGCTAATGCGTTGTCTTGGAGTGAGAGTAAAACCAAGTGTGGGGCAAAACTTCTCACAAAATCCACATTCCATACATTTTCCAATAAACTCACTCACTGAATTATAATGATCTAATGAGGGCTTAAGGTTTTTAATATGAATCTCCTTATCTTCACTTAAAATTACATCGGGATTAAAAATATTTTTACCATCAAAGAGTTTTTTAATTTTTTTATTAAGCTGATAAGCCTTTTCTCCCCATTCTAATTCCACAAAAGGAGCAACCATTCTACCTGTTCCATGTTCTGCTTTGATACTGCCTTGATACCTTGTTACCATTTGAGCTAATTCTTCCATAAAATCACCAAATCGCTTGGCTTCTCCAGAATCATTTAAATTAGGCGTAATGATAAAATGCACATTACCACTCAATGCGTGTCCAAAAATAATTCCCTTAAACTGATATTTTTCAAAAAGCTTAATAACTTCTGCAATCCCTTGAGTAAAATCTTCAATAAAAAAACAAATGTCCTCTGTGATAACAGTGCTTCCTTTAGGGCGTTTTCCAGCAGTAATAGGCAAAAGCCCTTTGCGTATTAACCACCACGAATCTTGTTCTTTTTTATCAAAACTAAAATGAACTTTAAAAAGCGTTTGGAGTTGTTCTATTTTGGGAGTTAAATAAGCAATATTTTTTTCTAATTCCTTTTTAGTCTGCGATTCTAGTTGAATTAAAATAGCACAATTTCCTTCTTGTAATTCTAAGATTTCTTTGGGTAATCCTTTTAAATGCTTCACACTCTGCAAACAGGCATAATCCATAATCTCAGCTGCACTAATAATGGCTTGATTTTTTGCAAAAAGCAAAATTGCTTCACTAGCTGAATAAATATCTTTAAAAAATAACAAAGCACAAGCCTTATATGGCATATCTTCAATGGTTTCATATTCTACGCGACTAACAAATCCTAAAGTCCCTTCTGCTCCAATAAAAATATGATTCAAAATATCTTTTGGATTATCAAAATCCACAAAAGCATTTAGGCTATATCCAGTTGTGTTTTTAATGGTGAATTTTTTATTAATCAAAGCTTTTAGTTCAAAATCGCTATTAATTTCTTTATGAAGTGCCATTAAATCTTCAATTAATTTTGTATGAGATTGACAAAACTCATTAAAAGATTCATCACTTGAAGTATCTAAAATACTTCCATCTTCTAAAATCATACGCACAGATTTGATAGTGTGATAACTATTTTGTTTAACCCCACAACACATTCCACTAGAATTGTTTGAAAAGATTCCCCCAATTTGTGCATTGGCAATCGTAGCAGGATCAGGACCAATTTTTTTGCCAAAGGGCATTAAAGCTTCATTGGCATTAATGCCAATCACGCCACAATCACACCAAATACTCTCGTGATTCTTGGCTATCTTAATTTGTTTCCAAAAACAAACCACCAATACACTATCACTACAAGCTTGTCCGCTTAGTGAAGTGCCTGCTGCTCTAAAGGTAAGTGGAATCTCAAATTTTCCTGCTATTTTAATAAGCGATGAAACTTCCTCTTCATTATTAGCCCATATCACTGCTTTAGGGATATAACGATAACAAGAAGCATCAATCCCATAGGCAAAGCGTCTTAAATAATCTGTAAAAATCCTTTCTTTAAAAAATTCCTTTGCAACTTCCAAAAATACTTCAAAATTTTTCATCTTTATTCCTTGTTAAATATTTGCAATAGCTCAACAAAAACCGCTTTTAACTCTTCTATTTCACTGATTTTCACTCTTTCATTAACCGAATGAATTGTATCATTACATACACCACATTCTACAACTTTCACACCATATTCTGCAAAATATCTTGCATCACTTGTTCCACCACTTGTGCTTAGAGTGGGTGTTATTTTTAATGTATTTTGCAAAGATTCTAGAAGTTTTTTCACAATAAAGTTACTAGAATTTGTCAAAAAAGGCTTTGAGCTTTGCTTTAATTCCAAATGATGCGGTATATCACGCAAAAGATTCTCTAAGTAATCCTCTATATCCTGCAAACTTGTTTGGGGAGAATTCCGAATATTAAACATTATTTTTAAGTCATTAGGGGTTACATTAACCACTTCCATTCCCCCGCGTATATCGGTAATAACTATTTTACTTGATTCAAATTCCTCACTCCCACCATCCATATTAAAACCTGCAATTTTAGATAAAATGGGCGCAATAAGCTCCACTGGATTAATGCATTTACTGGGGTAAGCTACATGACCTTGCTTGCCAAGAATCGTGAGCTTACCATTAATAGATCCACGCCGACCAATCTTAATCATATCTCCAAATCTATTGACACTAGTTGGCTCTGCAACAATCGCATATTTTGGAAGTAAATCTAACTTTTGCAATTCTTCTAAAACATATTTTGTTCCAAAAATCGCCTCCCCTTCTTCATCGCTTGTTAGCAAAACAGAAAGGATTCCATTAAAGCAACCCTTTGAATCTATAAACTCCCTTATCGCGCACAAAAAGGCAGCCACTCCGCCTTTCATATCTTGCACTCCACGACCAAAGAGATACTCGCCTTTTTGTGTGGGGATAAATGGATCACTCTCCCAACCCTCTCCAGTTGGGACTACATCAATATGTCCCCCAAAACACAAATGCGTTTTACAATCCCCAAATTCCTTATATAAAAATAAATTTTTTATCCCCTCTTTTTCAAATTCCAAAGCTTTAAAATCAGAAAGAAAATCTTTAATATATTCATAGATTCCACATTCCTTTGGAGTGATAGTCGGATAACTCACAAGCTTTTTTAGCATTTCAACACTTTGCATTTTTAACCCTTTAAAATCTAGATTATAGCTTATTTTGCAAATTTTACTTCTTCTTTTATTTCATTGCAATCAAACTCGCAAAATTCACCCATTTAAAAAAGGTTTCAATATGTTTAAAACCGCAGTTTTGCAGCATTTTTTTATTCTCATTTTCGCTATAAGGAATCAACACATTCTCCAAAGCTTCCCGTTTTTTTGCAATTTCAAACTCGCTATAGCCTTGCTTTTTTTTAGCTTTAAGATAATAATCAATCATCTCAAAATCAAGCCGCTTATTTTCACAAATCACTTTTTCAGACAAGATAAAAACCCCCTCATCATTAAGCGAATCAAAGATTTTTTGAACTAGCTTTTCTCGTTGCAGTGGGCGAATGAATTGCAGAGTATAATTTGCAATAATGCAATCGCATTTAGGAAAGGCTTCTTCTAAAATATCCCCACAAATAAGCTCTGCTTGCATTCCATAAGCTTCTAATTTATTTCTAGCGTGTTTTAGCATAAAGCTAGAATTATCAATCCCAAAAAGATTGACTTTAAAATCTGCTTTAGAGGCAATTTCTATTAGCATTGCACCTGTAGAAGTCCCTAGATCTAAAAGATTAGAATCTTCTTTAATAAACTTTAAAGCAAAGTCAGCACTTAGGGATAAGACTTCTTTGTAATGCGGGATAGAACGACTTAACATATCATCAAAAACCCCAGCGACTTTCTCATCAAATTCAAATTGTTTTTGAGGAGATTCCATAAAAATCTTATCCATTTGGAGTTTCCTTTGGTTGAATTTTTAAGAGTTTATAGGCTTGATTAATATCCTGTTTGATTTGCTCTTTTAATGCTTCTAAAGTATCAAAATATTCATTTTCACGAATTTTTCTATAAAAATAAAAACCCGCCTTTGTTGTTTGAACTTCTAATTCAATGCCTAATAAATGTCCCTCAATTGCAAAGCTTTTGTCAGTGCTAACGCGATTTCCAATAAAAATAACTGCAGGATATTTGGGGGTTATATGGCTTTGTTTGCCTAATTGAATAAACCCCGCATAAACACCTTCTTGGGGAAGCAAAAATCCATCATTTTCTAAATTAATCGTCGCATAAAGTTGCTTTCTGCCTATGCCTTGCCCTTTAATAATCTTTCCTTGTATCTCAAATTCACGTCCTAAAAGCTTATTGGCTAACTTTAAATTGCCATTAATTAATAATTCTTTGATTAAACCACTATGAACCGAAAGTTTCTTATAAAATACTTCATCAATCACAATTACTTCACCTTTGAAGTGTTTTTTTAAATCAAAAGTGTAGTAATTTCTATCTTTACCAAAACGGAAATCATATCCCACCACAATTCGTTTGAGATTGGGCAGAATCTCCATAAGGAATTTTACAAACTCAATATCATTTTTTTCTTTGACAATATTCAAATCAAGATGATAAATAGGAAAATGTGTATAAAAATCCCTATAAGGCTTAGGTAACAATTCGCCCCTATTTGTTTCAATACACAAAATTACCCCTTGATGATCCAAAGCCTTAAAAATTTCTTGATGAGCAATATGCATACCATCAAATTTTCCTAAGGCAATGCTTGTAAAAGTATTAGCTTTTTCTCTCTCTTTGACAAGCGATAAAAAATTCAATATTTCCTTCTTTTCCTCTAACTGAAGATTCTTCATATTTTATAACCTTTAATTCCTGTTTTTCTAAAAAAATGATAGTTTGCCAAAGTGCTTCTTGTATCTTTTTTTCATCAAGCACCACTCCTTTTTTATTGCGTTTGGCTTCTTTCCCTACTTCAAATTGTGGTTTAAAAAGCAAAATAAGCCAATCCCCAATCCTATTTTCAAAAGAATAAAAAATTTTTTGAATGGGGATGAAAGAGACATCACACACGATAATATCAAAAATCTTGTCCTTTTCTTTAGGGGTGAATTGTCTAATATCCATTTCTTCAAAAAGATGAATTCTAGAATCTTCTCTTAAGTCTTTATGAAGTTGATTCTTGCCAACATCAACACAATAAACTTCCTTTGCACCTTTTTGGAGCATTACTTGCGTAAATCCGCCCGTGCTAGAACCAATATCAAGCACAACACTATTTGTAATCTCTATAGGATTGTTTTCTAAAAAATTCCAAAGTTTCTCACCTGCCCTGCTAACAAAACATTTTTCTTGTTTTAACTTAACCTTAGTGTTCTCTAAAACTTCAAAAGAACTTTTTAAAACCGCACAATCATCAACTAAAACAATACCTTTTTGAATCGCTTCTTGTGCTTTATTTCTCGAATAAAACCAACCTTGTTGAACACAAAATAAATCCAAACGCATTTCTATGGTCTTGTAATCTTTTTAAAACCAAACTTTAATGTGTTTTCTCCAAAATCTTTGTGCGATAAAATAAGCATTAACCTATCTTGTGTGCGTTTATCTTGCTTTGGAAATTCTACCCAATAATATTCACCCCATTGGGTTGCATTTTGCAATATCAATCCCTCTAAGTCCTCTTTTTTTAATTGAATGATTCTTGTGGGTTTTACGCCGTTATTCAATGTCAATTCATAACCATTTTTCAAAATATTTTTTTTACCATTAGCCTCATAAATATCTAAAAAGAAAACTTCCCCCGCATCTCTTGGGTATTTTTTAGAATCAAATTCATTTAAATGCGTTGCAATAACCACTACTTGGGTATTACCCTTGGCGATTAATTCTGTTTTTCTTGTGGCTTGGATATAAGATTCTTCTAATTTTTTAGGCATTAAGTCGCTTTTTTGAGCTTCGCACCCAAAAAAGAATAAAACCATAAAAAACAAAACCCCCTTTAGCATTGCCCTACTCCAATTTGATAATAAATAAACCCCATTTCTTTAAGTCTTGTAGCATTATATTGATTCCTGCCATCAAAAATAATTGCCTCTCTTAATCGCTGTTTAATTTCCCAAAAATCAGGACTCCTAAACTCTTTCCATTCTGTGATTAATACCAGTGCATCACAAGAATCTAAAGCATCATATTTATTTTTAGCATACAAAAGATTTGGCGTGTCTTTAAAATAAAAATTCTTTGCTTCCTCCATAGCTTTTGGATCATATACTTTAACAATCGCTCCACGCGCAATTAATTCATTAATCAACACAATAGAAGTGGCTTCTCGCATATCATCGGTTTCAGGCTTGAAACTAAGCCCCCAGATTCCAAAACTTCTATCGCTTAAGTCTTCACCAAAACGCTTAATAATTTTATCACCTAATATCTTTTTTTGCTTTAAATTAACCTGCTCTACAGCATTAATGATTCTTGGATTTATTCCTGCATCATAGGCAATCTTGCTTAAGGCTTTTACATCTTTAGGGAAACAACTTCCACCATAGCCACAACCAGGGTAAATAAAACTATATCCAATGCGTTTATCGCTCCCAATTCCTACTCGCACATCATTGACATTAGCACCCACCGCTTCACAAATATTGGCAATTTCATTCATAAAACTAATTTTAGTAGCTAACATGGCATTGGCTGCATATTTTGTCATTTCAGCACTTCTAATATCCATAATAATCAATCGATCGTGATTTCTGCTAAAGGGAGCATAAAGCTCTTTTAATGCTTCTTTGCTCCAAGAATCTTCTACTCCAATCACCACCCTATCAGGCTTTAAAAAATCATTAATAGCATCACCTTCTTTAAGGAATTCAGGATTACTAGCTATACTAAATTTTATTTCTAAATTTCTCTCTTGAAGTGCTTTTGAAATTACGCTTTTCACTCTTTGTGCTGTCCCTATAGGCACGGTTGATTTATTAACTATAATTAATGGCTTTTGCATAGTTTGCCCAATTTCTCTTGCCACTTCCATAACAAATTGCAAATCTGCACTGCCATCCTCACCCATAGGTGTCCCAACAGCAATAAAGACAATTTCAGCATTTTTTAAAGCATCACACACAGAAGTAGTAAAATGTAGATTTCCACTTTTATAATTTTTTATGACAAGTTCTTCTAATCCTGGCTCATAAATGGGAATTTCGCCCTTTTTTAAGCTTTCAATTTTTGATTCTAAGTTATCAACACAATACACTTTATTTCCCATTTCTGCAAAGCAAGTCCCACTCACAAGCCCAACATAACCTACCCCAATTACTGCAATATTCATCCAAATAAACCCTAAAGTCAAATATTTTAAGCGGATTCTATCATAAAATAGCCCATAAAACAAAGGAAGTTTAAAGGAAATTAAAGTTAGAATTTAGTTTATATTTTTAAGTTTAAGAAAGCTACAATCCAATTCTTTTTCAAGGATATAAAAATGCCGCGACATTTGATTGAAACTACTGATTTTAGCAAACAAGAAATACAAAGAATTTTGGATTTAGCTGAACAATTTTTAGATGGTAAAATGAGAAATACCCTAAAAGATCATATTATCATCACGATTTTTTTTGAAAACTCCACTCGCACACTCTCTAGCTTTGAAGTTGCTACAAAGAGACTAGGCGGAAGTGTTGTTAGGCTTGATGTCTCAAGAAGCTCTACTTCAAAAGGGGAAACACTTTTTGATACTGCTGCTAATCTTAATGCAATGAGTCCTAGTGCCATTATTGTCCGACACAAAAGTGCTGGAGTTCCAAATATTCTTTCACGCTATGTTTCTTGCAGTATTGTTAATGGAGGTGATGGCGCACACGCTCATCCTACTCAAGCCCTTTTAGATTTATTGACGCTTAAAAAACATTTAGGGAATTTAGAAGGAAAAAAAATTGCCATTGTAGGAGACATTAAAAGTTCCCGCGTTGCTAATAGCAATATTGAACTTTTAAGCCGCTTTGGTATGGAGGTAATTTTAATAGGACCACCCCATTTTATTCCTAAAAATCGATTAAGACACCATTTGTATTTAAAAGAAGTCATTGATGAAGTTGATGCAGTTATGAGCCTAAGAACACAAACAGAACGACACAATTTACCTGTTTATTCTAGCTTAAAAGACTATGCAAACGACTATTGTATTACTAAGGAAATATTAGGAGATCGCGATATTATTCTGCTTCATCCAGGACCAGTTCATCGCAATATTGATATTAGTGATGAAATGTTAAAAGATCCGCGTTGCAAGGTGCTAGAACAAGTTACTCATGGAGTGGCAATAAGAATGGCGGTGCTAGAAACACTTATCACACAAAGTAACGCATCTAAAATTCAAAATTTTCCTTATTTTTAATTATATTTGGAGATTCTATGGAATTAACCCTACTTTTTATTCTTGGTTTCACCGCTGCATTAATCCCAGGACCTGATATTTTATTTGTTTTGCGAAACACACTTACCTTAGGTTTCAAGCAGGGAGTAATTAGTTTATTAGGAATCTTTAGTGGGTGGTTGATTTTTTTAGGCTTAATTTATTTGGGATTTACGAGCTATTTTAATAGCCAACTTATTCAAGCTACACTCAGCGGTATTGGTGGAATCTATTTGCTTTATCTTGCTTATCTTTTGTTTAAAAAGAGTAACAATCATATTAATTTTTCCCAAAACCAACAAAAAAACTTTTCACTTTATTTTAAAGGCTTATTGATTAACCTTTCTAATCCCAAAGCCATTTTATTTTTTGCCACTATTATTTCACCTTTTATTCAAGGTAGCTTAGAAATTAGCTTTATTGTGCTTTTATCTGCTCTCTCCTTAGCCTTTCTAAGTGTAATTTTTGTAGGGACATTTTTTAGACGATTTATTACTAATGCCCTTTTTGATAAAATCGATAAAATTTGCAGTATTATTTTTGTCTGTTTTGGGGTTTGGTTGCTTTATTCAAGCTTTCAAACAATATTCTTACTTTTTTAAGTCAAATCTAACTTCAAATGGTAAAATTTTATCTTGACAACTCTTAGCTTTTAGAATAAAATTCTCTATCTAAAAAAATTTCCGCAAAACTTTGAAAACTACATTTAAAGGGAAACCTAAGAAATATTTTAATCCCCACTTTATCTTTAAAATAACTAAAATTTGCAAAGTTTTTGCTTTTAAAAAAGGTTTTAAATGTCTCAAAACAAAAAAGATCAAAAAATAAGAACTCACACTCCTGTTGAAGGTTATACCATTGAGGACTTGAGAGCTAAGCCTATCAATAAACTTGCAGAAATTGCAAAATCACTTGGAATTGAAAATCCCCAAGAGTTTTTACGACAAGATTTGATTTTTGAGATTCTAAAAACCCAAGTTAGTCAAGGCGGTTTTATTCTCTTTACTGGGATTTTAGAGATCACGGGTGAAGGCTATGGATTTTTGCGTGCTATTGATGAGAATTTCTCTGGTTCTCAAAATGATGCTTATGTAAGTAGCACCCAAATTCGGCGATTTGCGTTGAGAAATGGAGATATTGTAACAGGACAAGTGCGATCTCCAAAAGATCAAGAAAGGTATTATGCACTTTTAAAAGTAGAAGCTATTAATTATCAATCGCCAGAAGAAATGAAAAATCGTCCTTTGTTTGACAATCTTACTCCACTTTTTCCTACAGAACAAATCAAACTTGAATACAATAGCTTTAAGATTACAGGAAGAATGCTAGATCTCTTTGCACCTATTGGAAAAGGGCAACGCGCTTTGATTGTTGCTCCTCCAAGAACAGGTAAAACAGAACTTATGAAAGAATTGGCTTATGGAATTACAAAAAATCATCCCGAAATAGAACTCATTGTTTTGCTTGTTGATGAAAGACCAGAAGAAGTTACAGATATGGAAAGAAGTGTAAAAGGTGAAGTGTATAGCTCCACTTTTGATATGCCCGCTAATAATCATACTCGAGCAGCTGAACTTGTCGTAGAAAAAGCAAAAAGAATGGTGGAAATGGGAAAGGATGTCGTAATCTTACTTGATTCAATTACACGCCTTGCAAGAGCCTACAATACTGCAACACCAAGCAGTGGAAAGGTATTAAGTGGTGGAGTAGATGCCAACGCATTGCATAAACCCAAACGCTTCTTTGGCGCTGCAAGAAATATTGAGCAAGGTGGATCCCTCACTATTATTGCAACTGCATTAATTGAGACAGGATCAAGAATGGATGAAGTTATTTTTGAAGAGTTTAAAGGAACAGGAAATAGTGAAATTGTTCTTGCTAGACATATAGCAGAACGCAGAATCTATCCTGCTATGGATATCTTAAAAAGTGGCACAAGAAAAGAAGAGTTATTACTAGGACACGATAAACTTCAAAAAGTATGGGTTTTACGCAATGCTATTCATCAGATGAATAATGAAATCGATGCTTTAACTTTCCTTTATTCACAAATGCAAAAGTCTAAAGATAATGAGGAATTTTTAAATATGATGAATGATAGTGCTAAGGAATAAAATGATTCCTAAAAAAATTGGACTTTTTGATAGTGGAGTGGGTGGCATCAGTGTGCTTGGGAATCTCATTAATTCTAAGACTTTTGAAGAAATTATCTACTATGGAGACACTGCTAGAGTTCCTTATGGAACAAGAAGCAAAGAGACAATCATACAATATTCTCTAGAAGCTCTAGATTTTTTTAAACAATTTAAATTAGATTTACTCGTGGTGGCTTGCAACACTATTAGTGCTTATGGTTTAGAAGCAATGCAAAAAGCTACAAATTACCCTATCATTGGCGTTATTGAACCAGGAGTTTTAGCATTAACCAATAATCTACAAAATAAAGATAGCAAGATTCTTGTGCTTGGCACAAAGGCTACAATTCAAAGCCAACTTTACCAAACACTCCTTGAAAATCAAGGATATTCTTGTATCAATTCGCTTGCAACAAGCCTTTTTGTTCCGCTTGTAGAAGAAGGAATTTTTGGGGGAAAAATCTTGGAATCGGTTATGGAGTATTATTTTCAAGACTACACAGAAAAGCCTGATGCAATCATTCTTGGTTGCACACATTTTCCGTTAATCTCTAAGACAATTGCTCATTATTTTCAAAATAAATTCCCCACACCAAACAAACCCATCTTGATTCACTCAGGAATTGCAATTATGGAATATCTCAAAGCAAAATATACTTTACAAAAACCAAGTATAGCTTCAAAAGTTACTTTCTATGCTAGTGATAATTTAGAAAAACTCAAAAAAACAGCAGATTTATGGCTTAAAGAAATTAATTAAAAGTTATACAATAATTTTTAATTAATAATTTTCCATTAATTCAAAATCTTGAATAATAGTTTTTTTCTGTCTTAAAGGACTTGCAAATTCATTGCCATTTTGATAAATAGGCAAAAGCATAAAATCATTTTCTTTGGAAGCATTAGCATAATATTCGCTAAATTTTTCATCTTTATTAGAGTATTCTAAATTTTGCTTTTTAGAAGTAGTAGCTTCATAAACAAAGTCAAAATGAAAATGCTTTTGGAGTTGTTTTACCTTAGTTGTAATATCTAGATAATACTTTTCTGCTTGAAAATTAGCGCGTTCATTCTTTTGCCAACTATAACCTTTATTATAAGATTTAATAATATTACGCCAATTCCCTTTATGTTGTTTTTCCCAAAATTTTAATTCAGAAATAGCAATTTGTGTCGCAAATTCATCATCTTCAACCAACATTGCACCAACCATATTTTGAGTAAAACCATTTTGCTTTAATTTAGGATAACGATTAATAACTCCGGGAATATAGGCATGAAATATTCCTGCACTTGGATCTTGAAAATTCATTCTATATTCTCCAGCGCAAGATTCTTGCCAAGCAATTGCCGCTAATGTATAGCCAAAACCATCATTTTTACCCGCCAAATAAGCACGGAATAATATTTCCTTTTGTGTATTAGAAAATTGAGAAAGAGGGACACAGGAATTTTTAAATTCAACCTTTGGCACCCCAAAAGCTAGAGTAGCAAACAAACATAAAATAATCCATCGCATAAACACTCCTTGTTTTCACAAGAAAATTTAGCAATTTCTGTTCCAAGTTTTATTAATTTTTAGCTCAAAGATAGCAATACTACCTTGCCTATCAATTCGATTCTGCAAAGAGATACTTCCACCTAATGTATTAGCTGCATTCTTAGCCAAAAATAATCCAAGTCCAGCACCACTTTTATTACCTGCTCTCCTAAAAGGTGCATAAATATCATCTAGCTCTGAATCAATACCGCATCCCTCATCAATCACAATGATTTTTAAAACATCATTTTCAAGACTGCTTTTTAGTAACACACTCTTCCCTCTAGGTGTAAATTTAAAAGCATTCTGTAAAAAGTTTTGCACAATCTGCGTTAAAAGAGTCGGCTTTAAGGTAATCATTGTTTCTTCTTGTGGAATTTCTACTAAAAATTTTTTACCCTCTTTTTTACTTAAAATTTGAAAATTATTGGCAATATTTTTAAGTATTTTATTAACATTCACAAGACTAGATTTTTCAAACTGCGCACTCTCTTGCCTTCCTAAATCTAAAAGCATTTTAATGATTGTATTGGCTTCATTGATGCTATGAATATTCTCTTTTAAAGCTTCAATATAAATATTTTTTTCCCTCTCTTTAATCAAGGTAACTTCACATTTTGTTTTCATAACCGCCAAAGGGGTTTTTAATTCGTGGGCAATACCTATAAAAAGCTGTTTTTGACTCCCAAGATAATTCTTAATTCTTTCTAAGAGATTATTTACAGAAAGCACTAATGGGTGAAATTCTATAGGAAGTTCTTTATCATCAAGTATCTCAAGATCATTTTCCTTGATTCTTTGCAAAGTAAAAGAAAGTTTTTGTATGGGCTTATAAAGAATACTTGAAAAAGCCAAAGCAAAAAGTAAAATTAAAATCAAAGCAAAAAAAATTCAAAAGAATAATTCCTTTAAAAAGATAGTTTAAAAATATTTTTTCTTTAGTAATATCTTTGGTGATTTTAATAGTTTTATTGTTTTTATAAGGCTTTAAAATAGTAAAATAAGTTCGTTTTAATTCCTTTTGCTCTATGTATTGCGTATTGGGAATTTCTTCTGAAAGAATCGATATTTGCAAAGTAGAATCTTCTAAAATATTTGAGCTTTGAATGTAAAAAGTTTGATTTGGGGAATAATTAATGTTATTTGTGAGAATATGTTGTATTTGAGTTTGTAATTCATTTTTAATATTATTATAAACACTAAAATAGAGATAATTATAAAGTGCAGATGAAAAAATAATTAAAAGCACGACAAAAGAAATGGTGATTTGTCGTGTATAATCACCCCTTATGCTCCTTTGGGATAACAAAATCTGTAGCCTCTTCGTCTAACTGTTTCAATCGTGGCAATATCTAGAGGTTTATCCATTTTTTGTCTAATTTGATTAATTGCAACTTCAATAACATTTGGAGTTACCAACTCTGGTTCTTCCCAAATTGCGTCTAATAATTGTTCTTTGGAGACAATTTGGTCTCTATGTCTTGCAAGATGCGTCAAAACTTCAAAAGGTTTCCCTTTTAGTTCAATTTCTTGTCCTTTATAAGTAATTTTCTCTTCATCGGGATTGATAATTAAGTCTTCAATTTCAATTAAATTCGTGCCACCAAATCTTAATCTTGCTTCAATTCTTGCTACCAAAACATTAAAATCAAAAGGTTTTGCCAAAAAATCATCTGCACCCGATCTTAATGCTTCAACTTCACTTTCAGCATCATCTCTAGCAGAAATAATGACAACTGCAGTGCGGGGAGATTTACTCTTAACTTGATTGATAATTTCCAAACCGCTACCATCAGGTAACATCCAATCCACCAAAACCAAATCATAATTTCGAATACTAATAAAATATTCTCCATCTTTTAAATTCTCTGCTACATCTGTTTGATAATTAAATTCATTTAATCCTTCTGTCATTGTTTTATTAAGACTAATTTCATCCTCAATAATCAAGATACGCATTTAATATCCTTATCCCTAATAGATTTTTAAAACTTTTCAAACATTATAACATAATATTTAGTTATTTTTAAAAAAACTTTTATAAAAATTTAATAAAAATATTTTGAAAATTTTAAATTCTTTTTTTGTTTTTTGTATTATTTGATATTTAAAAAATACTTTGAAAAAATAGAAGTTTTTAAGAGTTTTTAATCTTTCAGTAATTAAAAAGAATATCAAAATAACCCAGCAAAGCTTTTTTATAAGCTCTTTTGAGTCATTCTTTCAAATCAAACTTTCAATTTTTTATTTTTCCATAAACATTGATGCTAAATTTTACGATTTTTCAAAACATCTGCGATTAAAAAAGACATTTCTATGGCTTGACTAGCATTTAGACGAGGATCGCATTGTGTGTTATAATTACAGCCTAGATTTTCTTCAGTAATGGCTTGCATACCGCCGATACATTCTGTCACATCTTCACCTGTCATCTCTAAATGCACTCCACCCGCATAAGTTCCTACGCTTTTGTGAATCTCAAAAAAGCTTTTAACTTCCTCTAAAATACTATCAAAAGTGCGCGTTTTGTAACCGCTACTAGCCTTAATTGTATTTCCATGCATCGGATCAATACTCCAAACAATCTCCCTGCCCTCTTCTTTAATGGATTGAAGTAATTTAGGGAGTTTATCTTTGATAGTGTTAGCTCCCATTCTAATAATAAAGTTTAACCTTCCAGCTTCATTTTTTGGATTTAAAATATCGCAAATTCCTAAAATATCCTCTTTTGTGGCATTAGGTCCAATTTTCACTCCAACAGGATTTTCAACCCCTCGTAAAAATTCCAAATGAGCACCTTCTAGATTCCTTGTTCTCTCTCCAATCCAAAGCATATGAGCCGAACAATCATACCACTTGCCACTCAAATGATCTTTGCGTGTCAAAGCTTCTTCGTAATTCAATAACAATGCTTCATGAGAAGTAAAAAATTCAGTTTCGTGAAGAATTGGAGTATTGCTTGAATTAATTCCACACGCCTCCATAAAAGCTAACGCTTGAGTGATTTTATCTGCCATTTCCTTATAGCGATCACTTGAAGCTCCACTAACAAAATCTAAATTCCATTTTTGCACTTGATTTAAATCTGCCAATCCACCTTGTGCAAAAGCACGAATGAGATTCAAAGTTGCCGCAGATTGATTATAAGCCTGCAAGATTCGACTTGGATCAGCCTCCCTTGCTTCTTTTGTAAATTGAATATCGTTAATAATATCACCGCGATAACTTGGCAATGTGATTCCATCAATTGTCTCTGTATCACTCGATCTTGGTTTTGCAAATTGCCCTGCTAATCGACCTACCTTAACAATGGGACAAGCTCCCGCATAGGTTAAAACAACTGCCATTTGCAGAATCACTTTAAATAAATCTCTGATTCTTATGGCATTAAAATCTGAAAAGCTCTCCGCACAATCTCCACCTTGTAACAAGAACGCATCTCCTCTTGAGACTTTGGCTAAATGATTTTTTAAACATTGCGCCTCCCCAGCAAAAACAAGTGGAGGATATTTACTTAACTGCACTTCAACACTTTTTAAAAACTCTAAATCATTGTAAATGGGCTGTTGGAGAGCTACCTTTTGTCTCCAACTTTGTGGATTCCATTCTTTATTTGACATTCATATTTCCTAAATTTAAAATATTTCCGTATCTTAACAAACCCAAAATAAAATTGCCCTTACCTAAAAAGCGTTTTTAAATTATTTTCCTAAATAAACTTGTCTTGGTCGTGTAATTCTAGCGTGTGGATTTTTAATGTGCTCCATTACTTGCGCACACCAACCCGGCATTCTTCCTATAACAAAAATTGGCGTAAATAATGTAACTGGAATCTTAAGCGCTGTTAAAATAATTCCACTATAAAAATCTACATTAGGATACAAATTTCTTTCTTTGAAATAATCATCATTCAAAGCCACTTCTTCTAGTTTTTCAGCAATTTCACTCAATCTCGCATCCATTTTGATTCCCTTTTGATTGAGTTCATCTTTAAGAGCTTTAATTGCTTTTGCACGCGGATCATAACTTTTATAAACACGATGCCCAAAGCCCATTAATCTAAAAGGATCACTTTTATCTTTAACTCGAGCAATAAATTTATCCACATTTTTTACATCTCCAATTTCTTTGAGCTGCACCAAAACTTTTTCGTTTGCACCACCATGAGCAGGACCCCAAAGCGCATTAATTCCAGCAGAAATTGCAGCATAAGGATGCACTCCTGTAGAAGCAACATTGCGAACAGTTGTTGTTGAAGCATTTTGTCCATGATCAGCATGCAGTGTGAAGATTTTATCAAGTGCTTCAACTTCCAAAGGGGAAATCTCTTCGCTTCCATTTAAGGTTTGTTTGAGTTTTCCACCTGGATAAGCACGCAACATATATAGAAAATTCTCTACATAATTCCTTTGAATATCTGGATAAATTAAAGGCGCTCCAATAGAATTGCGATAAGAAAAAGCTACTAAAGTAGTAATTTTTGCAATGATTCTGCGTGCCATAGTTTGGTAATCATCTTCATCATCCATATCTCTATGATCAAAGTGAAAAGTTGATAATGCTGCCACTGCAGAGCTTAGATTTGCCATTGGGTGAGCATTATCAGGAAAGGCACTAAAAATATTAATGAGCCCTTCATGTAAAAATGATCGGTGTCGTAACTCCAAATCAAATTCTTTTGATTCTTTTTCATCTTTTGGAGCTTCTCCTGTGATAAGCAATTTTGCAACATCAGTAAATTTATATTTTTTAACAATTTCTTCAATGGGTATGCCTTTATAAAGCAATTTACCATTTTTGCCATCTACATAACTAATAGTCGATTCGCAACCTGCGGTAGAACCATATCCTGGATCATAAGAAAAAATATTAGTTCTTTCAAACAATTTACTAAAATCAACCGCCTTAGGTCCTCTTGTGCATTCTATCAAATCAAAATCAAATTTTTCGCCAGTTTCATTATTAATTAGTGTGATTGTTGCCATATTAACTCCTTAAATCATTTTCTTAATCATTAAGTATTGTAATGCACTTTTTGATAAAAGTCAAAAAAAAATTAATTTTTACAAGAAAAAATAGATTATTGCTATTTTTTTACACATTTATATTTTAAAATTAATTGTAGAGAATATCAAGATTGCTTGTTGGTTTAAATTCAAAAATTTGCAGATTAAGCTTGTGATTAGTTTGTATATTTTCAAAAAGAATCTCAACAGAATTACCCACTGCATCCATAAAAGTAATTTGCTTTAAAATACCTTTGTCAAAAAACAAATGATAAGTTTGTCCTAGAATCTCTGCTGTATAATAATTTTCTTTAACAAGTTTTGCTTCTTTAATTAAAGTTAAAATATCAAGATTTTCTTTTAAAGTGCTATAAATAGCTTGTTCTAACTTTGGCTCATAGATAATCATTGAATCTTTATTGATATAAACTTCTTTAGGGATCGGACTTTCATATTTCCAAAGCACAAAATGTGGCGCAAGAGCAAAGAATTCACCTTTATAAAGAATGGTGCTATTTTGACTAATGAGCTTTTGAGTAAAATTAGCCTGCATTGATTGCAATGTCCTAATTTCTTGTGCATTTAAGAAGCTTAAAAATAGCAAAAAGATTAACAAAATTTTTAATAACATTTTAATGCTTTGAATCTTTATGTAAAAAATACAAACCAATTGCTAAAGCTAAAATAGAAATAGCAAAATACAACATATCTTGTGTATTTTTCATTCCCATATTAAGAACTTTGGAAAAAAAGGCTACAATTAGCGCCATTACAATCACTTTAGCTAATTTATCTTTGAGCTGATCAAGTGTATGAATTTCTAAAACTTTAGAACTACTTTCATCTTTGATTTGAATCTTGCAAATAAAAAGCTCATATAAACCAAAGGCAAAGATTAATAGCACCACTGCAATCAAATACAAATCAATTGCCATAATGATTGTATTAAGCAAAATATTGTGAATATCAGATCCTGCTGGTAAAAGATGCATATAATACAAAAAGGTATCTTTAGCTGCTTTGATAATATCCACACTTGCTACAATAAAAAGCAAAATAGCTCCGATTAAAGACAAAATGACCGCCAATACAATAAACAAACGGGCATTCCACATTAATTTTTCAAAGACAATACGCAATGATTCCAAACACAAATCCTTTTTGCTTAATTAATTGTATTATAGCGAGAATCCGCTTAAAAGCCACCTTTTAATAAAATAAATTTTATTTTTAGAAACGATATTGATGAATAAAATCTACTAATTTAATAGCATTTTCTCGTGGCAAATCTGGCAACATTCCATGTCCCAAATTAAAAATATGTCTTTTGCCTTGCATTAAATCTAAAATATCTTTAGCACCCTCAAGCATTGATTTTTCATCATAGATTCTACAAGGCTCTAAATTACCTTGTAAAACATACTTATCTCCTAATTTTTCTTTAGCTATTTTTAATGGAGTGCTCCAATCTACTCCAAAGACATCAAACTCTCCATCAATCTTATCTAAATAGCCTGAAATTCCTTTAGGAAATAAAATAACTGGTATTTCTGGGTATTTTTGCTTAATAAAAGAAGCGATTTGTTTGCAATATTCAAATCCAAATTCCAAATACGCTGATTCTTCTAAGGCTGCCGCCCAAGAATCAAAAATCATCACTGCATTCACTCCTGCTTTAATTTGCGATTCAAGATAATTTTTCAAATTATGTGTAATAAGCTCTAATAAGTTATGCAAAAATTGGGCATTAGAATAAAGTATTTTTTTAGTTTGATTGTAAGTCTTACTTCCCTGCCCTTCTATCATGTAAGTTGCTAAAGTCCAAGGTGCTCCACAAAAACCAATTAATGCCTTATCTTTAGCAAGTTTTTGACGCGTCATTGTAATCGTATCATAAACATAATTTAGTGATAAATGTGAATCTTGCCTAAGTTGCTTTAAATCTTTATCGCTTTGAATAGTTTGTGTAAATTTTGGACCTTCTCCTGTAAAAAATCCGAGCTCCATTCCCATTTCCATTGGCACCACTAAAATATCACTAAAAAGAATGGCTGCATCAACTCCCAAAATATCTATGGGCTGTAAAGTAACCTCTGAGGCAAGCTTAGGATTCTTACAAAGCGATAAAAAATCTCCTGCTTGTTTTCTTGTTTCTCTATACTCACTTAAATATCTCCCTGCTTGTCGCATAAACCAAACAGGAGTATAAGGGGTTTCTTTACCAAAACACGCATCAATAAAAATCATATTTTTCCTTTGCCTAAAATATTTTTCGCATTTTATCTAAGTAAAATACCATTTATGCTAAAATTTTTAAAATTCTTTTTAATTTTATAGAGCTTCAAATCAATACTGAAGCTAAGGTTGGAGTAAATGTTTTCACTAATAAAAAAAATTTTAAATAGTAAAAATGACCGATTGGTAGGGCATTATAAAAAACAAATTAAAAAAATTAATGAGCTTGAATCAAAGTATGCTGCTTTAAGCGATGAGGAGCTTAAAAATTCCTTTCAAGAGCTCAAAAATCAAGTTCAAACTTCAAAAAACCCTCAAGAAGAATTAAACAAAGTCCTTTTTCAATCCTTTGCAATCACGCGCGAAGCCAGTAAAAGAGTTTTAAATATGCGTCATTTTGATGTTCAGCTCATTGGGGGAATGGTTTTACACGAAGGTAAAATTGCCGAAATGAAAACGGGAGAGGGAAAAACATTGGTTGCAACTTTGCCCGTTTGCCTTAATGCTATGCTAGGAAAAGGTGTGCATATCGTAACGGTAAATGATTATCTTGCACAACGAGATGCAGAAACAATGCGACCACTTTATGAATTTTTGGGGTATAGTGTGGGCGTAATTGTCGGTGGAATTTATGATGATTCACACCGCTTGGCTCAATATTCTTGCGATATTACTTATGGAACGAATAATGAATTTGGATTTGACTATTTGCGTGATAATATGAAATATGATTTTAATCAAAAAGTCCAAAAAGAGCATTATTTTGCCATTGTTGATGAAGTGGATTCCATTCTTATTGATGAAGCAAGAACACCACTTATCATTTCTGGACCAGCAAACCGCGTCCTAAAAAACTATGAAATTGCTAATAATGTCGCTTTAAAACTCAAAGAAAATGAGGATTACACTATCGATGAAAAAAACAGAGTGATTCTGCTCACAGAAAGTGGAATCAACCACGCAGAAAAACTTTTTGGAATTGATAATCTTTATAGTGTTGATAATGCGATTCTTGCACACCATTTAGATCAAGCCCTTAAAGCTAATAAACTCTTTAAAAAAGACAAAGATTATGTTTTACGCGATGGAGAAGTTGTTATAGTAGATGAATTCACAGGAAGACTTAGTGAGGGAAGACGCTTTAGTGAGGGATTACATCAAGCCCTAGAAGCCAAAGAAGGCGTTAAAATCAAAGAAGAATCTCAAACGCTTGCAGACATTACTTATCAAAATTATTTTAGACTTTATCAAAAACTTGCCGGTATGACAGGGACTGCACAAACTGAAGCAAGTGAATTTTTGCAAATTTATAATCTTGAAGTTGTCTCAATCCCAACAAACTTGCCTATCAAAAGAAAAGATTTAAATGATTTAATTTACAAAACCGAAAGAGAAAAATTTAATGCACTTGTAGAAAAAATTATTGAATTAAATAAAAAGGGGCAACCTATTTTAGTTGGAACAGCCTCCATTGAAAAAAGTGAAAAGATTCACGATCTACTCAAATCTAAAAGGATTCCGCATTCTGTATTAAATGCCAAAAATCACGCCCAAGAAGCCGAAATCATCAAAGATGCTGGAAATAAAGGAGCTGTAACAATTGCTACAAATATGGCAGGGCGCGGTGTGGATATAAAAATCAATGATGAAGTAAGAGAGCTTGGCGGACTTTATATTATTGGAACAGAAAGACACGAATCACGAAGAATAGACAATCAATTACGCGGTAGAAGCGGAAGACAAGGCGATCCTGGAACAAGCCAATTTTATTTGAGCTTAGAAGATCCTTTATTACGCATTTTTGGTAGCGATAAGATTAAAAACATTATGGATAAGTTAGGGCTTGATGATGGAGAACACATTGAATCAAAACTTGTAACACGATCTGTGGAAAATGCGCAAAAAAAAGTGGAAAGTATGCATTTTGAAGCAAGAAAGCATTTATTGGAATACGATGATGTTGCAAATGAACAAAGGAAAGCTATTTATCGTTTAAGGGATGAATTACTTAACCCAAAACAAGACATTTCCCATAAGATTATTGAAAATCGTCATGAAGCCATTGCAATGCTTTTACAAAAAGCTGAAGTATTTAACGATACTGATAATTTAGAATCGCTTTGTGCTATGGCTTTAGAAGATTTCAATATAGTGCTTAATATCCAAGAATTAAAAGATTCTTATCAAAAAAATAATAATTTTGAAACTTGGATTGATGAAAAAATGAAACAAATCTATGAAGATAAAATGTCAATCCTTGATAATCAAACTCGGATCGAAATTGAAAAACTCGTCTATTTGCAAACTTTAGATAATTTATGGCGCGATCATTTATATATTATGGATACACTCAAGACCGGTATAGGATTGCGTGGATATAACCAAAAAGATCCTTTAGTGGAATATAAAAAAGAAAGTTACAATCTCTTTTTAGAATTAGTTAGTCAAATCAAATACACTACCATTAAAATGCTTTATAAAGTGCAACTAAAAACCAATCAAGAAAGCGAAGAAGAAGCTAAAATCGCTCTCCAAAAACTTAATAATAGCAATCAAAATGCAAAAACTAATCACGAGAATCCCCCTGTATTTAAAAAGAAACCCGTTAGAAATGAACCTTGTCCTTGCGGAAGTGGTAAAAAATATAAAAATTGTTGCGGTATGAGTGGTCCAAAAAAAGGGATTTTAGCAAAATGACGCAAAAAGGAATTATTTCTTTTTTGTTATTTCGCTATCTGCGATTCAATAAACACCAACCTTTTATTTCCATTGCTGCCATTTTAGCATTTTTAGGGGTTTGCATTGGGGTTATGGTTTTAATTGTTGCAATGGCGTTAATGAATGGATTTGACAAAGAATTTGAACGCAAACTCTTTATTATGAATTATCCCCTCACTATGATTCAAGGAAGTCCAGAAAAAATCACCAAAGAAACTCTAGAAGATTTACAAAAAAACTTTCCACAATTGCAATTTAGCCCTTTTATTCAAACTCAAGCAATTTCAAAAATAGGGAATCATATGGAAGGAGCGATGGTTTTTGGTATAGATTTTGAATTTGAGAGTAAAATTAATCCCATCTTTAAAGAAGCTTATCTTCAATCCCAACAAAATCAAAATCAAACAAAAGAAATCTTTAGCGTGATTGTTGGCAAAAGTCTCAAAGATTCTTATAGATTAAACTATCAATCAAATTTACTCCTTATTTTTACAGACTTTACTCCCAATGCAATACAACTAAGCCCTACTATGAAGCGTTTTGTAGTAGAGGGCTTCTTTCAATCAGGTTTAATCGCTTATGATAAGGGCTATATTTATACCAGTCTTGAAGCAATGCAAATCATCAAAAATCTCCCTAAAGATACCTATGATGGCATTCACATTCACTCTAACAATCCACAAAAGGACATTGTGTCTCTCCAAGAAGCATATCCGCAAATGCGAATTGTTGGTTGGTGGGAGCAAAATGGAAATTTCTTTGCAGCCTTAGCACTAGAAAAACGCGCATTATTTATCGTTTTGATGCTTATTATTCTAGTTGCTTCTCTTAATATTATTAGTTCCCTTTTAATGACTGTGATGAATAGAAGACGAGAAATTGCCCTATTACTCACTATGGGGACAAGCACTAAAGAGATTCAAAAAACTTTTCTTTATTTGGGGAATTTTATAGGCATCAGTGGAATTATCTGTGGAAGCATTTTAGCTTTTATTATTCTTTTCTTGCTTTCAAGTTTTCCTATTATCTCACTGCCCGCAGATGTTTATGGTAGCTCAAAATTACCCTTAGAACTTTCTTTGCTTGATTTATTTTCAATTTTGTGTGGCTCTTTTGCAATCGTTTTCTTTTCTTCTTATTATCCAGCCAAAAAAGCTACTCAAATTAATCCTTTAGAAGTTTTGCGTAACGAATAGTGAAGCCCTTTCAAAAAATTTTTATTGAGATTACAAATTTTTGTGGGCTTTCTTGCTCCTTTTGCACCCCCAAAAAAGCTAAAGATTCTATGGATTTAAATGATTTTAATAAAATATGCAAAGAAATTGCACCTTTCACTCATTTATGTGCTTTGCATATCTTAGGAGATCCGCTAACGCTTGATAATCTTGAATCTTATCTTAAAATTGCAACAATGCACCAACTTAAAATTGATATTACTACAAGTGGTTTTTATTGGAATAATGAAAAAATTAATCTCCTTTTACAAAGCCCCTGCGTTCATCAAATCAATATTTCACTCACAAGCTCCCTTTATCAAAAAAAACCGACTAATCTAAAAACTTATTTTGATTCTATTTTTACCCTACTCTCTAAGCATCAAGTAATACAAAGTGAAAAATTCATTAATTTAAGACTTTGGAATCTTCAAAAAGATTTTACTTCACCACTAAAAAATTCCCCTATTTATCAAGCTTTGCAGGATTTTTTTCAAGTCCCTATTACAACACCAAAAACGCGTTTAGCCTACAAAATCCATTTACTTGAACAACCTTTTTTTGAATGGGTCAATCTAGAATCTCAAATAATTTCACAAAAAGGATTTTGCTATGGAGGTAGCAAACAACTTGGTATTTTATGCAATGGAGATGTAGTGCCTTGTTGTTTTGATACTAAAGGAGTGATGAATTTTGGTAATTTACTAAAAGATTCAATGCCAAAAATCTTAGAAAATCCTCGTCTAAAAAGACTAGTTGAGAACTTTAAAAATGGGGTAAGGATTGAAGAGCTTTGTTGGCACTGCAATTACCCCGATTATCTTATTAAACTTAATGTAGAAAATGTCTAAAACCACTAAAGTAAAGCGCCATACCTTTTTGATTAGCACATTCAATCACCTCTTCATCGCGGATACTTCCTCCAGGTTCAATCACCGCACTCACACCAACCTTATAAGCCTCTTCTATGCTATCCTTAAAAGGAAAAAACGCTTCACTTGCCAAAACACAACCCCTTAAATCAATTCCCATTTCTTCTGCTTTTCTAATTGCAGCCTTTGCTGCATCAACGCGGCTTGTCATTCCCATTCCAACAGCTACCATAGCAGAATCTTTAACATACACTACACAATTTGATTTCACTAAACTCGCCACTTTATAGGCAATCTCTAAATCTTTCATTTGTTCTTTTGTGGCTTGTTTTTGGCTAACACATTTTGCATTTTTCACTTCACTAGGTGCTACACTATCTGCTTCTTGCAAAACAAATCCCCCTTCAATATGTTTAAAATCTTGTCCATCTTTTGGAAAACAAAGTTTCTCTCCACCACAAACGAAAATTTTAATCTTTTTCTTGCTCTCAAAAACTCTCAAAGCTTCCTCTGTAATGCTTGGCGCTACCAATACTTCAATAAAAATCTTATTGATTTCATTAGCCAAATCCACACCCACTTCGCCATTAACCGCAACAACTCCACCATAAGCAGAAATATTATCGCATTTTAAAGCCGCAATGTATGATTCTAAGACATTCTCTTTTATTGCAAAACCACAAGGATTTCCGTGTTTAACAATACACACACAAGGTTTATCCTCAAAACTTGAAGCAATTTTAACCGCACTATTAATATCTGTTAAATTATTGAAGCTAATTTCACCTTTAAGCGCTTTAAAGTGTTTGGAATAAAAATCACCAAATTCATAATACGCTCCTTTTTGGTGAGGATTTTCTCCGTATCTTGTAGGATTTACAAGCTTCCCAGCAATAAAGTGATTCTTTCCAAAACCGCTATTGAAACGCTTATTCATATAATTTGCAATCATACAATCATAAGCAGCTGTGTGTTCAAATGCTTTAATCATTAATTCTTGACGAAATTCAAAAGTATTTTGCCCATTTTCAAGTTTTTCAAGCACTCTTTTATAATCATTACAATCCGTTACAATCAGCACCGATTCAAAATTCTTGGCTGCTGCCCTAACCATTGAGGGACCACCAATATCAATATTTTCTATAATCTCTCCAAAATCCTCTGTTTTTTCAATCGTTTCTTTAAAGGGATAGAGATTTACACAAACTAAGCTAATATCTTTTATCCCAAATTCAGATGCTTTTTGCCTATCATCTTGATTGTTACGCCTATGCAATATCCCACCATGAATCTTAGGATGCAATGTCTTAACACGACCATCAAACATTTCTGGGCTTTGTGTGTATTCACTCACTTCTAATGCTTTGATTGCATTTTCCCTTAAAATCTTCAAAGTTCCGCCTGTAGATAAGATCTCATAACCTAAACTCACAAGCCCTTTTGCAAATTCAACAATGCCTTTTTTATCGCTTACGCTTAATAATGCTGTCATATTTTCTCCTTTTATTATTCTTTAAATAACCTTAAAAATAGCCATAAGCTCACTAAACCTAAGATTCCAATAGGTAAAATGATACTTACTTCTGGCGGCAAAAAACCACTCATAGAGAGCCTAGAAAAACTAAAAAATACACCCCATACAATCAAAACTCCAAGAATCATTCCCAAAGTAATTCCGCCAATATTAGCATAACGATTAGAATTTGGAGTAAATCTAGCCAAACACACCATCACCAAAGGAGCAAAAAATGGAAAAAATATCAAAGCATAAAGAGAGCTGCGAAGTTTTTGAGTATTAACTCCTTGTTTTTTGAGAAGCCATATTGCTTCTAATGCATCAACAATAGAAACACTACCCTGCTTTTCATAAATATTATCTAAAATTTTAGGTTTAAAACCTTCTAGTGTTTCATAAGTTTTTTGTTCCTCAATTTTAAGGGGATTTTTACCCACTTCAAGATTGGAATCAAGAGTGGTGATTCTAGCGTCTTCTAATTTCCATTTATCTTCAATAAAAGTTGCTTTTGGGGCTTCAATAATTTTAATAACTTGCTTGTTAAAAACTTCATAAACTTTAACATTCTCTGCCATCTTTAAAAGAGGGAATATTTTTTCAAAATAAATATAATTTTCATTGTATTTTATAAATAAATCATTTTTATAACTCCCCAAATATCCTCGCTCAATAATCAAATCCACTCGTTCCTTAGCATAAGCAAAAGGAGTTGCATTAAGCAAAACAAACAAAAGGGTGATTAAAAATGATACTATAAAAATAGGCAAGAAGATTCTTGCTTTTGAATATCCAAGTGCCAAAAAAGCTGTAAATTGTGAATTTCTCAACATAGAAATTGATAAAACAATTTGAGCTAACACCAAGGAAAGTGGTAAAATAAAATTACTTGCATACACAAAATCATAAAAAATGAGCAAAACTATCAAATTTGCAGATTGAGGTAATTCATCAAGATATTTTACTAAATCTATTAAAACAAAAAAGCATTCTAGTGATACAAAAAGAATAAAAAAATACTTCAAATATAAAGAAATAATGTAGCGTGAAAATAAAGTCATTTATTTGTCTTTTGGATTTAAAGTATAGAGACTAGAAATTTTGCTTGCCAATTCACTAGGATTTTCTAATTTTACTATTTCCAATGCTGGTTTAATGCAATGTTTTATGATTTCTTCATTTTCTATTGATTCTTCTTTGCTAAAATCTCCCAAAACCCAATCAATCACTTGATTTTTTAAAGGAGGTTTTCCAATCCCATAACGCAAACGATAATACTCTTTGCCACACAATTCATCAATGGATTTTAATCCATTATGTCCGCCACTGCCTCCACCAAATTTAAATCGCACTGTCCCAAAAGGCAAATCAAGATCATCGTGAATAACAAGCATTTTGTCTATTTTGTAAAAGTTTTTAACACTTAAAACTGATTTTCCAGAAAGATTCATAAAAGTTGAAGGCTTTAAAAGAAGAATTTGGGAAGCCTTATAAAGCTCCCCATAGAAATCTTTACTAGATTGCTTTGTAGCATTTAAAAAAGCAATCAAAGAATCAACAATGCAAAAGCCGATATTATGGCGATTGTTTTTATATTTTTCGCCAATATTACCTAACCCTACAATTAAAAACATTTCTTAGCGAGATTTAATCACACCAACGATTGCAACATCATCTCTTTCTACAATTTTCACACCATTGTTTTGTGGTAAATCACGCACTAATACAACATCACCCACATCCAAATCTGTTACATTAATTTCATAATCTTTAGGTAAATTTTCAGGAGCAGCTTTAACTTTAATGCGTTTTTTAGAAACCATCAAAACACCCTTATTCTTAAGTCCTTTTGCAATCCCTACAATTCTTACTTTAACAGAATATTTTGCTTCTACACCTTTTTGTGCAAGCATTAAATCCACATGGGTAATTTCGCTAGTAATTGGATCTTTTTGATACTCTTGGATAACAACTGGATATTTTTGTGTGCCTACTTCCACTTCAAAAATTAGATCGGTTTTGTTTTTAACTTCTCTAATAAAGTCATTACGCTTGAAAGCACAATGAATATTTTCTCTGCCCTTACCATAAATATTGGCAATTAGATAACCATTTTTTCTTAAAGCCTTTGTATCTGCTTTTGAAATACTCTCTCTAATTATTCCACTTAACATTTAAAAATCCTTAAAAATAAAATAAAACTTGCAATTATAGCTAAAATTCTTAAAACTTCTTTTAAACTAAGCCAAACTCTCTAAAATTTTTGCAAAAGCATTTTTAAAATCTTCCAATCCTTGTTCCAATAACTCACTAGAAACCTTTTGTAAATCCACACCAGCATTTGCCACCACCTTAAAATATTCATCCAACTCTTCATAGCTTGGCAAATAAGTTTCTTGCAAGGCTTCAACTTTCATAAAAGCTTCAATAGTTGCTAATGGAGCGGTATTAATAGCGTATTGGTGATAAAGCTCTTTAATATAATAGATAGGATCCAAACTATCATCTTTTACCCCTGTGCTTGCAAAAAGTGCCCTCACGCAAGGCAAAGAATAATCATTAATAATATGGTATAAGTGTTGCGCATTTTTAACGCCTAAAGTGGCTACGGGAATACCATTTTCTTTTAAAATAGAATCACATTTTCTATCAAATCTTGATACAAAAATACTCACTACCGCTCTTGGAAAATCCTTTGATTCTTTTTTGGTTGTTTTTTTGAGATTCTCATAACCTCTATTAAAAGCTTCCATACACTCAATCGTTTGCTCTTTTGTAAAAACCAAAGTAGCATTAACCGAAATTCCTTGAGAAATTAATTCCTCCATTGCGACAAATCCCGCTTTAGTAGCAGGAATCTTAATCATTACATTAGGATAGCCAATTTCTTTAAACAATCTTACACCCTCTTCAATAGTTCCTTTAGAATCTTGACACAAATTAGGATCTACTTCAATACTCACATAGCCATCATTTGGATTATTAGTGTAAATTGGCATAAGGAGTTCTGCTGCTCTTTGAATATCGCTTTTTGCCAAAGCTTCATAAATCTCTTTTGGATTTTTACCTTTTAATGATTCTTTTTGTTCTCTATAACTCTCTTCTAAAAAAGATTTTTGAAAAATAGCAGGATTGCTTGTTGCTCCTTCAATGATTCCGCCTTCAATCATTTTAGTAAAATCATTTTCTAAAAACTCTCTTTCAATAAAATCACACCACAACGAAAAAGAAATATTATTTTGCATTATTGTTCCCTTTATAAATAATTTTTTATCAATGATAAATCTTTTGTATCTATTATAATGTTTGCAGCCTCTCTTAAAACTTCTTTGGCACAAAATGCCACTTTTTTTTGTGCATATTGAAACATTGAAAGATCATTAGCGCCATCTCCCACAACAAGAGTATTAGAACAATCCACACCAAGTAAAATTTGAATTTTCTCAAGCATTCTACCTTTAGAATAAGAAAACATCATCTCTCCACCAACTTTTCCTGTTAAAAGCCCATCTTTATGATGCAAAGTGTTACTAAAATGAATATCATAGCCAAGCACTTTTTGTCCCGCACTCACACCCTCATCAAAACCTCCACTAAATACCACTACTTTATAACCTCTGTCTTTTAAAATACCAATAATCTCCTTAGCACCTGGGTTGTAAGTAAGATTTTCACAAACCTCACAGACCTGCTTTAGCGGCATTCCCTTTAAAGTTTTTACGCGTTTTCTCAAGCTATGATAAAAATCCAATTTCCCTGCCATAGCTTCTTTGGTAATCTCGCTCACCTCTTGTTCGCTACCATAAGCCTTTGCAAGTAAGTTAATCGTCTCACCATCCATTAATGTAGAATCAAAATCAAACACTGCAAGTTTCAAAAATATCCTTTAGCTCAAATTTTAAAAATAAACATTATACATTTTTATTATAAAAGCAATCTAATAGAAAAAAGTAATTTGTTTGCAAAACATTTTCTTTAGCTTTTATGAACTATAGAAACAATACAATATAAAAGAAATGATGAAATATTTTACTTAAACTTGTGCTTGATACTAAAATCATAAGCTTTGTAAGCTCTTAAAAAGCACTTTTACATCCAAAAAAAAATAACTTCAAAAACAAAATCTAACGCTTTTTATATTAATAAATATTTTTTATTCTTTACACTTTTTAATGCACAAAAATTATTTTTCAATGAAACTATGCAACCCAAAAGTTAATTTTTAAAATAAAGAAGAATTCACAAGAAGATAAATAAGAAAAATTTTATTATAAAATGCACATTTTGTGCATTTTATAAAAGTAAATTAAGAGATTCCAAGTCTTTTTTCAAGCTTAACAATTCGATCCCAAGTTTCAATCACAGAATCAGGATTTAATGAAATTGAAGTAATTCCATTTTCCACTAAAAATTCTGCAATTTCTGGATAATCACTAGGTGCTTGTCCACAGATTCCACAATATTTATTATGTTTTTTACAAGCATCAATTGCCATTTTAAACATTTTAAGAAGTGCTGGATTTCTTTCATCAAACACATGGCTAACAAGTTCTCCATCTCTATCAACCCCTAAAGTCAATTGCGTAAGGTCATTAGAGCCAATTGAATAACCATCAAAAAGTTGCAAAAACTCATCAGCTAAAATCACATTCACCGGCAATTCACACATAACATAAATTTCCAATCCATTTTCACCTTGCACTAATCCATTTTTACGCATAATCTCCAAAACTCTTCTACCTTCTTCTGGAGTCCTAAGAAATGGAATCATAATTTTCATATTAGAAAATCCCATTTCATTACGCGCCATTGCTAAAGCTTGGCATTCCCACTCAAAGGCTTGTCTGTATTGATCAGAGTAATATCGACTAGCACCACGATAGCCAAGCATAGGATTCTCTTCGTGTGGTTCATAGTCTTTTCCACCCACCATACGACAATATTCATTAGATTTAAAATCGCTTGTCCTAACAATGACAGGTTTAGGATAAAATGCTGCTGCGATCATCCCCACACCTTCAGCAATTTTTTTAACAAAGAAATCTTTAGGATTAGCATAGCCAGACATAATCTCTTTTACGCCCTCAACACCATCAAATTCCTTATTTCCATTGTGCAAATCCATCAAAGCAAGTGGGTGAGCTTTAATATAATTATTAATAATAAATTCCATTCTTGCAAGTCCAACACCATTATTTGGAATCATAGAAAAGGCAAAGGCTTTCTCGGGATTTCCAATATTCATATAAATCTTAGTTTTGGGTTGCTCTAATGAACTTAAATCAACTTTTTCTACTTCATATTCATAGATTCCATTATAAACAAATCCATCTTCCCCTTCTGCACAAGAAACCGTTACTTCCATACCGGTTTCTAGCTTTTCTGTCGCTCCAACTGCCCCAACAATCGCTGGCACACCAATCTCTCTTGCTACAATAGCCGCATGACAAGTCCTACCCCCACGATTTGTAATCACTGCTGCTGCTTTTTTCATAGCTGGTTCCCAATCTGGATCAGTATTGTCCGTTACAAGAATTTCACCTCTTTTTAACTCACCCATATTAGCAATATTATCTATAACGCGAATTTTTCCTGTTCCGATTTTTCCACCTACCGCTTTTCCGCTCAATAAAATCTCTTTTTCGCTTTTATCTTTAAAGAAATATTTCTCTAAAGTATTATTTTGTTTCTTCATTTTTTGGCTTTGCACCGTTTCAGGTCGTGCTTGAACAATGAAAATCTCTCCACTATTGCCATCTTTTGCCCACTCCATATCCATAGGGCGATACTCTCCTGCTTCTTTAGTGTAATGCTTTTCAATCAAAATTGCATAACGCGCTAGAGTTAAAACTTCTTCATCACTCAAAGAAAAACTTTTAAGTTCTTCTTCTGTGGTTTCAATATTTTTAGTAGGATGCTTGGCTCCAGGTGCAGCATAGACCATCTTGATATTTTTATACCCCAATTGTCTCTTTAAAATTGGTCGTTTGCCCAACTCTAAAGCAGGCTTAAAAACATAGAATTCATCAGGATTCACAGTCCCACCTACAACATTTTCTCCAAGACCCCACGCTGAAGTAATAAAAACTGCATCCTTAAAACCGGTTTCTGTATCAATGCTAAACATAACCCCAGAACTTCCTTTATCTGAACGCACCATTTTTTGAACTCCCACAGAAAGGGCAACTTTAAAGTGATCAAATCCACGCGAAGCACGATAACTCACCGCTCTATCAGTGAAAAGTGAAGCCATACAAGATTTAATATAATGGATAAGCTCGGTTTGTCCTTGAACGCTCAAATAAGTATCTTGTTGCCCTGCAAAAGATGCATCAGGCAAATCCTCTGCCGTAGCTGAACTTCTCACAGCCACATCAGCTTCTTCCATATTATATTCTTGACTTAAAATTCTATAAGCTTCTAAAATCTCTTCTCTTAAGTCTATAGGCAATGGAGTTCCAAAAATCATATCTCGAATCTTTTTAGAACGCACATTTAAAACATCAATCTCTGTTACATCAATTCCCTCAAGTAATTCTTTAATTTTTTCTCGGATTCCACCACTCTCCAATAAATACCAATATGCCTCACTTGTGATTGCAAAACCATTAGGCACTTTAATTCCCATAGGGACAAGCTCTTGGAACATTTCTCCAATACTTGCATTCTTACCGCCCACTACAGGCACATCTTTATTATTTAATTCCTTGAAAAACTTGATGTATTTCATTTTGCTTTTTCTCCTTAATTCCTTTTAGACCAATTTTAAAAAAATACTCACTATTCTACTAAAAATAACTTTATCTCAATCTTAGTTTATTCATACTTTAAAGGTCAATTTGATAAACTTTTAATTATAAAAGTTATTTTTTGTAAAAATTACTCAAAAACTCATTTCAAAACAACAAGGAAAAGGTATGGAAAATTTAGAAAAGATTCTAAAGCAACATAAACTCACTCAAGAAGATTATCAAAACATTCTCAATATTTTAAAAAGAGAGCCTAATTTGGTAGAAATTGGAATTTTTTCTGCTATGTGGAGCGAACATTGTAGTTATAAATCTAGTAAAATTTATCTTAATGGCTTTCCTACACGCGCACCTTGGGTAATCCAAGGTCCTGGAGAAAATGCTGGAATCATTGATATTGGTGGGGGTTATGGGGCAGTTTTTAAAATGGAATCCCATAATCATCCTAGCTTTATTGAGCCTTATGCTGGTGCGGCAACAGGCGTTGGTGGAATCATGCGTGATATTTTTACTATGGGAGCTAGACCCGTTGCAAGTCTTAATTCTATCCGCTTTGGTAATATTACTAAAACAGATTCTATAGGAGCAAAACACCGCTATTTATTACGCGGGGTTGTCGCAGGAATCGGAGGCTATGGAAATTGTATGGGAGTGCCAACCATTGGTGGAGAAATGAGTTTTGAAGATTGCTATGAGGGCAATATTTTGGTTAATGCTTTCACTTTAGGAATTGTTAAAAATGATGAAATTTTTTATGGTAAAGCTGAGGGAATTGGAAATCCTGTTATTTATGTAGGCTCCAAAACCGGACGCGATGGTTTAGGTGGTGCGGTGATGAGCTCTGATAGCTTTAATGAAGATTCTAAATCCTTGCGTCCTACCGTGCAAGTGGGCGATCCATTTACCGAAAAACTGCTTTTAGAAGCGTGTTTAGAATTATTTAAAAAAGATTTAATTGTTGGGATTCAAGATATGGGTGCAGCAGGACTTACAAGCTCTAGCTTTGAAATGGCTGGGCGTAGTGGAAGCGGTATGATTATGCATCTTGATAAAGTTCCTACTCGTGAAGCCAATATGACACCTTATGAATTAATGTTAAGTGAATCGCAAGAGAGGATGTTGATTTGCGCTAAAAAAGGTTGCGAAAAAGAAATTTTAGAGATTTTTACAAAATGGGAATTAGATTGTGCCATTGTAGGTGAAGTTACCAATAGTGGAAAAATGGAGTTATATTGGTATAATGAAAAATGTGCTGAAATCCCAATCGCTCCTTTGAGTGAAAAATCGCCAATTCTTAAAAGACCTGTGAGCGAAAATCCAACTTACCTTAACCATATAGAATCACTCAAGCAAGAAACACTTCAAAAATTAGATTCTAATGAAGTTTTTAAAACTCTTCTTCAAAGCCCTGATGTGAGTGATAAAGCTTGGGTTTATGAACAATATGATAGCACAGTTCAAACTAATACTCTCACTAAAATTGGCAGTGGTGGTGCAAGTGCAATTAGAGTTAAAGAAAATGGTAAAGGAATAGCAATGAGTGTAGCTTGTCCTGTCCGATTATGTTACCTTAATCCCAAAGAAGGTGCTAAACAAGCTGTTGCAAAAGTTGGTCGAGATATTGCTCTAAGGGGTGGAAGGGCTCTAGCTATTACAGATTGTCTAAACTTTGGAAATCCAGAAAATCCTGAAGTAATGTGGCAATTCAAGGAATCTTGCGAAGGAATCAAAGAAGCTTGCAAAGCTCTCAATACCCCTGTAGTTAGCGGAAATGTAAGTCTTTATAATCAAACCAATAATAGCGATATTTACCCCACTCCAAGCATTGCAGGAGTTGGAGTTATTGATGATATTTATCATCTTTTGCGTAGTGATTTTAACCAAGAAGACACTGAAGTTTATTTGCTTAAATCCAAAAATGCTACCCCACAATTTGGCGGGAGTCTTTTTGCGAAATATTTTGCTAACAGCATTAAAGGTGAAATTTCATCTATCAATCTTAATGATGAATTGTTTTTATGGAGTGTATTAGCTAGTGCAAAAGAACACAAAATCTTAAAAGCAGCTGTTGATATTTATCAAGGTGGATTAGCCATTGCTCTAGCTAAGGCTTGTATTAAAGGCAACATTGGTTGCAAAAGTGTTCAAACTCTTGATAATCAAGCACTTTTTGGTGAATCTCCTACGCAAGTTTTAATTGCTCTAGATTCTAAAAATGTTTCAACTTTACAAAATTTACTTGAAAACTCCAATTTGCATTTAGAAAAAATTGCGACATTAGGGGGTGAAACTATTGAAATTAGCGATATTTCAATCCCTCTTAGTGAAGCTAAAAGAATTTATTTTGAAAGCTTTGGGACCACTCTTCAAACCCTTTAGAAAAATTGCTCTTTTGGGGGCAATTTTATTTTATCCTGCTTTTTGTCTGGATTTAGCTAATTTTTATCAACAAGTCCATAAACAAAGTTTGCAAAAAAACTATGTAAAATTCCGTGGTAGAAATCTTGTAAGCATTGATTCTTATCATCTTTTAAATCAAAAAGAAAAAATGGCGCTAGGATATTCTTTGGTTTTAATCCATGAAAAAATTGCTTCTTTTATTTATTTTAATAAATTAAGCGGCATTGGAATTTCCACGCAAAGAAATTCTCATCTACAATTTGATATTAAATATTATGAAACACTCAAAGACATTGGCATTGGTGGAGAGTTTTATGCAATGTGTGTTTTGCCTTTTTTTGACAAATGTATTTTATTGGGATATGAATCCTTTTAAAAAAGCTAGGATTTTTTCAAAGCCTGTTTTTTAATAAGATAAATCTTGCGGTATAGCTTTATAAAATTGCACTTCCACCATTCCTTGCAAAACTCCAAAACCGCTTCTCCTAGCCTATAAGGAATGCTTTGTTTTTCTTTTAAAGCACTTTGGTAATCATCATATTGACAAAACATAGGCAATCTTAAATGGGGAGATTTTTTACAGATTCTACGATATTCCCTTAGTTTCCTTTTATGCTTTAAAATCACTTGTGCTATCTTAAAAGGCAATTTTAGATATTTTATTTTACTTGTTTGATAATAGCACTCCACAATCGCATAACCCACCTTATAAGCTAGGCAAAATCGCACTCTCTCATACCCATAAGTTGTCTTAGCCACAAATCCTCTTAAATAAGGCGAACCACCATTATTTAACCAAATCCTATAATATTCGCCCCACTCTCTCCATATTTGATGACAAAGCCGATTATTCCAAAACCGATTTTCTCTTCCATAAGAATGAATAAAATAAGAATCATCATTAGCTAACCACAACACACTCCCCACATAATCTTTGCCCAAATCTTTAGCTTTAATTCCTTTTTCAAATATCAATAAAGACAAAACACCTTGATCATTAAGCCCCAATTCAATGCTTTTTTGATAAACAAAAGCATAACACTCTGCAGGATTAACCAAGGAATCATTTACAAAAATAATGGGTGAGCGATAGATTCTAAAATCTTTAAATTTTCCATAATAATTAGGATACACCTCTTTGAGCTGCTTTTTACCCCTTTCTGCTGCTATTGTAATTCCTAATTCTTTAAGCTTAAGTAAATGTTCCAATCCCTTTAAAAGCAAAATATCAAAATCTAAATATAAAATATTTTCGCACTCTTCTAAATACCTAAAAATTTCAAAACACGCATACACCATATGTGTCCAACGACCTAAAAAACCTTTGGATTGGGCAAAATTAATTCTCAAATTATCTGGATTAAATCTTTTAAAATTATCCATAAAGGTTTGTTGTGTAAATTCACAAAAAACTACCTTGCTATTTTGAGCTAATTTTTGCATTACTTCTTTATCTTTTAGGCTAAATCCATCGTGAATAATATAAAAAACATCCACAAAACTACCCATTTTATCTTTAATGTTAGCAATCATCACACCCAAAGTAAAACTAGAATCTTTTGTAGCTGCTAATAAAATCCCAAATTTATGCTTTTTCATTCTTTCTCCAAAAGCTTGATTTTACTATATTTTCAAGCATTTTTCAATTTTAAAGTTTTCATTAAAGCTTTATCTAATGCTTATAAAAAAATAAATTCTGCTATAATTCCCATTTTTTATAAATTTTGAGGTTTTAGGTGTTTTACAGAAGCTTGATCCAATCATTGCCAGTCTTAATGGGATATTTACCTCTTGGAATTGCCTTTGGAATTTTATTTTCCAAAGAATTGCAACTTGATTGGTATTATGGAATCTTAATTTCTATTTTAGTTTTTACGGGTGCTGGACAATTTTTGCTTGTTTCTCTTATTGCTTCTTATACGGGATTTTTAGAAATCGCCATTGCTTCCTTTTTGCTTAATATCCGTCATCTTTTTTATTCCCTTGCTATCACTGATGAAATCAAAAAATTTGGAATTGCTAAATATTATATTCTTTTTGGTTTAACCGATGAAACTTTTGCAGTTTTAAAAGCTAATAAAGCCGTGCTTAATCTTTCTTCAAAAGAACTAGAAAGAAGTTATTTTTACATTACTTTTTTAAATCATTGCTATTGGGTTTTAGGTAGTGGAATTGGAATATTCCTAGGAAATGCTTTAGGATTTAAACCAGATGGAGTAGAATTTGCCTTAACAGCACTTTTTAGCGTTTTAACCCTTTCACTTCTGCAAAACTCTCCCAATAAAAAACCTTTTTATATTGGTTTATTATTAGGCATTATAGGTTTAATTATTTTTCCTAATCAATACTTTTTATTGCTTAGTCTTTTTTGTGGAATCTTAATTTTACTCTTTGGTAGAAAATGGATAGAAAATGCAAGATCATTTTGATACTTTTTATCTCATCAGTGCTATTTTAGCCTCTTCTATTGGAACAGCACTCACAAGATTATTGCCTTTTTTTGTGTTTAAAAATATCACCAACAATAAACTCTTAAAATACCTTCAAGAAACAATGCCACTTCTTATTATGACGCTTCTAATTTTTTTTAGTCTCCTTAATACTCCTTGGAGTAAAACTTATGGTCTCTATGAGCTTGGTGGAATTTTTTCTGCAATTTTATGTTTTTTATGGTTTAAAAATTCAGTTTTTAGTATATTTACAGGAATTATTTTTTATATTTTTCTTACAAGGATTTTTTAATGGTTAGAATTTATGGAATCAAAAATTGTGGTAGCGTAAAAAAAGCTTTAAATTTCCTAGAACAAAATAAGATTCCTTATGAATTTATTGATTTTAAAAAAACACCACCCAATAAAGAAACCCTTGAAAAATGGCTCCAAAGTGTCCCACTTAAAATACTTTTTAACACCAAGGGCACCACTTATAGAAAACTTGCTTTAAAAGATAAAAATCTTAGCGAAGAAGACATCAAAGAATATCTCATTAAAGAACCCAATTTAATTAAGCGTCCAGTTATTGAAGCTTCTCATCAAATTATTGTTGGCTTTCAAGAAGAAGAATATAAGGAGTTTAAATGGTGAGATTCCTCACTTTTCTTTTTTTTCTAGCTCTACTTTATGGCTGTGCTTCAAAACCACCTAAACTTGAATTACCTAAGCAGGATTTGCAATCATACATTTCTAATGAATCATTTAAAACTCACTCCACAAAAACTCTCAAAAAAGAGTATTTGCAACAATTTTTCTCACCTTTTGATAAAATTCCAAAAAATGATTCTATTCAAGCCCAATGGGGATTGCAACAAGCCTTAACAAATTTAGGTTATGGAGAGAATCTATTACCCTATTCCCTAGAAGAAATCCAAAAATTAGCCAAAGAAGCAAATTATAAAAACTTTCCAAGTTTAAAACAACCTGCCATTGTAACTAAATCTAGCAATATTAGGGTTTTGCCTACCAATAAACCTCGCTTCTTTAATCCTAAAACAGCAGGAGAAGGATTCCCTTTTGATTATTGGCAAAATTCTTATATTTATCTAGGAACACCCATTCTTATTACGCATTATTCTCAATCTAAAAAATGGGCTTTTGTTGAGAGTGGCTTTGTTAGCGGATGGATAGAAGTGCTTAATATCGCTATTTTAGATCACAAACAAGTCCAAGAACTCAAACAAACTCAAGATTTTTTAGTAGCAAAACGAGATAATATTCCTCTTTATAATACTCATCACGAATTTCTAGAATCAGCTCGTATTGGTATGCTACTTCCTTCACTTGGAAGCACAAAAAAAGCTTATGAGAGTTTCATTTTTACACGCACACAAAGAGGTTATGCTAAAAAAGTAAAAATTCATCTCCAAACTAAAGGTTTCACCAAATTTCCTATGCCCTTTTCCCCAAAAAATTATACTTCTCTTGCTCAAAACCTTTTGGGAGAAAAATATGGTTGGGGAGGAATGTTTGGAAATCGTGATTGCTCAATGTTTCTAAGGGATACTCTTGGTAATTTTGGATTCTATCTCCAAAGAAACTCCCAAGCTCAAATACTCCCAAATAATTTAGACAAATCACGCTATTTTGATTTAAGCCAAATGAATTCTCATCAAAAAAAGCTTTTTATCCAAAATAATGCCATTCCTTTTGCTACTTTACTTGGAATGAAAGGGCATATTATGCTTTATACTGGAAGCTTTGGAGAAGAAATTTTTGTTTTGCATGATATTTGGGGATTAAAAACGCTTCAAAATGGCATAGAAGGTAGAAGTATCATTGGGAAAATCGCCATTACTCCGCTTAATATTGGCGAAAATATCAAGGGAATTAATCAAGATACTTTATTGATTAAACGCATTTATGGAATGAGAAATCTTTTTAACAAAGAGGATCTTTATGCAAAATAGTAACTCCCAAAAAATAATTGAATGCAAAAATGTTAATTTTTCTTTTACCAAAGAACGAATTTTGTATAATGTGGATTGGATAATTTATGAAGGTGATTTTTGGGCTATTATTGGACCAAATGGAGGTGGAAAAAGCACATTAGCACGCCTTTTAACGGGATTGTTAAAGCCAACAGAAGGCAAGATTCTTAAAAATCCAGCATTACGCATTGGCTATGTCCCACAAAACACTTTCTTAAATCGTCATTTTCCCATATCAACCCTAGAAGTTGTTATGATGGGATTTTTAAAATCAGGATTTTTAGGTGGATTCTTGCCCAAGAACGCAAAAGAAATTGCATTGGAGCTTTTAGAGCAATTCCACTTAGAAGCTTTTGCTTACAAGAAAATTGGCGAACTCTCTGGAGGACAAAGGCAGAGAGTTTTGATTGCAAGAGCATTATGTGGAAATCCAAATTTTTTGGTCTTAGATGAGCCAACAGCCAGTGTAGATCAAAAAAATCAGAAAGAAATTTATGATTTATTACAAAAAATCAATAAAGAAAAGACTATAATTATAATTAGTCATGATATTTCAGTTTTATTAGGCTATGCAAAAAAAGTTTTATATGTTAATCAAGAGGTTACAGAACACGAACTTCCAAAAATAAGCAACCAAAGCATTGAAGATCATTTTTGTGAAGTAGAAATGTTATTGCAATCTCAATATTCTCAAAATCTTAATTAGGAGGTCATTTTATGAATCAATCTTATGATGTTGCCATTATTGGGGCTGGTATTTCAGGTAGTGCACTTTTTTATGCACTCACACATTATACAAATCTCAAAAAAGTTGTTTTACTAGAAAAATATTCTCAACCCGCAACATTAAGTTCAAGTGGAAATAATAACTCACAAACTATTCACGCTGGGGATATTGAAACAAACTACACTTTTGAAAAAGCAAAAAAAGTCTCAAGAGGAGCAAAATTACTTGTTTCTTATGCTTTTCATCATCAATTACAAAATAAAAGCATTTTTGAATATCAAAAAATGGCTATCGGTGTGGGTGAAAAAGAAGTAGAATTTATGACAAAACGACATGAAGAGTTTAAAGAAATCTATCCTGAATTAGAATTTTTCGATAAAGAAACGCTCAAACAAATTGAACCCAATGTTATTAAAATGCCTGATGGTAGTGATAGACCTGAACCTATTGTTGGTTCGGGAGTAAGAAAAAGCTTTTGTGCGATGAATTTCTGTGCTACTGCCACTCATATGATAGAGCAAAGTGTTTTTGGGGAACACAAAGCACTTTTCAACCATAAAGTAACTCAAATTATCCAACAAGGCGATGGTGCTTATACAATACAATCACAAGGACAATCTCCTATTACAGCCTCTTTTGTGCTAGTAAATGCAGGTGCACATTCTTTACTTTTAGCTCAAAATATGGGCTATGGCTTAGATTTGGGTTGTTTGCCTGTATCTGGAAGTTTTTATTTTATCCCTGGAAGCAAACTTCAAGGTAAAGTTTATACTGTCCAAAATCCAAAACTCCCTTTTGCAGCTATCCATGGAGATCCCGATGTTGTTGCACAAGGAAAAACTAGATTAGGACCAACTGCTCTTGTATTACCCAAATTAGAACGCTTTAAAAGTGGTACTTTTATAGATTTTCTAAAATCTTTTGGCTTTGGAAGTGCTACTACAAAAATTATGTGGGATTTACTTTCTGATAATGAAATCCGAAACTATATTTTTAGAAATTTCATCTATGAGATTCCAAGTATTGGAAAAAAATACTTTTGGGAAGAAGCTAGAAAAATCATTCCTTCTATTCAACTCAATGAATTATCGTATGCTTATGGATTTGGTGGAATCCGCCCTCAAGTTTTAGACAAAACACAAAAAAAACTTGTCTTAGGCGAGAAAAAAATCAAAAGCAATCAAGGTATTACCTTTAATATGACACCAAGCCCAGGAGCTACGAGTTGCTTAAGAAACGCTTTGATAGATATGCTAGAAATCACAGAATATCTTAAAGCAGAAATTAAAATGGACAAAATTAAAGAGGAATTAAATGAAGAAGATTTAGGATGGTTAATTGACTAATATTCTAGAATATAGCTTCATTCAAAATGCAATCATTGGTGCCTTTTTTACAAGCATTATTTGCGGTATTATAGGCACACTTTCAGTAACCAATAGAATGGTTTTTATCTCTGGGGGAATCGCTCATAGTGTTTATGGTGGCGTAGGAATCGCAGCTTTTTTTGGATTGCCAATTTTATTGGGTGCAACACTTTTTAGTGTCTTTTGTGCAATTATTCTTGCCTATATGTTGCTTTATGCCAAAGAAAGATTAGATGCACTCGTAGGATCACTTTGGGCTTTTGGAATGGCATTGGGGATTATTCTTGTAGAATTAACACCTGGTTACAACAAAGATTTTATGGGATATTTATTTGGGAGTATTTTAAGTATCACTCAAAATGATATTCAATATATGATTATTTTCACTTGTTTTCTTATACTTTTTATTATATTAAACTATCGTATCATTTTAGGAATCTCTTATGATAGTGAATTTACACAACTTCAAGGAATCAATACCCACTTTTTTAGCATAATCTTAATGATACTCATTGCTATTGGAATTGTGATTACTATGCGTTCTGTAGGAATTATTTTAATCATTGCACTTTTAAGTATTCCAGCTTATTGCAGTGAAATTCTAACCAACTCTCTAGCTAAGATGATGTTTGTTTCAAGTCTTATTTCTTTTGCTTGCATACTTGGCGGTATTAGTATTTCTTATTTTTGTGATCTCCAAGCAGGTGCTAGTATTGTTATTTTACTCTCTCTTTTTTCTTTTGTTTTGGCACTCATCCATTCTCTTTTAAATAAATTTTCTTCTAAAAAGGTGCTTTAATGGAAAATTTGGATAAAAAAATCAATCATTCCAACAACACTGCAACAAGGGCTATTAAAATTGCTCTTGTGTGCTGTGTGATAACGATTATTTTTGCGACACTTAGTTTATGGGTTTTACTTAATCAAATCACTGCTACTG
This sequence comes from Helicobacter canadensis MIT 98-5491, assembly GCF_000162575.1. Classification (NCBI taxonomy): domain Bacteria; kingdom Pseudomonadati; phylum Campylobacterota; class Epsilonproteobacteria; order Campylobacterales; family Helicobacteraceae; genus Helicobacter; species Helicobacter canadensis. Next base: position 1,130,631 of record NZ_CM000776.2, read on the forward strand.
CCAATCTAAGCAAAAATCAAAAAATACTTGAGCAAAAAATACTTATACTAGAAAAACAACAAAAACAATAAAATTAAATTTGGAACGCAAAATGCTTTAATCCTTTAAAATTTTAAAGGAGTTTCAATGTTATCATCTGTCAATCCCTATGGAATAGGAAATATTTACCCACAAAAGCCAACTTCACTCTCAAAAGAAGTAGAATCCCAAGCACAAACAACGCAAGAACTACAAGAATTACCCAATCTCTCTAAAGAAGCTCTAGAAATTCGTAAATTTAGCGATGGAATCAAAGGTGCTAACGAAATGATTGGTGCAATGCAAATTGCTGATATTACCCTCAATGCTTTAAGCACACAAGCTAAAGATATGGAAATCAATGCAGACAATCTTAATTCACTTGATTCTATAGCCAAAACTGCACAATTCAAAAACGAATCACTCTTTGGAAAAGAATTAACACTTAATCTAGCAGGAGAAAATGTTTCACTCTCGCTTCCTTTGCCAAGCCAAATTAGCAATGAAAATTCATTGGTAGAAAATTTTTCACAAAAACACAATGAAATCAATGAAAAAATGACAAAAATTAGTTCACTTATTGAAAAAGCAAGTCTTCCACTTGGTGGTGCTACACAAAATTACGATTTTGAAAACTTTGATTCTAATTCTTTTAAGAATCTTTTTAGATAGCAATATGAGGAAATCTAATCCTTATATTCTAAACTTATTTATGCTCATTTTTTCTTTCTGTCATTTTTTCTTTTAAAAGATTATCCAATACAGAAATAACATTATCAGATGCCACTTCTCCTTCTTTGATAAAATCAATTATCTCATTACCTTTTTGCATTCCTGATTCTTTAAAAACATCTAAAGCTGATCTAAAAGAATCATGCACACCAGAATGCGGAGCTTCTAAACTTGCATAGCTACCTAATTGACTAAAATACTCTTTTCCAATTCCTGTATCATACCATTTCCCTAAACGGCATTCATGATGAGTGGCTAATTTTATCTCTTTATTATTCTCAATAATAGCTTTGTAACTATTAATTTTAAAAAGCAAATGATCTAACTTTACCAATGCAATAAAAGTCGTATCCAAAACATTAGCGGCATCTTCTCGAACCGCCATTGAAGTTTTTCCTATTTCAACAAATTTTAAAACTTCTCCATTTACGCTATCCATATCACTTACAATCTCTTCTGTAGAACTCTGCACTTCTGAGAAATTTTGGCGTAAAACTTGGATATTCATTTCAATCTCTTTTGTTGCCTTTTGTGCCCTTTCTGCAAGCTTTCGCACCTCATCAGCCACAACTGCAAATCCTCTTCCATGCTCTCCAGCTCTTGCTGCTTCAATGGCAGCATTAAGCGCCAAAAGATTAGTTTGATCGCTAACATCTGTAATTAAATTAATCACATTAGTGATTGAATCTAAATCTTGATAAACTTGAGTAATCATCATCTGAAAACTATTAAGCTTCTCTGCTACACCTGATATAGTCCCGCCAATTGAAGTTTCAAGTAATTGCGTTTGTTCATAATTTTGAAGTGATATTTTTTCTGATTCTTGTAACATATCTACAGAGTTTGAAAAATCATCTTGCAAAATTTTAAGATTTTTTGCACACGATTGCGTCATCATTCCAAACATCTCATTAAAAACTTCTGCCTTGTTGTCAGTCTTTTGTGTTTGATCTAAGGATTTTTGGTATTCCTCATTCTTTAAACTACAATGACGCAATGCTTTCTCTAATTGCTCTATTTTATTTTTAAGCTCCTTGTTTTCATCTATTAATTCTTGTTCCCTTTTAGAATTTCCAAACATCATACATCCCCCATCTTTTTATTAAAATTTTAATCATTTAAAAATATCTATCAATCAAGAAAAGCGATCACTTCCTCTTTACTAAAGCGTGCTTTTTGCGGAATCATCTTGTTTGCATATTCTCCCACAACTAACATTATAGAACTTCTCTCTTTTGCAATATCAAGCTTCAAATATTGATCCAAAGCCTTGGAATCAAAACCACCAATAATGCACGATCCAAGTCCAATAGCACAAGCTGCATTAGCAATATTCCCTAAAGCCAAATAAGTTTGTTCTCTTGCATAATGTAATTTTTCATTTTCGTTCATACCATCAATAAAAGGCTTATAAATAGCAATACGCTTTTGCAATTCTTCTTCTTTCATTCCTCTTGCTTGAAGTTTAGGAATAAAATATTCTCCAAAATCCAATCGTGCCAAGATAATAATAATAGCTCCACACTTTTTAACATGCTCTTGATGATTAGCTATCTTTGAAATTTCTGCTTTTTTATTAGAATCCTGCACCACCAAAAATCTCCAAGGCTCCAACCCTAAAGAACTAGGCGATAACCTCCCAGCTTCTAAAATATACTCTAAATCTTCTCTCTTTAAAAGACTCTCCTTAAGATCTCTACAAGAGTATCTTTGATGGATAATTTCACTAAAAGCTTCTTTTTGCATATTTACTCCTTTAATTTTAAGATTGCAATAAAAATTCCTGTGCTTTTTCTTTAGAAACAAAAGGTTTGGCTTCTCTTTCCTCTCCCTCAAAGCGGACTTTATAGGAGCGATCTGCTTCAGTCTTGCCATACACCAAAGCTAAGGCAATCGCCATTTCTTTATCCTCCTTTGTTGAATCTTTTTCTACTAATGCTAAAGGACCAACACAATCTAGTAATTCAATCTTACTCATTTTAGGGTGTTGAAAAGAAAGTTTGCGATTCTCTTCCTCATTTCTAGCCACAATACAACGCGCTCCATTAGGCAAAATAAAATAGCGTCCATATTTTACCATTTCCATATCTTCAAACACAATTTCTCTATGAGATTTTAAATCTTTGATTTTATTGGCAATTGAAATTTCAGTCAAAAGACAACCACCACCAGGTTTCGCAAAGTTTTTAATCCCATATTCTTCTACCATTTTAAGCTGTCTCTCTCTACCTCTGCCGTGAATATCAAGTAACTTCTCTCTATCAATCCAACCTTTTTGTTCTGGAATAGTAATAGGTAATAACTTGGCACTCATAGGACGCACCACTAATCCTTGAGCATTACAAAGCTTTTCTACTTGCAAAAGTGCTTCAGCTCTCTGACTTTTTGGGCGTTGTCCTAAAACTTCTCCACTAATAACAAAACTCGCTCCCTCACTCTCTAACATAGAAAACGCGTGTGAGAACATATTGCCATGACAATCAATACAAGGATTAAAATATTTGCCATAGCCATATTTTGGTTCAAATAAAACTTCATTGAAAAATTGCCTTTTAATATCCACAACCTTTAAAGGCACATCAATTTGGCTTAAGATTGCCTTTAAAGCCTCACTTTTATCATTTTTTCCAATAAAACCTATATCAAAATGCAATGCTAAAACTTCAATACCCATATCTTTAATAATTTTAATAGCTAATAAACTATCTAAACCACCACTAAAAAGTGCTAAAGCCTTCATAGACGATTAAATCTCCTTTTTTTAAGTTATCTAAATATTTTTGATATTTTCGTATCAAAAACGATTTTTCTCTTAAAGAGAGTTGTTTTTCATTAATGACTTTTTGTTTTTGTTCTTCATAATATTGGTATAGAATCATAATCATCTGTTGCTTTAATTTTTCTTTGTCTTGTGCCTTAACTTTATTATCCAACAAAATTCGTATCAAACTAGGATCTTCTAACTCCCCTTTTAAAAGTTTCAAATAAGCTTCCTTTTGGCTAAAAAACATTGTAGGCTCTAAAAAGTCCATCACAAATTCTAAAAGATTCATATCCTCTAGCACACTTTTAATAATTGCCTTTTCTGCTAAATCAAAACTCCCCTCACTTTGAATTGGCTCTTTTATTTGCTCTTTTTGATTATTTTTTTTGATTCTTATTAGATGGCTAGGCAGTTTTAATCTTTGTGCTAAAAATCCTTTATAATCTTCTTGAATCACTAAAGAAAAATGTTGCAAATACTCTAAAGCTTCTTGCAGACATTTATCTTTTTGAAGTGGATTATCCAAATCATATTTCTTTATAATCCATTCAAGCACAAAATCAATAAAAGGAATCGAAGTTAAAAAAAGCTCTTTTAATCTTGCAATATCTCCATTTTTTACCATATCAGCAGGATCCAAACCACCATCAAATAGCACAACGCCACCTTCTTTATTAGCCAAAGATAATAAAGAAGCTGCTTTAAAAGCCGCATTCATTCCCGCATTATCTCCATCATAAGCAAGAATCACTTTTGGATTTCCTTTAGAAAGCAATGGCAAATGCTCTTTAGTTAAAGCAGTTCCAAGTGTAGCGACTGCATTTGTAAAACCTGCTTGATGCAACATAATAACATCCAAATACCCTTCTGTTACAATCACCTCTTCTTTTTTATAAATCGTTTCTTTTGCTTGTGGATATCCATAAAGAATCTGTGATTTATTAAAAAGTTTAGTTTGTGGGGAGTTAATATATTTTGCTGGATGATTCCCTAAAGTTCGCCCACCAAAGCCCACAATCTTATTTTGCGGCGAACGAATAGGAAAAATCAATCTTTGCGTAAGCCTTGCATAATACCGCTTCGCTCCATTTTCATTATCCACACCCAAAATACCCAAATTTAAAGCTTCTTGCAGATTAATAGAGTGCTTCTGAAGAGTAGCCATAATCTCATAATTTTGACCCGCATATCCAAGCTCAAATTTCTGTTGCGTGGATAATGTGATTCCACGCGATTGAATGTAAGATTCCACTTCTTTTGTAAGGGAATTTTGATAATATTCTCTCATAAATTCCATAATTCTATAAGAATCTTCTTGAAAAGAGTTTTTATCTTTCTCATAGGTTAGTGTAAAGTTGTAAAGTTGTGCTAGTTTTTCTATGGCTTCTTTGTAATTAAGCTTTTCATACTGCATTACAAAAGCAATGCTATCTCCACTTGCCCCACAGCCAAAACAATGATAAAAGCCTTTATTTTGATTCACAACAAAACTAGGAGTTTTTTCTTGATGAAAAGGACAACAAGCTTTAAAAGTAGCCCCTATTTTTTTTAATTCAATGTAATGTGAAACCACTTCAATAATATCAAGCTGATTTTTTAACGCCTCAATACTTTGTTCTGCAATCACAATTTTTCCTAGTCCTTATAAGAGTATCAAATTTTACTAAACTTTCTTATAAATTCCTCTTATAAGTTTTGCTATAATTAACGCAAGGTTATTTTTCATCTATAAGGTTTGGTTTGGAATTTTTAGAAAATATTGATTATCAAGATCCATTATTTGGGATTGTAATTTTAATTTTTTGTATTGGAATTATTAGTCTTTTTGCTTATTATTGGAATTACATAATGAGTAAAAAACAACACGAATCCCTTGCTAAATTTATGGAAAGTTTTGATTATATCGGCTTTGATAAAGAAATCAAAGAATTCCTAGCTCTTAGTCAAAATCCAATTCCTTCTATTCTTTTTATGGCAAATATGTATCAAAAAGGCGCTAATTATGAAAAAGCCATTCGACTTTATACAACTTTGCTAGACTACATTAAAAACCCCATTGATAAAATTCCTATTTTAGAATCACTTGGAAATATTTATTATAAAGCCGGATTTCCCCTAAGAGCTAAAGAAATTTATTTAGAGATTTTACATCATTATCCTCGCTCCCAAAAGATTCTTAAATCTCTTATTAAAATCTATGAAGATTTAAATCTCTATAAAGAAGCCTTAGAAGCCCTTGATTGCTTGGAAGAAATTGAAGGTGGCACCACCTTGCATTGGCATTATTTAGAAGCAAAAATTCTCATCTTTCAAAAAGATGATAATCAAGATAAAATCAAAAAGATTCTAGCACTTTTCCAAAAAGAACCCAAACTCTCACGAATCATACTTTCCTTTTTAAAGGATTTTCACCCTTCCCTATTTTGGGAAAATATTCAAAAACTTGATTCAACAAATCTTTTAGAGATACTAGATATTTTATGGAATTGCAATTCAAATGAGCTTCCAACTATTACAATTAAAAATAAACTACTCCAAGACATTTTAGAAGCTAAAGGATTCTATCCAACTACCAATACCAAAAAAGAAACTTTTGAGCTAGAGGCACTTTCTCTTTTAAATAAAGAAAAAAATTATGCAGGGGATTTAAAATTTACCTATCACTGCACAGATTGCAAAGCTAATATGCCACTGCCCTTTGAAACCTGCCCACATTGTGGCACATTATTAAGCATTAAAACCATTATTACCTTAAAGCAAAAACAAGATGAAACGCGTTACTCTCTTTTGTGATGGATCTTCCTTGGGAAATCCAGGTTATGGTGGTTGGTGTGGAATCTTGCGTTATCAAGATAAAGAAAAGATTCTAAAAGGCAGTGCAAAAAATGTTACTAACAATCAAATGGAATTATCTGCCCTTATCTTTAGCCTAAAAGCTCTCAAAGAACCTTGCGAAATTTTAGTGATAAGCGATTCAAAATATGTCTTAGATGGACTTTCTAAATGGCTTCCTAACTGGATTATTAAAGATTTTAAAAATATTAAAAATCCAGAACTTTGGAAACAATATCTAGAAGTTTCAAAAAATCACAAAATTGAAGTTAAATGGGTTAAAGGACACAATGGACACAAAGAAAATGAACTTTGTGATAAAATTGCTAAAGAAGAAGCATTAAAACTTAAAAATCAAAAGGAATAAAAGTGGATTTAAAAGATTTTCAACAATATCTAGGCTATCACTTCTCCAATCAAAACTTACTCCAAGAGGCTCTAACCCATAAAAGTGCCAAAAAATCTACTCATAATGAGCGATTGGAATTTTTAGGTGATGCTGTTTTAGATTTGATTATTGGAGAATTTTTATACAAAAAGTTCCCCCATTCTCCTGAAGGAGAACTCTCCAAAATGCGTGCTTCAATGGTTAATGAAAAGGCATTTGCAAAAATTGCTAGATATTTAAATATTGGAGAATACCTTTATATCTCACATTCTGAAGAACAAAACAATGGCAGAGAAAAAGATTCAATTCTCTCTAATGCCTTTGAGGCAATTGTTGGAGCAATTTATCTAGAAAGTGGCTTAGAAAAAGTGCAAACGATAGTTTTGAAAATTTTAGATATTTTATATCCAAAGATTGATTTAGAAAATCTTTTTTATGATTACAAAACAAGCCTACAAGAGCTTACCCAAGCCTTATTTGGAATCACTCCAGAATATGTAGTGTTAGATTCTAAAGGACCTGATCATAATAAAGAATTTCTTATGGGCGTCTTTATTCAAAACAAAGAATACGCACAAGCTAAAGGAAAAAGCAAAAAAGAAGCTCAACAAAATTGTGCCAAAATTGCACTCAAAATTTTAAAGGATAGACAATGAATACTTTTGGAGAAACCCTTAGATTAACCACTTTTGGCGAAAGCCACGGAGTAGGAATCGGGGGTGTGCTTGATGGAATCCCTGCAGGTTTAGCCATTGATGAAGACTTTATTGCTCAAGAAATGCAAAGGCGTCAAGGAGGAAGAAATTTATTTTCCACTCAAAGAAAAGAAGCTGATAAAGTTGAGATTCTAAGTGGAGTTTTTGAAGGCAAAACAACAGGCACTCCCCTTGGTTTTTTCATTCACAATAGTGCTAGTAAAAGCAGTGATTACACTAATATAAAAGACATTTTTCGCCCAGGACATGCAGATTTTACTTATTTCCATAAATATGGAATCAGAGATTACCGAGGTGGTGGAAGATCAAGTGCGAGAGAAACTTCTGCTAGAGTGGCTGCAGGAGCGATTGCTAAATGCCTTTTAAATGAGTTTGGAATTACGCTAAGAAGTGGGATTTTTAGCATAGGGGAAATAGCGTGTCAAACAATTGATTTTAATTTTGCTAAAGAAAGTGAAATTTTCTCTCTAGATAAAAATACAGAAGAAGCCCAAAAAGAAGCTATCTTAAAGGCTAGAAACTCGCACGATAGCATTGGAGGAGTAGCATTAGTTAGTGCTATTAATGTCCCTATTGGACTTGGAGAACCGCTTTATTACAAACTTGATTCAGTCATTGGAGCTTTAATGCTTGGCTTAAATGGAGTTAAAGCTGTAGAGATCGGTAGCGGAACAATGGCACCCAAAATGAAAGGCTCACTCCATAATGATTCTATCACGCCAAGTGGTTTTTCTAGCAATCATAGTGGTGGAATCTTGGGTGGAATAAGCAATGGTGAGGAAATCTACTTTAAAGTGCATTTTAAACCCACACCAAGCATTTTTATACCTCAAGAAACCATTAATATCCAAAATGAAAAACACACTTGTGCAATCAAAGGACGACACGATCCTTGCATTGCTATTCGTGGTAGCGTTGTATGTGAATCAATGTTAGCTTTAATTTTAGCAGATATGCTGCTTTTAAACGCCACTTCCAAGCTAGAAAACCTTAAAAAAATCTACTAATGTCAAAAGCGCTTCTTTTTGTGGATAAAAAATTTGGGGTTGGGCTAGGGCATTTTAGTCGTTGCAATGCACTTTTAGAGATTCTAAAAAGCAATGGATATGAAGCTTATTTGTTTGATACTAGTCTTTTGGATTTGGAGTTACAAAAATGCGACTTAATTGTTATTGATTCTTATGTTTTAGGGTTAGAATCTTACCAAAAAGCAACCGCCTTTGCTCCACATTGCTTATTTTTTGATGACACCTTGCGTTTGCCCTATCCTAATGCATTTTTACTAAACAATGCTCCCAATGCTCAAAAAACACTTTATCAATCTCATTATCCAAACCACACACTTCTTTTAGGTGGAGATTATCGACTTCTTCAAAAGCCCTTTTTACAAAAGCTCAACACTACACCCATTAAATCTCCACGCCCCAAAATAAAAAAGATTCTAATTACACTAGGCGGTGAAGATATTTTAAATCTTACTAGTTTTATTATAGATGCACTAGCAACATATAATCCCAATTATGAAATCCACTATATCCACAAAAACACCAAACTCACCAACAAAGCAAAAGGATATTATGGATTAACACAAGAAGAAATGGCAGATTTATTTTACAAAATGGATCTTTGCATTTGTGCTTGTGGGCAAACTTTAATGGAAATCATTGCTTCTCAAACTCCAAGAATCGCTCTAGAAATTGCCCCCAACCAAAATGCCAATCTCAAAAGCTATACCAAAGCGATTTTATCCATACAAGAAGTATGGAAACTAGATCAAGATTCCCTTAAATCACAACTTCTTTCCTATTTAAAAGCCATTGAAAATCCAAACTTACGAACCCAACAAATCTCGCAAGGAATCGCGATTTTAAACCAATCCACAAAATGGGATTCATTTTTACAAAATTTAAAAAACCTTTAGACTTTATCAAGATAAAATCCTATATAATCATAGTTTTAATTAAATTTTACCCCTAAAGTTACAAAAATGCAAAGACAAACTTGGACTAATCATATCACTTATATTCTAACGATTGCAGGTGCTACCATTGGTTTTGGAGCGACTTGGAGATTCCCCTATCTTGTGGGAGAAAATGGTGGTGGTGCTTATGTGCTTATCTTTATTCTTGCGATGATTTTAGTTGGAATCCCTATTATTTTAGTTGAAAATGTGATTGGTAGAATGGCACACAAAAACTCTATTGATGCCTTTGGAGAAAATACAGACAAAGGTGCTTGGAAAATCATAGGCTATATGGGAGCCATAGGTGCTTTTGGAATCTTAGCTTATTATATGGTGCTTGGGGGTTGGGTTATTGCTTATATTGCCAATATTTTTACTTCCTTTTTTGGAGATATTGGGCTTAATCTATCAAGCCCTATCACAAAAGAAATCACTTCAGAATTCTATTCCCAAAATATAGAAAATTCACCTTGGCTGATTGGATTTTACACTTTACTCTTTGTTGCTATAAACTACATTATCCTTAAAAAAGGCATTATTGATGGGATTGAAAGATCGGTTAAATGGCTTATGCCACTTTTATTATTATGTCTTTTAGGAATGATAGCACGCAATATCACACTAGATAATGCTATGGAGGGGATTAAATTCTATCTTATTCCTGATTTTTCTGCCATTACCCCAAAACTCTTTTTGTATGTTTTAGGGCAAGTTTTCTTTGCACTTTCTCTTGGATTTGGGGTTATGATTACACTTTCTTCTCACCTTAGAAAAGATGAAAAACTTGTCAAAACCGCTTGTATTACAGGAATCATCAATACACTTGTGGCAATTCTAGCTGGTTTTATTATCTTCCCTTCGCTCTTTAGCGTTGGGTTAGCTCCTGATTCTGGACCCTCATTAGTATTCAAAAGTCTTCCTATTGCCTTTTCACATATGGTTTTTGGTGGTTTCTTTGCAATTGTATTTTTTGTTTTGTTGCTAATTGCTGCTCTTACAACTTCATTAACCATTTATCAAGTTATCATTAGTATTTTAGAAGAAAAATTTAAATTCTCTCATAATAAAGCAGTTAGCTTTACATTGATAGCGGTTTTTATTTTGGGGAATCTTCCTTGTATTCTTGCTTATGGACCTTGGAGTGATATTATCATTTTTGGTAGAAATATCTTTGATAATTTTGATTTTATTAGTGGAAATATATTCTTTGTGCTTACTGCTTTGGGTTCTGTTATATATGTTGGCTGGGTTTTGGATAAAAATGCGATTAAAGAAATCAACAATTATTCCTCCAAACCCTCGCTTTTTAGCCTTATTTGGTTTTATTATATTAAATACATCATACCGGCTATTATTCTTGCAATTTTCATTGGCGGCTTTTTGATAAAAATTTAATTTTTATCAAAAAAACCTTATAAATCCAAAAATTTCACTTAGAAAATAAAAATATTATTAATGCCCATACTCATTCAAAACAATCTCACTTTCTTTGTAAAATATTTCACGATCTTCTATTTTGATTGGCATTTTTTATCATTACATTATCTTATTAAGTCTGATTTTTTGATAACAAAAAGAAGAATCCTCCTTTGTAGGTAACAATAAAATTCCCACCATTCCTTTAATTTCTTTATTTTCGTAAAATTCTACTTCCAATACCTCTGAATCCTCAAAAACCACTTCAACTCTCTCCTTATCACTCACCTTCCCTACTAATCCAAATTGCCTTGAAGCCTTTAAGATTGGAGATTTAATAGAATCATCATAGTGCAAATACGCTACCAAGCCATCAAAATCTCCAACTTCTTCTACCTTAGTAATCTCTTCAAAATGGGGCATAATAGATACCATCTGCTCTTCTAAAAAAACTACTTCCAAAGTATGATTTTGAGAAAATAACGCAAGAATCTTTGCAATATTTTTAGCATTTTTGTGAGTAAAAATATCCTCTCCAATAATCAAAGCATTTTTAGAATTCTTTTTAAAGCTCTGCTGTATCTCAAAAATTTCCTCTTCTGCTAAGTTAATTTCTGAAGCTAAATATCCAATATCAAGATCTTGAATGAAAGTTTGATTTTTAACCACTTCATCCTGCAATAAAGATTCTGCTAAAAGTGCCAAAACCAATTCTTCACAACCAACTTCATACAAAAACTGCTTAATATTAGAAGCGGGATTAAAATTCAAAGGGCTTAATAAAAAAACACTCTCCTGTTTTACTAAAGAAGGGATTTTCTCTAAAAAATCCAAAATAAATCCACCTAATAAAACCACTGCACCTTTCTGGTTTTCTTTTAAATACTGATTAAGGGAAGTAATTTTTCCGCCATTTTGACAATAAATTTCAAAAAACTCTCTTAACATTAGCAAATCCTTTTTACTATAATTTTACAATCTACTTCATTAAAACACAAAGAATTCAATAATTCATTTTCGCTTTTTACAATATCCACACTTTTTTGCATATTGCTAAATTCCAAAACCTCAGACAAAAAATCTCTACTTCTCCAATTTAATTATATTTTAATCTCTTTTATATTGCCTCCACAAAGACATTTTTCAAATACCTTAAATCAAAAAATGCCTCATCAACTAATCCATTCAAAAACGATACAAAAAAATAACGCCCATCTTTATGTATCAATAAAAAGTTTATCCTTCTATTTCTCAATTAGCAACACTCAAACTATGCTTACCATAACTCATAGAATATTAAACGCTAATTCATCATAAAACCTGCAAACAAGTCATCAATAAAATTTCAATAAGTTTAAATTGGGCGACTTACTAGGAGCAATCCATTTTTATTTGGTTCTTTTTTTATTTAAAATGTTATCAATTTTATCTTGGACATCTCCACTATAGCCTATTTCCTCTGCCTTTAAATTATCATTTTTAAGAATTTCAGGCACCGCATCTTGTCTTTGAATATTCTCTTGCAAGACTTCTAATTCAGAATTATGATAAGTATAAATCATTTGTGCAGATATTACACCTTTTAATCTTTCAATCTTTTTTAATATTCGTATTTCTTCATCAACATTGCTTGATTCAATAGTAACAATAATCTTACCGCTCTCATCTTTGTAATGACATTGTGTCTGAGGAATCTTCTCAATCTCTTCCCAAAGCCTTTGGATATCCTCCCCCTTGCACATCACCACCAAACTTGAAACATTAAAATCTTGGCTTTTCTCATTTTCATTTTGCATACTTATCCTTTAAGGTAATTTCCAAAACAAAATATTTTTCCCATCTTCAGCACTTATAATTCTTTTGTCATCCACAAAAATAATGCTATTTAATAAACTCTTATGTCCCTGCAAAATAGCAATATCTTCCTTATTTACAATCTTAAAGACTGCAATATCACTCATTTCATTTTTCATATAAGCCCCAATCTCCCCACTAGGACTTAATCCTACGCTATAAACTAAAAATTCTGCCTCTTTAGTATAACTTCGAGAATCTTTTAAATACACCCCTGCTTTTCTATCTTGCCCTGCTGTAATCACAACTAATCCATTTTGACCCAATGCCATTTTAGCTTCATAAACATTATCTTTGTTTAATCCACTTAATTCTTCTAAAATCTCTCCGCTTAAAACCTCTCCATAATACAAAATTCCTGATTCACAAGAAACAAGAAATCTTGTGCGATCTTCACTTAAAATAAAATCCGAAAAAGTTGCCTCTGAAAGTTGTTTTTGATAAAGCACTTTATTATTTTTTAAATCATACAATACAATTTCATTGCTTACTAATCCCAAAAAAATCTTATCTTTATCTACAAAAGCTGCTTTTTTAACATTTAAAGTCAAAGGAAGTTTTTCTAATTTTTCCCCAAAAATAAAAAGATTCTTTTTTCCATCACTTCCCTCACTATCAATCAAAAATCGCTGATCAAAAAAATCTACAGAAAACACCTTAGGCAGATAAGAATCACCAAAAAAATTACTAATATGTGGCAACTCCACAAGAGTTTTTTGGGAAATATTTTGAAATTCAGAATCAAAGTTAATCTCCACCACTTCACCAAAGTCTGTTCCCACTAAAATTTTATTATCAATATAATTCATATCAATAATATTATTTTTTAAACTCAATTGATAAAATGGACTTATAGCAAAAACACTCTCCAAAAAACACAAAAATACAAAGATTATTTTTAGCATTTTCTTTCCTTTAAAACAATAGCTTGTGTTGGACAAACACCAACACAAAACCCACAACCAATGCAATTTTTATTAATCACGGGATAAAACATTCCAATAAAATCAATAGCTTTTTGGCTTCCAAGCACACTCTGACAAGCTTCTTTGCAAGTATAACACATTGTTTTATGATAACCTAAACATTGAAGTTCATCAATACATACCTCAAAATTCCAATGGCTCTCACTCTCTTCTTCTAAAACTCCATTAGGACAAGCCTTTGCACATTCACCACAAAGCTTACAACCCTCCAAACTAAAATCTACATAAGGAATTCCATCAAATATCTTTAAAATCCCTTTTTGACAAATTGTTTCACAAACTTTCACACACGGCTTTTCACAATCTTTGCAAAATTTTTCAAAAAGAGATTTATCTTGATTATAAGGAGGAAGTGGGAGCCAAGAATTACTCTCCTTTTGCTTCCCCCTTTTTAAAAAGAAATTAAAGAAATCTCTGCGATTCTCTTTCACTTCACACCTTCATTTAAAATATCAAGCAAATTAGATCTTGTATTACCATCATCTTGACGAAAATCTGCTTTGAAGTTATTTTCAACTAAAGGAGCTGCATTTACTTGCGTAGTATGGCAAATTACGCAATTAAAGCGATTTTCATCCATTTCTTCATGCAAATCTTTATTATTTCTTAAATCATAGAAATGAGATTTAGGCATAGCTGTTGCTCCCACTGCTTCTGCAATCCCAGGTAAATGGCAACCTGTGCAAGAATTATTATCTCTTGTAATAGGTAACATTCCATCAAGATTATGTGGAATCATAGGTGGTGCATTTTCAAAAGCGCGTTCAATCAATTCTGATTCGCCCGCTGCTTTACCGCTATAATCATAAGCTTGGATTTGTGCTTCTTCGCTAAAAAGTGTTGTTTTTCTTAAACCTATTTCTTCAGCAGAATAACCCTGCATACTTTTACAACCAATAAAAATCAAAGCAAGTGTGCTCGCTCCTGCAATCATTATTGTTTTAAAATTCATCTTATTTCCTTTTTGCAAAATCTAAAAGATTAAATTTAAGGGCATTATCCCCACAAACTTCAATACACCTTCCACATCGTGTGCATTCCCCACTAATAACCTTTCCACTCTCTTTTCCAATCAATCCAAGCACTTGCTTTTCTGGACAAATCTTTTTGCATTCCATACAATGCGTGCAAGAATCCAAATCGTATTTCACTTTTAAAAAAGCAAATTTACTTACTATGGAATAAAAGGCTCCAAGCGGACATAAATGACCACAAAAACCATGAGGAACAATAAATAAATCCAATAAAAATACTAAAAGCACAGCAAAAGCTCCAAAGCCCATACCAAAAACAATTCCACGATGAATCATTGCAATAGGGCTAATAGCCTCAAAAGCTGCCATTCCAAATAAACTTGACAGAATCAAAGCAAGAACCAAAGCGAAATATCGTATCTTTTTACTTAAATAAAAAGGTGCATAATTAACTCGCAAAACACGTCGCAAATAGTTAGCTAAATCCGTAATGAGATTCATTGGACAAACATAAGAACAAAAAGCTCTTCCTGCCAATAAGGCATAAAAAGCCAGAATAATTAATCCACCTATTAAAGCATTTACTCCAAGTAACGCGCCACTAAAAAAAAGCTGCAAGATGGCAAAAGGATCACTTAATGGAATCGTCCCAAAAAGCAAAGAGCTGCTAAGATTGCCTTGCAAAATCTTGATGCCGGCATAATTACCTAAAAAATACAAACACAATAAACCTATTTGTATAATGCGTCTAAGTGCTAAAAAACGAAATCTTTTCATCATAGCTCTCCATTATTGAGGTAATCTTGCACTTCTTGTAGATTTTTGTTGCTATTTCTTAGTTGATGCAATGTGGCATCTTCTAATCTCTCTTCATCTTGACTTTCCCAACCTTTAATATAATTTGTCCCTACTGCCCCTAAAGCGACTTCCCTAGGCATTACAATAATAGCTGCTTCTTGTGTTACACAAGCTTTTTCACATTTGCCACAACCAGTGCAAACCTCACTTTCTACAACTGGGAGCAAATAAGAATGTTTGCCTGTTCGTTCATTACGCTTTAATTCCAATTTAATTGCTTCACCCATCAAAGGACAAGCACGATAACACGCATCACACTGAATCCCCCAATAAGCCACGCAATGCTCTTTATCCACAATAGCCACACCCATTCTTGCTTTATTAATCTCCCATATTCCATCACTCTGCACCAACTTCGGCTCCAAAGCTTTTGTAGGACAAATAGCTACACAAGGAATATCAGGACACATCTCACAAGGAATCTCGCGGGGTATAAAATAAGGAGTCCCAATTGGCTTCCCACTCCCTGCACTTGCAAGCTTTAAAGTATCAAAAGGGCAAGCTTCAACACATAAGCCACATTTGATACAATGTTTTAAAAATTCTTTTTCTTCTAAAGCACCCGGTGGTCGCAAGATAAGAGGATTAGCTCTGCTTTCCTTTAAAAAAGCACTCCAAACCAATCCACCCATCATTGTCATTGCGATTGCTTGTGCTGCTTGGATAAAAAATTGTCTTCTTGGATTTTTGTTGTCCATTGGTTTTATGCCTTATAAATTTTCACTGCACACTTTTTAAAATCAGTTTGTTTAGAAATTGGGCAAGTCGCATCAAGACAAACTTTATTAATATATACCTTTTCATCAAACCAAGGCACATAAACTAAGCCCATTGGAGGACGATTTCTACCTCTCATATCCACTCTTGCTTTGACTTTTCCTCGTCTTGATTCAACCCAAACTGCATCATTTTGTTGCACACCCAATTTTTCTCCATCTTTCGGATTCATATAACACAATGCTTCTGGGACTGCACGATAAAGCTCTGGCACTCTCATTGTCATTGTTCCACTATGCCAATGCTCTAACACACGACCAGTGCTTAACCAAAATGGATACTCTGCATTTGGCATTTCTGGTGGATCCATATAAGGGCGGAAAAATATTTTTGCTTTATTTTTAAGTGAATATTTTTCACTTGTTTTAGGCGATTTTAGATCCCCTCTTGGCAGTTCTTTGCCTGAAGTTCCATAAAAAGCAAACTCGCCATTATTAGCTTTTCTTGCATAATAGTCATATTTACTATTAAACCTCCATTGCGTTTCTTTGCCATCAACCACAGGCCACCTTAAACCTCTAACTCTATGATAAGTATCAAAGTCTGCTAAATCGTGCCCATGTCCGATACCAAATTTACGATATTCTTCCCAAAGGTATTTTTGCACAAAGAATCCATAACCTTCAAAAACCTTTCCATCACTGCCAACCACTTGTCTTTTATCGCCAAACACCTCAGAATTCAATTCATTTTCTAACATTTTATCATCGGTTTTATAGCTTTTTGCCTCTTGATTAGCATAAAGCACTTCAAAAAGCGTAGTATCCTCACTATATCCCATTGCTTTAGCTTGTTCTAGCACACTTGGAAGAGTAAGTTTAGCATTAATTTTCTTTTCACCCCATACTTCTTTTAAAGTGAAGCGTTTTGAAAATTCCATCATCTGCCAAGTATCACTCATTGCATTTCCTTGAGGTAA
Organism: Helicobacter canadensis MIT 98-5491; assembly: GCF_000162575.1. Lineage (NCBI taxonomy): Bacteria > Pseudomonadati > Campylobacterota > Epsilonproteobacteria > Campylobacterales > Helicobacteraceae > Helicobacter > Helicobacter canadensis. The sequence goes on from NZ_CM000776.2 coordinate 1,147,828, forward strand.
AACTTGTTGTTTCCAATGCTGTGTGCGACGCTCAGCATTTCCATATGCACCCCATTTTTCATAAATCATTGCAACTGGCAAAATCAAGTCTGCTACTTTTGCACTAATTCCTGGATAAGCATCTGAAACTACAATAAAATTATCCATTTCCCTAGCTGCCTTAATCCAATGGTTTGCATTAGCGGTATTTTGCCAAGGATTATTCACTTGCACCCAAGCCCATTTAATTTTACCATCTTCTAAATCACGCATAATTTGCATAAAATGCGCCCCAATTTGAGGATTGATAGTTCCACTTGGAAGCTTCCAAATTTTTTCTGTAATCTCTCTATGCTTTTTATTTCCCACTACCATATCTGCAGGTAATCTATGTGAGAATGTCCCAACTTCTCTTGCTGTTCCACAAGCACTAGGTTGCCCTGTAAGAGAGAAAGCACCACTTCCAGGTTTGGCTTGTTTTCCTAGCAACATATGAACCATATAGCTTTGTTCATTCACCCAAGTTCCTCTTGTGTGTTGATTCATACCCATTGTCCAAAAACTAACAATTTTTCTGTTTTTATCCACATAATAACTTGCCAATGTTTTTAATTTTTCTTTGAAGGATTCTAGGCTTTCTTGTGAATCACCTTTTGCAATTTTAGCAACAAAGTCAAGCGTATAAGGTTCTAGAGCTGTTTTAAAATCTTCAAAAGAAATTTCCCAATGATTTCCAGCATCAGCAATGTGTTTATTCTCCATTACTTCGCCTGCTTTCATACCTAAATAGCGTAAAGTAATCCCTTCATTCTCACTTAGAACTTTAGATTTTTCTTTTGCAGCAGTATCAAGTTCTTTTGGGTTATATTTAGCATGTTTAATATCCATTCTCATACCATAACCAATATCAACAAATCCTGTTGTGAAAATACAATTTTTCTTCACAAAGTCCCAATCGATAGATTCTGGGTGATTATAAACAATCTCTCTTGCAATATAATTCCAAATTGCCAAATCAGTGTGTGGAGTAAAAATAATCTCTGTATCGGCTAAATCCGAAGTGCGATTAGAATAAGGAGTGAGATTAACAACACGCACTTTATCTGGTGCAGATAACTTTCTATCTGTAACTCTAGCCCAAAGGATTGGGTGCATTTCAGACATATTTGCTCCCCAAGTTACAATGGTATCTGTCAATTCAATATCATCATAGCAACCAGCTGGTTCATCAATTCCAAAAGTCTCCATAAATCCCACAACCGCACTTGCCATACAATGTCGAGCATTAGGATCAAGATTATTACTTCTAAAACCACCTTTGATAAGTTTTGCCGCTGCATAACCTTCTTGAATTGTATATTGTCCTGAACCAAAAACGCCAATTCCTGTTGGTCCAAGCTCATTATAAGCCTCTTTAAACTTTTGCTCCATAACATCAAAAGCTTTTTGCCAACTCACTGGCTGGAATCGACCATTTTTATCAAATTCACCTTGTGCATTTACACGCAAAAGAGGTTGAGTTAATCTATCTTGTCCATACATAATTTTAGCATTAAAATAACCTTTAATGCAATTCAAACCCCGATTCACAGGTGCTGCTGGATCACCTTTGACAGCTACAATCTGTTCATCTTTAGTGGCAACCATAATCCCACAACCCGTTCCACAGAATCGACAAACTGCCTTATCCCATTTCCAACCCCCTTCAGCTTCTTTTGCCATTAAAGCTTGAGGTGCTGGGACTGCGATACCTGCAACACTTGCTGCACTAACAGCCGCTGCTGTCTTCAAAAACTCACGTCTTGTTTGTGCCATATATGCCTCCTTAATTTCACTAGCATTTTTAATGCGAGAAAATTATAGCACTTAAGGAGGATAAAAGATTTGATTTAAGTCAATATATATATTTGTATATTTCGTATTTCTGGGGCTAAAAGCCCTTTTGGAGCAAAAAAATTATTTAATCATAAAGCGTCTTAATGCGTCTTCCACTTCTATTGGATTAGATTTTGAAATAAACTCATTAGCTTTTAAAGAACGAGCCATATCTTCATTACTACTTCCACTCATCGAAGAATTAACAACAACAGGAATATGAGCTGTTAAAGGATTATTTTTGACCTGCTTAATAACCTCAAATCCACTTGCTTCTGGCATTTCTAAGTCAGTAATAATAATCCCTATTTTAGAAATATCTGTATCTTTAGCAAAAATATAATCAAGCAATTTTTGTCCATTGGAAAAAGTCTTATAGCTTACTCCAAGTTTATTGAGAATATTTTGCATTGTCTTAATAACACTTGGAGAATCATCTGCCAATAAAACTTCATTGCTTGTTACAATTTGTTTAATTTTGTCAATTTCATCATTTTTTTCATCTTCAATCCAAGGAAATACATCAACCAACATTTTTTCAATATCTACAACTTGAACCAAGCGTCCATCAAAATAACGCGTTCGGCTCACTAATTTACTATTTAATCCTGAATTTCCAATTCCAGCACTTTGTTCTATCTCTGTCCATTTTTTATTCAAGATTCGATCAGCTTCATAAATCCTAACACCAACCGTCCATTTAGAAAACTCGCAGATCATAATAACTTCATCATCGCCATCTTCTCGCTTAATTCCATAAGGCTCAAGGTTTCTTGATTTATCTCTTGAATCATAATAAAACCACTTTTTTAAATCAATGAGTGGAATAGTTAATTCTCTAATTGTGATTAACCCTTCCACCAATGAACTTCCCCCATGAGAAACAATTGTGATTTCTCCTCGATATTTCACTACCTCACGAATCTTAAAAACATTCACTGCATATAAATCTTTATCTTTCTCTAACCTAAAACAAAGAAGTTGCAATTCATTATTTCTATGGAGATTGGTTATTTGATCAACATTTGATAGATTTGACATTTTAGCGCCTTACTTAAAATTTTATTTAATTATATCATAATTTAAAATAAGAAAATTAAAGATTTTTATAATATTCCTTAAAAGCTTCACATTTTTCTAACAACTCCTTTTGTGTGCCATTAGCAATAATTCTTCCGTGTTGAAAGAAATAAATTCTATTGGCTAAAGAAACCGTAGAAAACCTATGGGCAATAATAATAACAATTCTATCCTTGATGACTTCATTAAGTGCATCTCTAAATTCTTCTTCTGTTTTATTATCCAATGCACTTGTAGCTTCATCTAAAATTAAAATCTCAGGATTCTTATAAAGTGCTCTTGCAATAGCAATTCTCTGCCTTTGCCCTCCACTTAAATTTGCCCCAAACTCTTCTAAAATTGTATGAATTCCATTAGGAAGCGATTCAACATAATCCAAGATTCTTGCTCTATGAAGCGCTTCTTTAACTTTTATTTCATCTATTACGCCTCCATAAGCAATATTCTTTGCGATACTATCATTAAAAATAAATATTCGCTGCGTAACAATCGCCACTTTTGACCTCAAACTAGCTTGAGTAAAATCTTGAATATTACAACCATTTATCTCTACACTTCCGTTATTTGGCTCATACAAACGCAACAATAAATTTACAAGTGAGCTTTTACCTCCTCCACTACTTCCTACTAACGCTATACTTTCACCCTTGTGAATTGTAAGATTAATTTTACTTAAAGCCTGTTTTTCTCCATAAAATAAATCCACATCCCTAAAAGCAATCTCTTTTACTTCATTCTTTAAAACTTCACTTCCATCTTTAATTTTAGCTTTTCTATCTAGCATTTCAAAGATTCTATCCCCAGCAGCAAAAGCAACTTGTATTTTAGCATAAAGACCACTTACGCGTTTAAAGGGCGTATAAAGCATAAAAAGTGCTGTTACAAAAGAAAAAAACGCCCCTGTGGAAATCTCGTTATTGATAACTTTATGCCCCCCAATAAAAATCACCACAGCAATCGCAATTGCCCCTAGAGTTTCCATTAATGGCGAAGTTAATTCCGAAACACGCACCGTTTTCATAGAAAGCTTAAAAAGATCCTTGTTGTGTTTTGCAAATTCTTCTTTTTCTATAGTTTCTCCAGAACTTGCCTTAATTAATTCAATGTTATTAAAAATTTCTATCAATTTCGCAGACAAATCCGCATTCTTTTGCTGCATTTTTGCAGAAGCGTGGCGCATTTTTCTTGCAATAAGCGTGATAGGATAAAGCGCTAAAGGCATTACTACAAGCCCATAAAAAGCCAACTCAGGACTTTGATAAATCACCACTCCAACAAGTCCTAATATAGTCAAGCTCTCCCTAATACCTTCAATAAAATAATTTGACACTGCACCCTGCACCGCACCAATATCACCGGTGATTCTAGAGATCAACTCTCCATTGCGATAGCGATTGAAAAATTCCATTTCAAAAGTTAGCATTTTGTCTAACAAAATATCTTTAAGTCGTCTTACAATATCTTGTCCCACAAAATTCATATAATAAGTTTGAATGTAGGCTCCAAGTCCTTTAGAAAAATAGGCTAAAACCACTAAAAAAGGTAAAACTTGCAACATAGTTATATCTTTTTTAATAAAGATATCATCCAAAACAGGTTTAACTAAATAGGCACTTGCACTACTTGCAACTGCCACCATAATCGTCCCTATAATAGCATAAAAAAAATAAAGCTTGTATTCTCTGATATAAGGATAAAATCTCTTTAAAAAAACTTTCATTAAAAAATAATCCCATTTTGATTTTTATTTGGATTGTATCGCAAAGGAGATTTATCGGTATAATAAATCACTTCACCTTCTATCACTTGACTTCGCACACCTTCTGGTATTTTAAATTTCCGATCCAACCCAGGATCAATTGTTAAAATCCTTTCAAAAAAATACGAAAAAGCTGATGCCGGTGCAATTCCCCCAGATTCTCCACTACCCATTGCAGTATTGTCATCTTTGCCATACCAAACTACTGCTTCAATACTAGGTGAAAACCCACAAAACCAAGCATCAATATTTTCATTTGTTGTTCCTGTTTTACCAGCAAGCTCAATTCCATTAACCCTAGCTCGTTTCCCTGTTCCATTTTGCACCGCATCTCTTAACATATCTACCATCAAAAAACTTTGTTGTGGGGTGCTTAAATCGCTTGATTCTTCTTGAGAATAAGCAATATTTCCTTCATTATCAATAATTCGATCGATTAATCTAGGCTCAATTACTTTGCCATAATTAGAAAAAACCATAAAATTTCTTGCCATTTCCAAAGGAGATGAACCAAAACTTCCTAGTGAAATTGTCAAATCTTTTGGAACATTACTAAAACCATAATTCAAAATTTCTCTATAAATTTTATCAAATCCGACTTCCTCAACTAAATTAATAGTTGCAAGATTTAATGATCTTCTTAATGCCTCCTTTAAAGTAACATAACCATTGATATTAGGAGTATAGTTTTTAGGTTGCCATCTCTTATTTTTTCCTTCATTTCTATATTCATAAGTTCTTGTAATATCTGGAATTCTATAGTTTTGCCCTAACCCTGAATTTAAGGCACTAAGATATAAAAAAGGCTTGATACTACTGCCAATTTGCCTTTTGCTTTGTGTTGCTCGATTGAAATGGCTTTTTTGATAATCAACTCCACCAACTAATGCAAGAATCTTACCCGTCTTACTTTCAAGCACCACAAAAGCTCCATTAAGTTTTTCTTGCATTTTTTTATCATCTTTGTGCCGAGAGAGAATCTGCTCATATCCAAAAAGTAAAGATTCTTGTGCAATTTCCTGATAATCTAAATCAATATTGAGATAGATTTTATAACCCCCACTTTTTAAATTAGTAATATCTTTTAGCTGTCGCTGCACTTCATCAACCACATAGGGAGAAACATTTTGCGTTAAAGTATCATCATACACTTTGGGAGATTCTGCAATACCTTCATCTAATTGCTCTTTGCTAATCCAACCTAGCTCCTCCATTCTCTGTAAAACATTATTTGCTCTTGCTAAAGAAAAATCATAATTCTTTGTAGGATCATAAAAACTAGGCGCTCTAGGCAAAGACACAAGAATTGCAATTTCCTTTAGCGTTAATTCATTCATTTCTTTACGAAAATATCCTTGTGAAGCAGTCTTAATCCCATAAAATCCGTGCCCAAAATAAGTATGATTTAAATAGCGTTCTAAAATTTGTTCTTTGCTTAAAATTGTTTCTAATTGAAAAGCTAAAAGCACTTCTTTAAGTTTGCGCTCAATAGTCTTATCTCGAGTTAATGCAACATTTTTAATCAGTTGTTGAGTAATAGTGCTACCACCTTCTACATAACCCCCACTTTTAATATTTTTTAGCATTGCACGCATAATAGCATCTAAATTCACTCCGGGATGTTCGAAAAATAAAGTGTCTTCTATAGCTAAAAGTGCTTCAATAAGACGAGGAGGAATCTCCTCAAATTTAGCATAAAAACGAAATTCCTTGTCAAATAAATTTGCAATCAAGCGTCCTTTTCTATCAAAAATCTGCGTTGTAATAGGTGGATTATACTCCACAATCTTATCGGTGTCTTTATAGATTTCATAATAAAATTGTGAGACAAAAATAATGATGGCGATAAAAGCAATAATACAAAGAGTAAAAAAAATTCTCAAAAAAAATTTCATCAATATTCCAATTTAACTAAAAAATAAATATTCTTAGCAAGATTCTAGCATATATTTTTTTAAGAAAAGTTTGCATATTTTGAGCAGTAAAAATCCCATTTTATTTATCTTAGAGAGTTCTTACAATCTTATAACCCATCCTAGAGTGATTTTTAATTAAATCATAATAAGTTTTCCTGCGTAAATTATTAATATGCATACGCAAGGAATCCATTGTCATTTGTTGTCCTTTCCAAACTTTTTTGCGGAATTCATCATAAGTCACAGGAAAATTTTCTGCTTTGATTAACAATTCCAAAATTCGACATTCCCTTTCAGTTAGCTCAAAGATTGCATAACCCTTTACGATAGATTTATCCCTTTTGCGATAAAATACGCCTTGCCCTAAATCAATCATTTGTTCTTTACAAAGTTGTTTATTAATGGAAAGCAGCAAAACAAATAATTCCTCTAAATCTACCGCTTTTTTAATAAAATAGGCAGAATTTAACTCAACAATTCTAGAAATCTTTTCTTCATCACTATAAGCAGTCATAAAAACAACAGGAAATGTTGAATTAATTTTTCGCATTGATTCTACCATTGTAATACCATCAATTTTACCCTCTAAATTAATATCAGTTATGACTATATCCACAACATTATTTTTAAAAAGCTTTAAGGCTTCCTCTCCATTATTTGCAGTGAGAATCTTACGACATCTACGCTCCAATGGTGCCTTCAACAAATCAAGAGCAATTACATCATCTTCAACAATCAAAATCGTAAGACTACCAAGCGGTTCTAATAAATCCGGAGACATAATCTCTTTCTCCTAAAAAATAAATAAAATTAAGCTCGAAAAATAATACTAAAAAAGGCTTAAAATATCAACATCTATCTTAACAATTACAACAATTTTTTCCAAAAGTTTTCATAAATTCACAATAAAGACAACTCACACTTCTTTTTGTGCAGATAATAGGAATTTCTTTCTTCTTTGCTTCATTGCGAAATTTTCTCATTGTGTTATGGTTTAAAAAATTAGTTAGCATCACTAAGCAATCCGTATTTTGAGGAATATCCTTGTGATTAATACTTTCTTTCCTAGCATCCCAATGCGTAACTTTTTTACAACCAAAATTACTCAAAACAGCCCTAATAGAAGCAATCTCATCTCCACCAATAACTAAAATTGACATAAAAAATCCTCATCAAATAAAAATTTATCAGTAAATTTTATATTTACTACATTCAGTTTAAAAAATAAAATGATAATTATTATTATCTTAATTATTAATAAAAATAATTATTATTTTATTTTTGATTTAATGGCTTGATTCTGCTATAATCCTTAAAATTTTGTTAAAAGCATTCAAAAGGAATTAATATGAAAAAATACAAAGAATCTCTGAAAACAATTCTAGATAGATTACACCTTTCTATCAAAAAAAATAACCTTAAAAACTCTAAACAAAGAGAATACATTCTAAAAGTAATCTATGAAGATGGGGGACACTTAAGTCCTGAAGATATTTTTATTGCCATCAAAAAAACCTGCAAAAATGCCAGCATTTCATCAATCTATCGCATTTTATCATTTTTAGAAAAAGAAGGCTTTGTGCATTCTATCGAAGTAGATAAAAGTGGCAAACGCTATGAAATTGCAAGTGGTTTGCATCACGACCATATCATCTGTGTAGAATGTGGAAAAATTGAAGAATTTTGCAATGAAGAAATTGAGAAATTACAAATTGAAGTCGCACAATCCTACAAAGCAAAGCTTGTAGGGCACGATATGCTTTTGTATGTCGTATGCGAATCTTGCCTAAAAAAATAATTTTGCAGAGATTTTTGTGTTTTAGAGATTACGCTCCCTAATCTCTTTTACAATATCTACTTCCCAAAAGAAATCCACCCAATCTTTTGTTTCGCGCAAAAAGAAATCTGGTTTAAAAGTCGCTGTTGGCTTATAAAAAATAGATGCAGTTTTAAAGTCAATATTAGAATTAATTTCTTGTAGAATATTTTTAACTTTTGTTATGCTTGTGCCACTATCAATAATTTCATCCACTATCAAAACCCTTTGATTCCCATAAAGTTCTGGAATATTTGAAATTCTCACTTCTTGCTGCACTTTGTTAAAAAATGAAGCGGCATTGATACTATACACCATTCGCAAATCCAATGCAATTCCCAAAAAATGAGCCATTGTTAAACCACCCCTTGAAATTGCAACAATTCCATCAGGATTAAAATCAATTTTTAAAATCAATTCTTTCATATCCTCTTTAAACATCTCATAGCTATAATATTGCATTTTCCCTCCTTAATAAATTTTAATTTCATTATATAAACTATCGCGTTCAACTGGAGTAAAACCTGCATCTTTAATCTGCGTAATTAATTCATCTTTTAAAATCCCATTAGCACTTTTACTTCCTGCTGCACTCTGTATAGCTTCTTTTTGGATTGTTCCATCAATATCATCAGCCCCAAACTCTTGTGCCACCAATGCAAGATTTAACCCTAAAGTCGCCCAATAAGCTTTAATATGAGGGATATTAGGAAGTAAAATCCGACTAATCGCAATTGTCTTTAAAATCTCCTGCCCACTAGGGAAATTTTTAACTTTCAAAAAATTATTTTCTTTTTGATACACAAGTGGAATAAAAGCATTGAAGCCTTGCGATTTTTCTTGTTGATGATAAAGACGCAATAAGTGATCAATTCGATGTTCTCTACTTTCAATATGCCCAAAAAGCATTGTCGCATTTGATTTTTTACCCAAAGAATGCCAATATCCATGAATTTCAAGCCATCTTGTTGAATCCACCTTGCCCTTACAAATATACTCTCTAATTGTCTCATCAAAAATCTCCGCCCCACCTCCAGGCATTGAATCCACACCATTTTCAGCCATAAGTTCCAAAACCTCTTGGTAAGACTTATTGGAAATTTTAGATAAAAAATTAACTTCAGCACCGGTAAGCGCCTTAATATGAATGTGCGGATATTTTTCTTTAATGGATTTAAAGAGATCTAAATACCATTGTAGATTCAATTTAGGATTATGTGCCCCTACAATATGTATCTCTAATGCTCCATTATTAATAGCTATTTCAACTTGCTCTAAAGCTTCTTCTTTATTTAAAGTATAAGGATTTGGATTCTTTCTATGTGCCGAAAAACCACAAAATTTACAAATATCTGAACATTCATTGGTGGGATTTAAATGGCGATTAGAATTAAAAAAAGTCTTTTTGCCAAAATATTCCTCTCGAATAGCTCCTGCCATTTTCCCCAAAGTAAAAATGTCTAAATCATACAGCTTTAATGCTTCTTTTGGATCCAAAAATGACTTTAATATTTCATTTTTACTCATTTTTTTCCTTTATCAGAGTTACCAAAAACTAAAATTTTATATAGAATTATACACAAAGTTTCTTGCTTTATTTAAAACAATAATCTAAAATTAATTTTAATAGATATACTTTAAAGATTTTAATTTAATAATTCTATAACTTAACATCCATAAAAGAAACTCCAAAAATTAAAACCTATTTTTAATCATCTTTTAACTCTTTATTCTATAAAATGTCTATATTTTAATATAAAAAAACTCTAAGGAATATCTATATGCCCACCAATGAACTTTTTTTAAAGGACAATACACTCATTACCTCCAAAACGGACTTAAAAGGTAAAATAACCTATGGCAACGAAGATTTTATTCACTATGGGGAATATAAAGAAGAGGATTTTTTAAACAAACCCCATAGCCTTGTCCGTCATCCACAAATGCCAAAAACGGCATTCAAACTTTTGTGGGACTCTCTTAAAGAAAAAAAGGAATTTTTTGCTTTTGTGTGCAATCTCTCCAAAACAGGAAAAACCTATTGGGTCTTTGCCAATGTTACACCTTCCTATGATGACAAAGGTCAAGTAGTAGGCTATTATTCCGTGCGAAGACGCCCAAGCAAAGAAGGTGTAGAAACTATAAGCAAAATTTATAGCAAACTTCTTGAAATAGAAAAAACACAAGGGGTTAATCAAGCTATTCAATTCACTTTAGACTTTCTAAAAGAAAATAACATAACTTGGGATAAATTCATTATTGATCTGCAGAATAAGGGAAAAACAGGAGGATACAGATGAAAAATCTTTTAATTATTGCGATTATTTTAGGCATTGTGGGGTTAGCTTTAGAAGCTATTTTTGTTGGCTTATCCATCAATCTTATCACTTTTGGTATTCTAATTATTCTTCTAATATTTATCTATTTCAAATCTGCAAAAAGATTAGATTTCCTTCAAAGGATTCTTAAAATATCAGCACTTTGGCAACAAGGAAAATTTGAAGCAAGAATCATACATATCAAAGGAGACAATGACTTATGCACTTTTGCTAATAATATTAATAGCGTCATTGATAATCTTGAAGCCTTTATGCGTGAAATTTCTACAGCCATTCGATGTTCACAAGAAGGCAAATATTATCGCTTAGCCTTTCCACAAGGATTAAATAGTGCGTTTGCTGCAAATATTGAAAATATCAATAAAGCCTTAATGAAAATTGAAGAAAATGCCAAAGATAATCTTTCTAATTTTCTTGCCAAATCTTTAATGGATATGAGTTTAGGCAGTCAAAATGAAAATTTAACAAAAATTTCTTTAGATTTGGACAATGATATACAAAATATGAGCATTGTAGATGAAAATGTGACAAGTATCACAACTTCAGCAAAAAATTCGCAAGAGGATGTTGTTTCTATCACCAAATCCATTGATGAACTTATGGAAATTATCAATGACAATTCTATCACTATCGAAAGTTTTGCCCAAAAATCAAAAGATATTGATTCTGTAGTTGAAATCATTAGTGATATTGCAAATCAAACTAATCTTTTAGCACTTAATGCTAGTATTGAAGCGGCAAGAGCTGGAGAACATGGAAGAGGATTTGCGGTAGTAGCCGATGAAGTCAGACAACTCGCAGAAAAGACACATAAAGCCACTAATGATATTTCTATCGTGGTGCAAACTATGCAGCAAGAAATCGCTAGTATTCAAGATAATTTTAAACAAGTTTCAGAATTTGCAAACTCAACACATAATCATATTATGCATTTTAACTCTATCTTTAGCTATATGGAACAAACCACAAAAACACTTAAAGAGGTTTTTGAAAACCTTTCCAATAAATTCATTTTAAGTGTTTCAAAATTAGAACACATTGTTTATAAATCTAATCTTTACTTAAGTTTTAATCTCAAAAAACAAACTTGCAATTTCAATGAAATCAACCCTATCTCCAAACATCTTGATGATCAAGAGAAAATTCAGGAAATCCACCTAGATATGCCATCTCTCAACAATGCAAAAGAAAAATTAATTCAAAATACAAACATTGCATTAGAAGAATTGAAAAAACCACTCACCAAAGAAAGCGTTGATACAATCATCCACACTTTCCATGAAATAGAGGATGATTCCAAAAAAGTAATTAACCTTTTACAAGAAAACTAAGACTAATTACCTTTATGAAGCAATCCAGCTTCATAAAGAAAAATTGAACCCTCATAAGCAATGTTTTTCATTACATCTTTTCTAGCATAACTAAGATATAAATTTTCTTTTGCACGTGTTACTGCTACATAAAAAAGTCTTCTTTCTTCTTCTAGACTTCCGCTTTGACTCATTAACTTTTTATTAGGGAATCTCCCTTCCATTAAATCCACAATATACACTTCGCTAAACTCTAACCCCTTACTTGCGTGAATACTTAATAAATTCACGCCCTCCCCTTCACTCATTTCACTAGAACCAAGCATCATAGCATTCAAGAATCTTCCAATTTCTTGATAATGACTTGCCAAATCCCTTAGTAAAAATATTTTTCTCTCAATCCTTTCTAAGGATTCTTGATATTTTTCCTCATTAATTCTGCCATCTTTAGTAATTGATCGCTCTTTTGCTAATTTTTGTGCTACTTTTTTAAAAATTGGCAATCGAATAATTTGGCTAATCAAAAAAGCAGGTTTATCATTTACGCCAAAACTACCAAAAAATAAATAAAGTGAATCAAGAAATTCAGCCCCTTCCTTAGTAAGCTTAGGGTGACTTAAAATTGAATTATGCTTAAAATCACTCTCCAAATAGCTAAATCTTTCAATGTTCCCCATTGCAAAAAATTCATCAAAAAGCCCCAATTGTGTATTTTGCACTATTTTTTTATAAGGTTCTTTAATCATTTGATCAGGTTTTAAAAGTCCCTTTATAGCATTACCCTCACCCAAAACCAACAAAGCTTCATAAATATCCTTTGCCATAGCATTTCCAATCCCCTTAGCATGACTTAAAACATGAATAAAAGACATCATATCTTTGGGATTATAGAGCAATGAACAAAGATTTAAAATATATGCTACTTCTTTAGAATCAAAAAAACTAATTCCACCTTTCCTCCGCGTTGGAATCCCAATTTCTCTCAAACTCGCTTCAATCCCATCTGCGCTAGAATTATTTCTAAAAATAACTGCCACATCCCTAAAAGGACGATTAGATAATTTAATTTTATTGGCAATACCTTGATATTGTAAAAACAATTCATCATAAACAAGTAAAGTTGGCATTCCAAAATTCTGCGTTTTAACCACCTCCAAAGTTTTAGGATAGATTCTAGGATTTTTTTCAATCACCCGATTAGCTAGATTTAAAATTGGAGCTGTAGAACGATAATTCTTGGTTAAACTATAAATATTTCCATTGGGATATCGATCTTTGAAACTCCCAATAATACTAATATCTGCACCATTAAAAGCATAAATACTTTGATCATAATCTCCCACACAAAAAATAGAAGGGGGATTAAGAGTTTGCAAAATTGAATCTTGCAAAGGATTGGTATCTTGATATTCATCCACCAAAATCTCTTTAAATTGAAGCTTATCTTTTAGAATTTCTTCCTTATAAAAAAGCAATAAATCATTGTAATCTGCATAATGATATTCTTTTTTTAGCCCCTTAAATTCTTCCCAAACATCTAAATAAATCTCCGCATAAGGCGCTTGTTCAGAATTTCTATTTTGAAGCCAAGTCAAAAAATCATCGCTTGTGGTCGCATTTTGAAACAAAGAAAAAGTATCATATAAGTAATTTGCCCCATAAGGTGGAGTTTGGGAAATATGCGTAAATATCCTTTTATCATAGAGGCTTTTAAAAAGCACTTTAAGCTCTCTTGGCTGTTTTAAGATAATTGAATTTTTATTCTTTAGATAACGATATGCTACTGCGTGAAAAGTGCCTGCTTCAATTTGTTTAACGATTCTAGAATCAAATCTCAATTCTAGCCGCTTCAACATTTCTTGTGCAGCCTTATTGGTAAAAGTAAGCAATAAAATTTCATTAGGCAAAATCCCACTTTCTAAAAGATAGGAGATTCTGCCTACAATTGTAGAGGTTTTGCCAGTTCCTGCTGAGGCAATAATAAGATTATAACCACTAGGCGCTAAAGAGGCTTCCCTTTGTTGATCATTAAGCTTAGAAAGAGGCAATCTAGATTATTCTTTAATATAATCTTTAATTGATTCAGCTACACCAAAGTTTGGATAATCTTTTGCTGTTAGAATTACTTGAGCCAAAGTGTGATTGTCGTAATTTAAAATAATTGGTGCTAAGAAATTAATACGAATTTCGGTTTGTTTTTCTCGCACAAATACGCAAAAAACTTTCACTTTAGAATCCGCTTTCATATCAAGCAAAGCTTGAATACCAGCAGGCACTTCAAAAGAATATTCTCGCACTTTATAAGGATTAATCAAAAGTAATTCGGCATCTCTCCCCACCATTGATAAAAATGCTAAAGCCCCATCATCAATCTCAGCCAACTCCACTTCACTTACATCTTCAAATCCTAAAATATGAGATTTAACAATAAATTTTTCACCTTTCATAACAAACTCCTTTTTATAGAATTATTTTATCATTTTGCCACTTTTTTAACTTTAAAAACTCAAATTTCATTTATAAAGTTTTAGTTTTTTGGTAAAATTCAAAATTTATTTTTCATTAGCAAAAACTATTCCAACTTTATATCACTAACAAAAAGGGCTTTTATGCAAGATAAAACAAATACTACTTATAATCCCAAAGAAATTGAAGAACAATATTATAATTTTTGTGAAAAATCCGGTTACTTTGAAATTAATGGTAACGCAGCCATACAAAAAAATCAAAATTTTTGTATTATGCTCCCACCCCCTAATGTTACAGGGAGTCTTCATATTGGACACGCACTCAATCACACGCTTATAGATATTATAGTTCGTTACAAACGAATGGATGGATACAAAACACTTTGGCAAGCAGGGCTTGATCATGCCGGAATCGCAACTCAAAATGTCGTAGAAAAACAACTCTTAGCCCAAGGCATTAAAAAAGAAACACTAGGAAGAGAAAAATTTATCCAAAAAGTATGGGAATGGAAAGAACAAAGCGGTGGAGCAATTTTAAAACAAATGCGAAAACTTGGAAGCTCACCTGCATGGAGTAGAACTCGTTTTACTATGGATGAAGGTTTGCAAAATGCTGTTAAAGAAGCTTTTGTAAAGCTTTATAACGAAGGCTTTATTGTGCAAGGAAAATATCTTGTAAATTGGTGCACACACGATGGTGCTTTATCAGATATTGAAGTGGAATATAAAGAAAATAATGGAAAACTCTATCATTTACGCTATTTTTTAGAAGATTCTAAAGATTATATTGTTGTTGCTACAACGCGTCCAGAAACCTATTTTGGAGATACTGCTGTTATGGTAAATCCACAAGATTCACGCTACCAAAATCTCATTGGCAAAAAAGTAATACTTCCACTCCTTAACAAAGCCATTCCTATTATTGCCGATTCTCATGTTGATATGGAATTTGGAAGTGGTGCAGTTAAAGTAACTCCTGCGCACGATCCAAACGATTATGAAGTTGGAAAAAGACATCATTTAGAGCAAATTACTATTTTTGATAAAAATGGAATCTTAAATGAATTTGCCGGTGAATTTGCAGGATTAGAGAGACTAGAAGCGCGTGAAAAAATTATCGCCAAACTCCAAGAATCAGGCTTTATTGAAAAAATTGAAGATTATAAGAATCAAGTGGGACATTGTTATCGTTGCGGAAATGTTGTAGAACCTTATATTTCTAAGCAATGGTTTTTAAAAAAGGAAGTAGCGACAAAAGCTATTGAAAAAATTAATGCCAATGTCAGCAACTTTTTCCCTCCACAATGGAAAAATAATTACAATGCTTGGATGAGAGAATTACGCGATTGGTGCATTTCAAGGCAACTTTGGTGGGGTCATCAGATTCCTGTGTTTTATTGTGATTCTTGCAATCATCAATGGGCAAGCACAAAACTACAAACCAAATGTCCGCAATGCCAAAGCGCACAAATTCATCAAGATCCAGATGTGCTTGATACTTGGTTTAGTTCCGCTTTATGGCCCTTTTCTACGCTTGGATTTGGGAATGGAGAATGGGGAGAAGGCACATTATGGCAAAAAGATGACTTAAAAGAATTTTATCCCAATTCTCTTTTGATTACAGGTTTTGATATTTTATTTTTTTGGGTAGCTAGAATGCTAATGATGGGAGAACATTTTCTCTCTAAACTACCTTTCCCAGATATTTACCTCCACGCCCTAGTTCGCGATGAAAATGGGCAAAAAATGAGTAAAAGTAAGGGAAATGTCATTGATCCTTTAGAATTAATTGAAAAATACAGCGCTGATGTTTTGCGATTTACCCTAGCAATTCTTTGTGCTCAAGGCAGAGATGTAAAACTCTCAAACAATCAACTTGAAATTAGCAAAAATTTTACTAATAAACTTTATAACGCTTCTAACTTTTTACTTCTCAATACGCAAAACTTCCCTAATCTCTCTGAAATAGGAGAGCCAAAAACTCCACTAGGTAAATATATGGCAGAGCTTCTAAGTCATACCATAAAAGAGATGCGAGGTTACCTTGATTCTTATCGCTTTAATGATGGAGCAAACGCACTCTATCGTTTCTTATGGGGAGAATTTTGCGATTGGGGTATTGAGCTTGGCAAAGCCGATAAAGATTCTATTGTAGAATTGGGTGCGATTTTTAAAGAATCAATGCTTTTATTACACCCTTATATGCCTTTTATTAGCGATTATTTATGGCACAAGCTTGATGGCAGCACTCTAGAAGAAAGCGGCTCTATTATGATTAAAAATTATCCAAACTTTCATTATCAAAACACACAAAATTTCAAAACTTTTGAGTTGATTTTGGATTCTATTGTTTCTATTCGCCGTGCTAAAACTACGATTGATCTAGCAAACCAAAAGATTCCAAAAGCTTATATCAAAGGAAACTTTATTCTACCGCAAGATTTTATTCAAACCTTTAAAAATTATGTTTGCAAACTTGCTAAAGTCGAAGAATTAGAAATCACAACAAAAAAAATGCCTCATTGTGTTGTGGATATTACACAAAACCTTGAATCCTATCTCCCTACAAAAGATATTGATTTAACACCCATTATCACAAAATTGCAAAAACAATTAGAGAAAACTCAAAAAGAAATAACTAAATTGCAATCCATGTTAAATAATGAAAAATTCCTCGCTAATGCACCACAACAAGTGCTTGATGGCAATCAAAAAGCCCTTGCTGAACAACAAGAAAAATTACAAAAAATCCAATTAGAATTAAATTCTCTACAAAACTAATGTTTGTAGAGATTTTGATAGATTCTTAGCATTGCAATAAAAAGTGCAGTAATAGCAGGTCCAAGCACAATACCCCAAAATCCAAAACTAGATAATCCTGCAATAATGGCAAAGAAAATCAACATTTCATTAATTTTAACTGGAGTTTCTATTAAAATCCGATTAATAAAAGCAATCACAAAAGGCTTCACTCCATTGTCTGCAAGAGTAGCGATAATAATGATTGAATACAAAGCAATAACTATGGCATTTGTTACATTTCCCAAATACAATTCATAGCACACAACTGGAAGCCAAACCAAAGTCCCACCTACTACAGGGATAAGTGAAGCAAATCCATAAAAAACACCCAAAAGAATCGAATCATAACGATAAAAAGCCATTAAGATTCCAAAAAGCACACCTTGTAAAACCATCGATACAATTGAAGAATAAAACACGACGCTAATAACTGCACTCACTTCATCATAAAGAGTTTTAATCTGTTGTTTTTCAATAGGAATAATCTCCAAACAATATCTCCCCAAAGCATTACCATAATAATAAAAGAAAAACAAAAAGATCACAATAAAAACTGCATCACTTAAAAAATAAGCACTATTTGTGGAGATTTTTGCAACAACACTCAATGCTTTTTTAAGAATCTCTGCCCAATTAATGCTATTAACACTCAATAATAAATCATTAATTTGTTGTTGCAAGGCTACAGGTAAATACTCCAAAAAATCCTTTCCTGTAATTAATATTTTTACTTGCATATCTGTGAAAAATTTTTGCAAACTAGCTAAGTCAATATTTCCCGCAAAAGAAGCCAAATTAATTGCAACATAAAAGATAGGAACAAAACATAAAACAAGCAAGAGTAATGTCATTAAAAGCGAAGTTAGAAAAGTAGATTTTATTTTTTTTAAGATAACTTGAAAAATACTATGCGTTGCAATAAATAGCAAAAATGCTATTAAAATATTCATCAAAAAGGGAGAATACAGCTTAAGTAACGCAATAAGCGTTAAAATAAAAGCTGCAGAAAAAAAGTAAATCCCTTTGGAAGCTTCCCTCATTATTTCTCTTTGTTCATTACATCTTTTGGAGGATAAATAAAGACACTCTTTCTAACAATCTCAATTTTTTCATCAGAATCAAGAGCATAAGCCCTAATTTTTAGTGGTATATGAGTATCTTTTTGAGAATCTTTAGCAAGATTTGCATCCGTATAAAGCACTACAACCTGCTTAAGTTTCTCACCTGGTTTAATATAAAATGGCTTAGATGGGCGTTTAATTTTTATCATCTCATTGCCTTCTATTTCAAAATAAAACTCATAGCCATTGTGATTAGTATTTTGAAATAAAAATACATAAGAATTCTCTACCCTATAATTTTCCCTAATTGTATAAAGCTCACTGCGATTAATATTTAAAAGCATACTTTCTTTAGTTGAACTCATATATAAAAGTCCCGCCAACACAATCACTAATGCTCCAAGATACGCAATAGTTTTAAATCGCATATATCTAACTTTTTGTTGTTTCTCAATAGCTTGTGGGCTTGTCCAAGAAATTAAACTAGGTTTTCCTAATTTTGCCATAACCTTGGTGCAAGCATCCGAACATTCTAAACAATTAATACATTCTAGTTGCATACCTTTTCTAATATCAATATGTGTTGGGCAAATTTTTACACAGGCTTCACAGCCTGTGCATTCAGCATTTGGAACCTCTGGCTTTTTCCACAATTTAATTCCTTTAGGATCAAATACCACTCCACCGCGTTTATAATCATAAACTGTCATAATCGTATCATTGTCATACAAAACACTTTGCACACGACTATAAGGACACATATAGATACAAAAATTTTCTTTAATAAAAATAATATCCGCAATTAAAAAAATTGCAATCCCTAACCAAAAAATATAAAGATATTTATGCTCTAATGGATTTTGAATATAAGCAAAAAAATCACTAGGTGGGACAAAATACCACATAAAATTAGCCGCTATGATAAGCGCCAAAACCACCCAAACAATAAATGCGATTGCTTTTTTAAACTTATTTACTCCCAAAGACATATCCGGTTCTATTTGGCGATTCTCCATCCTCTTTCGTAACTTTAAAATCTTTGTTTCAAGTAAATCCCGATACAAAACCCTAAAGATAGTTTGCGGACAAGCCCAACCACACCATACACGACCAGCAAGAGTAGTCAAAAAAAAGATTAATAAAAATAACAAGATCAATAAAAATGGCATTAAATACAATTCTTGCATATCAAAAGCAACGCCAAAAAGATGTAATTGCTTATGATCAAAAGAAAGAAGAAAAATCTGATTCCCATCAATTTTAATAAAAGGAATACAAAGAACAATTATAGTAGTAATAAAATATGTCCAATAGCGTTTTTTATGATAAAAATGCGCTTTAATTCTTGATTGCATCTCCATTTAAGAACTCCATATTTTTTTGGGAATTATACTACAATTTCATCGCAAAAAACGCTAAAAATATCCTCAATTAATATTACAACTTCTTATTAATAACTCCTATAAAACTTGCAAATCAAATCATTTTTAGGTAGAATACATTCCTACAAAATTTTATATGTAAGGTGGTGATTTAGATGCCAGGAATAAAAGTAAGGGAAAACGAATCTTTTGATGATGCTTACAGAAAATTTAAAAAACAAGCAGATAGAAATCTTGTTGTAACTGAAAGCCGTGCTAGAAGATTCTTTGAACCGATGACTGAAAAGCGTAAAAAGCAAAAAATTAGTGCGCGTAAAAAAATGCTAAAACGCCTCTATATGCTTAGACGCTATGAATCAAGGCTCTAATACAATTTTTAACTTTTGGGATTTCCCCAAAAGTTAATTTCCAATCAATCTCCATTATTCCTTTTACAAAACTTTTTTAAATTCTAATACTCGCTAATTGCTAAAAATATTTTATGGAATACTATTTGCTTTATACTTTATATAAATTTCTCACTTCAAGGAAATAAAATGAATGTAACCGATAAAAATAGCTCAATGTGGAATCTCTTAAGCCAATCTTACGATGCACAAAACAATAATGCAAATAATAATATTTCAGGTTATTCTAGTCCTTTAAAAAACGATTCTGTCTTTGGTGCTCAAGAAATCTCTAAAACAGATTCCAATCTCTTTAGTCAAGAAAATAGCTTTTATACACCAAGCCAAATTCAAGACACACTAGAAATTAGTCAAGAATTATCCACCATTCAAAACTTTGCCACAAATTTTTCAGGGGATTTAAAAGAGCTTGGTGAATCAATGTATGAAAATGGACTGCTCAATAAGGAAGAAAAAATGGGATTTGATATTCTCTCTAAGCTTAACCCAAGTCTTGATTCCAAAACCACCCAAAATCTATTAAATAACTCCAACCTAAGTGATGAAAATCGCAATTTACTTGCCAATGTAGATAAAAAAATTAATGCTGTTAGGTATTTTGGAGGATTTTAGTTACCTCCAATACCTTATTAAACTATTTTAAACTTTACACATTAAATCTAAAATGCATCACATCCCCATCATTAACAATATAATCTTTCCCTTCAACTCGCATAGCACCAGCTTCTTTTGCTTTAGCTTCACCACCATATTTGATAAAATCTTCATAAGCAATCACTTCAGCCCTAATGAAACCTTTTTCAAAATCGTTATGAATAACACCAGCAGCCACAGGTGCTTTATCCCCCCTATGAATCGTCCAAGCTCGCACTTCTTTTACTCCCGCAGTAAAATAACTAATGAGTCCAAGCTTAGAAAATCCCAAATGAATCACAGAATCTAAACCACTCTCTTTAATCCCTAGTTCATTTAAAAATTCCTCTTGCTCTTCATCACTTAACCCCACTAATTCTTCTTCAATTTTAGAACAAAGCTTAATAACCTCAGAACCATTTTTTTTGGCATATTCACGCAAACTCTCTACCATTTTATTATCTTCGCTTAAACCACTCTCATCAACATTAGCACCATAGATAATTTCTTTATTAGTTAAAAATCGCAATTCTTTATCTAAAGCAAAAAATCTTTCATCTTTATTTTGAAAGCTTCTTACAGGATTTCCTTGTTCAATATGTTCTAAAAGCATTTGTGAGATTTCTAACATCGCCTTTGCTTCCTTATCAGTCCCACTCTTAGCCATTCTTGTTAATCTTTCAATACGCTTCTCTAAAGTCTGCATATCTGCAATTAAAAGCTCTGTTTCAATAATCTCAATATCGCGTAAAGGATTGATACTACCTTCTACATGTGTAATATTAGAATCCTCAAAACATCGCACAATATGTAAAATTACCTCCGTTTCTCTAATATTTGCTAAAAACTGATTCCCAAGCCCCTCTCCCTTGCTTGCACCCTTTACTAAACCTGCAATATCTACAAATTCAACTACAGAATGTTGAATCCGCTCAGGATTTACAATTTTAGCTAACTCCTGCAATCTTTTATCAGGAACTGGCACAATCGCTTTATTTGGCTCAATGGTGCAAAAAGGATAATTTGCAGCTTGAGCGTTTTGTGTTTTAGTTAATGCGTTAAAAGTTGTTGATTTACCAACATTGGGTAATCCCACAATTCCAATTGATAATCCCATTTTTATCCTTTATTTTGCTTTACTTTTGACAAATTCTACACACGCACACACTCCAATTCCACTTGCCCCAAAAGGATTCATCCCCCAAGCTTTTTCTACATATGCAGGACCTGCGATATCTAAATGTAGCCATTTATCTTTAAGTGATTCTTCGACAAATTCTCCTAAAAACATTCCTGCAGTGATTGCACCTCCATAACGACTTGATGGAATGTTACACAAATCTGCAATTTCAGATTTTAAAAGCTTTTTTAAATAAGGATTAAAAGGCAAGATTCCCGTTAATTCTCCAACCTCAAAAGCCACTTTAGCAAATTCCTCTTTAAGTTTTTTATTGTATCCCATAATTCCAGTTGTGTAATCCCCTAATCCTACAACACAAGCCCCTGTTAGAGTTGCCAAATCAATGAGAAAATCCGGCTTTAAATCACCTGCAAAACTCAAGCAATCTGCTAAAACCAATCTTCCTTCTGCATCTGTATTACGCACTTCAATTGTTTTTTGATTCCTTGCCCTTAAAATATCATCAGGCTTGTAGGCATCACCGCCAATCATATTTTCAGCCAACCCTAAAATTCCATGCACTTCTGCTTTGATTCCAAGTTTTGCTATAGCTTCTAAGATTCCAATAACTGCACACGCACCACTTTTATCTGCTTTCATTGTTGTCATATAATCACCAGGCTTCAAACTAAGCCCACCACTATCATATGTCAATCCCTTACCAACAAAAACAAATTTAGGTAATTTTTCCTCCTTGGCACATTTTGGCTTATAACTTAAATGCACCAAATAAGGCTTATGCACACTTGCTCTTGCAACCGCCAAAAAAGCTTCCATTTTTTCTTTTTTTAAAAATTTTTCATCATAAATTTGACATTCAAATCCCACAGCTTTTGCACGATCTTCTGCATATTTTGCTACATACTCTGGAGTGGCTTGCTTGGGCGGAGTATTTACTAAATCTCGAGTATAATTCACACTTGTAGCTAAGATTTCTGATTCTAAAATCCGTTGTTGTAAAATTTTTTCATCTAATTTATTGGAATTTAAATAAATCTCTTTAAGAGTTGTTTTGGTTTTTTTGCCTTTAAATTCTTCATAGCTATAAGCTCCAAGCAAGATTCCAAAACATATCTTTTGTATTTCTTCTTCTTTTTCTACTTCTATAGAAATCGATTTAATTTTTAATTTTTTTAAACTGCAAATCGCATTTGCAATCGCATCACTTAAGGCATTAGGAAATTCATAATCATACTTTTCTAAACCTACAAAAAATTTTTTACTTTGACTAACTAAGCAACTTCCTTCACCCTCAAAACCATAAAATTCCAATACTTCTTTTTCATCTTTATTAAGATCTTTAGGAATTTTTTTGTCTTTTAGAAGTATAATCTTTATATCACCTTGTTTTTGACTTGCTATGATTTTCATTTTTTCTCTCCTGTAATTTTTCGCTCCACTTTTTGTGTAACTTTATGCAAATAATAATAAATACCGCCTCCAAGCAGAATCGCAAAAGGAATGGCGATATAATAATGTTCTTTGCCATAATTCACTAAAGCCAACAGCTGTTCTCCAAAAAAGTAAGCTAATAGTATCGTAATAGCAGCCCACACCATCGCACTAATAAGATTAATAAAAGCAAAAGTTTTAGCACTATAGCGTGTTACTCCAATACTCATAGGAATAATTGTTCGCATTCCATACAAATATCTTTGCACAAAAATAATAGGCCAACCATAACGCTGTAAAAGCAAATGTGCAAAAGCAAATTTTCTGCGTTGAGTTTTAAGTTGTTTATAAATAAATTGCTTATTATATCGTCCGATATAAAAATAAATTTGATCCCCCACAAATCCACCAAATCCAGCTACTAAAATTGCAATAGGAATCGTCATATGCCCAGTATGACACATAATTCCAGCCATAATAAGCCCAAGCTCTCCTTCTAAAATACTCCAGAGAAATAAAATAATATAGCCATATTCTTGAATCCACTGCGTAAATAATGCTTCCATTTTAAAAATCTTTAGGTAAAAATATTTTTAATTTTATCAAAACTTTGCTTAACAAACTTCTTTATGCTAACTAGAAGTTTTAATTACCTTGAAACTCTAAAGCAATAGAATTGACACAATGTCTAGTGTTTTTGGGAGTAAAGCCTTCTCCTCTAAAAATATGCCCCAAATGCCCACCGCATTTTGCACAAACAATCTCTATCCTTCTACCATCCTTATCTAGTTGCTCTCTAATTGCTCCTTCAATACAAGAATCAAAGCTAGGCCAACCGCAACCCGAATGAAATTTATCTTTAGATTCATACAAAGCACTGCCACATTGTTTGCAACAATAAATTCCCTCATCAAAAAAATTCTCATATTTGCCACTAAAAGGTGCTTCAGTGCCTTTATGGAGAATCACCCTTTGCTCTTCTTCATTTAATTTTTTATACATTTTTTATCCTTAAATTGCAAAATATTTTGCTTCTTTGTGCGGAACAATCAAAGCCGAAGTTGTTGCTTCTGGACTCATTTGATAAGTTTCACTAAGTATAATGCCAAATTCTTGAGGTTTTAATAGATTAAACAACCCCTCATTTAAGGCTAAATCAGGACATGCTGGATAGCCAAAGGAATATCTCTCTCCCTCTTTCTCTCCTAACCCAAGCTCACGCCTTACTCTTTGATGCACAAAATCTGCCAAAGCTTCTGCTAACTCTACACCTAAGGCGTGTGTGAGATAGTATTTATGATATTGATTATCTTTATAGAGTTTTTCTTCAAAAGGTGCTAAGTTTAATCCACTTGAAACCAAATGCAAGGCACAAATATCACCTTCTTTATTAAAATAATCCCCCAAACACAAATAAGGCTTTTTGGTGCTTCTGGGGAATAAAAAAGATTCTGCATTACTAAAATCTGCACAATCGCTTAATTCCAAAATCAAACCCTCTCTTTTGTCATCAGGAATCCTAGTGCGCGTATGATAATAACCATAAAGCACCACAGGATCAAAAATATTTTTCTCAATGAATTCATTTTTTAGAGACTGAAAAAGTGGCTCTAATTCTTTTTCTTTAAGTTTTAAATATTCCTCTTTTTTTAACTTACTATAACCCCATCGGTGTTTAAAAAGCAAATCTTTATCAATAAATTCAAAAACACTTTGAATTTCATCATTGCTTAACTTTAAAGCTTTTCTTCCAAAAAATGGTGGCTTGTAGCTTTGATAAGAAAAGGTTAATTCACACTCTGTAGGACGAAAAATCTCTTTTTCTTCTTCCAATTTCTCTAGTTTTTTTGCCATTCTCTGCTCTAGCCTAGAATCTTCACTTTTTCCCTTTTGAGAAGGCAGTGTAATATCGCTAAAATCTCCACTTTGAATAATTTGCATTGCTGCTACGCTATCAAAAGCATCCTTGCAATAAAAAATAATTCCATCATAATTAGGGCGACAATATTCATCGACAAAATTTCGATTCAAGGCTGCCCCACCAAGCATAATAGGAATCGTAACTCCAAGCCTTTTTAATTCTTCTAAGTTTTCTTTCATCACTAAAGTAGATTTTACAAGCAACCCACTCATACCAATACAATCCACTTTTTCTTTCTTAATAACTTCCAAAAACTTCTCTAATTCTGCTTTGATGCCAATATTAATCACATGGAATCCATTATTACTTAAAATAATATCCACAAGATTCTTACCAACATCATGCACATCGCCTTTCACCGTTCCAATAACTATGGTTGTTTTATGTGTATTAGTTTTTTTAGGTAAAAATTCATTAAGATAATCCACGCTTTTTTTCATCACTTCTGCACTCTGCAAAACAAAAGGCAATTGCATCTCACCATTTCCAAACTTCTCGCCCACCACTTTCATTGCATCAATCAATATTTCATTAACAATCACTTCAGGATCAATTTCATCTTTTGCACTTGGTAGAATCTTTTGCATTGCATTTAAATCCCCTTCAATGAGATATTTTGAATTCTTTCTTGTGTGCTTAAAGAAAGATCTTCCTCTTTTTTCTCAAAACCTAATCCCGATTTTTTTTCAAAATGACTAATAAAATCATATAAAACTTGCGGACTTTTTTGAACATTAAAGATTAAATCTTCACAAACCTTTATATCTTCACTCTCTAATCTTGCATAAGGAATAATATGGGCAACATTTACAATAGCAGTGCTTAAGCCTTTTTTAATCGCATGATGCAAGAAAACAGAATTAAGACAAACTCTGCCCTCTTTACTTAATCCAAAAGAAATATTAGAAAGCCCCAAAGTGCTTCCTGCTTTAGGAAAAAGCTCTCTAATCTCTGCAATAGCCTCTAGCGTTTCAATCCCCGCAGTAAAATATTCCTCATCCCCACTACCAATAGTAAAGGTAAGTGGATCAAAAATAATGTCTTCTTCTCTTAAATGATGAATCTCTATAGCTCTTTGCATCATTCTTTTAGCACATTCCACTTTTCTCTCTTTGGTTTTACACATTCCTTGCTCATCAATGGTTAAGCACACAAGCACACAACCAAACTTTTTAGCTAAACTAGCCACTTTATCAAATTTTTCAATACCATCTTCCAAATTTGCCGAATTAATAATGCAACGCCCACCAATTAATTTTAAGGCAATCTCTAAAGCATTCACTTGCGTAGAATCAGGCATCAAAGGTAAAGGGATTTTTGTGGCATATCTTGTAATAAGCTCGTGCATATCTTTGCTTTCATCTCTACCGGCAAATGCTACACTCACATCAAGCACATGCGCACCCTGCTTAACCTGCTCATTCCCAACACCCAAAGCTCCCTCATAATCTTCTTTTAAAAGTAATTCTCTAAAGGCTTTAGAACCTGTTGCATTAGATCTCTCACCTATAAGCAATGGTGCAGGTTCTTGAACCAACTCACAAGCTCCAAACAAAGAAGCTATACTTGGCTGATACTTGCCTTGTGAAGGAATCGGGATCTTCCCCTTTGTTTTAGCTACAAGTGCTGAAATATGATGGGGAGTTGTCCCACAACAACCTCCAAGCAAAGCAACTCCTGCGATATTCAAAAAATCACTCTCAATCTCACTAAACTCTTCTGCTTCCATAGGATAATAAGTTATTCCACCTTTATTTTGTGGCAATCCTGCATTCGCGTGAATAGAAATAGGAAATTTACTTACCTTACTTAATTCTGTTAGATATTTTTTTGCTAAATCTGGACCTAAACCACAATTAATCCCTAAAGAAAAAATTTCAAAAGGCTCTAAAATATAAAAAAGTGTTGCAATGTCTGTTCCAATAAGCATAGTTCCAGTTGTTTCAATTGTAGCTGAAACCATAATAGGCAAATTCTCATCAATCTCCCTCACAGCGTGCAGGGCTGCTTTAATCTGTAAAGGATCTTGGGCAGTTTCTAAAAGCACCAAATCCACATTAGCTTCTTTGAAACCTCTCACCGCTTCGCAATAACCCAAAAACATAGAATCATAATCAATATGCCCCAAACTTGGCAACTTTGTCCCAGGTCCCAAAGAACCTGCCACAAATAAGGCATCTTTTTGATTCTCTAGCGGCGTGTGTGCCTTAATACAATCCTTTGCTAATTGCACACCAATTCTTGCAATCTCCCTAGAGTGCTCTTGCATTTCATATTCAGCCAACACCCATTCCATAACCCCAAAAGTATTACTCGTAATAATATTAGCACCTGCTTGAAGATAGCTTGTATAAACTTCTTTAACCACTTCATGACTAAAGAGATTCAAGGCTTCTGTGCAACCTGCCAAGCTTTCCCCTTTGGCATTTTTACCCCATTCTACATTCTCTTTTTTCTGAATCTCTGTCCCCATTGCTCCATCAATAATTAAAACTTGTTTTTTAATAATTTCTTGCAATCTTGTTTTCATTATTTTTCCTTATTTTTTTGTACTTACTTTTTTTAGCCAAATCCAAATTCCACCAAATAAAATCAAAATAAAGATAGGTGCTAAATACGGATATTGCCCTAACAAATCCATTCCTTGAAGAATAACTTCTCCTAAAAAATACCCAAAAAGCCCAATGCTAATACCCCATAATATCGCACCCAAAGCATTATAAAGGCTAAATTTCATAAAGCCATAATTTGTTAGTGCCACCGCAAAAGGCACAAGCGTTTTTAAGCCATAAATATATTTTTTAACTATCAAAATGATTGAACCATATTTCCGCATTAATAAATGAATGTAAGCAAGTTTTCTCCTATGCTTAGAGAGATAAGGCATCATTCCTTGCTTTTGATAACGAGCCAAATAAAAAAGCAATAAATCTCCCAAAAAATTTGCTACAACCGCCACTGCAATACTTGCCATCAAATCCATTTTACCTGCATAACTCAATACCGCAGCTCCAACAAGTGCTACAAATCCACCGCCTAAAGAATACAAAAACAAAATCACATAACCATATTTCACAATCAAATCAATCGTTTCTTGCATTTTTCCCTCTGCTTTTTAAATCAATTTTAAATTATAACAAATCCTAGTTATATTTTTTAGCAAATAATAAACATAACTCTTATCATTTTAGTAATCTACGCGACTTAAGAATAATCCATTAGGAGGTGCTGGGATACTAAAAATTTTCTCCCCAAGAAGTTGCTTTTTGAGATCCTCTATCCCTAAATTTCCCCGATCAATTTCAAGCAAGAATCCCACCATAAGTCTAATTTGTGAGCGCAAAAACCCATTTCCCCAAAAAGAAATCAAATAAAATTCGCCTCTTTTTAAAAGCTTTGTATGAAAAATTTCTCGCACACTTCCTTCACACCCACTGCCGCCATTTTTCATAAAAGCACTAAAATCATAAACTCCTCTAAAAATATCCAAAGATTCTTGCACTAAAAATGGATTTTTTAAAGGATAAAAATGCGAAAACAAAGCCAAAAAAGGCGAATACTTTTGAGAAAGCACATAGCAATACCCTCTTCTTTTTACACTAAATCGCACATGAAACTCATTCTCTACTTGCCAAATTTGCTTAATTTTAATCCAAGGATAAAGCTTTACATTTAAAAGCTGCTTTAATCTTTGCAAATCCCTATGAAACTCTGGAATACTAACAGAGATAACTTGCGCACTAGCATGCACCCCCTTATCGGTTCGCCCACTCCCCATGCAGACATCAAAAATTCCAACACTTCTAAAAACTTCTTCTAAAACTCCACAAATTGTAATCTTATCTTTTTGGCGTTGAAACCCAAAAAACTCTCCGCCATAATAAGCAATCCGCATTGCAACTTTTATCATTTAATAATACTTTTTAATCACTCTTTCAAAAAGTAAATAGCCCAACAAAAGCCATATTATAGGAAATATAAACATTCCCAAAAGAGGTAAATAACTTGCAAACAAATACATCAATGCATAAAAAATCCCAATCACTCCCATGGCTTGCAAAATAGTATAATTTTTTTGATAACGCGGATTTTTTACTCCCAAAAGCGGAAAGAAAAATAAACTAACTAGCGGAAAACACGACATCATAACATACATACTTAAATTTCTTAAAGTCTTTTTTTGACGATCGTTTTCATAAAAAGCTCTTTTCCAATAACCAATCACTCCCAAATCCACTTCATCAATGGCAGTAATGCTACTACGAATTATCAAAGTATCAAACAAAATCTTCTCAACAAAATCCTCTTTAGGACGATAAATCGATCCTTTTTCCAAAATTGCTTCCATAACCCCCATTTGATTAACAATTTTTGCATTGTCTGAAAAAATCATTCCACCCTCTTTAGCAAAAGATAGCAAAACAATATTTTCATAACTTGAATCTTCCTTGCTTTTTTGCACATAAACAAGCCAATCCCCAAGTTTCTGCCCAAATTCCCCTGCTTGGAGATTAATATTAATACTATTTTTACGCTCCTCCAAAAACTGCCTATAAGCCGTATCACTTAGAGGAGTTAAAACCAAAGAAAGAATAAAAAGTGAAAAACTCACTAAAGCAGCAATAGGAAAGAATATCTTAATAATTTTGCTTGGATTCATTCCCAAAGCAAATAAAACTGGTAATTCATAATCAAAAGAAAGCCTTGAGAGAGAAAGAGTGCAAGCTACGAAAAAACTCAAAGGTATCACAAAAAAAATCATCAAAGGCAAGGTATAAAAATACAAAGAAAGTAGCTCAAAAAAGCTAATTTGCACAACAAAAGTTACACCTGCAATGCGAATAAAAATCACCACAGAAGCAATAAAAAATAATACAAAAAAAATAGGAAAGAAAATTTGTGCAAAGCTGTGGAATAAATAATTTTTAATTCGCAAAAAATATCCTAATTTAAGTTTTAAAAGTCCATATTTTACACAAAATACGCTAAAATTTTACAAAAAGTGCCAAAGATTATAATACATATCTCAACAAAACCGCACTACAAAATCCCAAAAATAAAAATGGCACAAAGGGCAACATTGATTTTTTACTCAACAAAATCCATACAAGTGCATAACAACTCCCAATTACAATAGACAATCCCCCAAAAACAACACCCAAACTCGCCCCAAGTGTTCCAAAAACAATAATATCTCCTTCTCCCATCACCTCTTTTTGCAGCAAACTTCCCACAAATAATCGTAAAAAACTTGCTATACCCATAAACAAAAGTGCATTCAAGCAAGATTCAATCAAAAGATTCTCAATAAAAAAAGACTCCCCTAAAAATCCACCAAAACAAACCGCTAATGCGAGATTTAAAAAATTTAGACAATCTGGTATTTCTAAAAATCGCCAATCTATCACACTTAAAACATAAAAAAATAAAAATAAAAAAAATCCAACTATGCCTAAGTTTCCAAAACAATAAAAACTAAAAACTCCAAAAATTCCACCTAAAACTTCACCAAGCAAATACCACTTAGGAATCTTCTCGCCACAATAGCGACATTTCCCTCCTAAAATCAAATAAGAAACCATAGGGATTTTATCCATAAAACCAAGACTTTTCTTGCATCTAGGGCAAAAAGAAAAAGGTAAAATAATGCTCATATTTTGTGGAATCCTAAAAATCAACACATTGGCAAAAGACCCAAAAATAGCACCTATGATAAAAATAAAAACAATCTCCATACAACCAACCTCAAAATATGCTACAATTTTACATTAATTTTTGAGGTTTCTATGCAAAAAATTGCAGTTTTTGGAGGTTCTTTTGATCCACCACATTTAGGGCATTTAAAAATCATTCAAACCATTTTTAATTCCTTAGAAGTGGAGAGACTTTTTATTGTCCCTACTTTTTTAAATCCCTTTAAAAGCCACTCTCTTTTTTCCCCACAGAAACGCCTAGAGTGGATTAAGATTCTAACCCAAGATTTAGCTTCACCCATTACCCTTTTAGATTTTGAAATCCAACAAAACAAACCAACTCCAACTTATGAAACAATCAATTTTATCCAACAAACTTATAAACCCAAAAAAATCTACCTCATCATTGGTGCAGACAATCTAGAGAATCTTCCCAAATGGCATCATTACGAAAAACTAAAAAATCAAGTAGAATTTGTTATAATTCCAAGATTACATTATAAAATTGATTCTGATTTTAAAACTTTGCCTATGCAACCTATTTCCATTAGCTCAACACAAATAAGAGATTCTTTGCAAAAGCGAGATTTTAAGATTTTAGAATCTATTCCAAAAGCTATTACTCAAGATATTTTAAAGGAATTCAATTGCAAGAAAATAGACAACCCATTATCAAATTCATCATACAAATCCTAGAAGATAAAAAAGGTGAAAATATTGAAGTATTTGACTTAAAAAATACTGATTATTTTGTAGATTATGTTATTATTACAACTGCTTTTGTAGATAAACACGCCCTTGCCTTGCTTGATTCTTTAAAAAAGGAATTAAAACAAAAGAATGAAACTTTCTTTCATATTGATGAAGAAAATCCCGAATGGATTGTTGCAGATTTAGGTGATATTATTGTGCATATCTTTACAGAAAATCAACGCAAAAAATTCAACCTAGAGGAATTTCTCTCTAAAATGGCGGCACAAAAGAATTAAGAATCTTAAAAAAATAACCAATAATTTAAAATTCTAGATTCTTGCAATCTTTTTAATTTTAAGTTAATTAAGCTTTGTCGCCTTTATAAACATTTAATGCTGCAAAACTCTGTGAAGTTGGCATCATTTCTAAAGTATTAATATTTACATGTTTTGGCAAAGTTGCCACCCAATAAACCGCTTCTGCAACATCTTGCGGTTTTAGTGCATTAGAATCTCTATAAAGCGCTTCCACTTGCTTCATATCTCCCTTAAATCGCACCAAAGAAAATTCACTATCACTAGCAAGCCCAGGCTCAATATCGCTTACTCTTACATTTGTTCCTGCCAAATCCGCTCTCAAATTAAGCGCAAATTGTCTCACAAAAGCCTTACTTGCTCCATAAACATTACCCCCAGGATAAGGATATCTTCCTGCAATTGAACCTATTGTAATAATATGACCGCTTTTTCTCTCCACCATTTGAGGCAATATAAGGCGTGTTATATATGTCAAAGCCTTGATATTCACTTCAATCATCTGATCCCAATCTTCAATATTGCATTCACTTGCTCTCTCAAGCCCTAATGCCAACCCCGCATTATTCACTAAAACATCAATTTCTTGATATTCTTTGGGTAGTGACTTTAAGCCTAGTTTCACTGCCTCCCTATCACAAATATCACAAGCTATTATCGCACAATTCCCAATTTCTTTTTGCAATGATTCTAATTTTTCTTTGCGTCTTGCTAGAGCAATCACCTTATGCCCATTTTTTGCAAAAATTCTTGCAATCTCTCTCCCAAAACCCACTGAAGCACCTGTTACTAAAACAACCATTTTACACTCCTTTTTATTAAATCTTACATTGCTGTATTAATCTAAAATGCTCATAAATTTCTTTTTCTTTTTGTAAATCTTCTTGAGTAATTTTTTGCATAATTGTTTGAGCGTTTTTACAATCACTAAGTTTATAATAACCCCATGCTAAAGAATCTAAAAAATAAGGATTATTTGGCTCTTGTTTTAAAGCTTCTTGCACACATTGAACTCCTTTTTTTATATCCAAATTATGATCAATCAATAAATATCCATAATAATTCCAATATAAAGCA
This sequence comes from Helicobacter canadensis MIT 98-5491, assembly GCF_000162575.1. Lineage (NCBI taxonomy): Bacteria > Pseudomonadati > Campylobacterota > Epsilonproteobacteria > Campylobacterales > Helicobacteraceae > Helicobacter > Helicobacter canadensis. Next base: position 1,180,925 of record NZ_CM000776.2, read on the forward strand.
TTATTGGATTTTTTTACCACTTCTTCAAATTTATTAGTTACTTGCCTTAAAAGTATTATATTATTGCGATTCTGCGCATTTTCATAAATCAACATCGCCTCTAAAGCAAGATAATCCACATTGCCATTTTCTACATAAAGCTTTTGTAGTAATGCGATAGCCTTTTTATGTTCTTTTGTAAGGCGATAAATTTCCAATAAAAACTCATCTCTTGATTGAATATTTGGATTTTGCTCCAAAAATTTCCTTGCTTGGCTAAAATAATTACCCTTAAAATAAATCTCTAAAGCAAAACGAGCGTATTTTGAATCGTGAGTTGCTTTATAGAGATTTTGATAGATTCTTGCTGCATCAAGAACTTTTTTATCTTCTAAATAAACTAAAGCTAGTCTCTCACCAATATTTTGTGAAATACCATATTTTTTAATATGTTCTTCATAAACCCCAATTGCTTTATTTCTATCTTTCAAAAAAAGCAAATAAATTGAAGCAAGCTTATTGGCAATCTGTTCATTTCCACTTAGCAAATAAGATTCTCTTAAATAAGCAATAGCTTTTTGATAATCATTTTGCAAAAAATAAATAGAAGAAGCAATTTCCAAATTTTGAGCATTTCTATCTTGTTTGAGCAATTTTTGAACCTCTTGATTGGCAGCTTTAAAATCTCCCATATTTCCTAAAATTTCAATTAGCATCTGTTGCATTTCTCTATCTTTAGGGTATTTTCTCTGATACTCTAGCACTATTTTTTTAGCTTCTGCCCATTCTTTTTTAAGTATCAAAATCCCGATGATTTCTTTTAGATAAGCTTCATTTTTTGTTAATTCATAAGCCTTAGTTAGATTTTCTTGTGCTACTTTATAGTCTTGTGAATCTAAAGCCGCATAGGCTTGAACAATATAAATATCTTCTAAATTCTCAATTTCCTTATAAGTATTATTAGAAAAATCAATCTTTATTCTAGGCAAACAACCTACCAATACCAAAAACAAACAAACTCCGCTCACTAAAATAATCAAAATTTTATTTTTTAATAACACCGATACATTCCTCTATCAAAGTTTCAAAATTCTCTTTATAACAATCCCAAAATGGAAATTTTACGCATTGTTTTGGGCGATTTTCATAGATTTGACATTGCCCTTTTACTTCATCAAAAAATACACAGGCATAACCCTCTCCCTTTTCTTCTTTCTTTTCAATCAAAGAATAACGATAACCAACCTTTTTGACATATTTTAAGCAAAATTTCTCAAAATCCATTTGCAAAGATTGAGCAATTTTTTGAATTTCATTTGGAGTTACAAAAATATAGCCACTTTCTCCCTTGCAGCATTTTCCACCACATTCTTGGCATTTTGTAAAATCAAAATCAAACAAAAATCCCTCTTCTTTTAGCATTTGATACTCCAAGTATTAGCCCGTTTATAAATTTCTTGCACTTCTTTTGAAAATTCATTGTCTTGATGTGTCAAAAGAGGAGACAAGATTTGCATTTGGCTTTTAGAATTCTTTTTTGCTCTACAGAGCAACAATGTTGCTTCCTCATTCTCTCTAGGATGCACATAACGCACTATAATAGGTCTTATTTTAAATTCAAATAATATACCAAAAACCTTAAAACTTTCCCTACTATCATAGCAAAAAATAAATTCTCCTTGCGGTTTTAACAAAGCATTTATTTTTTTAACCATAGAACTAAAAGGTAAATTTTCTTCATATCTTGCAAGGCAAATATCTTTATTTTTACTGCGAATCACACCATTATGATAAAAAGGGGGATTGCTAAGAATGTAATCAAATTTTAAATCTAAAAAATTATATTCCAAAAAATCTCCACCCATTAATTTTGCCTCAACGCCATTAATCCTAAGATTATGTTGGCATAATTCAAGCATTTTGGGATTTTTCTCAATCATAGTTAAATCCATTTCCACTTCTTTTGCACAAAGAAGTCCAAGCACACCACTACCAGAACCCACTTCTAAAACCTGTTTTTTAGGCTTAAAATATTTTAATGCAAAATCATACAAAAACAAAGTATCGCTATTATAACAATATCCATCTTTAGGCTGATAAATTTGCATTTAAATTCCTGAAATAATAAGGCTAAAGCCACTTTTAAGCTCTTTAAAAGAAATCGTGCCTGTTGTAACTTTATAAACGACTTGATTATTTGCATCATTTATTCTTTGCTCATAACCCTCTTTTAGAATCTTTTTGTTTTTTCCCATAAAGATTTCCCTACCTTCTAAAATAGCCTTAAAATCTAATTCCAATAGCCCATCATTACCAAAAAGCTTTCTAATTAACGAAGCTGTTGCATAGCATTGTTGATTTAAACAAATGCGATTCTTAGAAACATAAAATTCTAAAAGTAAATGCCCTGCATTAAAGATTTCTAAGGAAATGTCACCATTGGAATAAGATTTTATCAATCCTGTGTCATAGAATCGAAAATCTTTTGTAGAAAAAAAGATAATTTTAGGAGTTGTTTTCTCTAAGCTTAAGGAGGGCTTAGCACACCCTCCAAATGCAACAAGAAATAAGAAAATTAAAAATTTTCGCCTGTTAAGATACGATACCATCTTTTTCCATCAAGTTTTAATTCCATATTAACTTGGCATAAACCATCTTTGTAAATAGTTTCGATAATTTCAGCATTTCTAATTACCGCCATTACTTTAGTTTTAACTGTGGAATTTTTTAGCACCATATCTCTAACAGTATCTTGTGCATTTACTCTAATTCCATACATTTTCTCACCAATTTGTCTATACGCATCAACAATTGCAGCTCTTTTAGCTAACGCCAAAGCTTGTGCTGGAGAAACCGTTGATTCTGGAGCGACACCCATACCAATAGCACTAATCTCAATAATGCTAGAAGGCGTAATGATAGGCGCATTTGGAATCACAATATCATCTCCCCCAACTTCTATACCTTGTAAATTAGTTGGCACATTAGAGTTTCTGTTTGCTTGTAAGCTTACATTGCCAATAGGGCTAACTTCACTCGTTGTTGTCGCTGTATTAACTTGTGCAGCAAACAAACTTGTTCCAAAAAGCATTCCTGCCAAAACCAATGAAATTGTTTTTTTTGTTGCCATTTCAATCCTTTGATATTTTGTTTAAAAACACATTACTCTATAAAGCAATCCGTGTTCCAATTTATGATAAAATTGTTTCTCTTAAATTTTCTACCATCTTTTCCATTGCCTTATTATACAATTCTCCTGCTTTTTTCCAAAGCTCTTCCATATTATCATAAGGCAAATGCAAACTCCCTAGCACTAAGTGATAAAGAAAATGGCTTAAAGTTCCCCCAAATAAAATTCCTATAAAAGCATTTTTTTGAGAAGTTTGAGCAATTGCTTCAAAAATTTTATCCACTGCACTAAAAAGGCTTTTTTTATTACTTACTTTTACTTTAAATAAATCTCCAATCGTATTTTTAAAGGCAAGAATCTCAAAAATATAAAGCTGAGAATCTTTAGTATAAAATTTCTCTTCTTTGGAATCTTTAAAAAGTGATTTTAGTTGCTCCAAAGCTTCCTTTTTATTAATTTCTTTTAATTCAAAATCTTCACAATGTATAGGCGTAGCTCCTTGAATGTAAGCACCATCATTTAAGTTTAAAATATTAAAAGGCTTAAGAGACCTAAAGGCTTCTTCTAGTGCATTTCTTGAGAGAGAATAAAGGGCATCTGAATAAATATCCTCACTAAAATTCCCCCTTACTTGATAAGCGCCTTGTGGAATCTCTTCTGTTTCTTCTCCATAATAAGAATTTTTAGCATGCTTCTTAGCACCTTTCTTGTACCCACAATCAAGTCCGCACAAAATCACATCGCTACCCAAATAACTTGCTAAAGATGCTCCAGCATTTCCCACTAGCGGTGCGGTAAATTTGACTTTAAACTTAGGTTCATTTAAGTTTGCTGCACTAGAACCATCTCTTTCAAACAAATAAACTTCTTTCGCTAGCTCCTTAGCCTCCTTACTCAACACTGTCGCACAAAGCAAGGGAATATCATCAAGTGGAGCTTCTCTTAAAACATCCACTAAATAATGATGTCTTTCAATTTCAATTTGAAAATCCGGTTTGATTCCAGCAGCCAAAAGCGGCTTTAGTGCCGTTCCACAACTAAAGAGAATCATTTTGTTTTGATTAGCTTTAATAAAGGGGAGCAAAAAATCTAAACTTGGTCCATTAGCAATCACACAAATAGGGGCATTAATGCGTTTTGGTTCTACCAACATAGGCGAAAGCGGAAAGCTCTTTTTATTTACAATTCCTTTCATTTCATCCTCATAAGTTCCCCAACCCCTAAGGGATTGCAAATGCAACTCATACACAATGGAACGCACACTTATATTAAGCGGCGTCTGATACATCATTAATTCTAAACGCATCACAGAAGTGCTGATTCTTCGCATTAAAAAAAAGCTTAGCGCATAATCTTTTTTCATTAGACTTTCAATAAAAATATATCCACCCTTATTTTCTGTCTTGTAAAATAAAGTTGCAAAATCCACAAAAAAACAAGCAATCCGAAACAAATCTAGCGATTCTTCAAAAATAAAAAAATTATTAAATTTATTGTATTTCTCCACTAATGCTTGCAAAAAGATTCCACCTCCAAGCCCAAAAAGACTAAGATTAGGTAAAAAATCTGAAGGCAAGTGATAAGAATCAACAGCCCCCTTTTGGGCTACAAAATCTAAAATTCCATTGACTAAAATTGAGCTATAAGGAAAATCTTCATTCATTATAGCTATATCATTACCATAAACACGATTCCATTTTTCGTTAATTGGTGGATTGAATGTGCAATTTTTATGCACCAAAAGCATTGTTGAATAACCCTTATCCAAAGGAAACATTAAAGAGTTATTAAGCGTGTTAATAATATTTAAACCCTCTTTACCAATATAAAGTTGATATTCTTTAGATGGCTCTTGCAAAGCAGTAAAAAGACTAGGATAATTGACTTGAAAAAATTTCAAATTCTCCTCAAATCTTTGAGCGCAAAATGCTTCAATCTCTTCACAACTACTCTTTTCTAAAAATTCTATAATTCCCATTTTTTACTCATCTTAAAATTATTCTACTTTAAAAACTTCATATTTTCTTGACAAATTAGTAACAATATTTTTGTTATAATACAATATAATTTCTAAAAAATACGATTTTACATTATAAATATTAAGGCAATCAATGCTTTTAGAATTCTTAAAACATCCAAAACACACCGGCTCTCTTTATTCTAGCTCACAAGCTCTAAGTCAAGCAATGATAAATAACATAGATCTTCAAAATGCTCATTACATTGCAGAAATTGGTCCAGGATTGGGTGCTTTTACTCAAAAAATTCTTAATCTCAAACCAAAAGAATCGCGTTATTTTGCAATTGAAATCAATCCTCACTTTGTCAAAAAACTCCAAGAAAAATTTCCCAATATTGAAATAGAACACAAAAATGCTAATCGGATTCTCTCAATTATGCGTAGCAAAGATATTCAACATCTTGATGCCGTTATCTCAGGCATCCCTTGGAGTTTGCTTAAATCAAAAGAACAAGATTTACTCTTAAAAAATATCCATCAAGCTTTAAAAAAAGGAGGCAGTTTTTCTACCTTTGCTTATGTGCTTCCTACCCCTAAAACTTTAAGTTTTAAAAAAAAGCTTCACAAATACTTTTCTCAAGTCAAAACTTCCCCTATTATTTGGAATAATCTACCACCTGCCTTTGTTTATTATTGCAAAAAATAATTTTTCTTAGCTTTTTAAAATTTTAAAAGACTATAATTACACTTTTAAATCTTTCTTAAAGGTATCTAATGCAGAATTTTAAAATTTTTAGTGGGAATGCACATCGTGAGTTTTCCGAGAAAGTCGCAAAAAGTCTTGATGTGGAATTGTCTAATGCTGAAATTACGCGTTTTAGTGATGGAGAAATCAATATTCGACTTTGTGAGAGTGTAAGAGGAAAAGAAGTCTTTGTGATTCAACCCACTTGCGCACCCACTAATGATAACTTAATGGAGCTTCTTATTATGATTGATGCACTCAAAAGAAGCTCTGCAGATTCTATTAATGTCATTATGCCTTATTTTGGCTATGCAAGGCAAGACAGAAAGGCGGCTCCAAGAGTGCCAATTAGTGCAAAACTAGTTGCAGATTTACTCCAATGTGCTGGAATCACACGCCTTATTACAATGGATTTACACGCAGGACAAATCCAAGGTTTCTTTGATATTCCCGTGGATAATCTTTATGGTTCTATCGTATTAAAAAACTATGTAACTTCCAAGAATTTCCCCAATCCAATCATTGCTAGTCCCGACATTGGTGGAGTTGCCCGAGCAAGATATTTTGCTAAACTTTTAGGATTAGAAATTGTTATTGTAGATAAAAGACGCGAAAAGGCAAATGAGAGTGAAGTCATGAATGTTATTGGAAATGTAGAAGGTAAAAATGTTATTTTAATTGACGATATGATTGACACTGCAGGAACTATCGTCAAGGCTGCAGAAGCTTTTAAGAAAAATGGAGCAAGCAGTGTGATTGCATTAGGAACGCACGCAGTTTTTAGCGGTCCTGCCTATCAAAGAATCCAAGAAAGCTCCCTTGATGAAGTTATCGTTACTGACACCATTCCACTTAAAGAGAAAATTGAAAAAATTAAAGTCGTAAGCGTAGCACCTTTGTTTGCTGAAGTTATTAGAAGGATCAATCACAATGAAAGCGTTAATTCCCTTTTTGCTTAAATTTTTTCTTTGTTGCTTTATTTTTGGAGCTTCACTCAATGCAGCAGAATCTAAAAAGATTCAAGCCATTTTAGAAACAACTTCTGGGAAAATCACTCTAGATTTATTTCCAGAAGCCGCTCCAAAAGCTGTAGAAAACTTTGTAACACACATTAATAATGGATATTATAATGGCACAATTTTTCATCGCACGATTCGTAAATTTATGATTCAAGGCGGTGATCCAACAGGAACAGGAAGTGGTGGAAAATCCATTTGGGGAAAAGATTTTGAAGATGAAATTGCTAAAGGCTATGCCTTTAATAGAGCGGGAATTTTAGCTATGGCAAATTCAGGACCCAATACTAATGGAAGTCAATTTTTCATTACCACAACAAGAACACCTCATCTCAATGGACTACACACAATCTTTGGAGAAATTAGCAAAGATAACCAAGAAGAAAGCTTTCAAACTCTAAGAAAAATTGAATATTCTCCCACTAATTCTCAAGACAAGCCCCTTAAGGAACAAAAAATTATTAAAGCTTATATCATTCAATAATCCACAAAAGATTGCTTAAATGTTTCTTTCATTTAAGCTTTCTTTTATAGAGCAATAAAATTCCCATTACCGCAGCAAAAAACACAATTTCTATTAAGAGATTTTGATAATTTTCCATTTTAAACATTCAATAAAAGATTTTGTAAAATTGTATCACTTTTAAGCCAATTCTCTCTTTCAAATAAATCCAAAGAATTCAAATAATTTTCATCTTGCAAATTTCTAGCGACTTCTAGCCATTCTTGAATTTCTTCATCGTTAGTTGCGATTTTTGCCTGTGTTTCTTTGACTTCATCTTTTTCTTCTTCTCTTTCTTCTTGCTTTGGCTCTTTTGTTTCTTCTTCTTTAACACCCAAATTCAGCAAAATATTATTAAGCGATTCTTCGATATTTTCAACTTCAAGATTAAATTTTTGTATCACAAAAATATCTAAACTTTGAGAATCTCCATTGGTTTGAAAAAGCATAATTTCATTTTTATCCCCCATAATTTCATTAAGATTCAAAGCACCATCTAAATTGCTATCTTGAGAAATAGAATGGTTAATATAATCACCCAAATTATCAATAAAACCAACTTGCTCTAAAAATTTCATCTGCTCATCTGTGCTACCTGGAATCTGCTCAGATATGGAATGGTATTGTCCATCTTTTAAAGAAACAAGGCTATTTAGGTGAATTCCCTCTTCTAAGCTAATCTTTCCATCGCCATCTACATCGCCCTTTAAATAACCCATACCATAAGCGGCATCATAATACCAACCCTTTACATAATCGCTTGCAGCTTCTAAACTCCCAAATTTTTCATTTAGCTTTTTAGCATTTGCTTCATTTAAAGGAATGGCAACCTTTTTTCCGCTCACCTCATCAATAAAGCTTATCATATTCTCCCCTACACCCTGCTCTGCATCAACTTCTAGGGGATTATATGCATTTTTGATTTCTTCGCTTATATTTTGTGGAGCTTTAGGGCTTGTTTGAACAAGCGTTTTTTCAAAAAAATCTCCCATAAAAGAATTTCTTTGATTATTTAATATCAACTCTTCTTTTTCTTGATTTTTGGGTAAGGTAGTTTCTTGATTTGATATTTCATCTTGCAAAGTCAAAAACTTAGATGCCTTATTTTCAAAATCAAAAAGACTGTTTTTGGGCTTCTTTTCATCTGATACTAAAAATTCACTTGCTTCACTTTCTTGTAAATACTCTAAATTATCTTTTGAGGTTTGAGTATCTATTGGCAAAGGATTTTCATTTTCTTGAAACTGCGTAATTATAGTTTGAAATTCTTCTTGTTTTTCTAGCGATTCTGCTTGATTTAAAGCAGCTTCAAATGTCTCATTTTTATCATTTTGTGGTGTCCAATTTTTTTGAATCTCTTTTAAAAAAGCGATACTGCTTGCATAAGAAGCATAATTTTCTTTTATAGACATATTATTCATAAACTTTCTCCCAAATTATCTCCATCCTTGAGAAAGAAATTTAGCTCCTATTGCATTTTTATAAGCAATTTTTATTCCTATTTCAAAAATTATCTACCTTTAATTTTTTAAATTTTATAATTCCATTTTTTATTTCAAAAGACAGGATTTCAGTGCAAACACTTCATCAAGCATTACTTTTACAAAAACTCTATTTACTAAAATCCATTGGTTTTGATTATTATGATTTGCAATTTCAAAAACCCTTACAAACACAATTTCCAAGCCAAAACCAAAAGAATCTTAACCAAGCTATAAAGGAATGCCAACTCTGCCCACAAAAACTTTCTCAACCCCATATAGGACTTTGCAATCCGCATTCTAAACTTCTTTTTTTAACCATAACGCCTCTTTTGGATTTGCAAACGCGTTTTGTCTCTAAAGGTGCGTTAATGTTAAAAAAAATTATTGAAAATGTCTTTGCACTCCCATTGCAACAAGTCTCCATTCTCTCACTCCTTAAATGCGAGATTCCTAAAAACACGCAAGAAGAATGCACTAAAAATTGTATGGGCTACTTTCTTAAACAATTGGAATTTTCACAAAGTAAAACCATTGTGATTTTAGGAGAAGAAGTATATAACGCCCTCACTCAAGACAAAACTCCTTATAAAAACATACAGGGCAAATTATTTAAATGGAATCATTTAAAGCTTTTTCCAACTTTCTCACTCGCCCAACTCTTAAGGCAACCTGAACTTAAAATACAAGCCCATAAAGAATTTTTAACCCTAAAAAAGGATCTCTATGAAACTAATCAATAAAATCTTTTTATTATGGCTTTTACCGAGCCTTATTTTTGCTAGTGGAAAATATCCCTCACCCCTTCCTACTCCTAGTGCAGAAGTTCTAAACATTGAAACTCAAAAATGCAACACGAGTTGCTTAGAAGAACTATTAGAACAAGGACAAGTTTTTTCTTTTATTGCAAATTTCACACAAAATAATCAAAATCAAACCCTACTTGAATCACTTAATACCCTAATGAGCACTTTAGAAATTTCCCAAATTCCTTATTTTACAGATTCTCAAAAATCATTTTTTAACATTGCACTTCTGTTTTCTCGCAAAGATATTGGTGCTTATTCAGCCTCAACTACCAATGTGATTTTAAGTTACTTATTGCATCAAAATAAACTTTTTAACTTTGAAATTTTTGATAGCAAAAGTGAATCTGCACAAGATCTTCAAGAAGCTATTAATACAATCCATTCTAAAGGTTACCGACAAATCATTGCCATTTTAACCTACAATGGTGCTAATAATCTTAACACGCTTAATATTCAAACTCCTATTTTTATACCCAGTGTGCATTCTTCCCAAATCACAACCAACCCCCTTCCTAATATTATCTATGGTGGCATTAGCTATGAAAAACAAATTCAAAAACTCTCCAAACACAATTCCCAAATTAAAGCCGTTAGCTTTTATGATTCTAGCTACATAGGCGATCAAATCCACCAAAGTGTCTTAAAATATAATCCCGATATTGCTTACTCAACAGCCTTTAATCTCAAAGACAATTCTAACTTTACCAAAACTGCAGGGAAACTCAAATCATTATTAAAACATTCACGCATTTTTCTCAATACACCAGTGATTAATTCAAGCATCATTCTTTCTCAACTTACTTACTATGATATTGCCATTGAGGGTATCTACTCTACACAAATTAACTATAGCCCAACGCTTTTATCTATCACACAGCCCAAAGATAGAAAAAATATGTATATTGCAAACTCAATTCAAACTCTAGATAGTTTGCTAAGCGAAGAAACTCAAATGCTTAATGCGGATTTGAAATATGATTGGATAAACTATGCCACTGCTTTTGGGATTGAATATTTTTATCGCAAAAATGTTCCTAGTGCAAAACGCTATTTTAAAGAGACCATTAAAGACAACCAAGTTCAATATGAAATTGAGATTTTATCACCTATTAACAACCGCTTTGTAGAATCTGATGCTTCCTTTTAATCTTAAGATTATTCAAAAGCGTAATTATAAGAATCTAAGAATGTCTTTTAGAGATTCTTCTACCTTGCTAATTAGTGCCCCTAAACATTTTAGTAAAAAGAAATGCTTGGAGTTTTTGGAGCAGAATCAAAACTGGATAGAAGAACAACAGCAACTTTGGAATCAAAGACTAAATCTCAAGCTGCCCAATCATCAAATATTTCTTTTTGGGGAATGGCAGGATATTCAAGATAATGCAATCCAAACTCATTGGGAAGAATGTATTCATTCCAACCCTACACCAAAAACCAAAAAGGCTTTAATTCAATTCTTTCAAAATAAACTTGATTCTTATCTTCAAGTGCAAATACCATTTTTTTCTACACAAATGAAGCTTTTTCCTAATAAAATTTTGTATGGTAAAAGTTATAAACAGCTTGCTTGTTGCTACCATAAAACCAAAAATCTTCGCTTTAGTTTAAGGTTAGCACTTATGCCAAGATGGCTTATTAATTCTATTATTATTCACGAATTAGCACATATTCGCTACCCTAATCATCAAAAAGATTTCTGGAATCTCATAAACACCTATGATCAAAATCCACAAAAAATCCACATTTGGCTTAGAGAATATCAAGACTTACTACTTCTTTTACATCATAAAATTTTTAAAGCCTAATATAAAGATATTTTGGTATCAAACATTAAAAAATCACAAATATTTTCTATCATGGAATGGCTTCTATCCTCTTTTAAAACAGCTAAATAAATTTTTCTCTTTAGATTAAGCCCACGAATTTTAGTGTAATAAAAGGTTTTATTTTGCAATTCTTCTTTAATGTGCAAATAAGGTAAAAATGTCATATAATTTTTCTCTTTAGATTCTTGAAATAAAAATTCCTTAATTTTTTCATAAGTTTCAAATTGTGCAACAACATTAAAATTATTTGTATTAATATCCAATTTACTCAAATAGTTTTTAATAGCAGTAAATTCTCCATCTCCCAAAATCAAATCAACCCATTCATAAGAAAATAAATTTTCTACTTTAATGATTCTAGGCAAAGGCTTCGTAGAAACAAGAACAATCTCATCTTCTAGCCACTCTCTATAAATAATATTTTCTTTAAAAATTGGGGATTCCACTAATGCAATCTTTGTGTTTTCTTTACAAGAATCTTGCAAATCCTCAATAGCGCGTAAAGAATCTGCGGCATAATAATGAATCTTTGGATAAATCTCTCGAGTTAATTTTGGAAAAATCTTAGGCAAAATAAATTTCTCAATCACTGGAGAACAAACTATTTCAATGGTATTGTTATATCGTATATTATGCACAAATTCTCTACGATAGGCACACAAATTTCTTTCAATTTTTAAAGCGATATTAAAAATCTTCTCACCCTCTTTAGTAAGGCTAACTCCACTTTTCTTTCTCACAATAAGCTTTGTATTAAAATAAGATTCAAGGTATTTAATTTGCTGAGTAATGGCAGGTTGAGAAATTCCTAACTTCATTGAAGCTTTAGAGAAACTTTTCTCTCTAACTACAATAATAAAAGTTTTTAATTTAGTGAGGTCATATAACATTTTAGCTTCCTTAATACAATTCATAAAATAAAAGTTAAATTATTTTTAATATTTCTAAAAAATTATATTTCATTTCAAATAAAATATCAATTTAATTGCCCTTGCAATAAATTGGTATAATTCCAAAAAAAGTTTATCAAGGTCTTTTATGCAAGAGAAATTTTTAAATCAACTCAACACTTCACAAAAACAAGCAGTCACTACAATTGAAGGGGCTTTATTGATTTTGGCAGGTGCAGGAAGTGGAAAAACCAAAACCATCACAACTCGACTTGCATATTTGATTGATGAAGTAGGGATTCCGCCAAGTAATACCTTAACTCTCACTTTTACCAACAAGGCAGCCAATGAAATGCAAAAACGAGCCTTAAATATGTTGAAAAAATCAACTTCTCATCCCCCATTGCTTTGCACTTTTCATAAATTTGGACTATTGTTTTTAAAATTTTATATCTCACTTTTAGGGCGAAAAATAAACTTTATTTTAGCCGATAGTGATGATACTAAAAAAATTCTCAAAGAGCTTAATTGCGATCTTGCACCACTTCCTTTAATTATTAGCGAAATTTCCCGTTATAAAAATTCTCAAATTACCCCACAAGAAGCCCTTAAAAATGCCCACAATGAACTCTACAAACACATAGCAAAAGTTTATTTAAACTACCAAGAAACGCTTTTACAAAACAATATGGTAGATTTTGATGATTTGCTCTTACTCCCTATTGAGATTTTAAAATCCAATCCAAATGTCGCCACAGAAATTAGTCAAAAATACCAATACATTATGGTTGATGAATATCAAGACACCAATGATTTGCAATACCAACTTTTAAAATATCTCTGCACCACACACAATAATATCTGTGTAGTGGGCGATGATGATCAAAGTATTTATAGTTGGAGGGGTGCTAATATCCAAAATATTCTTAATTTCTCTCAACATTTCAAAGGCGCAAAAACTATTAAACTAGAAGAAAACTATCGCTCCAGTAAATCCATTTTAAATGCTGCCAATCATCTTATTTCCAATAATAAAGAACGGCTAGGAAAGACATTAAAAAGCACTTTAGATGAAGGAAAGCCCATTGAAGTTTTGCATTCTTATGACGAACAAGAAGAAGCAAAAAATCTCTCAAAAATCATCAAAAAACTACTCCAAAATGGGATAAATCCAAAAGATATTGCTATTTTATTTCGTTTAAATGCACTCTCTCGATCTCTAGAAGAAGGCTTCAATCGTGAAAGAATCCCTTATGTTTTAGTGGGAACCATTCGCTTTTATGAGCGTAGCGAAATTAAAGATGTGATTAGTTATTTTAGAGTTTTAACAAACATTAATGATGACTTCTCACTCCTTAGAATTATCAATAAACCCAAAAGAGGCATAGGAAAAACCACCCTTGAAAAACTAAAATCACTTAGTCAAATCCATCATTGTAGCATTTATGAGCTTTTTTCAAATCAATCTCCACAATTATTACAACAAGAAATTAGCAAAAAAACCTACAATACAATTTGGGAGTTTTTTAAAACTATTAAAGAACTCCAAGATTTACAAGCACAATCTAGCCTCAAATTCCTTGATGATTTTGAAGAAAAAATTGGACTCTGCAAAGCTTTATCGCAAAATAGCGAGGAAGTTGATAGGGTAAGCAATATTGAAGAATTTTATGGATTATACCGCGAATATGTTAAACAAAATCCACTTATGGAATTAGAAGATTTTCTAAATGAACTTGCACTAAGAAGCGATCAAGAAGATACCGAATTAAGAAATGAGCAAAAAGGGGTTGAAGGCGTTTCGTGTATGAGCGTTCATTCTAGCAAAGGTTTGGAATTTGATTATGTTTTTATCATCGGACTTGAAGAAGGTTTTTTTCCTATGGCAAGGGAAGATACTAATCTCCAAGAAGAAAGACGACTAGGCTATGTTGCCTTTACTAGGGCAAAAAAGGAGCTTTATTTAAGCTATGTTGATTCAAGATTTTACAGAGGAAATCGCACTAGTTTGTATCCCTCAAGATTCTTGGCAGAAAGCAAGATTCTTGCTAAAGAGAATTTTTTAAATCAAAACACCACCGATATTTCAAAAACCGCCTATGAGATAGGTTTTCAAAGGGGAGATTGTGTAATGCACAAAATTTTTGGAGCAGGAAGAATCACTGAAATCACAAAAAGCGGACAAGAAATTAAATTAAAAATTAATTTTGGCGGACTTTTAAGGGAAATTTTAAGTGGCTATGTTACAAAAGTTTAACCTAAAAAACCTCCAAATAAAACAAAAATGCAATTCCAAGAATAATGCGATAGATTCCAAAGGGGATAAAATTAAATCTTGAAACAAAACCTAAGAATAATTTAATCGCTATCAAAGCACTTAAAAATGCTACAACAAACCCTACTCCCAAAACAAGGAGATTATCAGCATTAAACACGGCATAGTTTTTATAAGCACTATATCCACTTGCAATAATCATCGTAGGTAAAGCTAGGAGAAAAGAAAATTCTGTTGCTACTTTACGATTGCAGCCCAAAAGCAATCCACCAATAATAGTCGCCCCACTCCTAGAAGTGCCTGGAATCATCGCCAAAGCTTGAAAAATCCCAATCAAAAAGGATTGTTTATAAGAAATTTCTGCTATTTCTTTGGTGTGATGCTCTTTTTCTTTATAAAATATCTCTATAACAATAAAGGCGATTCCACCCACAATTAGCATAATAGAAGTCGTAATGGGCGCAAAAAGCATTTTAATCAAATCATAAAGTAAAAAACCCAAAATACCCGCGGGTAAAAATCCAATGGCAAGCTTAACCCAAAGCTCCAAACTATTCTTAAACAACCTTTCCCAAAAGACAAAAATAACTGCCAAAATTGATCCTAATTGAATCATAACTTCAAATGTTTTGTGAAATGTATCTTGTTGAATTCCAAGCAATTTTGAAGTAAGAATCAAATGCCCTGTTGAAGAAACGGGCAAAAATTCCGTCAAACCCTCAACAATTCCTAAAATTATCGCATAAATCAAATCCATAAAAAGCCTTGTTTTACATAAAAAATAAAGCGATTCTAACATAATTTGCTTTTTTTATAAAGTTTTATAATATCCCTAAAAGAAAATTTTAAAATAAATACAAAATAAAATTATCCATTCCAAAAATACTCTACCCTTTTACACTCTTTGTCTTGATAGCTCTCTCCCATAATGGCATTTTTAAGATTACAATTATCTTTTACCAAGCCAAAAAATAAAAGCTTTTAATTATTTAAATTTTTAAATTATAGTAGTGATTATTATAATTGTTTATTTTTATTTAATTTAATAATAAATATAATTTTGAATATTATTATTATTTTTAAGAGGAGTAAAAATGTTTATACTAAACAAGGTTAGATATTCATCTGTTGTGTTATCTTTAATACTTAGCACAATTGGTGTAAATGCTACTGAAGAATATCGTTTAGATACTTCAGTCGTAAGTGCTAGTGGATTCTCTCAAGATATAAAAGAAGCCCCCGCTAGTATTTCGATTATCAAAAAGGAAGATTTAGAAAACAAGGCTTATCGAGATATAGCAGAAGCGATTGCGGATATTCCCGGAGTAGATTTATTTGCTAGTAAGGGAAAAACAGGGACTTATCAAATAACTATGCGTGGAATCACAGGCTATACCCTTATCTTGATAGATGGCAGAAGACAAAGCGTTGGGGGCGATGTGGGTCCTAATGGCTTTACTGAAATCACTTCATCTTTCTTGCCCCCTATTTCTGCAATTGAACGCATTGAAATCATCAAAGGTCCAATGAGCACCCTTTATGGTTCTGATGCATTAGGTGGTGTGGTTAATATTATTACAAAAAAATCTCCCGAAAAATGGGGCTTAAGCGTCCAAACAGAAGCCTTGTTTCAAGCAGATTCGCAATGGGGAAATCTCTATGGAACGAGCGTTTATGGTAGCGGACCACTTATTAAAGACAAACTCTCCCTTACTCTACGTGCAAGAGAATTTTATAGAGAGAGTTCTAGTGTAAGTTATTCAGAGCCTAATGGGACAATAATTGATGCCTCTCAAGCACAAAGCCCAACAAGAGCCAATAATCACAATTTTGGATTCAAACTAGATTATCTTGCTAATCCCCAAAATCTTTTGACTTTAGATGTAGATTATTCACAAAGTGTTTTTGATAATGCTAATGGACAACTAGGGACACTAACAAAACCACTTAATGACACAGGTGCATTAACGGGGGGTTATACTAAAACAATGCAAGTTGATAAATTGGTAACCTATTTAACACATAAGGGAACTTATGAGAATTTTGTATTAGATTCTGGAATCCAATACAATCGCGTAAGCAATGATGGCAGGGAAGTTGTCGGACTTGCAACACAGCCTTATTTGGGAGAAAATAGAGATATTCTAGCAGAAGATATTATTTTAGATACCAAAGCTGTTGTTCCATTAGGAGAGAGAAATCTCTTGAGCGTGGGCGCTGAATATCGTGTAGAAAAAATGCAAGATAAAATCGCAAATCCAACCAAATTTGATCAATATTTGCTTGGTGTTTTTGCAGAAGATGAACTCTCAATTTTAGACAATCTAAACTTTACACTAGGGGCAAGATACAATCACCACGAAATCTTTGGCGACAACCTTTCACCTAGAGGCTACCTTGTTTATAATCCAACTGATTCTCTAACGCTAAAAGGTGGTGTTGCAACTGGATTTAAAGCGCCAACGCCAAATCGCCTTATTGCAGGATATTATAATTTTAGCGGTCAAGGAAGATTTCCTAGCTATGGGAATCCAAATCTCTCCGAAGAGACTTCAATTAATTACGAATTAAGCGCAATTTACAATCAAGATTCTCACTACATAAGTCTTACAGGATTTTTGACAGACTTTAAAGACAAAATCTCAAGCATGACTATAAATAATGGAGAAAATATTTCAGGAGTTGGAATCTGCACCTATGAGAGATGCTCACAAGCCATCAATCACGGAGAAGTGCGATATATGGGAGTGGAATTAGCCGTAGGATTTAAAATCTTAGAGAAAATCAACATTGACACTTCCTATACCTATTTAGATTCTGAAGTGCGTGAATCTTCTACTAAAAGCACTATTGGAAAGCCAGAGAGCGATTCTTTAAAACACAATTTTATCACTAAAATTAGCATTCCCTTTAACAAATTCACACCTTATCTTAAAGGACAATGGCAAGGTAATCGCTACACAGGCGGTGATCCTGTAATAGGCGAATATTACAAAAACATATTCTTAATGACTACGGGTGGAACTTATGCTTTTAATGATTCTTGGAAGCTTAATGTAGCAATTCACAATCTTTTAGACAAGAAATTTACCGATAATTTTGTGGGTAATCCAGTCGATGGCTATGTCTCTCAATACAATAGAATCGAAGAAGGGAGACGCTTTTGGGTTTCTTTAACAGGTAATTTTTAATCACATTTTACAGACACTAAATTTCATTTTGCTAGGCTTTCTTTTAAGTCTAGCTCTCCTTAAAACATCGAATTTACAATCTCTTTATCATTCAAAATGGCTCACTCAATCACGGCAGCCATTTTGAATTTCGCGCAAAACTACAAAAATCTATGTGTAAAAATAGAACGATTTTAGTGTAATTTACTTTTTTAATAAAGTCTTATATTAACTCCTAAAGAAAAAATTAAAAAGATTCAATATAAAATAAAATCATTACTTTTTAAATCTATGCCAAAATTTGGGGGCTTTTATGTTTAGACGAATCCTTATTGCCAATCGTGGCGAAATTGCTATTCGTATTATTCGCGCTTGTAATGACTTAAATATCGAATCTGTAGCAATCTATTCTCACGCCGATAGAGATAGCTTACATGTCAAAATGGCAACTCACACCTATGCTATTAGTGAAGATCCTATTAAAGGCTATTTAGATCCTGATAGAATCATCGAAGCAGCAAAAGCAACCGAATCAGAAGCTATTCACCCAGGTTATGGTTTTTTGAGTGAAAATGCCCTTTTTGCAAAAAAAGTCAAAGAAGCAGGATTAGTATGGATTGGTCCAGAGAGTGAAGTTATTGCCAAAATGGGGGATAAGAATGCTGCAAGAAATCTAATGATACAAAATGGAATCCCTGTTGTCCCAGGCACAGAGCCACTTAACAAACTAAGCCTTTATGAAATACAAAAAATTGCAAGAAAAATTGGCTATCCTGTCATACTTAAAGCAAGTAGCGGAGGGGGTGGCAGGGGAATTCGTGTCGTGCAAGAAGAAAGCGAATTAGAAAATGCTTTTAATGCCTGCAAAAGAGAGGCTTTAACCTTTTTTAAAAATGATGATGTTTTTATGGAAAAATATATCCAAAATCCAAAACACATTGAATTCCAGATTCTAGCAGATAATTATGGCAATGTCATTCACTTATTAGAACGCGACTGCTCTATTCAAAGGCGTCACCAAAAACTCATAGAAATTGCCCCCTGCCCTACTATGAGTGCTGATTTACGACGCCGAATGGGAGTGGTTGCTGTTGCTGCGGCTAAGGCTGCAAACTATACCAATGCGGGGACAATCGAATTTTTAATTGATGATTCGAATAATTTTTATTTTATGGAAATGAATACTAGAATCCAAGTTGAACACGGCGTAACAGAAGAAATCACAGGCTTAGATCTCATCGGAAGGCAAATTCGAATCGCTTATGGAGAAATTCTTGATTTAAGTCAAAATGACATTACCGCACAAGGATTTGCTATTGAAGCTAGAATTAATGCTGAAGATGTGCATAATGATTTCATACCAAACCCTGGAACTATCACTGCTTATTACCCAGCACTTGGACCTTTTGTGAGGGTAGATAGCTATATTTATAAAGACTTTGTGATTCCTCCTTTTTATGATTCAATGATTGCCAAGCTCATCGTGCGTGCTACAAGCTATGATTTAGCTGTTAATAAACTCAAACGTGCTTTAAGCGAATTTAAAATCCGTGGCGTTAAAACCACAATCCCATTTTTAATTAACATTTGCAATGACAAAGATTTCAAACGCGGGATTTTTGACACTTCTTATTTGGAGAACAAACTACCATCACTAATGCCACAAGAAACAAGCGATGAAAGTGATTTAGTAGCAGCTATTGCAGTGGCATTAACTAGTCAATTTGAAGAGTAAAAGCTCTTTTAATAAAAGTAATTTTAAGTAATTTTATAGTAAAATTAACCCTTATTTTTACAAAAAGGCAATAACTTATGAAAAGAACATATCAACCACACAACACACCAAGAAAAAGAACACATGGTTTTCGCGTAAGAATGCAAACTAAGAATGGTAGAAAAGTTATCAATGCACGAAGAGCAAAAGGTAGAAAAAGATTAGCTGTTTAATCTCTACTTGGATTTTTAGTTTTGATCACTTTAAAAAGCAAAAAAGACTTTGACATTGTCTATAAAAGCCCCAAAAAATGGCATAATCCTTATTTTATTCTTTTTTTTAAAGAAAATCTCAAATCAAGTCGGATTGGCTTTTGTGTTTCCAAAAAAGTGGGTAATGCGGTTTGTAGAAATTTTGTCAAAAGACGCTTAAGAAATTTATATCGCAACTCAATGTCAAATCTCATCAGTGGCGATATGGTTTTATTGGCAAAAAGTGGGCTAGACAAAGCCCCCTATTCTACTTTACAAAGTAGCTACAACCACGCATTGATGCGATTAAAATTACTCCAAACTGGGTGAATCCAAAAATGCTAAAACGCTTCTTTTTGTTTCTTATTTCTTTTTATCAGCGTTATATTTCAACTTTGTTTGGTCCTAAATGCCGTTATTATCCTTCTTGCTCGGAATACTCTAAACAAGTTTTTGAATTTCAAAATCCTATTATTGCTTTTCTAAAAACTTTTTTAAGAGTTTTAAGCTGCAACCAATTCTTTCAAGGGGGCATTTCTTATCCAAAAATTCGCAAGGTTCTCCGCTATAGCTTTATGCCACCCAAAACACCAAAATATTGGTTAATTCCTACAAAAGTTAAAAATTTTACTTTTAAGAATCTTCCTTGTGTAACCAGAGATTCTATACAAAATGTTTATATTATAAAAAATTTCTCAAAGGTTTCCCGTGCTCAATAAACTTGATAATTTAAATTCGCAAACTCGTATCATCATAGCTGTTGTTTTAGCATTAGCTTTCTTTGTGCCTTATAGTTATTTTTATGCACCAAAACCACAAGAAAATAACGCCACTGCTACATCATCTATCCAAACCACGCAAAATCTCCCCATAACCCAAGAAGCCAAACCCAACCCCACTCAAGAATCAGCACAACTCTCTACCACACAAGAAATTATCACGACCATTAATGGAGAGAATTTTGAATACCAAATCGATCGCTTAGGAAGAATTACGCAAGTTACTCTTAAAGAAGAAAAGTATCACAAGGACGCAAAAAATCTCGAGTTATTTAGTAACGATATTGCCAATCAAAATAATCCAAAAATCTTAGAAATTCGTTTTGCTGATTCAATGCTTAATCAACAAGCCTTTAACACCCCTTATCAAACAAGCGCTACAAATATTGAGCTAAAAGACAAGCCGCAATCTCTCACACTCACGCAAAAACTAGAAAATTTTACACTTACAAAAACCATCACATTTCACCCCAATGGACTCTATGAAGTCAAAGTAGAAATTCCACAAAATTACACTTACTTTATCTCTCCTGGTATGCGTCCAAGTGCTGAAAATGATTCTTATGTTTTTAAAGGCGTTATCATCAAAGAGCAAGATGGAACCATTACTACTATTGAAGATGGCGATTCTAGCGGACAAAGCAACTTTACTAATTCAAGTATCCTAGCTGCTGTAGATAGATATTACACCACTTTATTCTTTAGTCAATCTAACAATCTTAATGCAATAGTTTTAAGCAACGCCGAAGAAAATCCAATGCCTTTTTTAAGTGCTAATGGAAATATTGAGCTATCTGGCTACATTGGACCTAAAGATTATCGGCTCTTAGAAAGCATTAATCCAAATCTTACCGAAGTGGTTGAGTATGGAATCATTACTTTTTTTGCAAAACCACTCTTTTTGCTTTTAGAAACCCTTTATGATTGGTGTGGAAATTGGGGATGGGCAATTATCTTATTAACACTTATTGTTCGTGTAGTGCTTTATCCTTTGACTTACAAAGGAATGGTTTCTATGCAAAAACTCAAAGAGCTTGCTCCAAAAATGAAAGAGATTCAGCAAAAATACAAAGGTGAGCCACAAAAACTCCAAGTCCATATGATGGAACTTTACAAAAAACACGGAGCCAATCCAATGGGAGGATGCCTACCACTTCTTCTACAAATGCCTGTATTTTTTGCAATTTACCGCGTTTTATACAATGCAATTGAACTAAAAGGAGCTGCTTGGTTGCTTTGGATTCAAGATTTATCCGTTATGGATCCTTATTTTGTTTTACCAATTCTTATGGGTATTACTATGTATCTACAACAACATTTAACCCCAACAACTTTTAATGATCCCATACAAGAAAAAATCTTTAAATTCTTACCACTTATCTTTACCATTTTCTTTGTGACTTTCCCTTCTGGATTAGTGCTTTATTGGTTTGTTAATAATATCTTCTCAATCTTACAACAATTACTTATCAACAAAGCCCTTGAACGAAAGAAAGCAAGAGAAATTGCCGAACACAAAAAGCACAAGGTTGAAAAATGAAAAAAATAGAAGCAGCTACCCTTGAAGATGCTTTAATTGAAGCTTCTAAGCTTTTTAATTGCTCTATTGTGGATTTAGAATATGAAATCATCCAAAATCCCCAAAAAGGATTCTTAGGTTTTGGCAAAAAAAACGCCATTATCTGTGCTCAACCCAAAACAAAACAAACTCCAATTGAGCAAACTCCAACACCAAAAACCCAAGCAATCTCACAAAAAGAATCCCCAAAAGACTTAAATCAAATCTCCATACAAGTTCAAAAAGAATTACAAGAATTACTCCAACTCCTTCCTTATAGCATCAATGAAGTTATCGTAAAACCCTATGATGAGAATACCTTGTATATCAAAATTGATGGAGAAGATTCTGCCTTATTAATTGGCAAAGAAGGTTACCGCTACAAAGCTTTCTCCTATCTTATCTTTAATTGGATTAATCATATCTATGGTTTAATGGTAAGATTAGAAATCGCCGAATTTCTTAAAAACCAAGAAGAAATGATTGCTAATCATCTCATACCCGTTATTGAAAATATTAAAACCTATGGAAAGGCTCAAACAAAACCATTAGATGGTGTTTTAGCACACATTGCACTCAAACAATTAAGAGAACAATTCCCAGACAAGTATATTTCTTTTAGAATTAATCAAGAAGGGCAAAAGTATATCATCATCAATGAATTCCAACATTAATCAAACCATAGTTGCTCCAGCCACCACTTATGGAAAGTCCTCTCTCAATGTCATTAGACTAAGCGGACAAGATTCTCTTCTTATTGCCTCCAAACTTGCAAAAGTAAATCCAAATCATTTTAAAGTTCGCTATGCCAAGCTTACTAAAATTTATTTTCAAAATGGTGAATTACTTGATGAATGTATTTTAATTTATTTCAAAGCACCTCATAGCTACACCACTGAAGATGTGATTGAATTCCAATGCCACGGCGGCACCTTTATTGCCCAAAGTATTTTAGAAGAATGCATCAAGCTTGGTGCGAGATTAGCTAAACCTGGAGAATTCACCAAACGCGCCTTTTTAGGTGGCAGAATCGATCTAAGTCAAGCTCAAGCTATCGCCAAGCTCATTGAATCTTCAAATGCCAACGCACACAAAATGTTAATGCGTCATTTAAATGGCGAGATGTATAGTTTTTGTGAAAATTTACGCAAAAATCTCCTTACACTCTTAGCTCATAGCGAAGTTTTTATTGATTATGCCGATGAAGCATTACCACAAGATTTAATGGAAAATCTCCTAAATAGGCTTGATTCCACGCTACAAACTCTTCAAAATCTTTTAGAGCAATCCATACAAAAAAAATCCCTTTTTGAAGGTTATAGACTTTGTATTATCGGAAAACCCAATGTAGGCAAGAGTTCTCTACTTAACGCACTTTTGCACGAAGATCGTGCTATTGTTAGTGATATTGCAGGAACAACACGCGATAGCATTGAAGAAAATTTTCTTTTAGAAGGGCATTTATTGCGTCTCATTGACACAGCAGGAATCCGACAAAGCCAAGACATAATTGAAACCAAAGGCATTGAACGAAGTTTGCAAAAAGCAGAACAAAGCGATATTTTAATCGCCCTTTTTGATAGTAGTCGCCCCCTAGAAGAAGAAGATTTAAAAATAATAGAAATCCTAAAAACCTACCAAGATTCCAAAAAAATCATCGTTTTATTAAACAAAACAGATTTAAAGGGAAGCTTTGATACCCAAATCCTAGCCCCCTTTAATCCCCTTAATTTATGCCTTAAAGACGATAATTTAGCTTCTAACAATTCCTTATTATCTCATTTTAAAAACCATCTTATCTCACTGCTTAATTCTCAAGAAAGCTCACAAATGCTACTTCTAGTCTCACAATATCAATTCCAAGCTATTCAAGCTTGCATTCAAGCTCTCTATGATTCAAAACTTCCATTAGAAAATGGCGAACTAGAACTTTTTAGCTTTCATATTAACGAAGCTCTAAAAGCTTTAGCCTCCATCACAAAGCCCTATGAATATTCTCAAATGCTTGATGTGATGTTTAGCGATTTTTGCCTTGGCAAATAAGGCTTTAGCTATAATCCAACTAATCCTAGCTTTTAGTTTTTAAAAATCCAAATTGCAACACCAAAACCACTACAATATTTGCTAGAATCAATCCACTAAAGAATCCAACAAAATCTAACCAGCCTTTTTTTAAAAAGATTAAAAACAAAACAACAAAGAGTGCATACGCTAATAATCTCAAAGGCAAAAAAAACATTTTAAATCCAACCTTACTAGCATCTTTACTAAACCCACGCCAAAATTTTCGCCCCTTTTGTTTGCATTCTTTTACAAACTCTTCTTCAGAGATTTGAGGCGCATTTTCATCCCAAAACTCTTCTTCCTTGTCTTCTTTACTTTGATAGAGATTTGCCAATGCTTCTAATTCTTCTTTAGATGATCCTCTAATAAGTCGAGAAATTTTATTTTTTTGAGCTAGACAAGTAAAACCCACAATCACAAGAAAAGAAAGAAAAGCAAAAATAAAACTAAGTGCAAAAAGCCTACCCCAAAAAATAGCAGCCAAACTTCCACTCACTATCAAGACTCCAACAAGCACAAAAACTTGTGTCCTAATCCTCATCATCATCCCATTTACTTTGATAAGCATATTTTGGATCTTTACTTAGCTCATCTAGCTCCCTTTTTTGTCTTTTATAAGCTTTATATACATTTAAAATAGCCGCCAAAACACCCCAAATAACCCCAAGCCAAAAAAGCCACCGATAGCCAAATAAAGCCTCCAATCCATAACCAATCCCAACCCCAATAAGCACCGCCACCACCATTGAGATTCCAAGAGTAGCGTTAGAATACGCTAGTATCGCATCATTATACTTTGGTTTTTGAGTAGAATCTTTATTTTCCATATGCACCTATCTCTAAAAACACCTCTTTGGCTTTACTTAAAACTTCATCAATCATTACTTCATTCATTCCCACACAAATAAAGCCTGTCTCAAACTGCGAAGCAGCAAAATACACTCCCTTTTCCAACATTCCTTGATGAAACTTTCCAAACAATTCCGTATCGCTCTTTAGCGCATCTTCAAAGTTTTCTACTGGATTTTGGTTAAAGAAAAATCCAAACATACTTCCCCTTACACAAGTTTGAAGAGTGATTCCAAATTTAGCTGCAATATTCTTTAATCCTTCAGTTAATCGCAAAGCAAGTAATTCTAACTCATTATAAATTTCTGGATTATTTTTTAGCTTTTTTAAAGCCACAAGCCCTGCACTCATTGCTACTGGATTCCCACTTAATGTGCCTGCTTGATACACGCTACCTTGAGGCGAAAGAAGATTCATAATCTCCGATCTTCCACCAAAAGCTCCAACTGGCATTCCCCCTCCAATCACTTTTCCAAAAGTTACTAAATCCCCATTCACTCCATAAAAATTTTGAGAACCATTTAATGAAGCCCTAAATCCACTCATCACTTCATCTAAGATTAAAACAATCCCCTCTTGCTTACAAAGCCTCTCCAAAGATTCTAAAAATTCTTTTTTAGCAGGAACTAACCCCATATTTCCTGCAATAGGCTCTAAAATTACACACGCTATACCTTTGCCCTTTTGTTTGCTAATTTGAATACAAGATTCTACACTTTGAATATCATTATATCGCGCAACTAAAGTATGCTTAGTAAAATCCTCAGGCACACCAGGAGAACTTGGCGAACCAAAAGTTGCCAATCCACTTCCCGCACTCACAAGCAAAGAATCGCTATGCCCATGATAGCAACCCTCAAACTTAATAATATCATCTCTTTTTGTATAAGCCCTAGCTAGTCTAATAGCACTCATTGTCGCTTCAGTGCCACTTGAAACAAAACGAATCTTATCAATTCCTTCATAAATTGAAATCACTTCTTTAGCTAAAGCTGTTTCCAAAGTCGTTGGAGCCCCAAAGGATAAGCCTTTTTTGATTGTTTCTATCACAACAGCCTCAATCTCTTTATCACAATGCCCAAAAATCAAAGGTCCCCAACTTTGGACAAAATCAATGTAAGTGTTATTATCCTCATCAATCAAATAAGGACCTTCTCCTCTTTTAATAAAAGGAGGTGTGCCACCCACACTTTTAAATGCTCTAACAGGAGAATTCACTCCACCTGGAATCACCTGTTTTGCTTCATTAAAGTCATTAATACTATTTAAATGATTTAAAATTTCCATAAACTGCCCTTTATTTTATTTTATGGGAGACAAATTTTGACATATTATCCAAAATCTCTCCACCTTTTCTAAATCCTAATGCACAAGCTTCATACGCATAAAAAACATTGGCTTGATAAAAACTTCCATTGTGCTGATTTAGCAAAGCATATTCTTGATAAATCTCAGGATAATTTCCATAATTTCCACTATTTTGCACCAAAGCATTACCCTTTGAATCAAGAATACTCACGCTCTCACCTTCCCTACCAAAAGCGTGTTTTTTTACTTGTTTTTTGCCAACCAAAGGTTCATAAGAAGTCTCTAACAATAAAGGATGGTTAGGGAATAAATCCCACAAAATCTTAAGCATTCTTTTACTTTGAAACATTAATGTGTAAGCAGGATTTAAAAAAATAGTATTTTTATTGCGTATCATTGCTGTAATAAGATTAGCCAAATCAGGCTCATCAATGGCAATACTTTCCCAAGGAATCAATTTAAACCAAAATTCATAATTTTCACCATTAAAACTTAAACCGGCATTTTCATCTAAATGTGCTTCATGTGCATAACAAAAATTTGTCCCAAACCCAGCTTCTTTAGCAATAACTTCAAGCAATCGTGTCGTTCTCTCTTCTTCATCACTTCCTTGTATGCTAGAAAAAAGTATCTTCCACCCCTCATAAACTTTATTAAAATTTGAAATATCATCACCCAAAGTAATCATTCGCTTAAAATTATCACCCAATGATTCATATAAACTATTAAATTGCAAAGATTCTTTAAAGCCATTTTTCTTAAGTAAAGCCCACTGAATAATCGCACTTTCATAAACCATAGTTGGAGTATCTGCATTGAATTCTAGTAACTTAATAGGTGTTCCATCAAGCCCACCTGCTAAATCAAACCGCCCATATAAATGCCAATGCACTTCCTCTTCCCAACTCATTTGAATCGCTTCTACTAAATTAAAGGGAATTCCAAGCTCAAAAAATAAATCATTATCAATCACATATTGACCTGCTTCTACATACATATCATATAGCTCATTGACAGCATCATAATAATTTTGTGCTTCTTGCTCACTTAACACAACAATTTCATCGCTCACATAAGGCGTCTCATCAACATCGGTATGCCAATTAAGACCTAAATCCTCCAAATCCTCATTGCTTAGTGGCGTTGCTTTGATAATTTCCATTTTTATCCTCCAAATGCACTTGAAGAGCTGCTAGAGCGATTCTGAGTTGTGCTAGTGTTATTTGGAGAATAAAATCCACTACGACCTGCACTACTTGTAGCACTTGTAGCACTACGATTAAAAGAATTTTGCGAACGCTCATAAGCTTGTGGAGTTTTGTAACTTGTTCTTTGTTGAGCTTGATAGTTTTGATTATTAAAAAGCTTACTTCCAATCCAACTCCCCAAAATAGCCCCTGCTGCACTTGCTAAAATCGTTTCACCAAGGGATAATCCAGCTCCTGTTGGGTTTGTAAGCTGCGAAGTGCCTGCATCGATTTTTTTTGATTCTTCTGCTATGATTTTATCAATTTCTTCTTGACTTAAAATCCGCTCATTTCCATCAGCTTCTCTCAAAATCACACGCGTTGTATTACTTGGAGTTTCTTCTAAAATTTTATAAGTTCCATCGCTTTGTTGCTCAATGGTTACTGTCGCCCCATTTTTAGTCGCTTGTTCCAAACCTCCAGCGTTATTAGAATTTTGCGATCCACTATCACAGCCTACCAATGCTAAAATCGCTACCAACCCCAAGCCACTTTTACTAAAAACACCTACAATTTTGGGATCTGATATTTTTTTTAAAAACTTTTTCATTATTCTAAAAACTCCTTAATTTTCACAAATTTTAAAAGAGATTATACACATAAGAAAATAAAAATGCCCTTGAAAAATTGTGCTATTTCTCTTTAGATTTAACTTTACACACTTAGCCATAACTTCCTAACAAAATCTTAAAAATTTAAAAAATACCATACATTATGTAACTAACTTTTTTATAAAAGTTTAAGTTTCAATTAAATAATATTTAGCGTTTATTTAAAAATTTTATTTTAAGGAAACATAATGAAAATAACTAAATTATCCCTTGCGACTTGCATTGCACTTGGAAGTCTTTCAACTGCAAGTTTTGCACAACCACTTGAAGAAGCCATTAAAGGCATTGATGTAAGCGGAATGTTGCGTTATCGCTACACTGATAATCGCTACAAAGATCAAAATTTTAACAAAAATGGAACTACAAAAGGAAATGCCAATCACCAATGGCGTGCAGAAGCACTCTTTAAGACTCCTGTAATCAACAATATTTCAATGAATCTAGGGATTGGCTACCACAACGCACAACAAAATGTCAATCATGGAAAAGGAGATGGCACTTCTATAGCGCCAAATGCGGGTGCATTCACTGGTAATGGACTTGGTTCTGGATCAGATAGCTGGTTTGGTGTAAGAGAATTTAATATGGTAATTACTCCTGATTCAACTAACACCACTATTAAAGCGGGTAAAATGATTATGCAAACCCCAATTAGTGATACACTTGATGATAGAGCAACAGGTATTTTTGTAACAAATTCAGATTTAAATCATTGGACCTTTAACCTTGGAGCATTTGATTCTTGGAGCATTGATGACTACCAAACAGGATATGCACTAACACCTGACAATAAATCCTTTGATAAACCTCTTTATACCGCTGCTGCTTTAAGCAATTATGATACAAATATTGGAAATTTCAGCACTCAACTTTGGCTTTTTAATGCTACAGATATGATTGATTTTGCAGGTTTTGGCGAACTTGCTTGGCAAGATTCAATGTTTCATTTAAGAGGGCAATATGCTTTTAGCAAACTTAATAGCGATGCCAATTCTCCTTGGACGAGTGTATATAAAGGAAATAAAGTAAAAGAAGGGAACGATCTTTACACACTTGAAGCAGGTGTAAAATTCCACGATCTTAATATTCCACTTGCTGCAAAAATAGGATATTGGGGTAACACACAAGATGGTTATGCAGTTTCGCTAGATAATGAAGGATCATTCCAAAAAGTAGGACAAATTTGGTTTGAAAATGCCGCAACAGGTGTTAGCATTTCTATGTTGCCTGCAGAAGGACAAAATATGCCACGAGGCTTTGAATCCAATGAATTAAGTCTATTTTATGCCAATATCAACTATGACATTTTAGAAAACCTAAATGTTGGAATAGACTTCGTAACTGGGACTAATAAAATCTCAAGAGGTCAAGGTGCAGCACACTATAGTGGCGATATTGACTTTACAGAAATTAACCCAAACATTACTTGGCAATACTCTAAATCCCTTAGAATCTTTGCTCACTACTCTATTTTAACAACAGACGCAACAAGACAAATTGCTACTGCTATGAATAACACTCTTCCTGCAGAGCAAATTAGTGATTCTGAAGATAGAAATCGCCTAAGAGTGGAAGTTAAATACACTTTCTAAGTATAAATGGGAATTTTTCCCATTTAACCCCCTTTATTCTCTTTTTACTTTTTTATAAAACTCCATTGAAAGTTTGCTACAAATTCTATTTTTTTTAAAACTTTTTTCATTTCTCATAAAAAGAAAAGCTAAAATTTATTTTTATTTTGCTACCTTAATGTTGCATATTCTAAAAAATTATTATTATTCTATTTTAAGGAGAATCTATGCGAACAAAATGGGTAGAAGCCCGAAAAAATGACAAAATTAAAACTCAACTCCATTATGCAAAAAAAGGAATTATTACTCAAGAAATGGAATATGTGGCTAATATCGAGCACTTAGAAGCCGAAACGATTAGAAAAGAAATCGCCAAAGGGCGTTTGATATTACCCTCCAATGTCAATCATACTAATCTAGAACCTATGGGTATTGGGATTTCTGTAAGAACAAAAATTAATTCCAATATCGGAAGCTCTGCCCTTGCAAGCTCCATAGAAGAAGAAGTTCAAAAAACAATCATCTCTATTAAATATGGTGCAGATACTATTATGGATTTAAGCACAGGTGGAGATTTAGATTCTATTCGTGAAGCGGTGATTAAAAATTCTAGCGTCCCAATTGGAACTGTGCCAATCTATCAAATTTTACACGATGTTAAAAATGATATTAATGCCTTAACCATTGATAAAATGCTAGAAGTTATGGAAAGACAAGCCAAACAAGGCGTTAGCTATTTCACAATTCATTGCGGATTCTTACTAGAACATATGCCTCTTCTTGCCAAACGCAAAATGGGAATCGTTAGCCGTGGAGGTAGCCTAATGGCTTCTTGGATGATGCATTATCACAAGCAAAATCCTTTCTATGAAGCCTTTGATGATATTTTAGATATTTGTCAAAAATATGATGTTTCTTTAAGTCTTGGAGATTCTTTGCGTCCAGGTTGTTTAGCTGATTCAAGTGATGCAGCTCAACTTAGTGAATTAAAAGTCTTAGGGGAATTAACCAAAAGAGCTTGGGAAAAAGATGTTCAAGTAATGATTGAAGGTCCAGGGCATGTTCCAATGAATGAAATTGAACGCAATGTAGAGCTTCAAAAAGAACTTTGCTTTGAAGCACCTTTTTATGTTTTAGGTCCGCTTGTTACAGATATTGCCGCAGGATATGATCATATTGCTTCGGCTATTGGAGCAGCCATTGCTGCTTGGAAAGGTGTCGCAATGCTCTGCTATGTTACCCCAAAAGAACATTTGGGCTTACCTAATGCCAAGGATGTTCGTGAGGGAATCATTGCCTACAAAATCGCCGCACACGCTGCAGATATTGCTAGAGGACGCATTAATGCAAGAGTAAGAGATGATGCAATGAGCAATGCACGCTATAATTTTGATTGGAATAAGCAATTTGAACTTGCACTTGATCCAGAAAGAGCAAAAGAATATCACGATGAAAGTTTGCCACAAGAAGTTTTCAAAGAAGCAAAATTTTGTTCAATGTGTGGTCCAAAATTCTGTAGTTACAAAATTTCACAAGAAATTATCCAACAAAACAATTAACAAAAGGAAAAATAATGAATCAAGAACAATTAGTTAGCTTATTAAAAGAAATCATTTATCCTAATTTCGAAAAGGATATTGTAACCTTTGGGTTTGTTAAAGAAATGTTAATTCACGAAAATGCGGTATCACTTCGCATTGAAATCCCCTCAGCCTCACCAGAAGTAGCAGAAACACTCCGCACACAAATTACTCAAAAGCTTAATGCACAAGGAATTACTAAAATCAATCTTGATATCAAACAACCCAAACCCCAAGCTCAAAACCAAAAACCACAAGGCACAAAAAATCTTGCTCCACAAATCAAAAACTTCGTGATGGTAAGCAGCGGTAAAGGTGGAGTTGGAAAATCAACCACTAGCGTTAATCTTGCAATTGCATTGGCTCAACAAGGTAAAAAAGTAGCCTTACTTGATGCAGATATTTATGGTCCAAATATACCGCGTATGCTAGGTTTGCAAAATGATAAACCCGAAGTGGATCAAAAACTCAAAAAACTCATTCCACTCCAAGCTTATGGAATTGAGATGATTTCAATGGGAGTGCTTTATGATGAGGGACAAAGTCTCATTTGGCGTGGTCCAATGATTATTCGTGCTATTGAACAAATGCTTAGCGATGTTTTATGGGATAATCTAGATGTAATGGTTATTGATATGCCACCAGGAACGGGAGATGCACAACTAACTTTAGCTCAAAGCGTCCCTGTTACAGCTGGCATTGCTGTCTCTACTCCACAAAAAGTGGCTTTAGATGATGGAGCAAGAGCCTTAGATATGTTTGCAAAACTCAAAATTCCTGTTGCTGGAATTATTGAAAATATGAGCGGTTTTATTTGTCCTGATTGCGGCAAAGAATATGACATTTTTGGCAAAGGCACCACTGAAGAAGTCGCTAAAGCCTATGGAACAAAAACTTTAGCACAAATCCCAATTGAACCAAGCGTGAGAGAAGCTGGGGACAATGGAAAGCCTATTGTCTATTTCCATCCTGATTCAAAATCTGCTAAGGAATATCTAAAAGCCGCCAAGGAATTATGGGATTTTATGGAAGAAGTGAATGCAAAAAAATTAGCAGATAATAGCGCAATCCAACCTGTGGATACCGGCAAATCTGCTTGTTCTTCTTAAGTTTATTAAGCAAATTCCTTTAAGGGTTTGCTTAAGATTCTATCTTACCAAATTATGAATGCCAATTTTTCTTTAGCTTCTTATATTTTCCTCTCTTTGCTCTAGCAAAAACAACAAGATTGTGACGAAATTTTCCTGCTAAATTCTGTGCTTTTTTTAGCTTTTTTGCACTTAGCGCATAGAGCATTTGATATTCCTCTGGAGAATAAAACCACTCTCCTTTGGGTTGAAAAAATTTAAAATCTACATTATTAAGCTTTGCAAGTCTAGCTAACTCAGCAAAGATTCCATCAGAAATATCCATTCCTGCTTTGGCAACTTTATTTAAAGCTAAAATCATTTTAGGATACAAAATTGGAGAATCAAAGCGAGTATTTTTTATAACTTGATTAAAACGCAAAGCACCTTTTAGATTCTTAAGGTTTTTTCCAAAGGCTTGTTTATTGGACAAATTTAATGGACTTCTTGGGCTAAGATAAGCTAGAAAATCACCCTTTTGAATTGGTTTTCTAAAAAGTGTTTTTTTGCCTTTTTGTCCAAGAATCGTAAGAGAAAAGTGTAGCTTCTCCCCTACAATAGTATCACCACCCACAATCTTAACGCCAAAATTTTCTGCCATTAGGTTAAAGATTCTTGCTAACTTCTTTGCTTCTTTAAAATCCTTTGGAATACAAAGTGTCAATAAAACATATCTTGGAATGGCATTCATCGCATAAATATCAGAAAGATTAACCAAAAAAGCCTTTTTGATAAGCCTATCTAAACTTCCCCATTCTTGCTTAAAATGAATCCCTTCAAAAAAGGCATCATTTGCAACAACAAAATCACCTAGCACGACTCCATCATCGCCTATACCAAAACCTGCCCTGCTTTGACTTAATTCTTCAATAAAAACCTTTTCTCTATCTCGCATTACTTTGGTTAATTTACTTTAATCAATTTTCATACTCATATCAAGCCAAGTTGCTTGATGAATGATTGCTCCACTAGAAATCGCATCTATTCCACTTTTGGCATATTCTCTTATATTGGCTAAAGTAATATTACCACTTGCCTCCAACAATACATTAGGTGCGATTAAATCACGCATTTTAACGATTTCTTTTATTGTTGTAGCCTCCATATTATCGCACATCAAAATATCAATTTTTGATTCTAAAGCCTCTTTGGCTTGCAAAACATTTTCGCATTCTACTTCTATTTTAGTAGTAAAGGGGATTTTTTCCTTAATTTCTTGAATAAATTTACTTAGAGATAAAATTCTTGATAAATGAGTATCTTTTAACATCAAGCAATCATCCAATCCAAAACGATGATTAATAGCCCCACCATTTCGTGTGGAATATTTCTCAAAATCCCGAAGTAAAGGTCGCGTTTTCCTTGTATCCAACAGCACACACTGCGTTCCTTCTAAAGCCTTTACATATTTGTTTGTAAGTGTAGCAATTCCGCTAGAATGCTGCAAAAGATTCAAAATGGTTCGCTCTGCCCCCAAAATCGCACTCATCTTGCCTTTGAAAGTTGCAATTTTAGCTCCTTTATAAAAGGCTTCTGCATCCTTTAAAGAAAATTCTACTTCAATACCCAATAACTCGCACAAACGCTCCACATAAATTCTACCTGATAAAATTCCATCTTCTTTGGCTAAAATATAGCTTTCTACTTCAATATTATTTTCAATTCTCGCATACAAATCTCCCTTTCCCATATCCTCTTTTAGGGTTGCTTTTAAAAAATCATCTAATAAAATCTTATGCATTATCTATCCTTATGAAAGCTCCAACATTTTTTCTAAAGCGCGTTTAGCCTTGATTGCCACCTCTTCTTTAAGCAAGATTTCATTGTATGCTTCTCCCTTATCTAAAGCTTCTAAAACATTCAAAACATCTTGCAAAGTTGTTTCATTCATCGTAGGACATTCAGGCTTAGTAGAAGAAAGCACAAAGGTATTTTGGATTCCATTATAGGGTTTTCTTAAACGATTTACAAGATTAAATTCTGTTCCTACTACAACCCTTTGTGCTGGATCTAAATTTTGCACATATTGAATAATTTGACTAGTAGAACCAACAAAATCTGCCTTTTGCACAACCTCAGGAGTGCATTCTGGATGCACTGCTACTAAAATATCAGGATATTTCTGCCGATAAAAATCCACATCTTCTGCTGTAAAAAGCTGATGAACCGAACAAAATCCATCATAACAAATAATGTCCGCATCTAAAATTTTCTCTTTTGAATCCAACCCTAAAACCGCACTCTTTAAACCATTTTGGGAAGCTAGATTCTGCCCCAAGCACCTATCTGGCAAAAAAAAGATTTTTTTATTATGCTTGAGGGCATAATCCATAATTTTAGCTGCATTAGCACTTGTGCAAACCACTCCATCAAGCTCTGCCACTTTTGCCTTAACCTCTGCATTGGAATTAATATAAGTTACTGGAAAAATAGTTTCAATGCCATATTCTTTTAATTTTTCAATAGATTTATCAAAATAAGTATCATCAATCATTCTAGCCATTGAACAACAAGCAATTTTAGGCATAAAAACACGCTTTTTTGGTGCTAGAATTTTCACACTCTGCCCCATAAAACCAACTCCACAAAACACCACATTTTGATTCTTGCTTTGGGAGGATTTTCTAGCCAACTCCAAACTATCCCCAATCAAATCTGCAATTTCTACAATCTCATCGCGTTGATAGAAATGTGCCACTAACAATACATCAAGCTTCTTTTGCAATTCTTTGATTCTTGCTTTCATTTTCACTCCTTGTATTTAGCAATTTGTTGTCCAAAAAACACTTTTTCTCTAGGCTTTAAATCATATTCCCAATTCTTGGAAAGTATTACAATCGTTGAGCCCATATGAAAACAACCTATCTCTTCACCTTTTTTAATTTTTATAGGCTTTTTATATTCATAAATTTTATTCATTTTAAGATTAACAATTTCTGATTCTACATTAATTTGAATTTTCCCCACATTTAAAGCACCAATTGCCACATAATAAAAAGCATTACCAAAATCATCTTGACATTCCAAAACCACCCTTTTATTTTTATTAAAAAGATTCTCATTTTTTAAAAGTGATCTTTCATTAACCGGCAAAAGCATTCCTTCAATTAATTCAATTTTTTTGACCTCCAAATTAATTGGTGCGTGAAACCGATGATAATCTCTTGGAGAGAGATAAAAATTCACAAAACAATAATGTTCATCCAAGTCTTGATGAATAAAATCCCTCAAACCATAATTTTTTCCTTTAATTTGCATTGCCATATTATTTTTACAAACTCCACTCTCCATTACCACTCCATCACAAGGAGATATTAACACATTTTGATTTTTATCAAAACTTCGCATTTTAACTAATGATCGTGTAAAAAGGGCATCAAGTGTGGGATAACTCTGCAAGGTATCAAATTCTTCTAAATCAATTTTGAATAATTTAACATATGCCTTATTGATTAAAAATTGTATCTTAGGACAAAAGGCAAAATGAGACAATTTTTCAAAAATTCGTGAAATTAAATTCGTGTAATGCAAGATTACTCCTTTATCCAAATAGAATCTTCATTTAAATTAGGGCGATTTTGAAGCACTTCAAAAGGTTTAAATTTTTCCTTATATCCCATAGAATGATGATCTTTTATCCAATACCCAGGATAAAGATATTTGATATTATACTCTTTTGCAAAGGCAATTTGCTTGAGAATAGAATAGCTTCCGATAGAAAATTTCTTGAAATCATGATCATAATAACAATAAACTGCTGAAATTGCATTATCCAAAATATCAACTAACGCCACTCCAACTAGCTTTTCTTCATAGTAATAATCAAATTCATAACCAAAATCTTGATAGCCTTGCACAAAAGTTTCATAATAGATTTCTAAAGTGCTCTTTTGGTATTGCCAACCCTTTTTACCTTGCATTATCCTATGATATTTCTCATAAAGCTCCAAATGTTCTAAACTTACTTTTGGTCTTGTAATTTTAAGCTTTAATGGATTCTTTAAGATTCTCTGTTGGGACTTTGAAAAAACAAAATTTTCACAATCTTGGCGTATAGAAATACACTCTTCACAGCCTTGACAAATAGGCACAAAAAAATAATAACCAAAACGCCTCCAGCCCCTCTGTAACAATAAATCATAAAATTCTTTACTGCATTGTTTAATATAAAAATAACGAAACTTAGATTCTATTCCCTCTAAATAGCTACAAGGTTTTGGGCTTTGGAGAATCTCAAAAATTTCCATTATTTTACACTAAGCAAAATGGGAGAAGCATTTGTGTTTCTAGCAGCGGTTTGAAATTCTTTCTTAGCATTTGTAACTTTTAATAAATAATTGCGTGCTTCTTCATATTTCAATGAAGTCCTAAGCTTACGATACACTTCTGCTGAAGTCATAGAATTAATCACTTCAACTGCTTTTTTTCTATCACTATGAAAAACCGAAAGCACATTTCCACTTCCTGTATTATAGGCAGCAATCACACAATATTCATGAGAAAGATTATTTTTAATGCCTGTTAAATAACGCGTAAAAAGAATATCTAAATAAGTCGAGCCATATTGAATATTGATTTTGGGAGTAAAAAGCATTTCTTTGGTTGGAATACCATCTTTATTGTTTAATGCCTTATAAACATCTCTCCCAGCACTTGCAGGAACAACTTGCATAAGTCCATAAGCAGGAATATGACTAACTGCATAAGGATTAAAACTACTTTCTGTTTTAATAATAGCAAAAATCAAAGCTTGTTCTATGCCATATTCTTTAGCATACAATGCCACATATTCACCATATTTATGCTCACTTTGAATCTCTCTATCTGCCACCATATCAAATTGCACATAATAAACAATCTTTTTTTTACCCGCTTCTTCTATTTCTCTTGTTTTTAAATCATTATCAATCAAATAAGTTGCATAGCGATTTGCTCTCCAAGGATACAAAACCACTTTCCCTTCATTATCCTTAACTAAATTCGCCAAATAAGGAGTTCCCGAATAAACCACTTCCTTATCTGAATACAAATCTACTTTTTCTGGATCATCTGGAGTAAGCAAAGTTGCCACAATCGCTTTATGCAAAGCTTCTTTAGGATTTTTAGTATCTAGAGTTGAAACTGAAATAATCCCTTTGGCAAAATCCACTTCCGCACGAGAAAGATAAGAATCGGTATATTTTACATACACTTCTTGAGAAGCGGTTTGTGCATCATCTTTACCCCAATTTTGAATAACTTTTTGAGTTAGCTGTGCGACAATTTTTTTAAAATTTGCTTGAAGATTTTTGATGATATTCTCTAATTGCTCAGAATCTAAAACTTCTTCTAAAACTGCATTAATAGCAGAATCTAAAGTAGGAGCAGTATTGGATTGCGTTGCTTCTAGAGTTGTATCTAAAGTTTTATTAACAACTTTCTTAACAATTTGCTGTGTAGAAAGGTTTTGGGAATTATAGATTAAATCTCTATAACCTAGCAAACAACCGCCCAAAAAAAGGGCTAAAAAGGCTAATGGAATTATAGTTTTCAAAGATTTCAAGAAACTAACATTCCCTCTTTGATTTCTTGAGCTTTTTGTTTTGAAACTAAAATTTCAGCCAAGTAAAACGCAAATTCTAGTGCAGTTGCAGGACCTTTTGAAGTGATAATATTCTCGCTTTGAATCACATTTTTAGAAATTTTATAATTTGGATTTTTTATATTTTTTTCAATGCCTGGATAGCAAGTAAAATCACAATTTTCTAACATCCCCATTTTAAAAAGTGCTAATGGAGCAGCACAAATAGCCGCAATGATTTTATGATTAGAGTGTAATTTCAAAACAATTTCTTTCAATTCGCTAGAAGCGATAAGATTCTGTGTCCCTTCCCAACCTCCTGGAAAAACAACCGCATCCAAACTAGACTCATCAATTTCTCTAAGAGAAGCATCTGCAATAACTTTTACACCACCTTGGGAAATAACTTCCAAAGAATCATTTAAACTAGCAACAACAACTTCACATCCTACTCTTCTTAAAACATCAATAATAGAAATTGCTTCTAATTCTTCAAAACCCTTGCCAAGTGGAATCAAAACTTTTGCCATTAAAATACCTTATTTAACTTTATCGAGATATTCGCCTGTTTCAGTATTAACACGAATCACATCACCCTCTAGGACATGATAAGGCACCTGCACAACTGCACCTGTTTCTAAAGTAGCTGGTTTTTTGCTTGCACTTGTCGTATCACCTTTGAAATTTGGTGGAGTTTCCACTACTTTTAATTCAACCGTCTGTGGCACATCAACCGATATTGCTTTACCATTATGGAATAAAATATTCACCACCATTGATTCTATCATCCATTTTGCAACATCGCCAACTTGATCTTCGCTTAAGCCAATTTGCTCATAAGTTTCATTGTCCATAAATTGAAAGAAATCTCCATCGTGGTAAAGAAACTGCATTGACTTTTCTTGCAAATTTGGTTCTTCACATTTATCACCAGCATGAAAAGTTTTTTCTAGCACTCGACCATCTAAAAAAGATTTCATTTTTACTCGCACGAATGCTGCCCCTTTACCAGGCTTTACATGTTGATATTCTGTGATTCTATAGGGGACACCCTCTAACTCAATCTTTAAGCCTTTTTTTAAATCTCCCATTGAATAAGCCATTTTTTTCCTTTTTTTATTAAATTTTATTTGAACTTCCTAAAATATCCATTCTCTCTGCCATAACCTTAACCATTGCTTCCTTAGCAGGAGCAAAGAATTTACGCAAATCAAATTGTGTTTTATCTTCATTAGCAACGCGTCTAACTTCTGCCATAAAAGCTATTCGCAAATCAGTGTCCGTATTAACCTTATTAATTCCACCCTTAATTGCTTCTTTTAAGAAATCAAAAGGCACACCTTTACTTCCTTTTAAATCTCCGCCTGTGTTTAAAAAACTCGCTCTTACATAGTCAGGAATCGCACTAGCACCATGAAGAACAAGAGGGATCTTAGTCCTGCGTTTCACTTCTTGAAGTCGCTCAAAATCAAGCTTTGGCTCTCCTTTAAATTTAAAGGCTCCATGACTTGTCCCAATAGCAGGAGCTAAAAAATCCACCTTAGATTCTCTAACAAATTCTTCTGCTTCTTGTGGATTTACTAAACAAGCATCTTTTTCATCTACTGAAATATTATCCTCAATTCCCATTAATCTTCCAAGTTCTGCTTCCACACTTACACCTGCAATATGGGCAACTTCAACCACTTTTTTTGTCTCTGCTAAGTTTTCTTCAAAAGGATGATGACTAGCATCAATCATTACCGAAGTAAATCCCGCTCTAATTGCACGAACACAAGATTCAAAACTAGTCCCATGATCCAAATGTAATGCAACAGGAATATACGGATAACGACTAGCAAGAATCTTTACCATTCCCACTGCCATATCAATCCCCATATATTTAATAGCCCCCTCACTAGCCTGCACAATAATGGGTGAATTTTTGAGATTTGCTGCTTCAAAAATAGCACTAAGCATTTCATAATTTACAAAATTAAATGCCCCCACTCCATAGTTTTCTTGATTAGCCTTTTGTAAAATTGTATTTCCGCAAACTAACATATAAGCCCTTATTTAATAATTTCCACTTTAGCTTTAGAACGCAAATCTTGACCTTCTTTTCTAACATTTTCTTGGAATTTTGTTAATTTCAAATTTTGTTCAATTTGTCCGCTGACATCTTTAAGTGCTAAAGTTGTGGTAGGGCGTTTATCATCAACATAAATCACATGGTATCCAAATTGTGTTTTTACTGGAGTTTGAGTGTATTGACCTTTATTGAGTTTAAAAGCTGCATCCGCAAACTCTGGAACAACTTGACCTTTTGCAATCCAACCCAACTCACCACCATTTTGTGCGCTTCCATCTTTAGATTTTGCTTTGGCAAACTCCTCAAACTTACTTGCAACATTTTTACCTGCTTTTTTAAGATCAGCAATAATATTTTTAGCATCAGCCTCACTGCTAACTAAAATATGCTTAACTTTAGCAGTTTCTGGTTGAACAAATTTTGTTTTATTTTGATTATAGAATTTCTCAATTTCAGAGCTAGAAACTTTTACTTTTCCCATTTCTTGACGCATCCAAACTTCTAACGCTAAATCTTCTTTGACACTTTCTAGGGCTTCTTTAAATTCTTTTGATTTTTCAACACCTTCTTTTTTGGCTTGTGCAATCAAAAGTTTTCTTTCGACAGCTTGATTTACCACTTGATCTTTTGCTTCTTGTGGTAATTGTGCAAAAGAAACCCCTGGCATTGCTCTCATAAGTGCTGCGATATCTTTTTCTGTAATCTCATCTCCATTAACTTTTGCAAAAGTCTCTGCAAAACTCACGCCTTGCAATAAAGAAAATGCTACAACTGAACTCAAAAGTATTTTTTTCATATTTAAAACCTTATTAAGAAATTTTTTATAATTCTACCCTTATTTTTTTAAATATTCGATTAACTAACCTAAAGATTTTAAATTTTATTAATAAAAACTGCAAAGAAAGTAAAAAATGTAAAAAAGAAGGTAAAAAATTTTTAAATTTTAGAGATTCTAAGTTTTACCTAGAATCTCTAAAGAAAATTAATAAGAGGAAGTTTTAGAATCAATCACCTTGTAATTATAAGGCTTATTGTTCTTATCTAATTCCAAAAGTTCTTTTGGAGCAGGACCATTAATTTCTTCATGTTTATAGTATCGCTCACCTGCTTTATGTCCATTTAAATCCACTTTATAGCGAATCTCTC
Source organism: Helicobacter canadensis MIT 98-5491 (assembly GCF_000162575.1). Taxonomy (NCBI): domain Bacteria; kingdom Pseudomonadati; phylum Campylobacterota; class Epsilonproteobacteria; order Campylobacterales; family Helicobacteraceae; genus Helicobacter; species Helicobacter canadensis. The sequence goes on from NZ_CM000776.2 coordinate 1,222,144, forward strand.
CAGGATTATATTTTTGCATATCTTCAAAACCTAAATTAGAAGTTTTGAAATCTTTAATTCCATTTGCATTAGCGATTTCTACAAGTTTAGTTTGCCCCATTCTAGCCATTTCAACAGCTTGAAGCAGCATTCGACTTGCTTCTCTTGGATTATGGAAACCAGTTGAATTTTCAGCACCCACAAAATCACCTCTCATTTGACCTTTTCTATGCAATTCCAAAGGCTCTTTTAATGCTGCAGAAATTTTTGTATCATCGGGTTTGCCATTAGTTTGATAACTAGGCATTGCACCAAGTTTCTCGCGTAACACTTTAATATCTTCAATCAAACTTACCATTGCATATTCTGCACTTCTTAAATCATAAGCCACAGATTTTTGAATATCTGCTACTTGTTGTCTAAGATATTCTTCACTTTGAGTATGGCAAGACTTACAAGCTGCATTAATATCTTGCAATGGTGAAGTAATATTGTGTTGTGTCATTTTCTTAGAACCTTTTCTAATATAAGGCATATGGCAATCTGCACAACTCACACCATTAGCTGCATGCACACCACCGCTATAAAGCTCTGATTCTGGGTGTTGAATCTTAAGCATTGGCGCTTTAGTAAATTTATGTGCCCAATCTTTATCAAACACATCTCTTACTTTTTCATAATGTGCATCAAACATTTCAATTCTAAAAGGTTCATTTTTCTTCCATTCACTCCAAGGGAATACAAGTTCCAACCCATCTACTTCGATTTCTGTAGGTTTGTTTCCATCTCTCCAAACATCAATTTCATCATAAGTTTTTTGTGTGCCATTCCACCATTTTTTACTTGGATCATTAGCAATTGATTCACCCATAACTTTTACTTTTGTTCCTGTTGGTTTAAAATAATACTCCACATGACATTGTGAACAAACAAGTGTTCTCATTTCTTCTCTTGAAGCCTTTACACCTGTTACTGGATCTGGCTCATAACCCCTAAAATTCACCAATGCATTAATGGCTGCTTGTCTTGTAAGACGCAATTGCATATCATTTGGATTATGGCAATCTGCACAAGTTACCCCCATTCTTGTTCCTCCGTGTGGTCCGCTATGATCAGCAACACCCTCTACTTCTGGAACATTTTTAATCATTGTCCAATATTTTGTAGAGTTAAAAGAAATCCATTTTTCTTCTGGAGTATCTCCGATTCCTACATTTTTAAGCAACCATGGACTCCAACCGCTATGGCAATTCATACAAGCTGTAGGTTGTCCCCCAAAAGCTGCAAAACCATGGGCATTTAGAAAATCTTTATTGTTTCTTGCTGTATCCATTTGATCAACTTGAATCCAAAAATGCCCTCTTTCTTCATTAGCATCAAGGCTAAATGGATATCCCGCCCAAAGAATTGTAAGCTGTGGATAACGAATGAGTTTTGAATAAGCTAGATTTCCACCAAATTCTGTTGAAATAGGCTTCTCTGTCTCCACAGTCAAATACATATCCAAATAATCTGGGAAATTTTTACCCCAATGATCAAAAGTTGGATTATCATCACTCATTTCTACAAAGCCTTTTGAGCTAATTCCTCCCGTTCCTTCGGATTGTTTTTTAGTAATATCGCTATTTAACCATAACAATCCTGCAATAATAATCACTGCAATAACAACTAAAATTGGCAATACAGGTGATTTCTTTTGCATTTTAACCTCCTAAAATAATTTAAAAACCTCTTTTGTGTCCCGCACTTGCGTGGCAAGATACACAGCTAAGCGACCCATTTCCGTGTGGATTTGTTGTTGGATTCACAACATTGCTAACCATTTCACTATGGCAACGCACACAATTCTCTTGAATCATATCTTTGGATTTTTGCGTTGCAGTCAAGTTTGTTGGTAAGACATCTAATTTAAAAGTAAAAGCATAGGCATGCCCTATCCCACTTTCTGCTTTTGCAACCCATTTTTCCACAAAACTATGCGGTAAATGACAATCATTACAAGTTGCGCGTGGCTTACCAGCTATTTTTTGTGAATGTGCCCCCCTTGACCAATCATTATAAACATCATTCATAATGTGGCAATTATTACAGGCTTCACTATCATTGCTAAAATAAGACAAACCCTTTGCATTATAAAAGGTATAAAGCCCTACTACAACGATAACAACACATAAAAATCCAAGTAATCCTGCCATAAATGAGAGCGGCTTTTTAGGTTTATTACCTTCCAATTTACGCTCCTTAAAAAATTTTTGAATTTAAAAAGATAACTTTAAATCCAATTTTGAAATTTTAATCATTTTTGATTATTTTTACCTTGATTTAAATCAAAAAGTAAATAATTGGTAAATGAAAACTAATTTTTAGGCGTATATTTAAAAGTTGGAAGCCCCAAATGGTATCGAATAGCAATAATCCTTGCTACAAATCCTACAATCAAAGCAAAAATCACAATAAAATTTTCATCCAACACAAAATAACTCTGACTAATCCACTCTAAAAACACATACAAACTACCTACAAACAAAGCAATACTTGCATAAAGCTCCTTTTGAAAAACAAGCGGAATCCTCGCACAAAAAATATCCCGCAAAATTCCTCCAAAAACTCCTGTAATTACTGCTCCAGCAACCGCCATTGCACCACTTGGATGAAAATCCATTCCAATTCTAGCACCAATCACGCTAAATACCGCCAAACCTAATGCGTCCAAAATCAAAAAGGCTTTTTCAAAACGCTCTACGAAATAAGGGATTTTAGTGGTTAGCAATGCTGCTACACAAACAATAGCTAGATATTGCGGATGTGCTACCCAAGTAAGCGGATAATGTCCAAACAAAATATCCCGAATCGATCCTCCGCCAATGGCTGTAACACAAGCAATAAAAATCACCCCAAACCAATCCATATTATGCCGCCCTGCTGCAAGTGCGCCTGTCATCCCCTCTGCTGTGATTCCAATAATATATAAAATAGTCAAAAGCATTTTAAGCCTTAAATTCCCTAAATAAATAGCCTAAATCCACTCCGCTTATTGTCTTTGCATTATATAAATATTCCAAATTTCTTGCACCTTCTTCTAATTCCCTGCTTGAAATCCCGTGTCGCATAGAGATTCTAGCTTCTAAGAATGCACTCAAATGATCACAAAATTTTAAAAATTCTCCATAAATAGCACAACAAGAATCTTGATTGTATTTTTCTAAAAATTCTTCACCTTTAGGTAAATACACAACTCCTTTAGTCGTTTTATAACGATTTGCAAATTCATTTTGTGTAAAATACAAAATATCTTTTTTAATAGCTTCTGGAACTTTTGAGAGTATCTTTTCTCTCACCTCTTCTTCTTCAATTTGCTTTATAAATTCGTCTAAACCTTCCACACTGCGTTTAATAGGAGAAATAATATCTCGCGTTAAAATCTCTGGTAAATCGTGGAATAATCCACACAAAAAGTGATTAATCTGCATTTGCCGACAAAATCCCAAATCATAGCCTAGCAAATACGCACAAAGTGCCACAATTAAAGTATGTCCCAAAACTGAAGTAGGCGGAACCCTTGGAGTCTGACTCCAACGCTTCTGAAACCTAAGCTGCCCAAACATCGCTACAAGCTCTCTCATATCCTCATACAGCACAATCTGCCTAATCCCAGCTAAATGATAATGCTCTTCTACTTGCTTATCGATGATATTTTTAATATTTTGCACATCATACATTTTAGGATTAAAATGATAAATAATATCAAATTCCCATTTTGAAGCATAATAATGCGAGGCTTTAAGAATCTCTTTCTCAAGATTCTCAACCTCTCCATACAAATATTTCCGCATTGATTCAAAAAAGGCAAACCCACTTAAATCTTCTTCCAATTCTTTGCATACAAAATCTACAAGTTCTTTATTATGTGTTTGTGTAAGTTTATGAAATACGGGAGGTTTAATATCTGTAAGAATAATGCGTTCAAAAAATTCATAACAAAACTGCAAAATTAACCGCTCCCAATCAATCTTTTTGCCATTTTCAATTTCTTCAAAATGTGCCAAAAGATAAGCTATTACAATTTTATGGGCTTGTTTATCTAATTCATAGAATTCTACAGGGGTGGCTTGATCATTCCAACGCCTTATATTAGCGGCTACAAAAATTTTTTGCAATAAGGCGATACTAAGTGTAGGTTTTTTCATTTCCATTACCTTTTCTTAAATAAATTTCTATTTTGATAAATCAAAAATGCCAAATACATAAGCGTAACAATGCTAATAGCCACTTTTTCATAAAATTCCAAATCAAGCCTTTATCATTTTATCCAACTAAAAGCAAAATTATAACATTAATTCAAAAATGCTAAAATGGAATTCTCTTAAGAATCACCCAATATCCCTTAATATTTTACCCACTAAATTATAAATCATTGCAAGATTAATAGTAAGTTTCAAGAATTAAAAATTATTTTTATCTCTTTTTGCTAAAATTTCAAGCTTAGGTGTAGCAAGTGGTTGCTTTTTAAAGAGGAAAGTCCGAGCTGCTTTGGGATAGGATTCCATTTAACTAATGGCTAGAGTAATCTAAGGGAAAGCGCAACAGAAAACAAACCGCCTTTAACTTTTATAAGGCAAGGGTGAAAAGGTGGGGTAAGAGCCTACCGAGAGTGTAGCAATACATTCTGTCATTGCAAGCCCAATCCGCAGCAAGAAAGGTATGGTTAGTATCCCAAAATTTTAACCTTTCGCTAGATTTTTGCCGTAAGGCAAAAGCAAGATAAATAACCACATAAACAGAACTCGGCTTATAGCTACACCTAAATCATCTTTCTTCTTAAGGAATCCAAATGAAACAATCCATCATTACTCTAAGTCACGGAAGCGGAGGCGTAGAATCTCAAAAACTTATTTCAGAGCTTTTTTATCCTTTTTTGGAAGGTTGTGTAATAGGCAATGGAGAAGATGCAGGCATTGGTGAGTTAGATTCTATCTCTCAAGGAAAGTTTGCTATTAGCACTGATGGTTATACAATCTCTCCACTATTTTTTCCCGGTGGAGATATTGGAAAATTAAGCATTTGTGGAAGTTGCAATGATGTAGCAATGATGGGTGCAAAACCTAAATATTTAAGTGCTAGTTTTATGATTGAAGAAGGGTTTTTAATAGATGATTTAAAAAAGATTCTCGATTCTTTTGGAAAAACTCTCAAAGCAAGTGGAGCAAAACTCCTTTCAGGAGATACCAAAGTCTTACCAAAAGGAACGCTAGATAAGATTTTTATCACCACCACTGCTTTTGGAGAATTTCTCTATCCACATTTACAGATTAGTGCTTTTAATATTCCGCAAGATTGTTGCATTTTAGTAAGTGGAGAGATTGGAAATCACGGAGCAGTAGTGTATTCTAAACGCGAAGAAATTTCCTTGCAAAGTAATTTAGAAAGCGATTGTCAATTACTCTATCCAAGCCTAGAAGAGCTTTTTAAAAATAATCTTTCAATCTATGCTTTACGCGATGCGACAAGGGGCGGAATTGCAAGTGTCCTAAATGAATGGGCAAATGCTTCACATATCGGAATTGAAATAGAAGAAGAAACTTTGCCTATCAAAGATGAAGTGCGTGGAATCTGTGAGCTTTTAGGTTTTGAAGCGTGGAATCTTGCTAATGAGGGAATGTGCGTATTAGCTATTGCAAAAGAAGATTCTAAAAAAGCCCTAGAAATCTTAAAACGAACTCCAGCAGGAAAAAATGCTACTATAATCGGCTATACCACTTCCACAAATCTTAATAAAGTTGTCTTAAAAACCGCCTATGGCGCGAAACGATTCTTAGATTATCCAAGTGGAGAATTACTTCCTAGAATCTGCTAAAACTACAAAGATTCTATTTATAAAGTATTTTGTTTTCAAGAATCAAAGGCTTAAAATCCATTTGATTCTTGCAATTTTTAAGCAGCTAAGAGTTTATGTAGATTACCAACAAGACTTTCTTTAAATAAATTCTCTTCCATACCATCAAACACAAAACGATTCAAATCCGCAAAAGTCTCATCAAATTGCTTCAAAAGATCTCCAAATATATGAGATGATTCTTCCTTACCCTCAAAACCCAAAAACGCTTCTTGCAATCCTTTCCATAAAGTAGATAACTCTTGACTAACGCCATTATTAGCACTCTCTAATGAACTAAGACTAAAGGAATATTGTGTAGCACTAAAGCTAAAAGCACTCAACGAAGTTTGATTTCCATTTAAAATATTTCCGCTGCCTTGAGAAAAACTAAAATTAATATTCAAATTTTGCAAATAAGCACGACTTGCTGCAACCTGCAATCCTTGTTGCGAATTAATATTAGAAGTATTTTGCGTATTATTTGTTGGATTTTCTGCTACAAAATCAATATGATGAATCGCTCCAAGACTTCCATCTTCTCTCATAAAATTGGAAGTTTGTTGCTTAATTCCCAATAAATCTCCTTCTTCTCCCCTCATCATTTCTTGGCTCTCTTTAGCATCAAGATAAATCACACCAATCCCTTTTTCTCCAAGCCCCACTAATTCACCTTCACCCTTTTGGTTTGGCGTCCAGATTCTTAGCTTATCATAGATAGGATCATTTTTATCAATCTTGCCATCTTGATTAGAATCATAAGCACTTAAATCTTTAAATCCATTGCCGCTTTTTGTTCCAAAAAGTTCATTTCCATCATTAATTTTGCCATCATTATTTTTATCTAATGCCAAAAATCCAGAACCTTCTTTTAATGTAGAAATTTGATCTTTTGTTCCATCGCTATCAAGGTCAAAGCTCATCTTTGTATCACTAAGCTCTGTCCCATTCCCCGCATAATCAATCACAAGCGGATCAATCACCTTATTAGAATTGTTAGAATTAGTATTGCTATTAGTTGTGTTTTGTGAATTAATTTGCAAATTCTGCACGAAGCTTTGAGACACGCTAATACTCAAATCCAGCTTCTTTGTTACTCCATCTTTGCCTACAATGGTGCCTTGAATAGATAATTCCAAAGATTGCGAAAAGCCTTGAGTGATGCTAATTCCACTTCCAAGATTATAATTAGGGCGTGAAAAATTTCCATTTAATAGCGATTCTAAAGAAATACTTGTATCAGAAGAATTTGTTGATTTCCCACTAGAAACTCCAAAAACTTCTTCCCAAACCTTAATCATTTCATTTTGAATTTCGGCAATTTTACCTAAAGCTTGATTAATAACTTGCTTATGAAAATCTCCTAATTTACTATTTAAAAGCTCCGTTGAAGAAAGAATATTAGAAGCTTTTTGGCTATTCTCCCCTTCATTATTAATTTGTGGAACACTATTTGCTTGATTGTTTGCAATCTCTTCTCCAAGAGCACTCCAATGCGTGGTGGTATATGAGGCTTGTAGAGAAGAGAAATTCATACTTGCTTGCATTATTTCTCCTTTGTAAAAATAAAATAGCACATTCAATATCGGCTATTTCAAAAAAAACTTAATAAAAAAATAAATAAATTATTCTTAAATCAAAATTTCACTTTATTTTTCAAGCAAAAATCCCTACAAATCGATACTTTTAAACTATTCAACCTTTAAAAAAGATTTATATTCTATATAATAACTTAAAAAAAATATTTAATCTTATAAGCTTAGATTAATTAAAGTATAAATAAAATTTCACTCATAAATTCATTATTTAAAAGGAGTATCGATGTCTTACACACAAGATGTTATCGCAAAAGTCCAAAGACTTTATCCAGATCAAGTAGAGTTTCACCAAGCAGTTAAAGAAGTTTTAGAATCAATTGAACCTGCTTTGCAAAAAGATAAAAGATATGAAAAATTCAAAGTTTTAGAGCGAATCGTAATTCCAGAAAGGCAAATCAATTTCCGTGTAACTTGGGAAGATGACAGAGGAGAAATCCAAGTTAATCGTGGTTACAGAATCGAATTTAGCTCACTTCTTGGACCTTACAAAGGCGGATTGCGTTTCCACCCAAGTGTTACAGAAGGTATTATTAAATTCTTAGGTTTTGAGCAAATCTTCAAAAACTCCCTAACAGGACTTGCAATGGGCGGTGGAAAAGGTGGAAGCGACTTTGATCCTAAAGGTAAAAGCGACAGAGAAGTTATGCGATTCTGTCAAGCATTTATGAATGAATTATATCGCCATATCGGCGCACACACTGATGTTCCAGCAGGAGATATTGGTGTAGGTGGAAGAGAAATTGGTTATCTCTTTGGTCAATACAAAAAACTCACAAATCGCTATGATGGTGTGCTTACAGGAAAATCTTTACTTTGGGGTGGAAGCCTAGTAAGAACAGAAGCAACAGGTTATGGTAGCGTATATTTCGCACAAGAAATGTTAAAACACAGCGACTTTGGATCACTAGAGGGCAAAACTTGTTTAGTTTCAGGTAGCGGAAATGTTGCAATCTACACTATCGAAAAACTTCAACAACTAGGTGCAAAACCAGTAACAATCAGCGATTCTAAAGGTATGATTTATGATGAAGCAGGAATTGATCTAGCACTCTTAAAAGAAATCAAAGAAGTTAGACGCGAAAGCCTTGAATCTTATGCAAAAGAAAGACCAAACGCAAAATACACAAGCGCAAAAGACTATCCAAGCGATCACAATCCACTTTGGAGCATTCCTGCTTTTGCTGCTTTCCCAAGTGCAACACAAAATGAAATTAACGCAAAAGATGCCGACAATCTCCTTAAAAATGGCTGCAAATGCGTAAGTGAGGGAGCTAATATGCCTTCAACAATCGAAGCAGTGCATAAATTCCTTAATGCAAAAATCTGCTATGGACCAGGAAAAGCTGCAAATGCTGGTGGTGTAGCAACAAGCGGTTTAGAAATGAGTCAAAATGCTTCTATGACTTCTTGGAGCTTTGAAGAAGTAGATAAAAAACTTCACAATATTATGCAAAATATCTATGCTAATGCAAGCGAAACTGCAAAAGAATTTGGCGATCCTACAAACCTTGTATTAGGTGCTAATATCGCAGGATTCCGTAAAGTTGCTAACGCAATGATTGAGCAAGGTTTGTGTTAAGACTTTCATTATTCTTATTACTTGCTGCTAGCCTCCTTTTTGGAGGCGAAATTTTAAAATTTAAAGAATATTCTCCTAAATCTTCCTTAAATTTTAAAACCACTTCTTATCTAATGAGCGAAAAACTTGATGGAATCCGCGGTATTTGGAATGGAAAGACACTAAGCACTCGCAACAACAATCCCTTAAATCCCCCAAAATTTTGGCTTAAAAACTTCCCTTCCTTTAATTTAGATGGAGAGTTATGGCTAGATTATGAATCCTTTGAGCAAATCTCCAGCATTATACACACTTCAACTCCCAATCCAAAAGAATGGCAAAAAATAATCTATTATATTTTTGATGCACCAAATATTTGCAAAAATTGCACCCTTCTAGAAAGACTTACCAAACTCCAAGAATACCTTGATAAAAATCCCGCTCCCTATATCAAAATAATCCCACAAATCAAAATACAAGACAAAAACCATTTACAAAGCTATTTTCAAAGCATTCTTGATAAAAAGGGAGAGGGAATCATCATTCGCCAAAACGATTCTTCTTATAGCGATTCTAATCATTCCTATAAATACAAACCCTATATGGATAGCGAATGCAAAGTGATTGGCTATACACAAGGAAAAGGTAAATTTAAAGGAATGCTTGGAGCCATTATATGCCAAGCCAATCTCAAAGGTGAGCTAAAAACCTTTAAAATCGGTTCAGGATTCACCCAAAAAGAACGAGAAAATCCACCACCAATTAATTCTATCATCACTTACAAATACAATGGTTTTACTAAAAATAATCTCCCTAGATTTCCTATTTTTCTTCGCATTAGGAATACAGATTTTTAATGCTTTTATGCTAAAATCCCAAAGAAATTTATCATCTAGGATTTAAAATGTTTGAAGAACTACAACCTTGGATTTTAGCTCAACTTTATAGTATTTTACTAGCCGCTGTTACGATTCTAGCTGTTTTAAATCCTTTTGGGAATCTCCCACAATTTATTTCAATGACAGAAGAACTAGAAACCTCATTACGCCAAAGTCTTTTTCGTAATATCCTCTACACTTCCTTTATCATTGTTATCCTTTTTTTATTAGTTGGACCCTTTATTATGCGTTATTTATTTAATGTGGATTTAAATGACTTGCGAATCGCCGGAGGTTTGCTTTTAATATTAGTTAGCCTAAAAAACCTACTTTTTGCTCCACACAAAAATACCCACCATTATGAAACGACCGACAAGAACGAATTATTAAGTCAAAGTATCGTGCCTATGGCATTTCCTATGCTAGTTGGTCCAGGAACACTCTCAACAGGTATTGTCATCTCCGAAGAAAACGGAACTTTTATAGCTCTTAGTGCCGTAGTAACTGCCTTTGCTTTTATGCTTATTTTATTTCATTTCTCAGCAACCATTGAACGCGTTTTAGGTAAGCTTGTTTTGCATGTGCTATCTAGAATCGCACTAGTCTTTATTATGGCAATGGGGGCAAAGATGATGATAACAGGTCTCAAAGCAACTTTTGCTTAAAAGGAGGATTCTATAGAACTTTTTAACGCACTCAAAAATGCTTTAAACGCTAAAACAGCGGAAGAAAAATGCACCCTAACCCAAGAAATTTTTAAAAATTTTCAACTTTTTAAAATAAATCACGATGAAGAAATTCTTCCCCTATCCACTCCAACTTTTTCTCATTTTTGCCAAATTGTCCCACCCAAAAAAGTCCCACAAGGCAAATATCTCAAAAATGATCTTAATGCAGCTCATCTGCTACACTCTATCGCACATATTGAATTTTCTGCCATTGATTTAGCACTAGATTGTGCTTATCGTTTTAGAAACTTACCCCTAGAGTATTATCAAGCTTGGGTGGAAGTCGCATTCCAAGAAGTGCATCATTTTCTTAAACTCAATCAATTGCTTCAAAGCATAGGATTCAAATATGGCGATTTTGGAGTGCATACTTTACTTTTTGATTCAATGAAAAATTGTAATATCCTTTTAGATAGAATCGCCCTTGTTCCAAGGGGAATGGAAGCCGTAGGCTTAGATGTTAATCCCTTTTTGTGCGCTAAAGTCCAAGCAAGCAATCACCCTATCAAAAAAGATTTTTTAAAAGTTTTAGAAATAATTTTTCAAGAAGAAATTTTACATGTCTCAAAAGGTAATATTTGGTTTCATTATATATGCGATAAACAAAGCATCCCTAAGCAAAAACGCGCAGAAGTCTATTTAGAAATTCTTAAAAAATACCATTTTTCATTCCCCAAAGCCAACACTGCTTTCAACACTCAAGCAAGGATTCAAGCTGGTTTCACACAAGAAGAACTTACAATGCTAAGAGATTCAACATTTCTCTCCAAAAATCCAAAATAATCACCACTTTATCTCCAATTATTTTCCTATCTCTAATTCTATTTTAAAAAGACAACAAAAGATTAATAAACCATAAACACTTTTAAAGTTATGAATATTTTAATTATATGAGTTTTAATATTTATGAAGTAAAAAGAAGTTTTAAAAAATAACAAAGCCCAAAAAGGCTTTGTTAAGAAGAATTAGAAGCTGTATTTTGCTTCTACTCTGAATCTATCTCTATCTTGATCTTGACCAGCAACAGGCGTTACATAAGTGTAATCATTTTTCAAGAATGCATAGTAAGTTGATAGAGTAAGTTGTTTGCTGTGTTTCCAAGTAATTGTTGGAGTAATTTCAGTAAATTCAACTTTTTTAATAATATTATTATTTGCTGCTGCTACTCTATTGTAAGAAATATCATTTTCACCCCAAGCAAACTCTAAACCTACATTTAATCTCTCATCAAGGAAGCTATAATCTACACCAGCATAGAATACATCAATATCTTGCTCAGTGCCAAATCCTTGAACACCATAACCTCTAAGCACTGAAGTAGAGATACCTGTTCCAGCATTTTGCCACCAAATTTTACCTTTTCTTGATACATTGCTTCCTTCATCTTCAAGAGCTACTGCTGTTCCATCTGCGAAGTTTGTAATATATCCTAAAGCTACATTCAATGGAAGTTGGAAATCATTTCTAAAATCTGCACCTACTTCAACTACAAAAGCATCATTAGCTTCTGAAATATTTGCTTTATTTCTATTTGCTGTTCCATAACCATATAATCCAGCAAATATAGAATCAGAATCATTATTTAATGCTGCAAAAGAGTATTGTAATTTTGCTCTAAGCAAACTACCTTGCCATGAAAGCTCACCAAACACTAAAGCATCTACCGTATCATCGATATAGAATCCCCAAAGTTGTCCGCCAAATCGACCATAGTTAGTATCAATACCATAAATACCAGCTAAAGCATAAAGAGGTTTATCAATAGAGTAATCATTTGATAATCCATTATTAATAAGGGAACCTCCACCATTATTAGTAACAACACCACCTGCATTATTAATCTGATTTTGTGCATTCACTTCATTAATAGACCAAGAATCAAATGCTGCGGCTGCTAAAGTAAGGTTTGGAATATCGCTATTAAGTGCTAAAATACCTGTTCCTCTATCACCATCATAAGCATTTGTTACAGGTGTATCAAGAAGTTGCTTACCGATTTTGATTGTTGTAGCTGTGCTATCTGGAGTAATAGTAGCATAAAACTCTCTTACACCAAATTGACCATCAGAACCTGAACCTAAGCCACTACCTGTGAATGCCTGAGCTGTTCCAGGAGTTTCATTTCCTGTTCCTTTACCATGATTTACATTGTTTTCATTTTGATACCATACACCAAAATTCAAAGCAACATTATTAACAACAGGAGTTTTGAAGTCTGCTACTGCTCTCCATTGATGTGCAGCATTTCCTGTTGAATCGTTATATCTATCATCATTGTATCGGTATCTTAAATATCCGCTTACATCGATTCCTTTGATCGCTTCTTCAAGTGGTTGAGCGAAACTTGCTGTAGATAATGCACCTAGTGCAACGCTAGCTGCAAGACTTAATTTGATAAATTTCATTTTAATCTCCTTAAGATTGAATTTCGAAATTACAATCTGATTATACAAAATTTCGCACACAAAAAACAAAACAAATTTGTTTCAAGTCAGAGTTTGCATAATAGATTTCTCGCTTAAAGCTTAGAATCTAAACTCATAAGCTTAATTGCGATTTTAACACATTGTTTTTATAAATGCAAGAGTTTTAACAGAAATTAAACATAAAATTGATAATTTTTTAAAAAAAATTAAGTTTCAATTTAATAACCATTTATTCACCAAACTTTCTTCATTTTTCTTTTCCATCAAGTATCATAAAGCTTTCTAACCTATTTTATTTTAATAAAGCTCCTATCTCCATAAACATTACCAAAAAATCTTTAAACTCTATCATATCCGAAAAATATACTCTTATTTTTGAAAAATAGCACTCAACAACATCTATTTCCTAAGCAATACTTAAATATAAAATAGCAATAAACCTTCATTTACTCTATAAAATAAAATTTCTACTTTTAATCTCTCTAATACCATAATGATAAAATATATCCTTTCACTCAAATTACATAGAATCATCCACATAAATAGATATAAATAGATTATCTTTACAATAGAAAACCATTTCTAAAACACCAAAAATACTAATGATAAAATATATCCTTTCACTCAAATTACATAGAATCATCCACATAAATAGATATAAATAGATTATCTTTACAATAGAAAACCATTTCTAAAACACCAAAAATACTCTACAATAAACACAATCAACTACTTTAAATCTCTAAAATATTAAAAAATAGAATAAATTAAAAAAATTTAAACCAAGTAACAAAGTATAAAAACCAACAAACAAAGATTACAAAAAACTATATAATACTCTTTATAAATAAAATACACCAAATTTACTTACTCTAGCAACTCTTTATTATCCCACCCTTTCCCTTTTACACTAGAATTTCTATCTTTTATTTTTTCAGTTTCTCCCCAACAATCCTAATGTTAAAAATTACAAAGCTCATCATCAAACACCCACAAACCTATACAAAAACCTATACAAACCTTAAATTTACCATTTTAAAATATTTATATTTTATTCTATTACCTTCCAATACACAACTCACACATTATTGATTAAGCAACCTATTTGCATATAATAAGACTATTTAAAAATATAAAATAATATTATTATCTTTAAACCAAATACTATTTCTCTTTTTTAAGACAAATTTACCGCTAACAATAAGCAATATCTCTTATATTAAAATAACTTTTTTCTTTAATAGTTTTCAAGTATTTTTATTTTTATTATCTAAATCTTATATTTCTTATATCCATTCACACACTTATTATCTATATTATCTTATAATTCTTTTCTATCTATTCAATGATTTAGTTAATATAAGTTTTACAAGGGAGAAATAAAAAGCAGTTTAACTCATTTTCTTTTACACTCTCATCTCCGCACCGTCCTACTTTACCACATCTGAAAGTTGCAGTATCATCAGCGAAGAAGAGCTTAACTTCTAGGTTCGGAATGGAGCTAGGTGGAACCTCTTCTCTATTAGCACGAAGATGACAATGTAAAAAAAGCCTATTAGTATCAATCACTAACTAAGATTTAAGAGTGCTTTACACTCATTAAGGCAGTGGCTTAAAGTCTTTATATTAAGCCAATCGGTCTATTAGTAGTAGTCAGCTAAACATATTACTATGCTTACACCCCTACCCTATCAAGCAGGTAGTCTTCCTGCGACCTTCAGGGATTGTTCATCTTGGAGTTGGCTTCACGCTTAGATGCTTTCAGCGTTTATCACATCCATACGTAGCTACGCTGCGATGCCCATAGCAGGACAACAGCTACACCAGTGGTATGTCCATCCCGGTCCTCTCGTACTAGGGACAGATCTCCTCAACAATCCTACGCCCACGGCAGATAGGGACCGAACTGTCTCACGACGTTCTGAACCCAGCTCGCGTACCGCTTTAAATGGCGAACAGCCATACCCTTGGGACCTGCTCCAGCCCCAGGATGCGATGAGCCGACATCGAGGTGCCAAACCTCCCCGTCGATGTGAGCTCTTGGGGGAGATCAGCCTGTTATCCCCGGGGTACCTTTTATCCTTTGAGCGATGACCCTTCCACACAGAATCACCGGATCACTATGACCGACTTTCGTCTCTGCTTGACTTGTTTGTCTTACAGTCAGGCTGGCTTATGCCATTACACTCTACAAATGATTTCCAACCATTTTGAGCCAACCTTTGCAAGCCTCCGTTACTTTTTAGGAGGCGACCGCCCCAGTCAAACTACCCACCAGGCATTGTCCTACTAGAGGATAACTCTAGCTAGTTAGCAGACAGAAACATTAAGGGTGGTATCTCAACGATGGCTCCATCTCTACCAGAGTAAAGATTTCATAGCCTCCCACCTATGCTGCGCATAATGCTCCCATCGGCAGTGCCAAGCTGTAGTAAAGGTCCACGGGGTCTTTCCGTCTTGCCGCGGGTAGGAGGAATTTTCACCTCCACTACAATTTCACTGAATCACTCTTTGAGACAGCTCCCATCTCGTTACGCCATTCATGCAGGTCGGTATTTAACCGACAAGGAATTTCGCTACCTTAGGACCGTTATAGTTACGGCCGCCGTTTACTCGGGCTTCAATTCAAAGCTTCGCCTTGCGGCTGACTAATCCTCTTAACCTTCGAGCACCGGGCAGGCGTCACACCTTATACTTCCTCTTACGAGTTGGCAAAGTGCTGTGTTTTTGGTAAACAGTCGGGAGGGACTCTTTGCTGAGACCTAATTGCTTAGGCACACCTTATCGCGAACTTACGGTGTTAGTTTGCAGAGTTCCTTAAAGAGAGTTCTTTCACGCGCCTTAGAATACTCATCTCATCTACCTGTGTCGGTTTGCGGTACGGGCAACATTAGCTAAACTTAGAAGCTTTTCTTGGCACGACGATCTTAACAATTCTCTCATCCATCCGAAGACTTCAGAAAGCCTGTTGGGTTTGGGATACGGGAGCGGATTTGCCAATCTCCTAACTTGCACCCTTCGGCTAGCATTTCTATCGGCTAGCTTGTCTTGACCCTATGCGTCCCTCCATCGCACACTAATGTTGGTATTGGAATATTAACCAATTTTCCATCGACTACCCCTTTCGGACTTGTCTTAGGACCCGACTAACCCTACGATGACGAGCATAGCGTAGGAAACCTTAGATTTACGGCGAAGTGGATTCTCACCACTTTTATCGCTACTCATTCCTGCATGCTCACTTCACACCGCTCCACCACTCCTTACCGGTATGGCTTCAACGCTGATGTGAACGCTCTTCTACCACTGTGCATCAGCACAATCTACAACTTCGGTGTCTATCTTAGCCCCGTTATATTTTCAGCGCAAAATCACTAGACCAGTGAGCTGTTACGCTATCTTTAAAGGATGGCTGCTTCTAAGCCAACCTCCTGGTTGTCTAAGTAACTTCACATCTTTTTCCACTTAGAATAGAACTTTGGGACCTTAGTTGGTAGTCTGGGTTGTTCCCCTTTAGACGATTGATTTTATCACCCACCGCCTGACTCCCAAGATACGGTAATAGGTATTCGTAGTTTGACAGGGGTTGGTACCGCGGTGAGCAGCCCTAGCCCAATCAGAGCTCTACCCCCTATTACTATCACTTGAGGCTATACCTAAATATATTTCGAAGAGAACCAGCTATCACTGAGTTTGATTGGCCTTTCACCCCTATCCACAGCTCATCCCAACCCGTTTCAATGGGTACGAGTTCAGTCCTCCGGTGGGTGTTACCCCACTTTCAACTTGGCCATGGATAGATCACTCAGCTTCGGGTCTGCAGCATCTGACTTAAGCGCCCTTTCAGACTCGCTTTCGCTACGGCTTCACATTAGTTTAACCTTGCCAGATACCACAACTCGCAGGATCATTATGCAAAAGGCAGTCCATCACCCTGATAAATCATAGGGCTCTGAATGATTGTAGGCAAATGGTTTCAGGTTCTATTTCACTCCGCTCACTGCGGTTCTTTTCACCTTTCCCTCACGGTACTGGTTCGCTATCGGTGTAGTAGTAGTATTTAGGGTTGGAGGGTGGTCCCCCCAGCTTCAGCCCGGATTTCACGTGTCCTGACCTACTCTGGATCCTGCTACCTAAAAATACTCTTTCATATACGGGACTATCACCCTCTATGGCTATCCTTTCCAGAATGTTCTATTAGAGTATTTTAGTGGATATTGCAGTCCTCAACCCCGAATGCAAGCATTCGGTTTGCCCTATTCCCCTTTCGCTCGCCGCTACTAAGAGAATCTCGTTTGATTTCTTTTCCTCTAGTTACTGAGATGTTTCACTTCACTAGGTTCGCTCCATTTAAGGTAATATGTATTGCTACATATTGGGTTGCCCCATTCGGAAATCTAGGGATCAAAGTTTCTTGACAACTCCCCCTAGCTTATCGCAGTCTAGTACGTCCTTCATCGCCTCTACTACCCAAGGCATCCACCATTTGCCCTTCACAAGCTTAACTGACTTTATTCTAACGCCACTGCCTTAAAGAATGTAAATCTCTAAGATTAACAATCTTTAGGCAAATCTTTAGTTATTTGTTTGCGTGATTGTAGTTATTTACTTATATAGGCTTTAACAATGAGTTTTTAAATAACTTTTAGACTTAAAAAGTCTAATGTGAATCTTAAGATTAAAAAAACTCACATTAAACCTTTTAATGGTGGAGAATAGCGGGATCGAACCGCTGACCTCCTGCGTGCAAAGCAGGCGCTCTCCCAGCTGAGCTAATTCCCCAATGGTGGGCTTAGGAGGACTTGAACCTCCGACCTCACCCTTATCAGGGGTGCGCTCTAACCACCTGAGCTATAAGCCCCTACTCTAAAGCTTGGATGATCTCTGAAAACTAAGCAGGAAAAAAGACTTCCTTATTCAACTAAATAAATGAATATTTAGTGATGTCTCTTGAAAGGAGGTGATCCAACCGCAGGTTCACCTACGGTTACCTTGTTACGACTTCACCCCAGTCGCTGCATCCGCCGTGGGCGGTAACTAGTTTAGTATTCCGACTTAAGGCGAATACAACTCCCATGGTGTGACGGGCGGTGAGTACAAGACCCGGGAACGTATTCACCGTGACATGGCTGATTCACGATTACTAGCGATTCCAGCTTCATGTAGTCGAGTTGCAGACTACAATCCGAACTGAGAGATGTTTTAGAGATTGGCTCCACTTCGCAGTATTGCTTCTCTTTGTGCACCCCATTGTAGCACGTGTGTAGCCCTAGGCGTAAGGGCCATGATGACTTGACGTCATCCTCACCTTCCTCCTCCTTACGAAGGCAGTCTCCTTAGAGTGCTCAGCCAAACTGCTAGCAACTAAGGACGAGGGTTGCGCTCGTTGCGGGACTTAACCCAACATCTCACGACACGAGCTGACGACAGCCGTGCAGCACCTGTTTTCAAGCTCCCTAAAAGGGCACTCCACTATCTCTAGTAGATTCTATCAATGTCAAGCCTAGGTAAGGTTCTTCGCGTATCTTCGAATTAAACCACATGCTCCACCGCTTGTGCGGGTCCCCGTCTATTCCTTTGAGTTTTAATCTTGCGACCGTACTCCCCAGGCGGAATGCTTAATGCGTTAGCTGCATTACTGCAAGGACAAGCCTCACAACAACTAGCATTCATCGTTTAGGGCGTGGACTACCAGGGTATCTAATCCTGTTTGCTCCCCACGCTTTCGCGCATCAGCGTCAGTAATGTTCCAGCAGGTCGCCTTCGCAATGAGTATTCCTCTTGATCTCTACGGATTTTACCCCTACACCAAGAATTCCACCTACCTCTCCCATACTCTAGAGTAACAGTTTCAAATGCAGTTCTATGGTTAAGCCATAGGATTTCACATCTGACTTGCTACCCCGCCTACGCGCTCTTTACGCCCAGTGATTCCGAGTAACGCTTGCACCCTCCGTATTACCGCGGCTGCTGGCACGGAGTTAGCCGGTGCTTATTCGTTAGATACCGTCATAATCTTCTCTAACAAAAGGAGTTTACAATCCGAAAACCTTCATCCTCCACGCGGCGTTGCTGCTTCAGGGTTTCCCCCATTGAGCAATATTCCCTACTGCTGCCTCCCGTAGGAGTCTGGACCGTGTCTCAGTTCCAGTGTGTCCGATCACCCTCTCAGGCCGGATACCCGTCATAGCCTTGGTGAGCCATTACCTCACCAACAAGCTGATAGGACATAGGCTGATCCTTTAGCGAAAAACTTTCCCCCGTAGGGAGTATCTAGTATTAATCACCGTTTCCAGTGGCTATCCCAGACTAAAGGGCACATAACCTATGCATTACTCACCCGTGCGCCACTAATCCACTTCTAGCAAGCTAGAAGCTTCATCGTTCGACTTGCATGTATTAGGCACGCCGCCAGCGTTCACTCTGAGCCAGGATCAAACTCTCCATAGAAAATGGGGAGTTAAAAATCTTAATAAAAAGACTTAAACTCTCCATAAAAATAAATTGGATTGTTTGTCCTAAAATCTCAAAATCTCTGTTTTATAGATTTGTGGTTATAAAACTACAAAGTCATAAATGAGTTTATGTTGTATGATTTTAGAAATATAAAAAGAATAGAAATAATTTCTAGGTTGTCTTTTTTATATTCCTGCTTAGTTGTCAAAGATCATTTTAACTTTAAATCAATGTTTATGTATATAAAGCCAAAAGAACACTTTTTTTATGCAAAAAAGGAAGTGGAATTATAGCAGCTTAAGCTTAAGGGGAGATTAAAGGGGGAGATTTTATTATTTTTCTCCCCAGCGATTATATTTATAGAAAATTCCTAGACTATCACACCATTTACCTATCAACATCTCTTCAATACTTTTAAGATTATCTCCAGCATAATAGCCCATTATAGGCGGTGCTATAATCACTCCAAGTCTTGAGAGTTTTAGCATATTTTCTAAAACAATCATTATTTTTCTCCCCAGCGATTATATTTATAGAAAATTCCTAGACTATCACACCATTTACCTATCAACATCTCTTCAATACTTTTAAGATTATCTCCAGCATAATAGCCCATTATAGGCGGTGCTATAATCACTCCAAGTCTTGAGAGTTTTAGCATATTTTCTAAAACAATCGGACTTAGGGGCATTTCTCGTGGAGAAAGCAAAAGCTTTCTTTGTTCTTTTATCATAACACTTGCAGCACGAGTAATCAAGGTATCACTAATCCCACAAGCAATTTTTGCCAAAGTATTTTGAGAGCAGGGAATCACTGCCATCGCCTCACAAACAAAAGAACCACTAGCAATGCAAGCTCCCATATCGCTATCTTCTAACATAAAAATCTTATTATCTTTAGCTTGTATTGCTTCAAATTCTAAGTATTCATTTTGCCCTTCTTCTGAAAACAAAACCTGCTTAGCTCCATTTGAAATTACGCAATATTTTTCTAACTCCTTAGGTAAAGCTTTTAAGAATCGCAATCCAAGCCCTGCTCCACTTGCTCCACTTATCCCAATAATAATTCGCTTCATTGCAAAATTCCTCTTCCTTCATCAATGACTTTAACTTGATAAGTCTTTTTACCCTCAAGTGCTTTAGCTCTTATCACATCGCCAATGGCTCCATTTTTAAGTGCTTCTAGCACAAACTCTAGCACCACTCCTTCTTCTTGCACACTCACCACAATTTTATCACCCTTTTTGACAACTCGTTTAGCTACTAATCGATCGTGTGTTACCAAGACTTCTTTTGGGGTATAAGAACGCACTGCTACTTTGCCAATCTCATCACTTCTCATTAATTCACTACCAATTTTATCAAAAGGAATCTCAACTACACGAATATTTTGATAGGTAATTGTCTGCCCTCCGCTGATTTCATCTATTGTTACCATTCCCTCTAAAGTGGCATCAAGATTGTATTTAAAAAACACTTTTTTATTACGCCCATTTTCTTCTATTACCACATCAAAAGTACCTTCCTTGCGTTTTAAAAGCTTAGAATGAAAATCAATCTCTCTTATTGCATTAGAGTTAAAATCTGTTGGTGTAATTTGTTCTAATTCAATCGATCGAATCTTAATATTATTTTTTTTGTATTCTTGCAAAAATAAACCTGCAATATAATTCTTAATGCCTTCAATATCACCTTTAATGCCTTTTTTAAAGGTAACAACTGAAGATTTTGCACCCATTTGTATGCCTTCTTTTTCAAATAAAGCAATAAGTTGTGAGCTTTTGATTTGAAAATTACTAGAATTTGTAGGAATCTCTAAAAGCAAAAAATTGTGATCTAATTGCGGAAATAATGTTTTAGCATAGATTTTATTCTCACTAAAAGAATATTCTTCTTCTAATACAAAATATTCTAATCCATACAAAGTAATTCCAAAAAAGAGAAAAATTCCAAGAATCCTTTGGAGCATTTATTCTCCCTTTAACTTTAGCTTTGTGATACGCAACGCATTGCTCACTACACTCACTGAACTAAGCGCCATTGCCATTCCTGCAAATGCTGGTTGCAAAATAATTCCAAATGCAGGATACAAGACTCCAGCAGCAATAGGAATCAAAACTATATTATATATGTATGCAAAAAATAGATTCTGCTTGATGTTGCTTAAAGTTGCAAAGGAAATTTCAAACACCTTAATAATCCCCTTTAAATCATCCTTTAAAAGCAAGACATCTCCTATTTCTTGAGCTAACTCTGTAGCATTAACAAAAGAAATACCAAAATTAGCTTGTTTAAGCGCTAAAGCATCATTAATTCCATCTCCCACAAAGCACACTCCACCCTCTTGTGCAAGTTTTGCCACCACTTCGGCTTTTTGTGTGGGATTTACCCCTGCATAAAATCTTGAAATCCCCACGCTCTTAGCCACTCTCTCCACGCTCTCTATATTATCTCCACTTAAAATAACAGATTGTATTCCTTTAATCTTAAGAGATTCTACCACTTCTTTTGCGCCATTTTTAATTGAATCTTGCAAATAAAACAAAGCCAAAAGCTTTTCATTATCACATAGGGCAATCACATTTTCCCTGCTTTTTATCTTTTCTATCCTACCTAAAATCTCTTCAATCCACCCTAATGATCCCAAAAAATATTCTTTTTTCTGATATTTTGCCCTCACTCCCTTAGCAATAAGATATTCTTTTTCTTGCAATTTAATTGCCTGTTTATCTGCTTTAAAATACTCCAAAAATGCCTTTGCAATAGGATGAGGATTGTTCTCTTGCATCGCATAAACCAAACTCGCAAGAAAGTTTAAATTAAACTCCGCATTTTTTTCAACTAGCTCAACATTCTTTAGCGTAATTTCACCCTTTGTAAGCGTTCCTGTTTTATCAAATACAATCGTTTTAATCTGCCTTGCTCTCTCATAAATCTCTGGAGACTTAATTAAAATCTCACTTTTTTTTGCACGCATACTCGCACACACAATCGCTAATGGCACAGCAAGCCCCAAAGCACAAGGACAAGAGACTACCAAAATAGCTGCTGCAATGGATAAACTAAAGGCAAATCCCATACCCATCATCCACCAAAACACAAAGGCTACAAGACTTAAAATCACAATACTTGGCACAAAAATAGAAGCAATCTTATCTGCCATTTTGCCAATAGGCGGTTTTTGAGTTTGTGAAAGCTCCAAAAGATCTAGCATTTCATAGACAAAAAACTCATTAGAATCTTTACTAGATTGAATGGTGATTTCGCCATTTAATACCAAACTTCCTCCAATAACTTCACTGCCTACTTCTAGCACTCTAGGCATTTCTTCGCCATTGATATGCGCGCTACTAACTTCTGCGTTCCCCTTTATTACAATTCCATCTAGCGGAATCTTCTCTCCACTTACCACAAGACATTCATCACCTTTTTTAATTTGATTAATAGCAATCCACTCTGCTTTTCCATTTTTTAAGATTCTAGCTTGACTTGGCAGAATCTTAACCAAAGATTCAAGCTCATCACCTGCCTTTTTTTTGGCTTTACTTTTCAAAAATTCCCCCAGTAAAACAAAGCAAATCACCGCACTAGAACCTTCAAAATAATACCCATTACTCTCACCAATAACAAATAAATATAATGAATACAAATACGCCACACTCGTTCCAAGTGCAATCAACACATTCATATCTGCACTTTTAGTCTTAAAAAAACTTTTAGCACCTACATAGAAAGGATAACCACAATACACCTGCACTATCGTTGCCAAAATGAGCTGAATAGTGGAATTCCAAGCGTTATGAAATCCACTCATATGTAATATAAAAATCAATAAAAACAAAGGGATTCCAATCCACAAACGCTTTTTTAGACTATGAATATATAAAATTTCTAATTCCTTAGCATTATCCTTTGAAGCAGGAAATCCATAAGAAGTAATTAATTCAACAATTTCTTGCTCACTCACTTTTGTGGAATCAAAAGCGATTTTTGCCCTACCGCTAATTGCATTAATCTTAATATTTGTAATGCCTGATACTTTTTTTAAGTTATTTTCAATCGTTGCAGAACAAGCACTACAATGCATTCCGCTAATATTTAATTTCACAACTTCTGTCATTTTATCCCTTAAATCCTAGGTG
This sequence comes from Helicobacter canadensis MIT 98-5491, assembly GCF_000162575.1. NCBI lineage: Bacteria > Pseudomonadati > Campylobacterota > Epsilonproteobacteria > Campylobacterales > Helicobacteraceae > Helicobacter > Helicobacter canadensis. Next base: position 1,245,780 of record NZ_CM000776.2, read on the forward strand.
TATTAAATATTTATCTCTAAGAAAATATGGCTTTAAAGTTAATTTTATTAAGATTCTAACGAATTCCTTTTTTAGTTACATTTAAAATCAAGCTATTTTAAATAAAAAACTTATTATAATTACAAAAATAAAACATTTAAAACTAAATGACTTCAAGGAAAACCTATGTTGCATCGCAAAAAAATTTACAATCCTAGTTCTAACGAAAGCGTTAATGAGCGGAGAATTTTTGGCGGCAACCCAACAAGCATCTTTGAACTTAATAAAATCAAATACCAATGGGCTTATAACCTTTGGAAAGTAATGCTTGCGAACTCTTGGTTTCCAGAAGAAGTAAATATGACACAAGATAAACGCGATTACGCAGATGGGCTTACTCCTGAAGAAAAAATTGGCTATGATAGAGCTTTAGCGCAACTTATTTTTATGGATTCTTTACAAACCAATAATCTAATTGATAATGTCAATCCCTATATCACAAGCCCAGAAATTAATCTTATCTTGGTGCGTCAAGCCTTTGAAGAAGCACTTCATTCACAAAGCTATGCAGTAATGGTAGAATCAATCTCGGCTAATACCGATGAAATTTATGATATGTGGCGGAGTGATATGCAGCTAAAGGCTAAGAATGATTATATTGCAGAAGTTTATGAGCAGCTTGCAACAAATCCAATAGAACGCAATATCATCAAAGCAATGTTTGCCAATCAAATTTTAGAAGGGATCTACTTTTATAGCGGTTTTGCCTTTTTTTACACTTTAGCAAGAAGTGGAAAAATGCTCGGAAGCGCTCAAATGATTCGCTTTATCCAACGCGATGAAGTAACTCATTTGATTTTATTTCAAAATATGATTAACTCTGTTAAAAAAGAATCTCCAGAACTTTTTACTAAAGATTTAGAAGAAGAAGTTATTGAAATGTTTAGAGAAGCTGTTAAGGTAGAAACTGCGTGGGGAGAATATATCACACAAGGACAGATTCTTGGATTAACTAGTGAAATTATTCAAGAATACATTAAATATCTAGCCGATGAGCGATTAAGACGCATTGGGCTACCTACACTTTATAATGCCAAACACCCTATCAAATGGGTTGATTCTTTTAGCTCTTTTAATGAGCAAAAAACCAATTTCTTTGAGGGAAATGTAACAAATTACGCAAAAGGGAGTATTAACTTTGATGATTTCTAAACAACTCTATACTTTACAATTTAAAACCAAACAAAATTTTGAAGAAAATCTTGCACACTTTAAAAATCTTATTTTAGAATGTGAGAGCGATTCTGTTATTCTTGCTCCTGAAGTTGCTTTAACCAATTTTTGCTACCAAAGAATGGAAGAAGCGAGTGAATTTGCCAAAGAAGCAACCGAAACTCTACTCAAGCTTTCAAGCGAAAAAACAATTATAACCACAATGATAGAAAAATATAAAAATGGTTTTTATAATAATCTTAAAGTTTTTCATAAGGGCGAACTTCTACACAAGCAAAGCAAACATAAACTTTTTCCATTAGGCAATGAACATTTGCATTTTCAAGCAGGAAACATTGAAGAGATTTCTCCTTTTATGATTGATGGAATCAAATGCGGTGCTATTAATTGCTTTGAATTAAGATTCATTGAGCTTTGGCAAAAACTCAAAGGCTGTGATCTTATTTTTGTCCCAGCACAATGGGCAAAAGAGCGAAAAGATCACTTCCAAACTCTGACCAAAGCCCTTGCAATCACTACTCAAAGTTTTGTTATGGCAAGTAATAGTGCCAATGATTCTATGGGGGGAGGCAGTGCAATCATTACTCCTTTTGGCTATGCAACCCAAGATGATTCACAAGAGATTATAAACCTAAAAGCAAATTTCAATGATGTTGCAAAAGTGCGAAAATTTATTGACATAGGACTTTGATGCAATCTATCAAAACTGCACAAATGGTTCGTGAAATTACACGACAATTTCCTTTAAGCCAAAATGTCCAAAATGCCCTTTTAAAAATCAACCGAGAAATTTTTGTGCCTGAGGGCTTTAGGCATTTAGCCTATTCCCTTGATGCACTTCCTATGGGCGCTAGTCAATGGATTAGTTCTCCACTTACTGTGGCAAAAATGACAGAATATCTTCAATGTGAGGGTGCAGATAATGTCTTAGAAATAGGCTGCGGAAGCGGTTATCAAGCAGCTATTCTTAGCTGTCTTGTGCGTAGAGTTTTTAGTATTGAAAGAATTGAAAAGCTTCTCAATGAAGCACGCTTAAGAATCAAAACTTGCAATCTTAGCAATATTAACACAAAGCTTGATGATGGGCAAAAAGGTTGGAGTGCGTATGCGCCCTATGATAGAATACTCTTTTCAGCAGTAGCCACAACAATCCCTCAAGAAATTTTTGAACAACTCCAAATAGGTGGGATTCTTGTAGCACCCATCCAAAAAGGTAATCTCCAAATTATCACACGCTTTTATAAACATAATCATTCTATCACTTCAGAAGAACTTGATTCTTGCATTTTTGTGCCTATTCAAAATGGCATTGAATAGTGCTTAATCTTTTACAAAATCGCAAATCTTTCTTACCTCTCCTTTTAAATACAATGTCCCTTTGTCTTCTCTTAAATATAAATCTTCTCCACTTGCTGGATTAAAAAGGCAAGGATTAGAAACTTTACCCAATAAGAACAAATAATAAAACATTGCTGCCATTCCTGTCCCACAAGCAAGAGTTTCATCTTCTACCCCACGCTCAAAAGTTCTTGCCAAAACTCTATTGTCTTGCAATGAAGCAATATTGATATTGGCATTATATTTATGTCGCAAAAATCTTAAATCCTCTTTATTTAAAAATGCAAGATTTGCATTTTCACACACTAAATGCGGCACTCCTGTATTAAGCAACCACCATTTTACACCAAATTCACTAATCTCTTTTTGTAAAATATCCGCCTTGCTTAAAGCACTCTCCGCCCAATTTCCCTCTATACTAACCCCTATCACTCCTGCCTTGCTTAAAAATTTTTGTCTCTCTCCTGCTAACCCCAAATCTCTTGCATACATTGCAGCTGCCCTACTCCCATTTCCACACATTTCAGCCACACTACCATCGGCATTATAAAATTCCCATTCAAAATCATATTCCAAATGCGGCTTTAAAATAATCAATCCATCAGCTCCGATTCCCTCTTGACGATGACAGATTTTCTTAGCTAATTCACTATAAGAATTCTCTTTATATCTAAAAGTATGCATTAATATAAAATCATTTCCACTTGCAGAATATTTACTAAAAAACATTGCTTTAACCCCTTTTATTTTTAAAATTATAACATTATATAGAGTATTTCAAGATTCCATATGATAAAATCACAAAATTATATCTATAATATTAGAGGTTTTTATGCTTAGATTTGCACCAAGCCCAACAGGTGATATGCACATAGGAAATCTGCGTGCTGCTATTTTTAATTATATTCTTTGTATGCAACGCAATGAAAAATTTCTTTTACGGATTGAAGATACCGACACTGCAAGAAATATTGAAGGAAAAGACAAAGACATTATGTTTTTGCTCACCCTTTTTGGAATTAAATGGGATATGCTTATTTATCAAAGTGATAATTTCCCACGCCATCGCCAACTTGCAGATTATCTCATCTCACAAGATAAGGCATTTTACTGCTATTGCACTAAAGAATTTTTAGATCAAAAACGAGAAGAATCAAAAGCAAAACACGAAGCTTTTCGATATGATGATTCTTGGGCAACACTTCAAAAAGATTCTAATCCGCACCCAGTTATTCGCTTAAGAGGCTCCAAAGTAGCAATGGAATTTACTGATAAAATCAAAGGAAAAATAGAATTTTCACCCAATGAATTAGACAGCTTTGTCATTCTTAAAGAGAATGGGATTCCAACTTATAATTTCGCCTGTGCAGTAGATGATATGCTTTATGATATTGACTTTATCGTGCGTGGAGAAGATCATGTAAGCAACACTCCTAAACAAATGCTCATTCACCAAGCATTAAATTATCAAAAAAATATCGAGTTTGCGCATTTGCCTATTTTACTCAATGAAGAAGGCAAGAAAATGAGCAAACGCGATAATGCTTCAAGTGTGCAATGGCTACTTAATGAGGGCTATTTACCCCAAGCTATTGCTAATTATTTAATTTTAATTGGTAATAAAACGCCTTGCGAAATTTTCACCCTTAAAGATTCGATAAAATGGTTTGATATTCAAAATATCGCCAAAGCTCCTGCAAAATTTGATATTAATAAACTTCGCTTTTTAAATCGCGAACACTTTAAGCTCCTTAGTGAGCAAGATTTAGCAGTGCTTTTGGGCTATAAAGATTCTAGTATTGGTGCTTTAGCAAAGCTTTATTTACAAGAATCAAGCACCCTTAATGAGTTGCGTGAGAAAGTTGATAGAATCTTTATGAAAAAATCTTTGCTTTTAGAATCAACGATGGAATTTCAAGAAGAGATTAAAACTTTGCAAAATACTCTACAAACAATGCTAAAAACACAAGATTTTACCAAAGAAGATTATGAAAATTTCAAAAGTCAAGCTATGAATCATTCTAATCTCAAGGGCAAAAAATTCTTTAAGCCTTTAAGATTCTTACTTACAGGCTATGAACACGGACCAGAACTTAGCGATTTATTCCCTATTTTAAGACTTTATTTGCAAGATATCATTAGGAGTTAAAATGGTTTTAAGCACTTTTATTCAAGCGGTTGCACAAATTCTAAGTATGGCAATTAATATTTATATTTGGATTGTAATTATCGCTGCGCTTATCTCTTGGGTGCGTCCAGATCCTTACAATCCTATTGTGCAAATTCTCTACAAACTCACAGAACCAGTGTATGCAAAAATTCGTCGCTTTATCCCAACTATCATTGGCGGAATCGATATTACTCCCATTATTGTAATTCTTGCTTTGCAATTTATTAATCTCTTTTTTGTAAAGTTACTCTATAGCTTTGCAAACACTCTCTAAGGAAATGCCATGAAAGTGCTTTTTTTGTTATTTTCTCTTTTACTTTGTGCTTCTGCCAACTCCCAAAATCTTACTTTAGATTACCTAAAAGATCAACCCAAAGGAATCTCACGCGATTTTTATATTTGGCTTTTTTTACAACAAGATATTAACCCCAAAGAAGCCACAGAAGCCTATAATCTTGCTTTAAGAAAAAATGCTAAACTCTTTGGGCTTTATTACAAAAAAGGCAACAATAAAACTCTCTCAAAAAGAACCATTTGCCAACAAATGAAACTTCAAAAATTAATCAAACAAGATTCGCAATGTATTGCTTATGGATTAACACTTAAAAAAGCTGAAACGCTAGAACCAAAAACCTTAATCCAACTCTCCAAAAAACTCCAAAATACAGACTTAATTCTTGCTACTCAACTAAAGATTCTTGCCTCAAAAAAACCTTTTAATGAGCTTATCAAAACCGATGCTAAAATCTTTAGCGACTTTTATTTTGGAGTTTCTAGCAATTACAGAAAACAATTCCTTAATGCTCCACTTCCCAAACAAACTTTACTAAATTATATTTCCCAAAAACATCCACCTTTTATGAAAGTTTTACGACAGGCTATTCTTAATACAGATATGCAAGTTTTTAGTCATTCTTTATTGCAAGTATCCCCTCAAGAAATACTTTCTTTTTTAGATGATGAAAGTGCCTTTTATTTAGGGTTAAATGCTATTAAAAATAAGAATACTTCTGATTCTTTAGACTTTTTTATTCATTCTTCAGAAATTGCAAAATATTCATTTGAAAAAAATCGTGGGCTTTTTTGGGCTTACCTTGCTTCCAAGGATTCTACTTACCTTCAAAAGCTCTCTCAATCTAAATCAATGGATCTCTACACCTTAGCAAGTTTGGAATTCACAAACAACAAGCCGCAATTTGAAATTCTCTATGATATTCAAACTGCTGATACTTTTGCAAAATGGGATATTAAAGATCCTTTTGAATGGGAAAAAATCCGCGATTCTTATAAGAATCAAACTCCAAAAAACAAAGAAGCACTCTTACAAAAAGTCAATCATCTTAATACCAAACCCCATTTCTTTTGGCTCAACAAAGAACCCAATAAAGAATATTTTCTCAAGCCTTTTCCAACAATTATGAATCGCTTCAATAATGACACACAAGCACTTCTTTATGCGTTAGGAAGACAAGAAAGTCTTTTTATCCCTACTGCAATTTCCACTTCCTATGCCCTTGGAGTAATGCAGCTAATGCCCTTTAATGTAACAGCTATTGCCAAACAAATGGGCGAATCAGAAAAAATCACTTACCAAGATATGTTTGATCCTGCGATTAATATTCCCTATGCAGAATATTTTACTCGCCCTTTACTCAAGGAATTTAAACATCCTTTGTTTGTCTCTTATGCTTACAATGGCGGTCCAGGATTTACACGCAGACTCTTACAAACCAAGCAACTCTTCAGAAAGGATAATCCACTTGATCCTTGGTATAGTATGGAAATGATTCCTTATGAAGAGACAAGAAAATATGGCAAAAAAGTTCTTGCAAACTACATTATTTATCAAAAAAGTTTTGGCAAGGAAATTGACCTACAAAATACACTTCAAGACACTCTTATTTATTAATTAAAAAGCAAATCTTTGTTTGCTTTTTAAAGATTTACTTGAGCTTTACAACTCCGTTTTAAAGAATTAAAGTTTTTGGCGTAAAAAGCTAAAAGGAGGAAGTGGCAATGGAAGTGCGATTCTATTTTCATTTCCACTATGAATAGAATCAACCTCTTTGCCATTTTCTAAGACAATCTTAAAGAATCTCATAAACTTTTTATCATCTTGCGTATAAATCTCACCCAACTCATTTTTACCTTCACAAATACTTGCTTCATTGGGGCTTACAATCTCCTTTGCCTCTCCCACTCTAATAGTATGACGACAAAGGGCAAATTTGCCATCTTCACTTACTTCGGCATTGACTTGATAACTCCCCTCGCTAATTGCAGTTAGATGATTTTGCATATTGTTTTTTTCATAAGGACGATGAATCAAATATCCATCGCTAAAACCTCGATTTTTAAGCGTTTCTAGCTCTTTTTCATATTTTTCTAACTCAAAGTTTCCATTAAAATATCCATCAATAGCTTCCCTATAAGCTAAAGCTGTGATTCCTGCATAATAACTCGATTTTGTTCTTCCCTCAATCTTTAGCGAATCAATCACACCACTTTCTAAAATCAAAGGCATATGCTCCATAAGTTTTAAATCTTTGGAATTAAAAATATGCGTCCCTACCCCCTCTTCTTCTACAAGTCTCATCATTACGCCATTATCAGGATTTCTAACATAATATTCATAATCAAATCGGCAATCATTGGCACAACTTCCACGATTTGGAACGCGTCCGCTTTGAAGGGCTGAGATAAGACAACGACCAGAAAAAGCAAAACACATACTACCATGCACAAAAATCTCAATTTCTAAATCCGGCAAAGCTTTTTTGATTTCAATTGCATCTTTTAAGCTTAGCTCTCTTGCAGCGACGATTCGCTTTACTCCCATTTCATAAAACACCTTTGCATCTAGCACATTAAGCACATTTGCTTGTGTGGATAGATGAATAGGTATTTGCGGAGCGATTTCTTTAGCAAGTCTTACCACTCCAGGTGCTGCAACGATAAAAGCATCAGGGTTTAATTCTGCCATTTTGCGGATATGGGCTTCCAAAAGTTTAATTTGTGAATTAAAGGGAAATCCATTAATCGTAACATAAATTCTCTTGCCCTTTTTGTGCGTATATTCTACGCCCTTAGCAAAACTCTCATAATCAAATTCTTTACCTGCTCGATTCCGCAAAGAGAAATGGCTAACTCCCCCATAAACAGCATCCGCACCATATTCCAAAGCAATTTTTAATTTCCTAAGATTGCCTGCAGGAGACAGCAATTCAGGCTTTTTTAGATTCTTATCCATTGTTACTATTTACCAAAATTTGCAATCAATGCCTCAATGTCTTCTTCATTGACAACATTTTCTGTATTATCACCTTGAATATGCACAGCAGAGCTTACACGCTTAGCATCATCTACTTTTCCTTCAAAAAGCGAACTCATATAGCGAGAAAGCGCACGCATAACATTAATAACCCGCTCAATTTTTTGACGATGAATATCTTGATATTGCATAATATCCATTGCTTCCAAAGATGCATTGCTAATATCTTGAGAAGCATTTGAGAGCGTTTCCATAACGCTTTTTACTTCCGCCACTTCTTCTAATTGTTGCGAAAAAGTGTGAAAATCTGGGAATTTTTGGTGTAGTTTTTGAAGCATTGCTTCTTGAGATTTTATAAATTTATCAATCTTAGCAAGCCCTTCTTCAATATCCATTCCTGCATTATTAATCAACTCTAATTTATCAAATGTTTCTGTGGCTTTAACCTCCGAATCTCTCGTTACATCATCAAGTTGATGCACGACTTTATGTTCTGTTGTCGGTGGTGGTGGTGGCCAACTTGCCTCTGAATCAATACGAAAATCTTCTGTTTTTATTCCCTGTGTTGATTCGCTTTCTGTCTTATCTTCTTTAGTTTCAGCTTCTTTTTCTTCATTAGTAGCTTTATCTTCCACTGCGTCTAACACATTTTCATTTAATAACGCATCTAATTCTTCTTGTGTCATTAATCTAACCTTAAATCATAGTAATTTAATATGCAATTATACGATTAAAATTTTGTATTTTACTTTAAAACTTCCAAAACTTTTTATTTAAAACTAAGCATACTTTTATTTTTAATTTTTCAATTCTTAAAGTATTCCAAATTATTTTTTGATACAATTCCGCTTTTTTCTTTTCAAGGGATAATAATGCAAGATAAAATCAAAATTTGGCTAGGCGTTTTAGCTATTAGCCTTGGTGCTTTTATTTTAAACACTTCAGAATTCGTGCCTATTGGACTTTTAAGTCTCATAGCACAAGATTTTAATATGAGTGAAGCCAAAGTTGGCTTTCTTATTACAATGTATGCTTGGGTAGTCGCTTTAACTTCTTTGCCTTTAATGCTTCTCTTTTCTAAGGTTGAGTTAAAGAAGCTTTTGCTTTGTGTGATGACTTTGTTTGTTGCAAGTCATATTTTATCTAGCTTAGCAAATGATTACATTACTTTGGTAATTTCAAGAATCGGAGTAGCTTTTTCTCACGCCCTTTTTTGGTCGATTGCTACTCCTATGGCAGTGCGTGCTGCTCCAGAGGGCAAACAATCACTCGCACTTAGTTTTGTTGTAACAGGAACCGCTATTGCCTTTATTGCTGGATTGCCATTGGGGCGTGTGATAGGCTTATATCTAGGCTGGAGAACCACTTTTTTAGTTATAGGGATTGTTGCTTTTTTAGTTTTACTTGTCATTTGGAGAGTTTTCCCAACTATGCCAAGCACTGGAGGGATTTCTATCCGAGAACTTCCACAAATCCTTAGAACCCCACATTTATTAAGCGTTTATCTTTTGACGATTCTTTTAACCACTGCACATTTTACCGGATATAGCTATATCGAGCCTTTTTTAGCCCAAATTGCACACTTTGATAAAACAGAAATCACACTCCTTTTAGTCGCCTTTGGAGCCATTGGATTTTTAGGTAGCTTTTTATTTACAAAATATCACGACAATCACATTTTAGGATTCACTTATTTTGCTCTCTTTGGAATTATGGCTAGTCTTTTTGTATTGCAAATTTTTGCCTATAGTGGCTTTAGCATAGTGTTTATTTGTATTTTTTGGGGATTGTGTATCACGATTTTTAACCTAACTTTTCAATCCAAAATCATTCACTTAGTCCCCAAAGCCACCTCCATTGCAATGTCAATGTTTTCTGGGATTTATAATATAGGAATTGGTGGTGGAGCATTCATTGGTGGAATCGTCGTAGATAAGCTTGAAGTAGGCTATATTGGATATGTAGGCGGATTTATTGCATTACTTGGTTGCGTTTATTATCTTTTAATTAAAAAGGTTTAATCCAAAAAGGTATCCTGAATTCCAAAAAATTATGATTTTAGATATAATAAATCATAAAAAAATCCTCTTGAAAATATTTAAAGCTATTTGTGCTCGATAAGTTCCAAAAATAAAAGAAATTGAGAACACTTAATTGCAATAGCCATATCTATTTAGTTAGGAATTAAAGTAAGGTTTATATTATGAATGTTTTAGATTCAAGATTAATATCTGTTGCAATTCTAAATCGCAATATTGACTTTAAAAAACTCCAGGAGTTTCAAGATGTACTCAAAGCGAAGTTTTCATATTTTGAAATCTTGCTAATTAATCCAAAATTTACCACTTCTGCAAAAGAAGTAGAAAATGATGACATTATCAAAAATTCACCCAATTTAAGAATTTTAAAAACTTCTAATAACATCGACAAAAATCTATACTATCAAATTTTTTTAAGAAATTGCATAGGCGATTGTATAGCATTTTTTGATTTAGAGAAAAATAGTTTTCAGGATCTTTTAGAAATGCTTGGCATAGCCAATAAATATGATATTGTTATTGGCGTTAGAAAGAAAAAAAATCAAAATTTATTTCAAAAAATTATTTCTTATATGTTTTATCAATTCATTAGATTATTTTACCATTATGATGTTAGGCAGGATTATAGCGACTTTTATATTTTAAATCGAAAAGTAATTCACTATCTTTTAAAAGAAAAAACAAATATTTATCTTTTAAGATTAATTCAATTTGATACTTGTTTTAGCAAATATGAATATTATTTTATTCCAATAGGAGTCGGTGAAAAAGTTAATTTCTTCGATTCTGTAGGTCTTGGAATTGATATTGTTATACAAAACTCATATAGAACTTTAAGATTAGCAACAATTCTATCCCTTTGCGCTTCCTTTTTTAATTTTTTATATTTTATTTATGCAATGGGATCTTATTTTTTTAATATTAATGTAATGGGGGGTTGGACATCGACTTCAGCATATTCTTCAATTATAAACTTTTGTTTATTTTTGGTTTTGGCAATTTTTGGAGAATATTTAAGGATCATTTTAATGCGAACAAAACATAACAATCTGCACGAATTAGTTGAAGAAGAAAGCAATTTTCAACTATACATTGAAGAAAAAAATATAAGGAATAGTTAATGTTAAATATTGTTTTTCCGGTTCTAAATGAGGAAGACAGCCTAGAAAAAGGGATTGCTGAGACTATATCCTTTTTAAATAGCAATAATATTCCATATTCCATCACAATTGCCGATAATGGATCTACCGATAAAACCCAAAGTATTGCACAAGAAATTTCTGCTAAAAATAAAAATATTTATTATCTAAAACTCAAAAGAAAAGGTGTTGGTTTAGCTTTTAGAGAATCCATAAAATACAACACTCAACATTTAAAATGCCCTTATATTGGTTACATGGACATTGATTTAGCAACAGATTTAAAACATTTAAAAGAAGTGTATTCTCTTTTAAAAAAGGGCGATAAGATAGTCGTTGGGTCTAGATTATTAAAAAATTCAAAAGTGTCTGGAAGAAGCATTAAAAGGGAAATAACTTCAAGAGCATTAAACTTGATATTAAAAATATTGCTAGGTGTAAAATTTAGCGATGCAATGTGTGGATTTAAATTTTATGATACAAAAACAGCTGAATTTTTAGTCAATAATTGTGGTATTGATGATAGTTGGTTTTATTGTGCCCAAATGTTAATTGTAGCAGAAGCAAAGGGTCTTAAAATATCTGAAATTCCAGTTGTATGGCAAGATGATCCAAATTCAAAAGTAAAAATCCTATCTTTATCCCAAATTTATCTAAAAGAGATTTTTAAATTACTATACAAAAAGATAAAGAGGGCAATATGAAAAGCATTATTATTGGAAATGGACATTGGGGAAATATCTTAAAAAAATACATAGAACAAGATTGTAATTTTAGCATTTTGGAGATCTTTGGGAGAGATTTTTCTCCTTTAAAAATCCCAAAAACTACACAAGCAGCTTTTATCGCAACACCCCTTCAATCACATTTTAAACTCGCTCTTGAATGTCTAAAATTAGGAATTCATGTTTTTGTAGAGAAACCAACCTGCAAAAGTTCTAAGGAATTTGACATTTTGCAGTCTGTAGCTGAAGAAAACGGAGTGCGAATCTACACAGATTATATTTACCTAACTTCTCCCTCAATAATAAAAATTCGCGAAAATCTATCTAGTCTCAATAATATCACCAGTGTCAAAGCGACAATTAAACAATATGGCAAATTTTACGATGGAGAAAGTGCTTTAGAGGTTTTAGGGGTGCATTTTTTGAGTGTTTTTGTGTTTTTATTTGGCAGCTTGGAATTAATAGAAAAAAATAATCTTAATCCACATGACAACGATTTCTTATTTAATTCCAAAGGAATTACAATAAAGCTTGAAAGCTCTTTAATCTCTAAAATCAAAGAAAGGACAATGAATATTACTGCAGAAAATGGCACAATAGCCTTTGATATGTTGTCCGCTGATACCGTGAAAATGACAATCAATAATAAAGATATGACTTTCAGTTTTGATGAAAAAAACAACTTAGTCAATTCTCTTCGTAAATTTTATGACATATTGCACAATAAAAACAAATACATGGAGCATATACGCTTAAGCTCTAATGTGATGAAAATTTTAGATGAGTGTAATTCGTGAAATACGATTGCATTATCATTGGAGCTGGCTTTTATGGCTGTATGCTTGGAATAGAGCTTAAAAAACGATTCAAAAAAGTCTTAATAATTGAAAAAGAAGAAGACATCCTAAGGCGAGCTAGTTTAATAAATCAAGCTAGGGTTCATGGTGGTTATCATTATCCAAGAAGTTTGGTTACGGCAGCTAGGAGTTTAAAAAATTTTGATAGATTTTGCAAAGATTTTTCTGAAGCCATAAAAAAGGACTTTGAAAAATATTATGTGATTTCTCGCATTGGTTCCAAAACAAATGCAAGGCAATTTTATCAAATTTTTCAAAAAATGAATGCTCCCATCTCAAAAGCTCCCAATCATATTTATAATTTTTTCAATAGAGATATGATTGAAGAGATATTTTGTGTTAGAGAATATGCTTTTAACGCCAATATTTTAAGAGAAATTTTATCACATCAATTAAAAAAGTTAAATTGTGAAATTTTGCTTGATTTGGAAGTCAAAAGTGTGAATCATCGCAATAATGAAATAGAGGTCGCAACACAAAAACAATCCTTTTTTGCAGATCATGTTTTTAATTGCACCTATGCAGGTTTAAACAAAATTCTTAAAAATTCCAATTTGCCATTATTAAATTTAAAATCAGAAGTTACAGAAATGGCTTTAATTGAGATTCCAGAAGAAATAAGAAATTTAAGCTTTACAATTATGGATGGGGAATTTTTTTCAATTATGCCATATCCAGCCTATAAGCATTCAAATGGGTGTTTAAGCACACTAAGCCATGTTCGCTACACACCACACTCATCTTGGCTAGATACAAAGCATTTTCACGATGGTTATTCTGTACTAAAAAACACAAAAGAATCAAATTTTATTTATATGCTAAAAAGTGCAATGCGCTTCATACCTCTAATTGAAAAAAGCAATTATATTAACTCGCTATTTGAAATAAAAGTTGTGAGCATAAATAATGAAAATGATGATGGTCGCCCTATTGTTTTCACTAAGGATTATGGAATAAAAAATTTCTCCAATATTCTTGGTGGAAAAATTGACAATATTTATGATATTTTAGGAGTGTTAAAAAATGAAACTTGAAGCAAATACTAAAAACAATCAGTTTTTGTTTATTTTAGGATTATTTCTAATTCTTTTTATATGGAATTTACTATTTTTGCCACAATCTGATGATTTTGCTCATTACTTCAGTGCAATAGATGATAATAAAAATTTTTTATCAAGCTATTTTGATTGGAATGGACGATTTGGCGAACTACTAAGCACCACTTTTTTTGGAAAAATCTACTTTTCGGATTATTCATGGGTTTTTGATTTCCTAAATGCTGGAGTTGGCGTAATCTATCTTTGTGCATTTTTTGTATTATGCTTTGGAAAATTGCCATATAGCAAAGAAGATTTTATGTCTTTTGCATTTATATTTGGCTTCATATGTATTTTTGGTCATTTTGGTGCTATATTTTTATGGGGCGCTGGAGCTTCAAATTACTTATGGGGAGTGGGTTTTATTCTATGTTTTCTACTTCCTTTTAGACTTTATTGGGAAAATAACGGCACAAAAAAAACCCCTTCTCTAAAAGTTTCAATATTTCTCTCTTTGTCTGCATTAATTTTTGGATTTTTAGCAGGAATGTCTAGCGAGTTTATTGGAATTGCAATAATAGCCTTTTTGTTTTTATTGTTTTTTGTTGCTACAATAAAAAAATGGAAGTTACCCATTTGGCAATATTTAGGTTTTTTGAGTATCAGCATTGGTTGGTTAGCTTTATTTCTATCCCCAGGAAGCAGAAAAAGATCGGAAGTATTAGCAGAAACAAATGCCTTTATACCACTCTCCGATTTTTTTGACTTGCCATTTTTAGATATGATATTACTAATTAATCAAACCTTTAATTCCCCTGCTACCTCAATGATTTTTAGGATATTTTTGATAATTTTTGTTGCATTTTTTATAGTCAAAATGGGTTATATTAAGAACTTCAACAAATATTCTTATATTAATAAAGCAATTGTTATTTTCTTGTTTTTACTCTTTTGCTTGATACTATTAGCATTTTCAAAACATATCTGCGCATTTTTATTATATATAGCTTTATTGTTTTGCATTATAAAACTTATACAAATAGATAATAAATACTTTATTTTTTTGGGGCTATTTATAGCATGGCTACTGATGGATTTATCGCTTTTTCAGCTTCATGGACATATCGCTCCAAGAGCAGAACTTGGAAAAGATTTAACATTAATTGCAATGAGTGTATTTATGTTTAGAGAACTCTATGCAAACCATCCTAGGTTTATTGGAAAATTAATAATTGGACAATTTATCATTGGAATTTTATTTGCAAGTCTTGGGAGCTATAGCGTATGGAAACAATCAAATTATATAGAAAATGCATCGTCAAAAGAAGGAATGCAAAGCGAAGTGGTGCTACCTAAGGATATTAGATTTAACAAAATCATAGAAAAATATTTTTTGGATTATTCTCTTATTACTAATGATCCGCAAAATTGGGTAAATCAGGTAATTGCTAAGTATTACAATGTAAAAAGCTTATATATAGAAAAATGAAGCTGCTAAGCAAGATTTTTAACATAAAAAAATATTGTAATTGGCAATTTTTGCGTTACTGCATTATCGGCAGTATTAATACAATCATAGGATTTGGGATTATCTTTTTTTTAATGGCTTTTGGAGTTTTTGCTGAAATGGCTAATTTTATTGGGTATTGCATGGGAATTATTATAAGTTTTATGCTTAATAGCCAATTCACTTTTAAAGCCAAACATAACTATGCATTTTTGCGCTTTTGTTTGGCTATGGGAGTTTCGTATTTGCTAAATTTATTAACTCTAATGTTTTGCTATAGAATTCTTTTGCTTAATCCCTATTTATCTCAAATATTTGCTGGAATCATTTATACAGGAAGTGGATTTTTATTTAGCAAATATTTTGTTTTTAAAGAGCAATGCACACAAACAGAAACTTTTAAATGAAAATCAAGAACTCCCAAAAGCACACAATACCACTCCTTAGCACAAACTTTACAAATCATTCATTATTTTAAGCTTTTTTAAGTTATATTAAATAGTTTTTCTAAAAAAGGTCGCAAATGTATCCTATAAATTTACCCGAAGAGGAACTAAAAAACAAAGTCGCTACCGACTTTTTTAGCCCAAACCCACAGAGTCGGAGTATAAAGCTTGATAAACAAGCAAAAGAGATTCTAAAAAATCTAAATTCTACACAGATTTTAGGGCGTGTTGATTTTTGCGTGAGTTTTAATGCACAGAAAAATCTTTTTATTTAATATATTTACCAAACAAAAGGGCAAATTTGACACACACATTAAAACATTATAATAGTCTATTTACCGAGTATGAAACCACAAAAAAAGAGCTCTTTCTTCATAAGCTTAGAGGAAAAAATTTAACCTACAAACGCTACACAAAAAGCCCATTGCGTTATGGTGGAGGCAAAAGTTTAGCGGTAGGATTAATCTTGGAGCAAATTCCTAGCGACACGAAAAGACTTATTAGCCGTTCCTACAAACATATAAAAAACTATAAATAAATATAAAATATTTTTAGTTTTAGATTGACAAAAATATTTAATTTACTATAATTGCTTAAAATTTATATAAGGAAAGCTTATGGTAAATCAGCCTACAGTTACTATTTTTGCTGGTGTAAATGGTGCAGGAAAGACCACTTTATATTTTTTAGCACAAGAAAAAGGAATAAATTTAGGTTATCGTGTAAATGTAGATGAAATAGCTCAAAGCATCGGAGACCATAGAGATAGACAAACTCAAGTTCGTGCCTCAAGAATAGCTATAAAAATGCGTAAAGTTCATATGGACGATAAACTTAATTTCAATCAAGAAACTACGCTTTGCGGAAAATCTATATTAAATCTATTTGATGAATTAAAAGAGAATAATTATAAAATAAATTTACACTTTGTAGGACTTGATAGTCCGCAAACAGCAAAAGAGCGTGTAAAAATACGAGTTAGCAAAGGCGGACACGATATAGAACCGCATTTAATAGATAAAAGATACTACGAAAGTATGCAAAATCTTTTAAAAGTTATACCATTGTGTAATGAGATTTTAGTTTATGATAACACTAAGAATTATGAATTAATTGCAAAAATAACAAATGAAAAAATAGATATATTAAAAAATGTTGAATGGTTTAATAATTTAATTTCAGAAAAAATAAAATCTCAAAACTATTCTTATGATAATGAATATAATTATTCTAGTAGGATTAAATTATAATGAATAAGTTAATTCCTATAGGGCAAGCTTCACAACTACTCGGTGTTACTATCCAAACAATTCGTAACTGAGATAAACAAGGTTTATTAAAACCTGATGATATTACTAAAGGAGGACAGCGTAGATATAAATTAGAAACTCTTAAAAATATAAATAAAAATATAAAATTTAACACTGATAATTTAAAAACTATTGCTTATCCAAGAGTTAGTAGTCACGACCAAAAAGATGACCTTATAAGACAAGTTCAAGTTTTAGAACTATATTGTGCTAAGGCTGGATTTAATTATGAGGTGATTCAAGACTTAGGCAGTGGAATGAATTATTATAAAAAAGGCTTAACCAAGCTTTTAAACCTTATCTTAGAAGGACAAGTAAAAAGACTTGTTCTAACCCATAAAGATAGATTGCTTAGATTTGGAGCAGAGCTTGTCTTTGCAATCTGTGAAGCCAAAGAGGTTGAAGTGATTATTATCAATAAAGGCGATGAAAATATTAAGTTTGAAGAAGAACTTGCCAAAGATGTTTTAGAGATTATCACAGTGTTTTCTGCAAGGCTTTATGGCAGTAGAAGCAAGAAAAATAAAAAACTCTTAGATTCTATGCAAGAGGTTATTAATGACAATCTCTCATAAAATAGAGCTAATCCCAAACAACAAAGCAAAGACTTATTTTAAAAAAGCCTTTGGTTGTTCTAGGTTAGCATATAATTGGGGATTAGCTAAATGGCAGGAATACTATAAACAAGGAATCAAGAAAAGCCATTTAGATTTAAAAAAAGAATTTAATTCCATCAAAAAAGAGCAGTTTCCCTTTGTGTATGAGATTAGTAAATACGCTACCCAACAACCTTTTATTTATCTAAATCTTGCATTTCAAGCTTTCTTTAGAGATTTAAAGAAAGGAAAGCTAAGTTATCCAAGATTTAAAAAGAAAAAAGATAATCAAGACTCATTTTATTTAGGTGGTGATACAGTTAAGATTATCCAAAAAGAAAAAGCTTATTATCTTAACATTCCCAATCTAGGATATATTAAACTAAGAGAAAATTTAAAATTTAAAGGAAAAATACATTCAGTAACCATAAGCCAAAAGGCTAATAGATTCTATGCCTCTTTTAGTGTGAATATCGATGAGAATGAATTTAATGCCACACATAAACAAGCATTACAGACTAAGCAAGGCTTAGGTATCGATGTGGGATTAAAATCCTTTGTGAGTTTATCTAATGGTTTAAGCATACAAGCACCTAAGCCATTATATAAGCTTACAAGAAAGCTTAAAAGAGTTAGCAGACAACTTAGTAAAAAGCAACACCCAAAAACCAAAGGTGATGCAACTAAGAAGTCTAACAACTATATTAAGCAAAGCTTGAAGCTTAATAAACTCCACGCAAAAATTGCCAATATAAGAAGTGATTTTTTACATAAACTTACTTCAAGTCTAGTAAGACATTATGCTTACTTTGGGCTTGAGAATTTAAACATTAAAGCAATGGTAAAGAATCATAGACTAGCTAAGGCAATAAGTGATGTAAGTTTTTATGAGTTTAAAAGGCAATTACAATATAAAAGCCTTTATTATAAAAGAGAAGTCTTGGAGGTTAATCGATTCTATCCTAGCTCTAAACAATGCTCACAATGTGGAAGCATAAAAGAGAATCTCACGCTTAAGGATAGAATCTATGAGTGTGAGAATTGTGGAATGAAAATAGATAGAGATTATAATGCAAGTTTAAATCTCTACAATCACATTACACAAGAGATAGGGCAAGTTCTACCCAAATCTACGCCTGAGGACTTGACGGCTCTGCAAGTAGATTTAGCAATAAATAATATTGCAACCAGCAAGGTTGAGACAGGAATTTAACAGAAGTCTTATTGCTAGATTTTTATATCTATTTATAGGATTTTATAGGTTTAAATGAACGGAAGAGCATAAAGAGATTGAAGATATTCTAAATGAAATAGATGAAATTCAAAATCGTTTTTTGAATATTTTTCACGATGAGGCAAAATTCTATAATGATGAAGCAGACAGAATATTCAAAGAAACAATTTAAAAAATAGAGAAAAAAGAAAATAAAACATTAGAGATACAAGAACCTGAGGAATTAATAAACAATTTTTCAAAGTCCCTAGAGGATTCCCAAAAAGAATTAGAAGAAGAAATTGAAAAAATGATACAAGAAGCAAGATTTAGGTAATGGAGTAAAAATGTTTGAAGCATATCAAAAAGCAAGAATCGCTTTACTAAAAGAGATACTACCACTTTTTGGTGGTAACTTTGTTTTGAAAGGCGGAACAGCATTGAGTTTGTTCTATGGACTTGATAGGTATTCTGAGTATTTAGACTTTGATGCGAAAAGCAATAATATGAATTTCATTAAACGCCTCAAAAATCATCAAAATTTCAGAGAGTGGAATATTTCTGTGAAAAAAGATACAGCAGTTGTTTTTAGAGCAATGTTGGATTATGGTGCTTATTCTCATTTGGGTGCTTACCCTCTAAAAATAGAAGTTAGTAGTCGCAATAAATCGTTGTTGCAAAATAATCTTTTGAATTATAAAGAAATAAATGGCATCAATGTCTATAGCATTAAAGAACTTATTAATATGAAAACCACTGCCTTTTCTGGTAGAGATAAAATCAGAGATTTTTATGATTTAGGATTTTTACTAAAAGAATACCCACAACATTTTAGCAAAGACAATCTCTTGTCAATTCATCAAAAAATAACCTATGCAGGAGAAGAAGAACTAGATTTGCTTTTGTTAGAAGAAATAGAAAAACATAAACTCGTTACAAACAAAGCAATAAAGACAGATAATTACGCTAATAGAATATTAGAGCAAATCAATACTCTTATTACGCAACTTTCACTAGAATATGATAAGCAAGAATATAATCAAGACAATATAAGAATCAAGTGATGAGTAGAGAAGTGCTTTACATCTCGGGTTGGGAGGCGTTAAACATTCCTAATGAAAAAAATCAAATAGCTGATTGGCATCCTTATTTGTTGTATTACAAAAATAATCCATTGCAATTTTACTCAAGTAAAGATTCTGTCCTCAAAGAGAAAGGTATCAAAAAAAAAGATATATAGAGATTCTAAAAAAAGAATATTATGTCGCAGATTATGCAAGAGCTATCGCAGACCTTGTGTATCTTGGAAAAACACAAGGATTGAAAAATTGTGTAGATGATTTTTTGGACTCTATGGAAGCTCAAGAACTTTTTGAATACTTGAAGCTATTACCCAAAAAAGAGCATATAGAAAATTTCATCAAATACGAGCTGACCAATCTCTATTTCAAAGAAAGAAAAAATCTCACTTAGATTCTTTCGAAAACATTTCTTTTACAAGTTTCACTATTTCTTCAGGCTCTGCATTTTCTCCAGGAATAACAGAACACACCAAAATAAAAATCGATATAATATTGAGAAGTATTAAGAAAAAATTCCTTAAAATAAAATTGTCTCTGCAAAAAGGAACATAAAAAAGCAGAACAATTAATTGACCAGCAATACACGCAAAAGTAAATCTCATAATTGAAATAAAACCTCCAGACCTATCTCTTGAAAACTCACCTAAATCTACAAAATGAGAAACAATTGAAGTGATAATTAATGTAAAAATACCTCCTACAAAAATCATAAACAAAGCAGTTTTCTCTAAAAAATACACTCCATATCTATCTTGTTCTGAAAAGAACATTCTAAGTTTTTCTTTCATCTTGCTTCCTTCTATTTTTAATAAATTTCATTTTGCCTCCTTAGCCATTTTAAGCAATCTAAAGATTTTTTAGAAAGTGGATAATGAGTTTTTTTGGTTAAAGGTTTGCAATCATAAAAAAGATGCGATATAATTCTTCTAGCTTTTGTTAAGCCTATGACTCTCTAAAATGCTTAGGGATTGCCCTAAAGTCTATGAAGTTTTTAAGGTTTTATGGGTGCAATTCTATCGCAAAAATATTAATAAGAACTTATTGGAACAAGAAAAAAATTGCTTGGAAAGCTAATTGAAATAGAAGCTATAGTGAAGTGATTTGCTTTTAGTGATAGAAATCTTATTCAAATTATGCTACACTTATTCATAAAATTAATTCTTTTGTTAAAAAAATGATTAGTTACTATGACAAGCATACAATTATTAAAAGTTCTTGATGAAATCGACAAGAATCTTAGAATCTCTGTTTTGAGTGCTAAACAGCTAAGATTATTTTTTCCCAATGAAAGTAAGAGCGTTTTTTCTGTAGGATTAAACAGACAAGTCAAAAATGGCTTACTTGTCAAGCTTTGCAATGGACTATACTTCAACAAAAGAAGTCGCCATATTCCCCCAAATTTTTTGGAATATGTCGCAACTAAAATTAGAGCTAAAGAGACATTTTATCTTAGTTTAGAAAGTGTTTTGAGTGAGAATGGGCTAATTTCGCAAATTCCTAATCGCTTAACTTTCATTTCTTCTTCTAGAAGCCAAATATTCCATACTCCTTATGGGATTATTGAATTTGTAAAAACTTCAAAAAAAGAGTTTTTTGATGAAAAGAATGGAATTGTCTATAATGAAAATAGGGGAATTTTTGAGGCGAGTGTAGAGAGAGCTATTAAAGATGCCTATAAGCATAGGAGAAGTATTGATTTGCTAGAAGAATAATGGAGAAGAGATAATGAGTGATTTAGAAAATATCGCAGATTCTTATGCTTTTGAACTAGGAAACACAAAAGACGCAGTGATTAAGGAAATTTTGCATTATGATATTTTGCAATCTTTGAGTCAATCAGATATAGCCAATGATATAGTATTTCAAGGCGGAACTTCTTTGAGGCTTTGTTATGGTAATAATAGACATTCAGAAGATTTAGATTTTGCATTAAAAGATGAAAAAGTTGATTTTGATGAAGCTTTGCTTAAAGAGTTTGAAAAGATTTTTGTTAGCACAATAAGAAATAAATATAATTTAGAAGCAGAATTATCATATTCCAAAGAAAATGAAGATTTTGTAAAAAAATGGACTGCAAAAGTGTTTTTGCCAATTTCTCATAGGAAAGCAAAAATTAATATAGAAATTTGTGATGTTCCAAGCTATGATAATAAAGTGATGAATGTCATCAATCACTACTCTTTGAAAAATAATGATGATTTGATAATTAGAGTTAAAAGCTTGGAAGAAATATTAGCCGATAAAATCTTAGCTTTAGGGTGCAGAAAATATATCAAATATAGAGATATTTGGGACATTAAGTGGATTTTAGACAAAAATACTTCAATTAATCTTGAATGGATTAATAATAAAATATGCGATTATCACGCTTCTAATTTTCCTATAAAACTTGCTCAAAAATTAGAAGAACTCCAAGAAAATAAAGAAGCACACAATAATGGCTTCATTAATGAGATGAGTAGGTTTGTGAAACCTGTTTTGTTTGAAAAATACAAGAAGCTTGATTTTTTCGCAGAAACAATTGATGAAGTTTTAGAAAATGGAGAGAATGTTTTAGAATTGCTAAAAGAGCAAGAATATACAAAATATCTGCGAAAAAGTTAATAAGGTGTTTCACGATATTGCTCAATTTCACACAAAGGCTTTTTATGGCAAATCAACCTACAGCCACTATTTTAAATTGAAATAGAGGCTGTAGTGAAGTGATTTGCTTTTAGTAAAAGGGGAAAGTATCACTAAGCTTGGGCTAGGTGCGTCCTAGCCTTTAGCTAACTTCTGCTAAAATGCAGGAGTTGCAATTAAGCAAATTAATGCTATAATTACAAAGTAATACATACGATGTTTCTCCTTTCGGAGAAGCAAATTTCCCTTAGTGAAGTCGCAATTCACTAAGGAATCTAACTTCACCGCACAAATTATACTATAAAAAATATTCACTGAGAACTTATTGGAGCAAGAAAAAAAATTGCTTGGAAAGCTAATTGAAATAGAAGCTATAGTGGAATAAATTCCACTGCTACGCTAGGGAAGTCTTAAATAATGAATATAGGCGATAAAAGACAAAAAACTATCAAACAAGATATTTGTGGCAATAAGAATAAGCAACAAGAGAAAAGAAGCCATAATATATAATATTTGCAATGATTGTTCCCTTAACAGATATACAATAATCAGTTTTTAACAAATGCCATCTGCTAAATAGAATATCAAAAAGGAGTGCAATAATTGGAATAGCAAAGTAGAATATAAAATTTATCATATCTATATCAAAAGTTTCACGATAGTTTCTGCCTAAATACAAGCTTAATGGGATTTGCAATGGTAGTAAAGCCTTCAAAAGCCCAAGACTAAGAATAAAAAAACAAACAATGCCACCTGCAACAGT